>JAJFGG010000062.1 GCA_021776235.1 Alphaproteobacteria bacterium | reverse complement strand
GGGCGCTGTGGCCGCCGTTTTTGAGTTTGACGCGGTAGGAGGCCTTTAAGGCCTCCAGGTCGGCGACGCGGGCGATCTGGCCGGCAATAACGCGGAACTTGGTTTGCGACTGATCGACCTTGTGGGTCAAGACCCGGAAGGTTTCGGCGTGCGGCCCCTTGGCCATCTTGTCGCCATAGCGTCGGTTCAGACCCTTCAACGATTTTGCATCGCCGGCCATGTAGTAGGAGACGGCCAGTTGCACCACCTGGCTCTGCTCGATGGGGTTCAGGCCATCATCGGCGCGCCAGCGCTGGCCCAACAGATTTTCCGTGCTTTCGGCGGCGCTGGCCCAGCGTTGGCCGCGCCAATAGATCCCGGCCCGCAGCAGTTTCGCCGGATCAGAGGCATCGGCCGCCAACAGGGCCAGGGCTTCGTCAATCTTGTCCAGCTCCGCCAGGGCCCGGGCCTGCAGATAGCGGCGTTGGGCCAGCAGCGCATCGCTCATTTTCTTGGTCTTGCCGGCACGCAGAATTTTCAGCGCCTTTTCCGGCATGGCGTCGAGCAGATAGATCACCGCCAGCCGGGTCTGGACCTTGATTTTCTCGGCCCCACGCAGACGATAGCGGACCTGATGCTCCAACAGGCGCGCGGCCCGATCCAGAAGATCCACGTCGGCCAGCCGGTCGGCCAGGCGTTGGATCATGGCGTCGCCCTGCTTGCCCAGGGGCGTCAGTTCCTTGAACTCGAAATACAGGGCCAGAGCGCTGATGGCCGGCAGGTTATCCGCCTTGCCGTTCAGGAATAGATCGACAAAGGTCTGCTTCATGCGCTCGGCCATTGCCAGGGTCGTCTTGGTTTTCGGAAAATTGGATACGGCGTCGCGCAAATGACCCATGGCCGCGGCATAATCCTGCTTGTCCAGTTCCAGACCAACGGTACGGCCAATCAGATCCAGCTCTACTTTGTCGCCGCGCCAGGCGAAACGCAGGCTTTCATAGCGCCCAATGGCCTCATCCCGATCAATCTTTTCCTGCTCTCTCTCGGCATCGATCAAGGCCAGACGGGCCCGCGCGGCATAGGGGCGATAGCCCGCCTCGATCGCCGTTCGGAGGTGTTTTTCAGCCTTTCCATATTCCTTTTCCCGCAACGCCGCCTGACCAGCCAGGAATTCCAGGACAGTGGTAACGCGTGGCCCGCTCTCCATTTTACGCCATTGCTGTGCCGCCGAGTGCAGGCTCGCCTTGTCGTCAATCGCCGCAGCGGCCACGGCCCAATCCTCGAACAGGCGGGCGCGAAACTCTTCTGGCATGTCCGGCAAAGCCCTGACGCCCTGAACGAACTGCCGGTTTGCCTCGTCGAATTTGCCGCGACGGGACATGACGCTGCCGCGCCAAAGGGCCACATCGGGGAATAGCCGCAGATCAACATTGCGCAGATCCTTCTCGGCACCCGGCAGACGGTTCAGCAGCAGGCTTACCAAACCCCGCGCGGCGCGGAACTGAGGGTCCGCGGCCGCGCGGGCGTCGTTTTCCTCGATCAGCTGCATGGTGCCGCCGGCCTTGGCGAACAGACCCTGGCCAAGATAGAATTTAGCCAGTTCCCAGCGCGCCTTGTTGCGGCCCGCTTTGGGCGCGGACGCCAGGCGAAACAGAAGCGTTTTGTGATACTCCTCGAATGCCTTGGGATCGTCCGGCCGGCCGCCGCGCCAATTGTACAATTTCATGATTGGACGCTTCATGGACGCGGAATAGGTATTCGCGGCCTGTACCGAATTGGCATCGAGGGCGGATATGACCAGCCCGGTCTTGGTCGTCGCGATCACTCCGCGCCGCGCGGCGCGGATTATAAGATCATCGATCTCGGCCTTGATGACCAGGCCCTGGGCGGTGGCAAGCAGTTGAAATTCCACATAGCTGTGGCGGATCGGCACCCCGGCGCCGGAATCCAGCATGGGTACGGCATAGACCTCATCGCCGACTTCCGGATCGTATAGACGCACCTGGCGGGCGGAGTCCTTGGCCGGTATGAAGACCCGCGGTCCGTTCTTGTGAAACGGCTGCGCCACCGGTGACAGCAGAGTTTTCGGGCCGCCCCTGGCGGGGGTCAAGGTCAACTGCCAAAATCTGCCCCGCCGTTGCATGACCGGAAAGACGCCGGCGCGCACCTTCAGACGCAGCACCGTGGCATTGTCATTGCGGATTTGATCGGCGCCGCTGATCCAGTCGTTGCCGATCAGGCGCCGGCTGTTGATTTCAGAGCGGCGGCCAAACACCGCCCAGACATAGCCGGAGCGTTCGAAAACGACCGCGGGCACCGGCTTTTCCCAGGCAAACAAAAGCCTTAGCTCTTCATCCTTTTCGGCCAATTCGATGCTGACATCGTGCAATTCGCCAGGATCTTCATCGCCGGCCATTGGCGCATCGCCAGGGCTTTCCGGCTGCGCCTGTTTGGCGCTGCCAAGCAGGGATTTCGGGCCACCCGTGGCTGCCTTCGCGGCCAGCTTGACGTCGTCTTCAATGCCATGCTCCTGGGCCGCGCGCAGCATGGACTTATTCGCGACTGGTCTTGCCGGACCGACGCCCGGCACGGCCTTGGCCACGGTTTGCTGGGGTTTCGCATCGTTGCCGGTTTTGCCCCGCCTGGCTGTCTGAGTTTTCCTTTTTTCGCGGCCATTTTTCTCGGCATAGATATCCAGCACGACTTTGGTGCCGGCGCGGAAATGACGGAAACGGACGCCTTCGTTCGTGCGCACAGTGATCCGCGCCCCATCCTTGTCAACGGCCGCTTCGGCGCCGCGAATATAACGGGGCGGATCTTTTTGCAACTCGGACAGGTCGAAATGGGCCGGGCGCGCGAAAGCCACGCTCAGGCCACCCTCGCCAAGCACCACGGTATAGCCGACATTGCGCCGCCAATCGAACACCAGACGGCTGAGTTTGCCATGTTCGCCGGCCCGGACCGAAACCCGTTCCGCCGTGCCAAGCCGCGCCTGGGCCGAAGTCGCCGCTGGGCGTTTCTTCTTTGCGGCAGGCTTAGCCGCCGCCGTGCCCGAAGCTTTTTTGCCGGCGAGAGGGCCCGCCCCGGCCTTTGGCTTGGCCAGCAGGTCAAAGGCCAGAACCCCATCGATGCGGCGGTCGCGCAGGCGAACAGGCCGCAATAATTTTATATCAACCGCATGGCCGTCCTCAGAGGCTACGATGTCAGCAACGTATTTATCCAGGTGCCGGCGAACGGCGGCGTAGTTCGCCACAAAGGGCTTGGAAAAACGAATGCGCAGATTGTCGGCGCGCAAATCCGTGGTGTAGGTGACCGGAACCGGCCAATCGAAGACGATACGGGCATAGTTCTTGTGAACGCCCGCCCGCAGCTTCACCTTGCTCGCGGCCAGGGCTTCGTGGCCAGACCCGGCGGCGAAAATAAATGCCATCAGCAAGGCGATGGCGGCCAGGAAAATTCTGCTACGGCGCATGAATATCTCCCTCGGCCGAGGTCTCGCGGATCACCACATCAACCCGCCGCGACAGACTTTGGCGCCGGGCATCGGGCAGTTTCGATGATATATCGTGATAGCCGGCATCGGCGGCGCCAAGGACCTTGATCGCGCGGGCATAACCCACGGCCCGCAAGCCGTTGGCAAGGGCCATGGCACGGGCCAAAGAGAGATCCCAGTTGGAGTTAAAGGTCGAGCCGTTGGGCGGCGGCGAGGCGTTTGTATGACCGACCAGTTCAATATTGTTGCCAACCAGTTTCAAAGCCCCGGCCAAGGCCGCCATGGTCCGTTCATTGCCGTCATGCAATCGCGCCTGGCCAGGCAAAAAGATCAAATGGCCGGGTAGTGAAACGACCAGGGCGTCATCCAGGCGATGCAGAACGCTTTGGCTTAGGATTTCGCTGTCAGCCATCTTGGCCCGTAGGATGCCCGCCAGGTAGTCCAAATCAACGGCCCGTTTGGCGAACAGTTTGGGCGCGCTGTCTTCCGTATCCACCAGCGGCTTAATCCATTGATGCAACGGGTTCAGGCGGCTTGACAGGGCATCGACCAGCGTCTTCCAGGCATTGGTTTCCATACTCGACATGGAGAACAGCAGCACGAAGAACGCCAACAGCAGGGAAAGCAGATCGGCGAAGGTTACCATCCAGGCGCGCGAGGCCGGGCGCCGGGGGCGGGATGATGAAATTTCCGTCATCGCCGCACCACCATCTCGGAAAACGTCACGCGCGCGCGGGTTTCGTCATGGAGCCGAAAAATGAATGAAATCTGTCCAGGATCGCCAGGCACCAGGCCGGTACGGACTGCCGGGGCGGCAACTCCGCGCCGGCGCATGGCATGGGCCAGGCTGGAGACCCGGCGCAATTCAAACGCGCCGACGGCATTATCTCCGCCAGGCAAGGTTATGCCAGTACCCAAGACCATTTCCACTTCGGCCTGCAAACCCGGCCGCTTTTGTTTCAGGCTGACCGCCAAACGGTCCAGAAACGGCCCGCCGCGCGGTCGGGGCGTGACCTCGTCCGGACGAAACAGATCGTCGATGGGTACGGCAAGGCGGATAATGTCACCCTGCCGCACCAGATCCACATGATCGACCGGCAGCAATTCTTCAAAAAACTGGCGCACCTCGCCGTGAAAATCATCCACGGCGGGCGCCCGGCCCTTTTGACTGGGAAGCGAGGGACCCGTGTCGGCAGTTGCCCATTCGTTGCGAAACTCTGATTTGACGCTGCCCATCGCCTCTTCAATGCGGAACTCTTCGAATTGCGCCATGGAATTTAGCAGCACAAAGAAGGCGACCAGAAGCAGATAGAGGGACATCAGGACAACATTGCCGTGGTCCTCGCTGGAGCGTCTATCGGCCTGGCGCGGCTGGTCCATGATGCATCAATCGAAGCTCGCCAATAGGGCATCGATATCGTCCTGATTGTTGGCTTCCTCTGGCATTTCGGGACCATGCAGCAGGTCGGCGTCGGGGCGGTCGTCCTGCGGCATCAGGTCCTCCATCGACAGGGCATCCTCGTCGCTGACCTGCTGGCCGTCGATGATACGAGACAGACGCTCAACCTTGGCTTCGATAAAGCTGAGGGTGCTGACCACCTTGGTGATCCGTTGCCCGGTAATATCTTGAAAATTCGATGCTTCGTACATCCGGGTCGTCAATTCGTAGAGCTTTTCGCCGTCGTCACCGCCCAGATTGTCGGCCAAGGCTTCCAACTGCTCAGCCACATCCAGGAAAACACCGGTGGCCTCCTCGGTCGCCGACACGATGGCATCCAGTTCGCTGTTGGCGGTCGGAATTTCCGTCTCACGGATGCTGTCTGGACGAATGGCGGAAATCTCGGCGCGGGCATTCTTGATATAGCAGACCAGTTCATCCAATTCCTGATAGGCCTGCAAATCAGTGGAAGACAGATCGCCCTGGATCGAAGTCATCAATGAGGTGACGATGCCGGCGACATCGTCAATGGCAACCGGCCCGCCGCTTGACTGGCGAATTTCCTCGATCGTATCGGCCAGATTTGGCAGAAATGCGGTCGCGCTCATATTGACCCTCCAGCTTTGCCGTTGCCCCGATGCCCCGACAACAACGCTTGTCCCAGATAGCGATCAGAAAAATCTAAAGAAAAAGGGTTAACGGCGGTTTAAGAGGGCGGCAAAATCGTTGATTTATGCCTGCGCCGCAGCCATCGCTCCCATCAAAGGAAGTTCACTGGTGCCCGCCTTGGTCATCAGAATTTCGAGCTCCGCGAGCATCGCCTTCATTTCGGCCGTGTCGTTCGCCCGGCGCAGAAAGGCCTTGGCAAAGCCCGGCGCACGCATAACCGCCGTAGCCCGCTTGCGGGCCATGTCCGCGGCCCGTCCTTCGGTAAAACTCCCCGCCGCGCAAAGTTTCAGAATAGATATGCACTCGTCAATGTTGCTGGACGACCGGTCGGCTATTTTCGCCAAAATCTGCCCCTCGGCCATAAGATCGCCGCCAAGCTCATCAAGAAGCGCCTCTGCGGCGTGCTTTTGCGTTTCCGATAAACTGGATTCATTTGCGCGCCGTTGCGCAACGGCCAAACTCCGCATGTGGACTGCCGGTGCGATGTCCGGCTTGCGCAAGGCGGTCTGATTCTCCGGCTCTTGTAAGATCGCCAGAATGTAGGCGCCAATTCGCTGTCGGCCCGCATCGCCGAAAATACCCTTTTCGACTTCCAGCAGGATCTCCAGCCGCTGCAACGGCAGCGCCACTCCCTCCAGCATACCGCCAATCGAAGTGCTGGTGAGGTAGGTCTGCGACCGCGTCACGAAAGCTGCCTCCAGATCAGCGCCCAGGACGAAATTGCCGTCTTCATCGCATAGTCCATCATGCATCCGCCGCAAGAGTTGCGCGTCCGCCACGGCACCGTCACCGGTGAAGGAACGGGGTCCGAGCACGGTTTGTTTCATGCGGCGGATCAGGGTCTGCCGGCATTTAGGAAAGCGCCCGCGCCACATGAGCTTGCGAAATTGCTCCACGGCGGGATGTTCCAGGAACGCATCGTCGTCATCAACGGAATCGTCATAAATCTCGTCCTGAACCGCCGGACGGTTTCCCGCGGCGCCTTTCTTGGCCGTTGCCGGAACCCCGGCCGCGATTGCGGCCGTCGCCGCCGCGCCCGGGTTGATCAATTCCGCCAGGCGCAAAACGGCATCACCCAAACTGTTTTGATTGCCGATCAGCCTGGCGACCAAACTGGCATCTTCGAGAAAATCGGTCAGAAAACTATCCAAATGCGCAGTCGTCGCCGGTTTCTTGGATTGCGTTGCCAATTCCAGCAAGGCGATGAATTTCGCCAGACCGGAATCGAACCGCCGCAGCCAATTCGCCAGTGCCGCGTTGAATATGTACTCCTTGTCTTTCCCGGTGGTTAAACGATCAGCCAAGGCGTCCAGATCGTCATTTTCAATGGCCGGAATAAGTTCCGACCGCCACATGGATTTTGCTTTTGCACTGACCTCATCAAAGAGAGTGTGCAATTCCCGCTGACGCACTTTGACGTCCATATTGTAGGCGCCGGCCTGGGCCATCGCGGCACGCTGTACGGTACCCTGCAGCATCGAGCCGGACCCTGCAAAGCGGTTGATGTATTCAGGAAGGTACAGCAACTCCACCGCTGTCAGGCGGTGGGCGTCCAACCATTGCCGCATCACACGCCGAATGGCCTGGCGCGACGGCAGGGCATAGATATCCTCCAAGGCATGACAAGGCGCACCGGCATCCACATCGTCGCCATAGGTCCGCGCGGTGCTTGGCCTGGTGCCCAGGAAGAAAACTTCTTTTTCATGAAACTGCGCGGCTGAATTATTGAAAGAAACCTGATTGACCTTGAGGGCCTCGCTATCGCTTGTGCGCTGGATGGCGTTGGCGCGCTCGATTGCTTCATCGTAACCTGGGGCCACTGCCTCGACAGTCCAAATGCCGCCGCTGTGCGACAATATTTCGTAATGTGACTGCTGAGACATCTTCCGCACCGTCGGCTAGAACAAACTATGTTCGCCTACATCTTCCAAAGGCCAAGATCGGAATCTAGCCAATCTTCCCTAATAATCAGTAACCAAAAAATGCCGGTCCTTCTCCAGTCGGCCCATTACGGTGTCTTAGAGCATGTCGCGGTTACTCTGCTTGCTTCGCGCCACTGGATTAGCAGCACTAGCCGCCGGTCTTTGGCAGGCGCCGGTGGGTCGCCAGACGTACAGTTAATGTTTTGGCCTTCCTCGGGTCCATGGCCGCCAGGACTTTGGCCATTTTCACCTCCTTCATGCGTTCAGTCACATCAAGCAGAATATCCATCTCTAACTCTTCGAATATTCTTGCCGCTTCCTTCGGCTTCATATTCTCATAGACTTTTACCAGGCTCTTGATCTGCTCTTCGGCTTCTTTGTCGTGCTCCAGCAACAGGCCTTTGATACGCCCTTCAAGCTTCTTCAACTCACCAATCTTATTATCAATACGTTTTTCGGTGGCCTGCAGAATTTTTTCACGCATGGCCATTTGCCGCGATCGCTGCTGCAAAGCCTCGCGCCGGCCTGACAGTCTTTGCAGCACTTCGATCTCCGCCGGAGTGAATTTTGTCTTGGTTTTCACTTTGGCTCGACTGGCGGTTTTCTCGGCGGCCGCCTCTTTGTCCGTTGCCCCGGCGTTTTCGGCTGTCTTTTTGTCTGCTTCGTCTGGCGGCGCAGGCGATTTGGCCTCTTCGGCCTTGGTCATCTTCGACTTGGCTTTCTTCTCCTTGTCCACCTGGCCCTTTTGCTCGCCCTTTGCCTCGTCAGCCTTGCTCTTGTCACTCTGCGCCTGGGCCGCGGAAAAGCCGAAGTCCGCCACGCCACGGCGCAGTTCGACGACCTTGACGCCCAGCAACATCATCGCAGCCAGAATTAGGATTGGTAGGATCCGAATTTTTCCAAGCATCGCGCGCACCTAACAGTTGCAACATTTTGTCGCCAGCAAACCGGCATCCGGCCGGTTCGTGGCGTCAAGCTTAACGGGCTTGCCGCAGAATTTCGGCCAATTCCCGTTCTGATTCCGACAACTTTCCCGAGCCCTCGTTGTTTTCCCCCGACGGAGCGGCCTGCCGATCCGGCTTGGGGCGGCCAACCAGACCGCTTTCAATGCGATCCGCCAGGCGGGCGCCTGATTGAGTTATGGAACCCAACTCGTCCGCCAATGCTCTGGCCGCCGCCATTCGTTGATCCAGGGTGCCGCCGATCTGATCGCCGGCCATTTTCAAATGGCTGACACTGCTTTCGGCTTGCCTGGCCGCCGCGGTGAATTCCGACAACAATTGCCGCATTTCAACCTGGTTTCCCCGTAGCGCCGTCAGCCGGCGATTTAGAACCAGACAATAGCCGACTGTAATCATCAGCAGAATTGCGACAAGGCCGTCCAGCCACAACTCCAAATTCAGCGCCTGGTCTATCATGACGTCTGGCCTGGCAAGCCATCGGTGACATTGACGGCAACGTGAGAGCCGACCCGGCCCATTTTGCCCTGTAAAAGCGAAACGCCGCCGCAACGAAGCTGTACCGAAGAATCGGTGGTGGAGTTCAACATCATGGTGTTACCGACTTCGAGAGTCATAACCTCGCCAATGGTCAAAAACTGCTCCTCCAAGACCGCCTCGACTTCGATATTCGTGCCCCAAAGTTCGGTTGCCAAATGACTTTCCCAGATCGCATCGCGGCCGAACTTCTCGCCCATGAACATCTGCAGCAGCAATTCGCGGATTGGCTCCAGCGTGGCGTAGGGCAGCAATAACTCCAACCGGCCGCCACGGTCCTCCATGTCAATGCGCAGCCGGATCAGCACGGCAGCGTTGGCCGGCCGGGCAATGGTGGCAAAGCGTGGATTTGTCTCCAAGCGGTCAAAGACGAAGTTGACCGGGCTCAACGGCTCAAACGAAGCGCTTAAATCCGCCAGCACCACGTGTACCATCTCTTCCACCAACGAGATTTCGATCGTGGTATAGGGGCGCCCCTCGATACGCATCGCCGCCGTACCTCTGCGGCCACCCAGCAATACGTCGACAATCGAATAGATCAGCGATGAATCTACAGTCAAAAGTCCGTAATTGTCCCATTCAGACGCCTTGAACACCGTCAACATTGCCGGCAGGGGTATGGAATTGAGATAGTCGCCGAAACGGATAGAGGTGATGTTGTCCAATGACACTTCAACATTGTCGGAGGTGAAGTTCCGCAACGACGTGGACATCACCCGCACCAGGCGGTCGAATACCACCTCCAACATGGGCAGGCGTTCGTACGAGACCAGCGCACTGTTGATAATGGCCCGGATACCCAGGCGTTGCCCATCCTCGTCACCATCGGCGTCGAAGCCCAGAAGACTGTCAATTTCATCCTGGTTCAGGACCCGGTTAACAGCGCCGGAAGAATCACCCTCGTCTTCGCCTTCGCCATCGTCCTCGGCCATGGCAGCCCATTCGGCGGCAACATCATCGTCGTCCCCGCCTTCGTCGCCGTCATCGACCATGGCAGCCCATTCGGCGGCGACATCGTCATCATTTACCGCTTCGTCGTCACCGTCTTCAATCATAGCAACTCCTACACCCGCTTCACGCTATTCCAGAGGATCTTGCCCTTAAACGGCAAAGCGATCCGATCGGCTTTCTATTGCACCAGCATTTCTTTAAACAAGACGTCGTTTATCCTGATTTCGCCCGCAGCCCGTTGCACGCGGATCAATAGTTCTTCCTTCAAGCGCAGCAGGCCGGCCGAACCCTTCAGGTCTTCCAGGCGTAATTCCCGCAGGTAGACCTGAAAATTGTGCACCACACGCGGCAGGATCACCTCCAACTTGGGCACGGCCTCGGCATTTTCCAGTTCAAGGGCAACGGTAATTTTCAGGTAACTTGCCCGTTTACCGCCGGCGTTCAGGTTGACCAGCATTTCGGGCAGATCATAGAAGACAATTTTGCCACCGCCCGGGCCGGCTTCCCCGTCGGCGCCCTCGCCTTCAAGGGCGGCCTCGGTCTCCGCATCGTCGCCCGACAGCATATAAAAGGCGCCAACGCCGCCACCAAGCAAAACCAGTATCAATGGCAGGGCAATGAACAAAACCAGTTTCTTGCCGGACAGCTTCTTCTTGCCACCACCTTCGCCTTCTGGTTCCTCTTCGCCTTCAACGTCGTCAGCCTCGGCGACATCCGCGTCCGACATGCTCGCACCTTCTTTCCCGCTTAGTTCGGCTATCTGATGCCGGCAAAATAAGGAAGTTTAGTTAACAAGGGGTTGAAGTGCCGGCCGCTTTATTAAGCGTTGGCCGGGTTCGGCATTATTTGCCGGGCAAAGCCTGCCATGAGCGCCTCCAATGCCTGCTGCAGAGCGGGTCATCCGACGTTAACTCGTTGATTTTGCTTGCCATGGGAGTTGGCACGGTCCGTGCATGATCAGGGCTGACAACACGAGAAACCATGACCTAGAAAACCACAACGGATTTTATGAGGCAAGAATGCCCGCACTGACAGGTTACATCACCTTATCCCGCCAAATGGCCATGCAGCGCCAGATGGAAGTGATCGCCAACAATCTGGCGAACATGAGCTCCACCGGATACAAGACCGAGAGTGTCTTATTCGAAGAGTATCTGGAAACGACTGAAAACGGCGACACCGTTTCCTATGTGCGTGACTATGGTACCTCCCGCAATTTGGCCGAAGGCGAGTTCAAGGCTACGGAAAACCCCATGGACGTGGCCGTCACCAAAGGCGGTTATCTGAAAGTAGAAACCGACACGGGTGTGTATTACTCGCGCAACGGCAATTTACGTCTGGACGCGATCGGGCAACTGGTCACCGACGAAGGCTTCCCCATTCTGGACGACAAGGATCAGCCGATCGTTCTAACGCCCGAGGATCCTACCCTGACGATCGCCAGGGATGGCACCGTCTCCAACAGCCAGGGGCCCCTCGCCAAACTGGCCGTCGTGAGCTTCGAAAACGAACAGAATTTGAGCCCGGTCGGCTCCGGCCTGTATCAAACGCAGGATCCGGAGATCCCGCCCCTCAATGTATCCGTACTGCAGGGCATGTTGGAAACTTCGAACGTCCTGCCAATCAAGGAAATAACCAAAATGATCGATTTATCGCGGTCCTATCAATCGACAGCAAATTTAATGCAGGAAGATGGTGACCTGTTGACCGAGGCCATCGAATCTCTGGGCCGCGTTTAAGATCGCCATGTCTGGCTATAGGGAACAAGTAAAATGAGAAGTTTAAGCATCGCAGCGACCGGCATGTTGGCCCAACAGCTAAATGTCGAAGTAATTTCGAACAACATTGCCAATATGAACACCTCGGGTTTCCGCCGCCAGCGGGCCGAGTTTCAGGACCTGCTGTATCAAAACCTGCGCCGTAGTGGCACCCAGTCTTCGGATACGGGCACCGTGGTGCCATCGGGCGTCGAGGTTGGCACGGGCGTAAAAACCGCCGCCGTCTACCGCATCGCCGAGCAGGGCAATCTGCGCAGTACCGACAACACCTATGACCTGGCTATTCAGGGCAAAGGATTTTTCCGGGTCACCCTGCCAAGTGGCGAGGACGCCTATACCCGTGCCGGTTCATTCCAGGTCAGCTCCGATGGCCAATTGGTCACCGGCGACGGCTTTGTCGTGGCGCCGGGCATCACCATTCCCTCCGACACGATCGACGTCAGCATCAACGAAAATGGCGAAGTCGCGGCCAAGGTCGACGGCACCGTCGATCCCACGGTCGTTGGGCAACTGGAGCTGGCCATATTTTTCAATGACGCAGGTCTGGAGTCCAAAGGCGGCAATCTGTTTCTGGAAACGCCCGCTTCGGGGCCCCCAACCTCCGGCGTACCAGGCAGCCCAGGCTATGGCAGCGTTCTCCAGGGCTTCCTGGAAACTTCGAACGTGAATGCCGTCTCGGAAATCACCTCTCTGATTACCGCCCAGCGCGCCTATGAGATGAACTCCCGCGTCATCACCGCTTCGGACGAGATGCTGCGGACCATGGCCAACCTCAGATAGGAGTGATGCCGTGAAACGTCTAATCCCGATTATCACCTTTCTGCTGGTCTGCGTGTTTGCGCAGGCTGCCCTGAGCCAAGTGCGATTGCGCCCGCAAACAACAGTAGAGGGCGACGTCATTACCCTGGGCGATCTGTTCACGGGCGTCGGCGCCTTGGCTGGGCAGGAAGTGGGCCCGGCCCCGGCGCCGGGGCGCAGCGCGGTCTACAAGACAGGCCATCTCGTAGCCATCGCCCGGGCCCATGGCCTGACCTGGCGCCCGGCTCGCAGCGTTAGCCGGGCGATTGTACGCCGCGGCGGCGAAATCGTGGATGAAGCCGAAATCACAGAATTGCTGCGCCGGGAGTTCCGCCGGGAGGGTGCCGTAGGGCAGATCAAAATTCGCCTGAGCAGACTCAAAAACAGCGTACCGCGGCCGCAGCAGGGCGGCACATTGCGAATTGACGATCTAAGCCATGACAGCGGCGGCGGTCGCTTCAGCGCCTATCTCAACAGTGACAGGTCCGACGGCAACTCACAGCGCTGGCTCTTGCGTGGCCGGGTGGACTTCGTCGCCCGGGTCCCCGTAGCCGGCCGCACCATTCGCAAGGGGCAACAGATAACCAACGCTGATATCAAATGGATGGAACTTAGCCTGCGTCTACTGGGATCCGATGTCGTAGAGCACCCGGATCAAATGATCGGACTTGCCGCCAAACGGAACCTACGCCAGAACCGGCCGTTCAAGCGGTCGGATCTGCGGACCCCCATATTGATCGCCAAAGGCACCATGGTCACAATCACTCTAAATAGCGGCGGCCTTAGCCTCAGCGGAACCGGCCGGGCCTTGGAGGACGGATCCCTGGGCGAAAGCATCCGGATTATGAATATGCAAAGCAAACGCGCGCTGGATGCCAAGGTCATCGCGCCGGATCATGTACGAGCGGCACTTAACCGGCAGATCGCCGTGGCCGCAACCAAGTAATGGAGTTTCACGTGTTTACCAACTCTCGCCGGAAATCAAATCAATATCGTATGGTCGCATTTACGGCCGCCGCGCTTATGCTCGGGGCCTGCAATGTCGTCGACCGCATCACCACAATTGGTAGCGAACCGCCGATGACCACCATCAAGAACCCGGTTCAAGCTAGAAAATACCAACCGGTGGTATTACCCATGCCGCGCGAACGCCATGCGGTGCACGAGCCCAATTCCCTCTGGCGGCCCGGCGCCCGGGCCTTCTTCAAGGATCAACGGGCATCGCAAATCGGCGATATTCTGACCGTAAATATTACCATTGCCGATGAAGCAACATTGGACAACGCAACCTCGCGCACACGGGACAATGCGGAAGACTCGGATTTAACCAATTTTCTGGGTTATGAAAGCAACTTGAGCCGGATTCTTCCAGAAGCCGTCGATCCTACCAGCCTGACCAGCCTGGGCACGAAATCCAAGTCCAACGGCACCGGCTCCATCGCTCGTAAGGAATCCGTCAAGCTTGTCGTCGCCGCGATCATTACGCAGGTTTTACCCAACGGCAATCTGGTCATCTCCGGCACCCAGGAAGTTCGGGTAAACTTCGAAAAACGGATCCTGACGATTACCGGCGTGGTGCGGCCGGAGGACATTTCCGCCAGCAACATCATCAAGCATACCCAGATCGCCGAGGCCCGCATTGCCTACGGTGGCGCCGGACAACTGACCGACGTACAACAACCACGTTACGGCCAGCAGCTCTACGACGTGATATTCCCCTTCTAACATTGCCTGCCAAGGGAATTTCTCGAAGCGAGGGGCCGGTGTATCCACCGGCCCCTTGTTTTGTTCCGATCGCAACAGGTTGCCTAAGCCATCTTCGACCCGGGCCAATACCGATGGTCTTTGATGTTGCTCCGCAACGATTGAAAGCCAGCGTAATTACCCGATGCAGCGCGGACAACCGGTTCGTCGCAGGCATGGGGTGCGCCCATGCCGAGGGCCGCGATCTCGAGCGGAACCGGCGTCCCTGGACCGGGTTTGCCAAGACGCGGCCTCCCCGCTTGGCTGAGTTTATTCGTCGCGATGAACCCGTTCGCGGCGCTCGTGACGTTCCTGTGCCTCGATGGATAGGGTGGCGATCGGCCGGGCTTCCAGACGCTTCAGGCCGATTGGCTCGCCCGTATCATCGCAATAGCCGTAACTGCCTTCGTCGATACGTCCCAGAGCGGCGTCAATCTTGCCAACCAGTTTCCGCTGCCGGTCGCGGGTGCGCAATTCGATGGAACGTTCAGACTCCGTCGTCGCCCGGTCGGCCAGGTCCGGGGCTTGACCGTCATCTTCCTGCAGATTCTGGATCGTCCCCTGGGCATCGCGCAAAATTTCGTCACGCCAACCCAGCAGGCGTTGCCGGAAAAATTCCTTTTGCCGGGGGCTCATGAACTTTTCTTTTTCGGTAGGTCGATAATTGTTGGGAAGCTTAACTTCCGACATGAAGCGGCCTCATGCAATGTTGATAGGAGTGTCAGACTAGAAACGAGCGGAATATAGTCATCTCACCCTTCGGCATCAAGAATCCTTAGCAAAAAAATTTTCATCGCCATCATTCAACCCCCTTACCCCTATAGGTTGCATTAATGGCCGTTATTTCCTTTTAGTTTCGGTTATTTCCAGTTTGGCCAATTCAACCGCGGCTCGCACCTCTATATCGGCAATAATACTGTCCAATTGCGGATCCGCGTAACCGCCCGGCCGCTCGCGCAACAATTTCACCAGCCGGCGCAAACGTTGCCGCGGCACACTGCCGGTCAACAGGCCAATGCGCAATTGATACAATTCATCAAGGATATCATCACTTCTTTGCACAGCGCGGCGGCGCTGTTCGGTAGCATCAGGAACTTCCTGCAATGCCAAGAGAGAGCCGACCCCAGCCACGGCTGCCGCAGCCTGGGTCTGACCGGCCGCTTCCGCTGAGTCACCTGCCTCTATGCGGAAGGTCGCACCGGTACCATCGCCTTTGCGTTCAACCCGGCGCGTGGCGCCTGAACGAATGGATCCGGAGCCCGAAATTTTCATAGCAGATTTAGTCCTTCCGGACAGCCAAAACCTTACCAGCGGCCTGTACCATGGCTAATCGTCGTAAATACTTCGTTAAGCCCAGGCCCGTAACGCCCCTGGCGACGGCAGAATTTTCACGGCAGAAAACGCTCGGTGCCGGGCACATTTTTCCGCCGGAACCAAAGAATTTGTAACGAACTGAATTTAAGCTATTGATTTCAATAAACAAATTTATCGAGAAAATTGGCATGTTTCTCGCATGGTCATAGTCGAAAGCGGCCTCGTCCGCGTCATGATTTTATCGGGTTAAAGTGTATGCGGGTCGCGGCTATAATGAGTAAACCTCACAAAAAACCATCACAACGTCGCCTGACCCCCTGGCGGGGTGCCTTTGTCGGGATCCTCGGATTGCTGATTGGCGCCACCTTATATCCCGCCCTTGGGGCCTCACGGATCAAGGACATCGCCGATTTCCAGGGTATTCGTGACAACCTGTTGATTGGTTATGGCCTTGTAGTGGGCCTAAACGGTACCGGCGACAGCCTGCGCAACGCGCCATTCACAAAACAGAGCCTTGAAGCCATGTTGGAGCGCCTGGGCGTCAATACCCGCGATGCCAGCCTGAACACCGAGAATGTGGCCGCCGTGATGGTTACCGCCAATTTGCGGCCTTTTTCCCGTGTCGGGACACGCTTGGACGTAGTGGTATCGACCATGGGCGATGCCTCAAATTTGCAAGGCGGCATGCTGCTGGTTACGCCAATGTTGGGTGCGGATGGTGAAGTCTATGCCGTGGCGCAGGGACCGGTAGCCATTGGCGGCTTTGTCGCCGAGGGTGAAGGCGGCACGGTGACCCAGGGCGTTCCGACGGGCGGCCGGATTTCCAACGGCGGCATTATCGAGCGTGAAGTGCCCTTTAGCCTGGCATCGCTCGAAACCTCGTCTATTGCCCTGCGCAATCCAGATCTGACCACCGCGCGCCGTGTATCCCAGGCGATCAACGCACATTTCGGCCGCCCGCTGGCCAGGGCAATGGATCCCACGACCATCGATCTGGTTCCCGGTGATGAATATAAGGGCCGGATATTCGATCTGCTGGTTGAAATCGAACAATTGGTGGTGGAGCCGGATCAGACGGCCCGCGTAGTGATCGACGAGGCCTCCGGCATCATCGTCATGGGCGGCGGCGTCCGGGTCAGCGAAGTGGCCGTGGCCCAGGGCAATCTGACCGTACGCGTGACCGAGAACGAGCAGGTTTCCCAACCCGGCGCCTTTGCCTCGGCCGGCGAGACAACAACCGTGGACCGCAGCGACATCGAAATTGACGACGGCAGCGACAAGCGTCTGACCATGTTGAAGCCCGGTGTCAGCTTGCGCGACCTGGTCGATGGCCTGAATGCTCTTGGCGTCGGTCCCCGCGATCTGATCGCGATCCTGCAAACCATCAAGGCGGCCGGCGCCTTGCAAGCGGAGATTTTAGTACAATGACTATGAACATCACGCCCTTTGTGCCGGGACAGACGATACCGAAACCGCAAGCACCAACCGGCGACGACAGCGCCGCCCGTCAGGGCGCCTGGCGTACGGCCCAGGAATTCGAAGCCTTTTTTCTGAGCCGGGCGATGGATGACATGTTCGCCGGCGTCAAGACCGATGGCCCCATGGGCGGCGGCCAGGGCGAGAGCATGTTCCGCGCTCTGCTGAACGAAGAGTACGGCAAGATCATTGCCGGCACCGGCGGCATTGGTATAGCCGATGCCGTCTATCGTGAAATCATCAAGCTGCAGGAAGGCAAGACCGATGCGAACGCGTAAAGCAATCGATACCCTGACCGATATAACCACGCGCCTGGACGATGTGATGGCGAAAGAGAATCAAATCCTGATAAACCGGCTGCCCCACGAGTTGGCCGGGTATTCGGCTGAAAAGGAAGCGTTGGCTTCGGCTTACGAACGTGAGATGGCGGAACTGCACGCCAACCCGACCTTGCTGTCGCGGGCCGAGCCGGACGAAATCAGCCGTCTCAAAAGCGCGACAAAGCGCTTTCAACAAGTTCTGGAAGAACATCGCCGTCTGGTGCAGACCACCAAATCCGTGACCGACCGGATGTTGAAGGCGATTACGGAAGAGGTTTCCGCCAAGCAACGCCCGGTCGAAGGCTATGACCGGACCGCCAGCATGCGCACTGCGTTCAACCGTAATGAAAAACCCGTTTCCCTGGCCCTGAACCAGGTCGTCTAGAATGTCACCACGCGGCTGCCAAAAATCCGGCCGCATTCCGTTTGGCTGTTGTTCGACGCACAGCTAAAATGGCGACGGCCGGGAGTAAGGAAAATAGTCTCTCCTAACTTCCGGCCGTCTCTCTGTTCGCAGACCCAACGTTGGGCCTTCTCGTGCGTGTCGTCACCACTCCGGAGCCATTTACAGTCTCCGGTCAATCGTAATGCCGGCAATTTCCCTTAAATGAGCAATCCGTTTAACAACCTCTTCTTGAGGATACTCACGGATCACCTCACCCGTCTCCCGGTCGACGCCCCGGTAGACGAAACGGCCAATCGATTTTTCAAAACTTATCGACAACCTTAGGTCATCAGCGACAAACGCCTGTTCAGTGAGTTCCTGGAGTTCGGTCAGTTTCGAACTTGAACCACCTTCCAGTTTCTGCTTCTCAGGCGCGTTACTTTCAGCGGAAGCCAACTTAGCAGCAGGCTTGGCAGCAGCCTTATCAACTTCACGCTGTACCACCTTGGTAATCGAAGGTGGTGGTAGTGGGTTCGACATGGAAATATTGGCCATATCATTCTCCCACGCTACACCGGCGATTTTGCCGGATCTCTACGTCACGGACGGCCACGCACAACGAACCGGCCCTGACGCATAATTTCTTCAACCTCCCGATAATCCTTCCATAATATTTCGGTTAACTTCGATCATGGGCTTCAAATCAGCCTCGTGCTTCAGCACTTTCCGGGAATGCTTATCCACCCAAATTGCCAAAGAAATGAGTCCAGCCCGCACCCCATCTGGAAGACCATTGTCTTCCGAGGCGCAGTCGGACTGAAGCGTCAACCATAGGCGGCGGTTCCAATGCACCGCGCGAACGGTTTCCGTATGACCTTGTTTTTCGGCCTTGATCATTGCCGCCGTAATCTGGGCAATAAGCCGGTACTCGGTCTGCCGCGGATTCTCCGTGACATTTTGCGCCTGTAGATAAGCTTGTTGAAAACCCTGCATCGTCATTTGCATACTCCGAAGTTTGTCGATCTGGTTTGTCCGGCAAATAGCTCTTTGCCCACCGGCTGCCGCGCCATGAATCTACGGCGGTGAACCGGCTGATAAGGTTGGAGGCGACGCCGTGGCGCCGCCTCCGATAGTCCTTACTAGAACAACGCCAGAATCGTCTGCGGACCAGAGTTGGCGATCGACAGAGCTTGAACGCCCAGCTGTTGCTTGATTTGCAACGACTGCAGCTTGGCGCTCTCTTCCGCCAAATCCGCATCGACCAAGGTGCCGACACCAGCTTTCAGAATATCCGTAAGCTTGTTGGTGAAGTCGCCCTGCACTTCGATTCGTTTGGCCACCGAACCAAGAGCCGCGAGCTTGTCCGACACGGAAACAATAGCCGAGTCGATCGCGGTCAGGGCGGTCGCTGCACCAGCCGAGGTGTTCAACACCTGGCTTTGAATCGCCAACGTCGTGGCATCCATCTTCTGTGCGGACACAGCGATGGTCGAGCCGTCGACCGTGCTCAGGACCGAAGTCGCCGAGGCACTGCCATTCACCAGGTTGGTTCCGTTGAACTCGGCGGTGGCCACGATGGTCGAGATCTGGTCACGCAACGACACGAAGTCATTGTGCAACGAGGTCCGCGACGCGGTATCGAGACCGGCCTGGTTCGCCTGAACCACCTTGGCCTTCATTTCCGTCAACAGATCGGAAATGGATTGACCGGCGGTGATGGCAGTATTGACAGTGGCTTCACCATTGGCCAGAGCGGTCTTAACCGCACCGAGGCCTGATATGTCACCGCGCATATTTTGCGCGATAGCATAGGATGACGCATCTTCCTTCGGGCCACTGACCCGAAGGCCGGTGGTGATGGCGAGCTGCGTCGCATCCATCGCTTTGTTGGTTTTGCCGAGGTTTTGCAGCGCCAACATGGCGCCGACGTTTGTATTTACTGATAGAGGCATATCTATCGTCCTTTTTTCTAGGTGTACCCGCTTCTGCGGATTGGCGCGTTTTGCGCCTGCCAGCGGAAGTGCAATTATTGTGCCAAGCGGAGCCCGGATTCGGCCTGAAACAAGCCTTTGATTATTTGTAATATTAATAGTTTAGGAAAATTAACCATTTGGCGCGGGGCGGGCAAAAGTTGCCGGGTGGGCAAGGATTGCCTAACAAATCAGGCAATATTTGCCGAGTTGGTTATCGGAGCCGGGCGATCTGGTCCGAATGCGCCCTGGTCTCCTGGACCATGGATACCTGGTATCGCGGCTTCAGGACACCGGTTCTGGCGCAAGGTCAGGCAGCAATTCAGGCCCGGCGGCGGTGATGATCGCGCCCGATCTGATCAGGCCGGCGGCACATGCCATGTCGGCGGCCAGGAAGCGGTCCGCGCCAAGGGGGGCCACCTCCTGGCGCAGGCGGACGATAACCTGCGCCAGAACATCGCTGGTCTGCAAAGGGGCGCGAAATTGCACACCCTGGGCCCCAGCCAGAAGTTCCACGCCGATTATCTGGGACAAATTTTTCGCCATTTCCAACAAACGCCGCGCGGCATGGGCCGCCATGGAAACGTGATCCTCCTGATTTGCCGATGTCGGGGTAGAATCCACCGAACAGGGGGAGGCTTTTTGTTTGTTCTCGGCCATCAGGGCTGCGGTCGTCACCTCGGCGATCATGAAACCCGAATTGAGCCCGGGATTGGGCGAGAGAAAGGCGGGCAAACCGAAATTCATGACCGGATCCACCAACAGGGCGACCCGGCGCTGGCTGATGGCGCCGATTTCGGCAATGGCCAGCGCAATCTGATCCGCCCCTAGCGCTACCGGCTCGGCATGAAAATTGCCGCCCGATACGATGCTGCCATCGAACGTGAAGACCAGGGGATTGTCGGTGACGGCGTTCGCTTCCACGGCCAGGGTCTGACCGACGAAACGCAGCAGATCCAGACAGGCGCCCATCACCTGTGGTTGGCAGCGGATGCAATAAGGGTCCTGCACACGTTCGTCACCACTGCGGTGAGAGGCACGAATTTCGGAACCTTCGATCAGCGCGCGCAACGCGATACCCGTATCTATCTGGCCCTGATGCCCCCGCAGAGTCTGAATTTCCGGCCTGAATGGCGCGGCGGAACCCATGATGGCATCGGTTGACAGGGCGCCAGTGACAATAGCGCCCATGGCGCAGCGCCAGGTTTCGAACAAACCGGCCAGGGCCAGGGCAGTGGAGACCTGGGTGCCGTTGATCAGCGCCAGGCCTTCCTTGGGGCCCAGCACGATAGGCGTCAATTCGGCCGCGGCCAGAGCCTCGCCGCCCGCCATTGCCTGCCCCCTGTAAATAGCCTCACCCTCGCCCAGCATGACCGCGGTCATGTGGGCCAGGGGCGCCAAATCGCCCGACGCTCCGACAGAGCCCTGGGCAGGGATGACCGGGGCGACACCGGCGGCCAGCATGCCCGTCAGCAATTCAATCACTTCGCTTCGCACACCCGAAGCGCCCCGCCCCAGGGACAGCAATTTCAAAGTCATGATCAGACGCACAATCCGTTCCGGCAGCGCCGGCCCGACGCCGCAACAATGGGAGAGGATCAGATTGCGCTGCAGGATCGCCGTGTCGGCGGCGGCAATTGCCGTATTGGCCAATTTGCCAAAGCCCGTATTGACGCCATAGACCGCTTCCTCGCCCTGGGCTGCCTGGGCTACAAGAGCGGCCGCAGCATCTATGCCCGGTTTGGTGTCGGCATGCAGCGCCACCGCCGGGCTTTCCCAGTATAGCGACTCGAGATCCGCCAGGGTTACGCTTCCGGGAACCAAGGCCCGTGCTCTGCTCATGGCGTGCCTCATAGACTATTTGCAGGCGATCGAAAATCAGCCTACGAATTATACCAGACCAGAGCGCGGATGACGGCAAAACTTGGGAGCGCGACATGACCCAAAGCTCACGTATGGACAACACGCGGAACATCAGGGCGCCACGGGGCCGCGAATTGAACGCCAAAAGCTGGCTGACCGAGGCCCCCCTGCGCATGTTGATGAACAACCTTGATGCCGAAGTTGCCGAAAATCCGCAGGAACTTGTGGTCTACGGCGGCATTGGCCGGGCCGCCCGCAACTGGCAGGCTTTCGATCAGATTACCTCCGCGCTGAAATCGTTGGAGGCCGACGAAACCTTGCTGGTGCAATCGGGCAAGCCGGTGGCGGTGCTGAAAACCCATGCCGACGCACCGCGGGTCCTGATCGCCAATTCCAATCTGGTACCGGAATGGGCCAATTGGGACCACTTCAACGAACTGGATAAGGTCGGTCTGATGATGTACGGGCAAATGACCGCCGGTTCCTGGATCTACATTGGCAGCCAGGGCATCGTGCAAGGTACCTACGAAACCTTTGCCGAGGTGGGCCGGCAACATTATGACGGTGACTTGTCGGGACGCTGGATCCTGACCGGCGGTCTGGGCGGCATGGGCGGTGCGCAGCCTCTGGCGGCAACCATGGCCGGAGCCTCACTGCTGGCGGTTGAATGCCAGGCCAGCCGCATAGATGCCCGTCTGCAAGGCGGCTATCTGGACCGGCGCTCGGACGATTTGGATGAAGCCTTGGAAATCATGCAAACGTCCTGCGACGAAAAGAGGCCGGTCTCGGTTGGATTGCTGGGCAATGCGGCGGAGATTTTCCCGGAATTGGCGCGCCGTGGCGTACGCCCCGACGTGGTCACCGATCAGACCTCGGCTCACGATCCCTTCAACGGCTATCTGCCCGCCGGCTGGAGCTTGGAAAAATGGCAGGAAACCAGGGAACGCGACCCGAAGGCAGTCGAGGCGGCAGCCATGGCCTCGATGGCGACCCAGGTTCGCGCCATGCTGGCCTTTCATGAAACGGGCGTGCCGACCCTGGATTACGGCAACAACATCCGACAGATGGCAAAGGATATGGGGGTCGAAAATGCTTTCGATTTTCCCGGCTTCGTGCCGGCCTATATTCGGCCGCTGTTTTGCCGCGGCGTCGGACCATTCCGTTGGGTGGCCCTGTCGGGTGCGGCCGAGGACATTTACCGCACCGACGCCAAGGTCAAGGAACTAATGCCCCATGACCGCCATCTGCACAATTGGCTGGATATGGCCCGAGAGCGCATCCAGTTTCAGGGTCTGCCCTCACGGATCTGCTGGGTTGGCCTGGGCGACCGTCACCGCCTGGGCCTGGCCTTTAACGAGATGGTCGCCAGCGGCGAGTTACAGGCGCCCATTGTGATCGGCCGCGATCATCTCGATTCCGGTTCCGTTGCCTCGCCCAACCGCGAAACCGAAGCCATGAAGGACGGCTCCGACGCGGTCTCCGATTGGCCCCTGTTGAACGCCCTGGTCAATTGCGCCTCGGGCGCAACATGGGTCTCGATCCATCATGGCGGCGGCGTCGGCATGGGCTATTCCCAGCACGCGGGCATGGTCATCGTCTGCGACGGCACGCCCGAGGCGGCACGGCGCATCGAGAGAGTGCTGTGGAACGATCCCGCCACCGGCGTCGTGCGCCATGCCGACGCGGGCTACGAAACGGCTATTGCCTGCGCCAGGGATTCTGGCCTCAATATGCCGTCGCTGGACTGATACCTGATTCCGCCTAACCGGCCATGGCAGCGCGGCGCTCGCGCTTGCGCTGGTGGGGGTCCAGGGTCGCCTTGCGCAGGCGGATATGATGCGGCGTCACTTCGACCACTTCATCATCGCCAATATAGGCGATGGCCTGCTCCAGGCTCATGCGGCGGGGCGTGGTCAGGCGCACTGCGTCATCCTTGCCCGAAGCCCGGATATTGGTCAGCTGTTTCGCCTTCAGAGGGTTGACCTCCATATCCGAAGGTTTGGCATTCTCGCCGATTACCATGCCGGCATAGACCTGTTCGCCGCCGCCGATAAACAACACGCCACGTTCTTCCAGATGCCACAGGGCAAAGGGCACGGCCGCACCCGTCTGGCCGGAAACAATGGCGCCGCGATGGCGGCCCTGAATGGAGCCCTTGTAAAGGGCATAGCTGTGATACAGCCGATGCATGATGCCGGTGCCACGGGTATCGGTCAGAAATTCGCCGTGATAGCCGATCAAACCGCGCGAGGGGGCAAGGAAAGTGATACGGGTGCGGCCGATGCCAAAGGGCCGCATATCGGTCATCTCGCCCTTGCGCTCAGCCATCTTTTCGACCACGACGCCGGTGAACTCATCATCTACATCAATGGACACCTCCTCAATGGGCTCGGTGCGTTGACCGCTATCCGGGTCCTGTCGGTAGAGTACCCGCGGCCGGCCAATGGTCAGCTCGAAACCCTCCCGGCGCATGGTCTCGATCAACACGCCCAATTGCAATTCGCCGCGGCCCGCCACTTCAAAAGCATCCTTGTCGCCGGTCTCGGATATTTTGATGGCGACATTGCCCTCGGCCTCCTGCATCAGGCGGTTGCGGATCACCCGGCTTTGCACTTTTGAGCCATCGCGCCCGGCCAGGGGGGAATCATTGATGGAAAAAGTCATCGCCAGGGTTGGCGGATCGATTGGCGGCGCTAGAATCGGTTCGGTTACCGACGGATCGGCGATGGTGTCGGCGACAGTGGCGTGTTGCAAGCCGGCGATGGCAATAATATCACCCGCCGCGACCGTCTCCACCGGCACCCGGTCCAGGCCGCGAAAGGCCAGCAACTTGGTCACCCGCGTGGTTTCCACCACGCTGCCGTCATCGCGTAAGGCGCGAATGGTATCATTTTGCGACAGACGCCCGGCCTCAACGCGGCCGGTCAGAACCCGGCCCAGATAGGGATCGGCGTCCAGCAGGGTCGCGATCATGGCAAACGGTGCGTCCGGATCAACCGTCGGGGCGGGCACATGACGATGCAGCAATTCGAACAAAGGCGTCAGGTCACCGCCCCCCGCGGCGGCATCATCGCTGGCCCAGCCATCCCGGCCGACCGCGTAGAGGTAGGGGAAATCCAGCTGATCTTCATTGGCTTCCAGCGCGGTGAACAGATCAAAAATCTCGTTCAGGACCTCGTCGGGGCGGGCATCACCGCGATCGATCTTGTTGATAACGACCATGGGACGCAGGCCCAGGGCCAGGGCCTTGCCGGTGACGAACTTGGTCTGAGGCATGGGGCCTTCGGCGGCGTCAACCAACAAGACCACACCGTCGACCATTTTCAATATGCGTTCCACCTCGCCGCCGAAATCCGCATGGCCGGGGGTATCGACAATGTTAATACGCGTACCCCGCCATTCAACCGAGGTGCACTTGGACAGAATGGTAATGCCCCGCTCGCGCTCCAGGTCATTAGAATCCATGGCCCGTTCGGCAACCTGCTGGTTACTGCGAAAGGTACCGGACTGACGGAACATGGCATCGACCAGGGTGGTTTTGCCGTGGTCGACGTGGGCAATGATGGCGATATTGCGAAGCGGCATGGCTGGTCACGATCTCAAAAATATAGGGGTGGGCCAGGCGCAAAGCCTATGGCGCGGCGGAGACATACACCGCCCCGGCGGTAACGGCAAGGGTCAGTGAGCATTTGCATGCTAGGCCGTCAATCCGCAGAATTCGTTAATATCAAGCTTGGAGACGGAACATGACCCTGCGTCTGGCTTTGGCTTTCATCATTAGTGCGGCCTGGGCACCCATGGCGGCCGGGCAAACGACTGCGGCGTTCATGGCTGCGGGCAGCGCCGAACTGGATAATCCGCACGACCTGAAGCTGTCGCCGGACGGCAGGTTTCTGTTCGTCGCCGACGTCGGCAATAATCGTATTGCCGTTCTCGATCCCCGGTCATTGGCCTTCATCACGGCGTTTGGCGCCGAGCATCAATCGGGCACCCATGATATCGACTTCGACGGCGAGGGCCGGGCCTATGTGGCCGATACCCATAACAACCGTATCATCATCTATGAAATGGCCGGCACCAAGGCCAACCAGATCGGGACCCTGACGGCGCGAATTCGTGGGCCCGAAGGTGTGCTCGCGCATCCCAACGGCCGGATCTATGTGGGCGGCGCCTGGTCGGGCAATGTCGTTGCCTATGAAAATGGCAAGGTCGTCGGCGAACTGACCGGGCTATCCTCGCCGCACGATCTTGCCCTGGCGCCGAACGGCGATATCTGGCTTGCCGATGCCGGCAATGACCGCATGCTGTTGCTGTCGCCGCAACTGCAGATCAAACGGGAACTGAAAGGTCCACCCTATAACTTCGACGGCGTCCGTTATCAGGACGTCCTGGCCGACGGCACCGTGATCGCGGCCGACAAGAACAACCACCAGGTAAAGGTCATCTCGCAGGACGGCAACCTGCTTCTGACCCTCGGTTCGGGCCGTTCCGGCAAGGGACCGGGCACGTTCAGGACACCCGAGGGGATCGAAGTGGACGGCGAAACGTTATGGATATCCGACTCCGGCAACAACCGCGTCGTCAGATACAAGCTCACGATCGATTAGGCTTTTCGGGACGGGGCCGGCTGCCCGGCGATAGTCTCCCGCGATTGCGGCAAACCTTCTGGTAGCGGCCAAACGTCACAGGCTGAGAGACAGGTAAAATTTCGTCTGCCTCTCTGCTAATGTCCTGGGTCAACACTTCAATATTGGGACAAATGGCATGATTGACTATAGCGGGTATGAGGATCTGTTGATCGAAAACGACGATGGTGTGATGACGATCACCCTCAATTCGCCGGACAACCTTAACGCCTTCACGTCCGGCATGCATCATGGCCTCTCGCGCATCTGGGGCGACATTCACGACGACGCCGAGGTCGATGTCGTCGTCCTGACCGGCGCTGGGCGGGCCTTTTCAGCGGGCGGCAACGTCGTCGCAATGCAACAGAAAATTGACGACCCCGCGCTTTTTGATGAAATAGTGCCGGAGGCAAAACGCATCATCTTTCGCATGCTGGAATGCGACAAGCCGATCATTGCCCGGGTCAACGGCCATGCCGTCGGCCTTGGTGCCACCGTCGCCTTGTTCTGCGACATCATCATCGCGGCCGAGCACGCCAAGATCGGCGATCCCCATGTCAGCGCCGGCCTGGTCGCCGGAGATGGCGGCGCCGTCATCTGGCCGCAATTGGTCGGCTTCGCCCGCGCCAAGGAGTATCTTTTTACAGGCGATTTGATGAGCGCGACCGAGGCCGAGCGCATCGGTTTGATCAATCATGTCGTCGCGGCCGAGGAACTCGACGACAAGGTTTATGGCCTCGCGCGCCGGCTCGCGTCAGGCGCCTCGAAATCGGTTCGCTGGACCAAGCAGGTCGTAAATATTCCACTGCGGCAACTGGCTCATTCGATGATGGACCTGAGCCTTAGCGTCGAAACCCAGTCCAACCTCACGCACGACCACCAGGAGGCGGTAACCGCCTTCGCCAACAAGCGGAAACCGGACTTCACGGGTGGTTGAGGCGCGGCAAAATACAACGAACAACCGCGTGAGAGACCACACCTAGTCAGGTTTGCCCATGTCCTTCGAAGCGCACAGTCCACCGCCCGGTTTTCATCCCTGGGAACCGGAACGGTTTTACTACGGCACCGTGGGACCATTGTTCCTGCGCAACCTCGGCCACAAGATAGAGTTCGGCTTCCGTTGCGGCGAAAAGCACGTCAATGCGGCGGGAATTTGCCACGGCGGCATGCTGTTCACCTTGATGGACATCGAATTGGGTTTCAACGCCAACTTGGAAACCGGCATTCCCGGCTTTCTGGTGACGGTGAACATGACCTCGGACTTCCTGGCCCCGGTGAGGAAGGGGCAGTGGGTCGAGGCCCATGGCGATGTTGTCAAGCAGACCCGCAGCCTGGTCTTTGCCGAAGGCCGCCTGTTGGCCGATGGCGAAGTGGTATTGCGGGCCAATGCGGTGTTGAAGGTGCCCAGGGAGCTGGATGCCTATGACCTGTCAGATGGCCTGCCGCCCATCCATGTGCCCGAGCCCTATACCAACCCGCGTTGATCGGGATCCCTAGCGACGCCTTGCGGGGGTCGCGCGGCACGCGCGCCTCCGGCGCGACCGGGTAAGAGAGTGCGACGCAGCGATACGGGGTATCGTCAGTCGTGCACTCAAGGAGCATTGGTATAACCGAGGTGAACCTTCATAATAGGCAACGCAATGATCTCGGATGCAGGAAGCGGGGAAAATTTCATGGCCGGTGGATACGACGAAACATATGGCGCCTGGCAAAAAGACCCCCAGGCATTCTGGGCCGAGGCGGCGCAGGATGTTCATTGGATCAAGACCTGGGACCAGGTCCTGGACGACAGCCGCGCGCCCTTTTACCGCTGGTTTCCGGGTGCGCAGACCAACACCTGTTACAATGCCGTGGATCGCCATATAGAAGCCGGACGTGGCGACCAGGCGGCCATTATCCATGATTCCCCGGTCACAAATACCATTCGCAGCATCAGCTATCTGGAATTGCGCGCTCAGGTCGCCCAGTGCGCGGGCATGCTGCGGGGCCTGGGCGTCGGCAAGGGCGACCGGGTGATCATCTATATGCCCATGGTGCCCGAAACCGCCGTCGCCATGCTGGCCTGCGCCCGCATCGGGGCGGTGCATTCCGTGGTCTTCGGCGGCTTCGCGGCCAACGAACTGGCCACCCGCATAGACGACGCCTTGCCGAAAGTGATCCTGTCGGCCTCCTGCGGCGTCGAGCCTGGCCGCATCGTGCCCTACAAGCCCCTGCTGGATGGCGCCATCGCGATGGCCAGCCACAAGCCCGAGACCTGCGTCATCCTGCAACGCCAGATGGAGGCGGCCGAGCTGATCCCGGGCCGGGACCACGACTGGGACGAGGCCGTCGCCGGGGCGCAGCCCGCCGATTGTGTCCCCGTCCTGGCCACCGATCCGCTGTACATTCTCTATACCTCGGGCACCACGGGCATTCCCAAGGGCGTGGTGCGGGACAACGGTGGCCATCTGGTGGCCCTGAAATGGTCCATGAAGAATATTTATGACGTCGATCCTGGGGAAGTGTGGTGGTCGGCCTCGGACGTGGGCTGGGTGGTGGGCCATTCCTATATCGTCTATGCGCCGCTGTTCCATGGCGCCACCTCGATCCTGTTCGAGGGCAAACCCGTGGGCACGCCGGACGCAGGCGTCTTCTGGCGGGTCATCCAACAGCACAATTGCGTTTCGCTTTTTACCGCCCCCACGGCCTTTCGCGCAATCCGCAAGGAAGATCCGGACGGTAAGCTACTGGCCCAATACGATCTGTCCCGCTTTCGCACCCTTTTCCTGGCCGGCGAGCGGGCCGACCCGGATACCCTGCAATGGGCCGAACAACAGCTGCAAAAGCCGGTGATCGACCATTGGTGGCAGACCGAGACCGGTTGGGCCATCGCCGCCAACTGCATGGGCCTGGGCGCCCTGCCCATCAAGCACGGCTCGCCTACCAAGGCGGTACCAGGCTATGACGTGCGGGTGGTGGATGAAAGCAACAACGAAATAGCGCGGGGAAGCACCGGCGCCATCGTTATCAAGCTACCCATGCCGCCGGGCTGCCTGCCGACCCTTTGGCAGGCCGACGAGCGCTATATCGAATCCTATCTGGAAGAATTTCCCGGCTATTACAAAACCGCCGACGCCGGTTTCCAGGACGAGGACGGCTACCTCTACATCATGTCGCGCACCGACGACATCATCAACGTGGCCGGCCACCGCCTGTCCACGGGCGGCATGGAAGAGGTGCTGGCTGGCCATGGGGATGTGGCAGAGTGCGCCGTGGTCGGCGTCGCAGACAGCCTGAAAGGCCAGGTGCCGTTGGGCTTTGCGGTGCTGAAGGCGGGCGTCGACCGGGATGAATCGGCGATCTGCCAGGAACTGGTGGCCAAGGTACGGGCCGAGATCGGCCCGGTGGCGGCGTTCAAGACCTGTACCGTGGTGCCCCGTCTGCCGAAAACCCGCTCCGGCAAGATTTTGCGCGGCACCATGGCCGCCATCGCCGATAGCCGGGATTGGAAAATGCCGGCCACCATCGATGAGCCGGTCATTCTTGACGAAATCACCGAGGCGCTGCGCCTCATCGGTTATGCCGGGGCAGACGGTTAGGCTGCCTACCAGGCTGTATTAGGTTCCGCTGCTAGACAGTTTGGCGGCTGGCCATAAGCGCGGGCCAAGGCAGCAGCAGATAAAACAGGACCCGAAACCAGGCCAATGTCACCGTAACCGCAATCCTCTGCTGGTCGCTTGGAGCGAGTTCAACACCCGGTACCGGAACTTCTCAATCAGTTCATGTCCGGGCCTATCTCCCAGCTGCTCGTCGCCCGCCTTCTGGCTTTAACCTCCTTGCCCGTCTTCGGGTCGAGCTTGCGGTCGGGGAACTGCTGCATCTGTTCGAGGTGCGCCTGGACAAGCTGACCAAAGGGTACCGGGATATGCAAATAGGGATAGATGCCAATCTTTTTGCCGAGATCCTCCCGTGGATCGCGCATAATGTTGTACAGTTCGAACTGCGGCAGGCCGCCCTGCTGGCCCTTATAATGCATCTTAAGCTTGCCAAACCGCACCGCGCCAATTTCGGTACCACTGTAGTGGAATATGTAGTCGCGCCGCGAGTGATCTTCGCCGTTGAGCAGGAACGCCGCCTGGTCGATACCATCGGTAACCCGGTCGGTCGGGATCTTGTCCTTGACACCCCCGATGCGCGCCAGCGTGGTGAACACGTCGGAGACATGCAGCAGATCGATGGGCTCCTGGCCAGGCTCGATCATGCCCGGCCACCAGGCCATGGCCGGCACGCGCACGCCACCCTCGGTAACATCACCTTTGCCGCCGCGAAAGTGACTGTAACCGGTGATGGGGTAAAACCCGTGCATGGGACCATTGTCGCTATACCACAGTACCAGCGTGTTCTCGGCGATACCCTGATCTTTCAGGTTTTGCAGCAGTCGCCCCATATTGTTGTCGTGTTGGACCATCGAGACAGCCAAGTTGTTGGCGCTGTCAACGTGCTTTTGAAACCGGAATTTCTCGGGACTTGCACAGATCGAGTTGGTGGCGTCCGTCGGGAAGTAGATAAAGAAAGGTTTGTCGCTCTTGGCGTGATCCGCGACGTACTTGTTGATTGCATCAGTGCGCCGGGTGTCGATTTCCTGGTAGGTCTCACAGTTGGCCGGCATTACCTTCTTTGGTTTTTTCCCCGGGCGCCCTTCCCAGATGAAGTGCGGTTCCAGGCCGAAACGCTCGAAGTAGTTCTCCGGCACGTCCAGCCACAGCGCCGATTTACCTGCCGTACCGCCGTACTTTCTCGGAAATTCAGCAGAGTCCTGCCAGCCCCAGACCGCGCCGTTGTAGGGCGAGTACTCGGCGTAGTCGAAGCCCTGGTTATGGGGCAACTGCTCATCGTAAACATCGCCAACATGCCACTTGCCCCACATGGCCGTGTCATAGCCTCCAGCCCGGAGTAGTTCAGCGATGGTTACCTCCTCGTCAACGAGGCCTTGCTTCTGACCCGGCCAAAGTACCACGTTAACCCCGGTACGATGGGGCTGGCGTCCAGTCAACAAGGCGAGACGCGTGGGCGTACAGGAAGGCTCGGAATAGGCCGACAGAAACTTCATGCCATCTCTGGCCATCTTGTCCAGTTGCGGCGTCGGCGTTCCAACGACCTTGCCGCCGCCATAAGCACCAAGCACACCCCAACCGACGTCGTCGGACAACACCATTATTATGTTGGGTTTTTTACCGAACTTTTTCTCAAGCGCTGCGAGTTTCTCATTGACTTGATTATCTTCGATTGCCCATTTGTCCTTATTCTTCTTTTCATATACCAGATACGGTGCATCGGACTGCTGGGCGAATGAAGAGCCTATGAACCCCACCGCTAGCCCCACTGCCAAGCTTGATGCAACGACGAGCTTTGGCATTAAGTATTTCATTGTCGAACCCTCCTAGGATGTTTGCCCCGCCATGGGTAAAAGTTGCTTTCGGTCGTGATATCATCCAGCTCCGATTTTCACTGAACCGATCCATCGCTCGATGTAACGGCTAATCGCGGCGCCCTTCGTCAGTTGTCGCTGTGCGTTTCCAGGTATTTGAACGCCTCTTCCCTCAATTCCTTGGCAATTCGGTGGAATTCTTCCTCTCGACCAGAAGCCGCGTCCTTATCGTGATGCCAGTACTCGATCGCGCCCAGCGCCATGCCGTAGTCCTCGCAGATAGAACGGAAGTTCGAGTCTCTTAGGGCAAGTGGTCGGATTCGTCGGGCGTGACTGGGAAATTGGTGGCAAAAATCATCCATGATCTTCCCTATTTCCATGCCGACAGTCAGCCTCTACCATGTAAATCAGACAATTGGGCTACGTGGTGTTAGTGTCGTTGCAATCGTCGAGCTACGGGAGTTCGAACGCGTTCGGAACGCGTTCCAAACGACGCGAGTCCGCCAAATTTCGTAATGGCAGACGGGTTAAATCATAGCGGTTGGCATGGTTCTCAGCTTAAGGGAGAACCTTTCTAGGTCTCATCTGGATGATGGAATCCTGATTGAAAATGGAAGCGGTATGCGAGGGTCTAACCAGACAGCAATCTATTCAGAGAACATGGGGCACCCGGCTCCCCACGCCGTCCGGGAGCAGCTCGAGCGAATCCTAAATAGCCCCGAGTTTCCGGGTCATGACCGCCGCCAGGCGTTCCTGAACTACGTTGTCGGGGAAACCCTGGCTGGGCGCCCCGATCGATTGAAGGGATATTCGATCGGGGTGTCGGTGTACAACCGTGACGAAAATTTCGATCCTAACACTGATCCGGTTGTGCGCCTGGAGGCTCGGCGCCTGCGCCGCGACTTGGAGCACTATTACTTAACCGTTGGCCGAGATGATCCCATTCGTATCAGCATTCCAAAGGGTGCCTATGTACCGGTATTCGAGTATGCCGCTGGCCAATCGGAACAGCCCGAAAGACCTGGCATCATTCCGCCAGAACAGCCGGCGGCAACCGGACGGTGGCGACGTTCGCTTGGCATTGCTGTCGTTTCGGCAGCGGTCGTCGCCGTCGGCCTTGGCGGAGCCCTGTGGCTGACGTCCGCTCACGGCCCTGACTTGGTTCCGCAGGGCACCGACGATGCCGTATTATATTCTGCATCGCCGACCATCGCGGTCCTGCCATTGGAGAAGATTGGCCCGGTCACCTCGGTATACGATTTGGCAACGGGCCTGGCGGAAGACATTGTCACGGACCTATCACGAATTTCTGGTTTGCAGGTCATCGCTTATAGCTCGTCCGCACGCTTCGGCAATCGTGATCTCGATAATTCAAAGATTGGCGCGGCGCTGGGCGCGACCCATCTCCTTAGGGGCAGCATACAGATCGTCGATGACAATTACCGGGTTAACACACACCTAATAGACGTCGCGTCTCGCCAACAAATCTGGGCAAAGCGTTTCGACTACTCACATGTCGGCCTTTTTGCATCGCATGGGCAAATTGCCAACGACATCAGGAACGCCCTGGCGGTGACACTGCTCTCCGGTGCTTCGTTAAAAACGGGGGGCACCAGGATGAAAAACCTGGAGGCGCGATCGCTCTATCGACAAGCGCTGACACTCGTCAATCCGCCCAACGATGCGGCCCGTTTCATTGCGTCAAATGTACTGTTTCGCCGCATCATCGAGCTGGAGCCGGACTCCGCCAAAGGATACGCCGGCCTGGCATTCGTCCTCTCTCTTACCACCTTGTTCGGACACGCAAAGGACGGGGTTGCCACTCTCGACGAAGTTGGGCGATTGAGCGCCGAGGCCATCAATATCGATCCAGAGAATTCGCTGGCGCTGATTGCGCAAGGTCTTTTGGCCCTGCTCGAGGGAGCGCACGATCGAGCGATCGAGCTTTGCCGGATCGCAGTCGAGAAGAGGCCAAGCAGCAGCCATGCCCATGCCTTCCATGGCATTATGTTGACCTTTGCGGGCCGTGCGTCCGAAGGGATCCAGTCATTGCAGAAGGCAATGCGCCTCGATCCGGTCAATGCACGTGTACCCTTTTTGAACATGCTCGGCTTGGCCTACTTTCACGCCGGCGATTACGCCGCAGCACTTGCATCGTTCCAGCGCAACATTGAGCGCGGTGGTCCGATTGGTCCGCATATGCTGGTCTACATTGCGGCCACTCATGCTGCACTGGGTGACGCCCAAATGGAACAAAATGTTCTCAGAACATTGCGCGAGAACCCGTCTTCCTTCTCGGTCGAGACCTGGCTCCGCCGGGCTTATAGAGACCCTGGAGAGATTGAACGGCTGCTGACGGTCCTGAAGAAGATTTGAACCGCCGCGTTGGTTCTCCGGGGCGTCGGCGCCATATGCCGCTCGTAACAAGGATGGTCTGCAGATAATTTTGGCGGTGCCAGAGTCAAGGCAAATTGGCGGTTTACAAGAAAAGCCATACGGCTCAAGCTGTAAAAAAGCCGTCGTTCAGATGAGTTGGCCCGCAGTTGAGAAATGGGAAAAAGGCTATGGAATCTGACAGGTCCCAGCCTCGGGCCAAACCGTTCCCATACAAACTGATCGCAATGGCGTCGCTGACAACCCTGGCGGTGCTCGCCTGGTCGTGCTGGCACCTTTACGACGTGTACCACGTCCGGCAGGACAACTACCTCCAGATCTTCGAGCTGGAGCGCGTCCGGGGCGATATCGTTTACTTTGACGAAGTATTGACCATGTCGGCTTCGATGGCGGCGGCGACGGCAAAATTCGCGTGGATCGATCGCTACCGGGTTTTCGAACTGAAACTGTATACCGCTCTCGAGACGGCCACCAAGCTTGCGCGGCAGCCGGCCATCGCGGACGCCATCCGCGAGACCGACGCCGCCAATGGCGAACTCGTGAGGATGGAAAACCAGGCTTTCGCGTTGATCCGTGAACTGGAGCTGGGGGAAGCCCGCGAAATTCTGTCCGGCAACCGGTATTTGATCCAGAAGCAGGTCTATGCCAGCGGCATGGAAAAGTTGCTGCGGGCTATCCGTGCCGAGCAGGAAATCGCGGCCCAGTCACAGCAAACTTCGACCCTTGATTTGATCGTGGTTTTGGCTGCCGTTGCCGCTGCGATCATGGTTGTCTGGCTTTTGGTTCTGGTGCGGGTGCATATATGGCGCGTTGCCATAACAAACGACCTCGCCGACCTGGCGCGAACGGAAGCGGCGCTTCGCGCCTCCTACGATGAGCGGGTGCGAGGGACGGCGGACCGCGACTGGGAGGTGCAGGACGAGACTGGCCAGCCCGGCCTGGCCGAAAGCGCATTGCGCGAAAGCTGACGGCGCCTATTGACGGTGCCGATCGGCTTTACAGGCGCGCCAGCACCGCCTCGCCAAAGTGACGGATAAAGTCGTGGGTGAAGGGCTGATCCGGCGCACCGATTTGCGGACTGACCACCACCCGGTGAATGCGTGGATCGGCGAGCAATTCGGCAATTCGTATGCGCACCTCGTCGGGCGTACCAGCGACAGCGTACCGGCGGATGAGCCGCTCCGGTACAAGAGTGGCGTGAGGCGGCATGGTTTGGGCGTGGGCAAACATATCGTAGCCGTGGTGCAGACGTTCCACGGCCTCGCGATCTTGGTCTTCAAATTGCGAGGAATCCATCATGCGCAGGACCGCCGCTACCCGAGCGCGCACCTGGTCCTGCGCCCGTTGCCCATCACGATCCAGGCCCACATAGATCCACGCCGTGGTCTGCACGCTTCCCGGTGCGCGGCCGGCCTCCCTTAGTCCTTGGTCCACCAGACCCATTGCTTTTTCAATGAGGTCAGGCGCGGCGCCTTGTAGCAGGATAATGCCATCAGCCATGCCCGCGGCGGCGCGTGTCAATCGCGGACCGGTCGCGGCGACGTGCAGCGGTACCGAGGCGGGATGTGCAAGCCAGGTTAGGGCCCTTCGGTGCCGGTTTCAAAGCGAGCTGTCCGCGCCGCAAGCAGCTGGCGCACGGTCCCGACGTAGTCGGCCAGTTCCGCAATGCGTGCCGGTACATGGCCGATGTTGCGCAATGCCGAATGACCCACCGAAATTCCCGCCAGGGCCCGCCCGCCGGACAGTTCGCTTAGCGTAGCCAACGCGCCGGCGGTGACGCTAGGGTGCCGCGTGCGTGGTACGGTGACCCCGGTCGCCAGCCGCAAACGGGTGGTGGAGGTCGCACAGGCCGCAAGCGTCACGTACAACTCGCGGCAGATTAGCTGCGTGTCCGTCAGCCAGATGCTCTCGAACCCGACCTGCTCGGCGAGCCGGGCGTGGCGGACGGTTGTTTGTACCGGCTCGGTGCCCCATAGGGCCAAACCGACCGGTTTTTTCTGCGGCGCAGATGCGTCCGTTTCGCTCACGCGGCATCCTCCTCGTGGTCTGTGCGGCGGGTCAATTGTGGCGAACTCGCGAGCTCTATCTGATGAATGGACAAACGGCTTCCAAATGCAGCCGCAGACACCGTGGCAGAGGATGCCACGGTGTCCCGAGATTATCCGCTGGTGCAAGACAACCCCGTACGGCTGGCCAAAGCCGGCCGGTGCCTTATTCTGACCGGCAATGGCGCTATGACAAGAGGCGCAAAAGATTAAGATCGCTTAATTTTTAGGCAAATCCCATATAGAGCCTAATTTTTGTGCGTCGCCTGCCGCCCTGGCAGATACCCAGGAGGCCTTAAGTTTCACTAATCATTACAATCAGTTAGCGGAATAATTAATTATTTCTGAATTTGGCACGCGGTTTGCAATCCATAGGGTGGTGCAAGACAACCCCTTATGGAGACGAACTGATGATAAGCAGACGCAATGCCCTTAACACACTGGCCGCCGCCGCCTTGGCGATGAGTGTCGGTGTCTCGGCCCTTCCGGCCCAGGCGGCGGAGGACACGATCAAGGTCGGTGTGCTTCATTCCCTTTCGGGAACCATGGCCATCTCCGAGACCACGTTGAAGGACTCGGTCCTGATGATGATCGACAAGTTGAACAAGGACGGTGGTCTGCTGGGCAGACAGGTAGAGGCGGTGGTCGTCGACCCGGCCTCGAACTGGCCGCTGTTTGCGGAAAAGGCCCGCGAGCTGATCCAGGTCAACAAGGTCGACGTTGTGTTCGGCTGCTGGACCTCGGTGTCCCGGAAATCCGTGCTGCCGGTGTTCGAGGAACTGAACAGCATGCTGTTCTATCCGGTGCAATACGAGGGTGAAGAATCCTCACGCAACGTCTTCTACACCGGCGCCGCGCCAAATCAGCAGGCCATCCCGGCAGTGGAATATCTCATGAGCGAAGATGGCGGCGGGGCCAAACGCTTCATCCTGTTGGGCACGGACTATGTCTATCCGCGCACCACCAACAAGATCCTGCGCGCCTTTTTGCACAGCAAAGGCATCGGCGATGCCGACATCATGGAAGAATATACACCGTTCGGCCATTCGGACTGGCAGACCATCGTTGCCTCTGTGAAGAAATTCGCCTCGGCCGGCATCAGGACCGCCGTGGTCTCCACCATCAATGGCGATGCCAATGTGCCGTTTTACAAGGAACTGGCAAATCAGGGCATCAAGGCTGAAGACATCCCGGTCATCGCCTTCTCGGTCGGTGAAGAAGAACTTGCCGGTCTGGACACCAAGCCCCTGGTCGGACATCTGGGCGCCTGGAACTACTTCATGTCCGTGGACGCACCCGAAAATGACGAATTCATCAAAACCTGGCACGCCTTCATCGGCGATGAAAAGCGGGTGACCAACGATCCCATGGAAGCGACCTACATCGGCTTCCGGATGTGGACCCAGGCGGTCAAGCAGGCCGGCACGACCGATGTGGATGCGGTTCGCCAGGCCATGTATGGCCAGAAGGTGAAGAATTTGACCGGTGGCATGGCCGTCATGAACACCAATCATCACCTGTCCAAGCCCGTCCTGATCGGTGAAATTCAGGCCGACGGTCAGTTCGACGTGGTCTGGCAGACCGAAGGCGAAGTGGCCGGCGATGCCTGGAGTGACTTCATCCCTGAAAGCGCGGCCCTGACCGCCGATTGGACCTATCCCTGGATCTGCGGCAACTGCAGGAAGCCGAATTACACCAACTAGATTCCGACCGGGGAGACGATGCCAGGCAGTTTGCGCGGCATCGTCTCCTCTATTCCTTGCCACGTCGCCCAGTGTGGTCGGCACGATGAAACACTGTCAGGCCAGAAGAAAAATGTTGCGACGTATCATCATCCTTTCCCTGCTGCTATTCGCCGCCGCGGCCAACCATTCGCCGGCCCGAGCGGAGCAATCGGACCAGATGGCAGACCTGCTGCAAGGCCTGACCGCCAAAAGTTTCAAGGCCAAGATCGCGGCGGTCGAGACCTTGGCGGCCAGCGGCGATAGCCGCGTTGTTGCGCCGCTGACCGCATTGCTGGAAGGCCGCCTGCATCGCCGGAAAGCCGACGGCGCCATCGTCATCGTGCAGCGGCAGGACGGAAGAAAAATCTTTCTCGACGCGCTGACCGGCACGCCGTTGGGCGAGGCCAAACCCCGCGCATCCCGTAAAATCCGCGTTAACAACCGCCTGCGCGGCGTCCTGCACGGCGCTCTTGGCGCCTTGACCCTGTTTAGTCCGGACCCGGCACAACGCCTGACCGCGGCGCAAGCCATGTTCAAATCCGCCGGCGCCGATAGTCTGTCCCCGTTGGCCAAGGCCTATTTGCAGGAAACCGACGGCGACGTACGCCAGGTGCTGGCCCGCACCCTGGCGGCGGCCCGTTTGCGTCACGGCGGAGATGAGGAAAAACTGGCGGCCGCCAAAATGCTGGCCGATTATCCGGACCGCGAGGTTCGTGATCTGTTGGCCAATACGGCCCTGCAGGCGCAGGACAAACTGCTGGCTGCGGTGACCGTCGCCAGCAAAAGCATAGAACAACGCCTGGCGTTCTTTGATGTCTTGCAGAACCTGTTTCAGGGCATCAGCCTGAGCTCTGTTCTGTTGCTGGCCGCCATCGGCCTGGCCATCACCTTTGGGGTGATGGGCGTGATCAACATGGCGCACGGCGAAATGGTCATGCTGGGCGCCTACACCACCCATGTGGTGCAGGTCTTGGTGCAGGAGTATTTTCCAGGCGCCTTCACACACTCCCTGCTGTTGGCCATTCCCAGCGCCTTCCTGATCGCGGGCCTGTTCGGCGTATTCCTTGAGCGTAGCGTCATCCGTTTCCTTTACGGCCGGCCCCTGGAGACCTTGCTGGCGACCTGGGGCCTGAGCCTGATGCTGCAGCAATTTGTCCGCTCTATCTTTGGCCCGACCAATAAGGAGGTCATCGCGCCATCCTGGATGAGCGGCTCTATCGAGATCACCGGCGGCCTGGTCCTGACCCACAACCGTATTTGGATCATTGTCTTTGCCGCCCTGGTCTTTCTGCTTTTGACCCTGCTGATCCGTTACACGGACTTTGGCCTGCGCATGCGGGCGGTGACCCAGAACCGGACAATGGCCAACTCAGTCGGCATCCGCTCCAACTGGATCGACGCCATGACCTTCGGCCTGGGCTCGGGCGTCGCCGGCCTGGCCGGCGTCGCGTTGAGCCAGATCGACAATGTCAGCCCCAACCTGGGCCAGAGCTACATCATCGACAGCTTTCTGGTCGTGGTTTTCGGCGGCGTCGGCAACTTGTGGGGCACCATGGTCGGGGCCCTGTCCCTGGGTCTGGCAAACAAGTTTCTGGAACCCTACGCGGGCGCCGTGCTGGGTAAAATCCTGATCCTTGTCCTGGTCATCCTGTTCATCCAAAAGCGTCCCCGGGGCCTGTTTGCCCTGAAGGGTCGCGCGGCGGAAGCCTAGTGTAATGCAGCTGAAGACCAGTACCTGGCTATTCGCCGTCCTTCTGGCCGCGGTCACCATAATCGTGCCGATCCTCAACCTTGCAGTGCCGGAAACCTCGCCCCTGCATTTTCCCACCTATGGGCTCAGCCTGTTCGGCAAGTATTTGTCCTTTGCCCTGTTGGCCCTGTCAGTCGATCTGATCTGGGGCTTTTGCGGCATTCTCAGTCTGGGCCATGGCGCTTTCTTTGCCCTGGGCGGTTATGCCATGGGCATGCACCTGATGCGCCAGATCGGCGACCGGGGCGTGTACGGCAATGCCGAATTGCCGGACTTCATGGTCTTTCTGGATTGGCAGGAACTACCCTGGTATTGGTACGGCTTCGACAGTTTCGCCTTTGCCATGGCCATGGTGATGCTGGCGCCGGGCGTCCTGGCCTTTGTCTTTGGCTGGTTTGCCTTCCGGTCCCGGGTCAGCGGCGTCTACCTGTCGATCATCACCCAGGCCATGACTTTCGCCCTGATGCTGGCCTTTTTCCGCAACGATATGGGTTTCGGCGGTAACAACGGCCTGACTGACTTCAAAGAGCTCCTAGGTTTTGACCTGCGCAGCCAGAGCACCCGCGTCGCCCTGTTCATGGCCAGCGGAACCGCATTATTGGCCGGTTTCGTGCTGTGCCGAATGATCGTGGCGTCCAAGCTGGGCAAAATTCTGGTGGGTATTCGCGATGCGGAGAGCCGCACCCGTTTTTTGGGTTATCGGGTTGAACATTATAAGTTGTTTGTTTTCACGCTTTCGGCCGTAATGGCCGGCATCGCCGGCGCCTTGTATGTGCCCCAGGTCGGGATCATCAATCCCGGTGAATTCGCCCCCGCCAACTCCATCGAAATCGTCGTCTGGGTCGCCCTGGGCGGGCGCGGCACCTTGATTGGCGCGATCATGGGCGCGGTCCTGGTCAACCTGACAAAAAGCTATCTGACGGCCGCCTTCCCCGAAATCTGGCTGTTCGCGCTGGGCGGCCTGTTCGTCGGCGTCACGCTGTTCCTGCCCAAAGGCATTGCCGGCAGCTTCGGGCTCGCCCGGCTGATCGGCGCGCGGGGCCAGCCATGAGCGAAATTTTGTATCTTGACGGTATTTCCGTCAGCTTTGGCGGCTTCAAGGCGTTGAATGACTTGAGCCTGGTGGTGGAACCGGGCGAGATGCGGGCCATTATCGGCCCCAACGGCGCCGGCAAGACCACCATGATGGATATCATCACCGGCCGCACACGCCCCGACAAGGGTATTGCCCTGTTCCAGGGCGATATTGATCTGACCCGCATGGATGAAGCCCAGATCGCGAATTTGGGCATTGGACGCAAGTTCCAAAAACCCACCGTGTTCGAAAGTCACAGTGTCGAGGACAATCTGCAGCTGGCCCAGAAGGCGCCACGCGGCCCCTTGGCCACGCTTTTTGCGAAACTGTCGGACAGCCAGCAGGCGGCCATCGACGAGACTCTCGAAGCCATTGCCCTGACGGCGGCGCGCCGGCGCCTGGCCGGTGAACTGTCCCATGGCCAAAAACAATGGCTGGAAATCGGCATGTTGTTGATGCAACAGCCCGAACTGCTGCTGGTGGATGAACCGGTGGCGGGCATGACCGATGCCGAAACCGAGCAGACCGCCGATCTGTTACGCCGGATCGCCCAGACCCGGTCCGTGGTGGTGGTGGAGCATGACATGGAATTCGTCCGTGCCCTGGGCACCAAGGTGTCGGTCCTGCACGAAGGTTCCGTGCTGTCCGAGGGGCCATTGGAGGCGGTGCAGAACGACCCGCGGGTCATCGAAGTATATTTGGGGCGATAGGCGATGCTGCGGGTGGATAACATCGATCTTTTCTATGGCGCATCGCAGGCCCTGCGCGGGGTATCCCTAACCGCCCGGCCTGGTGAAGTCACCTGCGTGCTGGGCCGCAACGGCGTTGGCAAGACCTCGCTGTTGCGCGCCATTGTCGGCCAACAGGCCATTCAAAAGGGCCGTATCCAATGGGAAGACCGTGACATCAGCACAACGCCCAGCCATGCCAGGGCCCGTGCCGGTATCGCGTATGTGCCCCAGGGGCGGGAGATCTTCCCGTTTTTGAGCGTGGACGAGAACCTGCGATCCGGCTTCGCCGCCCTGCCGCGCAGCGAACGGCGCCTGCCACCCGAAACCTTCAAATTGTTCCCGGTACTGAAGGATATGCTGGGACGCCGGGGCGGCGATCTGTCCGGCGGCCAGCAACAGCAATTGGCGATTGCCCGCGCCCTGGCCATGCAACCGCGTCTGCTGGTGCTGGATGAGCCGACCGAGGGGATCCAGCCCTCGATCATCAAGGACATCCAACGGATCATCGCCCTATTGCGGGATCGCGGCGATATGGCCATTGTTCTGGTGGAACAGTATTTTGAATTCGCCCGCGATCTGGCGGACAGCTATATTGTCATGGACCGGGGCGAGGTCATGCTATCGGGTGACAGGTCCGCAATGGTGGAAAAAGATGTACGCCGCTACCTCACGGTCTGAAACGCCTGTCCCGGGGCAACAGGTGCAGCGCCTGCAGCGTTTGCAGGGCATCGCCCGTGTCGGCTTTGCCGGCCCCGAGAGCCGCCTGACCGCCCTTTATCAGGCCAACCCCTGCCGGGTGCTCCTGCCGCGCCGGCCGAAGGGCAAGGTAGAGGCCGTATTGCTGAACACCGCCGGCGGCGTCACCGATGGCGACCAATTGGAATACGCTATTGCCGTGGAGCGCGGGGCGCGGGTCACAGCCACCACCCAGGCCGCGGAAAAAGTCTACCGCTCCCGCGGGGCCGACAGCCATGTTCAATGCCGTCTGGCGCTGAGCGACGGCGCCTTTCTGGAATGGCTGCCCCAGGAAACCATTTTATTCGATGGCGGCGCCCTGGCCCGGCAAACCCATGTGGAAATGGATGGCGGCAGCCGGTTATTGGCCATGGACTGGCTGTTGCTGGGGCGCCTGGCCAGCGGTGAACGGCTGAACCATGCCGCCGTTCGGGACCGCTGGCGCCTGCGCCGGGACGGACGGCTGATCTGGGCCGATGATTTTCGCCTGCAAGGCGATATCGAAAACCTGCGCGCTCGGCCCTCTTTGTTGGCCGGCGCCCGCGCCCTGGCCACCTTGGTCTATGCCGCGACCGACGCGGGGGACTATCTGGCGATGGCAAAGCGCCTGTTGCAAAAGGCCCGTGGCCGGGCCGGGGCAAGCGAACGGCAGGGCCTGCTGATCTGCCGCTTTCTGGCCCCCGAAGGCCTGACCCTGCGGCAGGATGTGGAGGCCTTTCTGTTGCCCTTCCGCGCCGCCATTCATGGCCGGCCCTGCCCCCTGCCCCGCGTCTGGGCCTGTTGATGAATTTTTTTGAGGAGGAAGCCCATGTATCTGACCCCGCGGGAAAAAGACAAACTGATGGTGGCGACGGCGGCCATGGTGGCCCGCAACCGTCTGGGCCGGGGGGTTTTGCTGAACTACCCCGAGGCCGTCGCCCTGATCACGGATTTCGTCGTCGAAGGCGCCCGCGACGGACGCACCGTAGCGGATCTGATGGCCGCCGGCGCGGCGGTCATCAACCGTAGCCAGGTGATGGAGGGCATCCCCGAAATGCTGTCCGATGTCCAGGTCGAAGCCACCTTCCCCGACGGCACCAAGCTGGTCACCGTCCACCATCCCATTCGTTGAGGTAAGAGATCATGATCCCAGGCGAAATTATTGCCCAAGAAGGCAAGATCACCCTCAACCAGGGGCAGGACGTCATCACTCTGACCATTGCCAATACCGGTGACCGGCCCGTGCAGGTGGGCAGTCACTATCATTTTTATGAAAGCAACGATGCCCTGGAATTTGACCGCGAGGCCGCGCGAGGCCGCCGTCTGGACATCCCCGCGGGCACCGCCATCCGGTTCGAGCCGGGACAGCGCCGCGAGGTGGCGTTGGTGTCCTATCGCGGGAGCCGCCTGGCATACGGTTTCAACGGCGCTGTAATGGGCGCCCTGGACAAGGAGGCTTAGCGCATGGCTGCCAGCATGGACCGGGCCGATTATGCCCATATGTACGGCCCCACCGTGGGCGACAAGGTGCGCCTGGCCGATACGGATCTGTTTGTCGAGGTTGAGCGGGACCACACCATTTACGGCGAAGAGGTCAAATTCGGCGGCGGCAAGGTTATCCGCGACGGCATGGGACAATCGCAACTGGGCCGTGCCCAGGGCGCCGTGGATACGGTCATTACCAACGCCCTGATCCTGGATCATTGGGGTGTGGTCAAGGCCGATATCGGCATCACCGATGGCCGCATCACCGCCATCGGCAAGGCCGGCAACCCCGACATTCAACCGGGCGTGAATATCATCATCGGCCCTTCGACCGAGGCCATCGCGGGGGAAGGCAAGATCATCACCGCCGGCGGCTTGGACGTCCATATCCATTTCATCTGCCCGCAACAGATCGAAGAGGCGCTGTATTCCGGTGTTACCACCATGCTGGGCGGCGGCACCGGACCGGCCACGGGCACCAACGCGACCACCTGCACGCCCGGACCCTGGCATATTCAGCGCATGTTGCAGGCCGCCGACGGCTTTCCCATGAATCTGGGATTTTTTGGCAAGGGCAACGCCTCGTTACCGGGCGCACTGGTGGAACAGGTGGAAGCCGGCGCCTGTGGTCTGAAGCTGCACGAGGACTGGGGCACCACGCCCGCGGCCATCGATTGCTGCCTGTCCGTGGCGGATGAGATGGATGTGCAGGTCATGATCCATACGGATACCTTAAACGAATCCGGCTTTGTCGAGAATACCGTCAAGGCCTTCAAGGGCCGGACCATCCATGCCTTCCATACCGAAGGCGCGGGCGGTGGCCATGCCCCCGATATCATCAAGGTCTGTGGTGAGGCCAATGTGATCCCCTCGTCCACCAACCCGACGCGGCCCTACACCCGCAACACGGTGGACGAGCATTTGGACATGTTGATGGTCTGCCACCATCTGGACCCGAACATTGCCGAGGACGTCGCTTTCGCCGAAAGCCGTATTCGCCGCGAGACCATCGCGGCGGAAGACATCCTGCATGATCTCGGCGCCTTTTCCATCATCGCATCGGACAGTCAGGCCATGGGCCGGGTTGGCGAGGTCATCATCCGGACCTGGCAGACCGCCGACAAAATGAAGAAGCAGTTCGGCGCCCTGGACGGGGAAAGCGGTAACAACGACAACTTGCGGGCCCGGCGCTACATCGCAAAATACACCATCAATCCGGCCATCGCCCAAGGTATCGCATCGCATGTGGGCTCGATCGAGGTGGGCAAGCTGGCCGATCTGTGCCTGTGGTCGCCGGCTTTTTTTGGCGTCAAGCCGGACATGGTTTTGAAGATGGGCAGTATCGCGGCAGCGCAAATGGGCGATCCAAACGCCTCGATCCCGACACCCCAGCCACAATATATGCGGCCCATGTTCGCAGCCTTTGGCGGCGCGCAGTCAGCTTCATCGGTGACATTCGCAAGCCAGGCTGGCATCGACGGCGGCATTGGCGGGCGCTACGGCCTGGCTAAGCCGCTGCTGGCGGTCGGCAACACCCGTAGCGGCATAAGCAAAGGCGCGATGATCCTGAATGACCATATGCCGAAAATAGAGGTGGATCCCGAAACCTATGAAGTCCGCGCCGACGGCACCCTGCTGACCTGCGAGCCCGCAGAGGTGCTGGCCATGGCGCAACGTTACTTCCTGTATTGATAAGGAAAAATCGGATGCACCGCGCGATCGCCCATTTCAACGCCACCGACTGGCCGTCCGAGCAGGCCGCCGATGGCGTCACCCTAGCCTTTGACGAGCGCCACCGCCGGCGCATTCGCCTGCATACGGACAACGGTGAGGCGATCCTGCTGGACCTGCCAAAGGCCAAGGCCATGGCCCATGGCGACGGCCTGCGCGTCAGCGATGGCCGCTGGCTGGCGGTCCGGGCCGCGCCCGAACCTCTTCTGGAAATCCGCTGTGCCACACCCGTGGCCCTGCAGCGCATGGCCTGGCATCTGGGCAATCGCCATCTGCCCACGGACATCGCGGCCGATCGTCTGCGCATCCGCCCCGATCATGTCATCGAAGCCATGGCGCGGGCCATGGGCGCCCAGGTGGAGGCCATCACCGCGCCGTTCCAGCCCGAAGGCGGCGCCTATGAAAACGCCGGCGGCGGGCCCGGCCACGATCATCAGCATGAACATTAAACCAAAACACCTGCTGCGGCTGCAAAGCTGGCTGTCGCCAGCCTTTCCTATTGGCGCCTTCAGCTATTCACACGGCCTGGAATATGCCGTCGAGGCCGGCCTGGTCCACGACCGGGACAGCCTGGTCGAATGGCTGCAGGCGGATTTGCGCCATGGCAGCGGCCGCTGCGAAGGGGTATTTCTTGCCACGGCCCTAAGGGCGGAAAATGCGGAATTCCTTGAAGTCGCGGAACTGGCGGCGGCATCCTTTGCCTCTCGGGAATTGGCCTTGGAAGGTCTGTCCCAGGGCGAGGCCTTTGTGTTGACCGTCATGCGCGCCTGGCCAAACGATGCTTTGCGGGAACGCGAGGCCTTGCTGCGCCGGGCCGGCATATCACCCACCCAGGCCATCGCCGTCGCCATGGCGTGCGCGGCCCATGGCATCGATCCCGCCGCCGCGCTGCATTTATATCTTCAGGCCTGGTCGGCCAGTCTGATCAACGCCGCGGTGCGCCTGATACCCCTGGGCCAGACCGATGGACAATTGGCTCAGGCCGCCCTGGAAGGCGCCGTAACCGAGACCGCGCAAGCGGCCGGCACCGCCAGGTTGGACGAGATTGGCTCCGCCGCCATCATGGTGGACTGGGCCAGCATGCAACACGAGAACCAATATACGAGGTTGTTTCGATCATGAGCGCCAGCACCGATCTATCGCCCCATCACGGCCCGCTTCGCATTGGCGTCGGCGGCCCCGTCGGCTCCGGCAAGACCGCCCTTTTGGAGGCGCTGTGCCGCCGCATGCGGGAAGAGCGGGACATCATTGTGATCACCAATGATATCTATACCAAGGAAGATCAGCAGATCCTGACCCGCGCCGGCGCCTTACCGGCGGAGCGTATCATGGGCGTGGAAACAGGCGGCTGTCCCCATACCGCGATCCGCGAAGATGCCTCGATCAATCTGGCGGCGGTGGCGCAGATGAGCCAGGCCTTCCCAAATGCGGAAATCTGCCTGATCGAGTCCGGCGGCGATAACCTGGCGGCCACATTCAGCCCGGAACTGGCCGATCTGACGATCTATGTCATTGACGTCGCGGCGGGCGAGAAAATTCCCCGCAAAGGCGGCCCCGGCATCACCCGCTCTGACCTTCTGATCATCAACAAGATCGATCTGGCTCCCATGGTCGGCGCCGATCTGGAGGTCATGCGTCGCGACAGCGAACGCATGCGCGGCGAGCGTCCGTTTGTTTTCACCAACCTGAAAACCCGCGAAGGTCTGGAAGTCGTGGTGGATTTCATTACCACTGCGGGAGGCCTTGAACCCGCCAGGGAACGCCAGGAAGCCAGCCTGGAAGCCCCGGCATAAACGGCGTTTTTTATCCGTGATGCTCCTGTTGGCGGCGAAAGCGCTCCAAATAGAACAAGGTCATTATCCTTGCCCTTTGTGTTTCCAGGCTTAAGTTGACTTCAGGGGATTCAAAGGTGGGACCATGAACAAGGCAAAGAACATAGATCCGGAGTTGAGGCTGGCTAAAACCTTGGCGGCGGAACGCCAGGCGGCCCAAAAGCGACGGCCCAGCCGGACGGAGGCGGAGGAGGCCATTCGCACCCTGATCCGTTGGACCGGCGATGATCCGGACCGCGAGGGCCTGGCCGGTACGCCGGCGCGGGTGGTCCGCGCCTATGAGGAATATTTCGCCGGCTATCACGATGATCCGGTAGAAATCCTGCAACGCACCTTCGAAGAAGTCGAAGGCTATGACGAAATCGTGCTGCTGCGGGACATCCGTTTTGAAAGTCATTGCGAGCATCACATGGCGCCGATCCTTGGCCGGGCCCATATTGCCTATTTGCCAAACCATCGGGTCGTCGGCATTTCAAAGCTGGCGCGGCTGGTGGAGGTCTATGGCAAGCGCCTGCAAATTCAGGAAAAAATGACGGCGCAGATCGCCAACACCATCCAGGAGGTGTTGCAACCTCTGGGCGTCGCCGTGATGATCGAGGCGTCGCATCAATGCATGACCACCCGCGGCGTACACAAACCGGGCGCCGCCCTGGCCACTTCGCGGATGCTGGGCGCATTCCGAGAAAATGCCGCAACCCGCCGTGAATTTCTGGCCATGGTCCGCAGCAGCGGCAATCTCGACGACTAGAACGAGAGATCGGCGTTGCGGCCGTGTATGCAGCTTATTTGACTGGATTCAGGCGCCCAATTGACGGCACCAGCGGCGGCCGCAAGAGTTTCTTTGCTACGGGACGGCAGCCTTGACCGCCGTTACAATGGCGGCCGACAAAGCCTTGGGTAATGGGCTTTAGCGGATCTCGGGATACGCCGTAAAGTGGCCTGTCATGGAAAGGGTGCCGGCATGAAGCTGTTTCGGGCTTATCTATATGGCTTGGCCTTGGCGGTGTTGGCCACGGGCGCTGTCGCCGGTGAAGATATTTCCCTCGACACATTGCCACCGGTTGTCGTCAAAACATCTCCCCGGGCCGGTGAAATGAACGTCGATCCGTCCACAAGTGAAATCCGCGTTACTTTCAGCAAGGACATGATGACCGATAATATGTGGTCGTGGGCCATCCACGACCCAACGGTTACCCCAAAATTTGTTGGAAAAGTAAAATATCTGCCGAACAGAAGAACCAACGTCGCACCGGTCAAACTGGCTCCGAACAGCACCTACGCTATCTGGATCAACTCGCCGAATTATCGGCACAGCGCCTTTCGCGACACCCACAATAATCCTGCCGTGCCCTATCTGCTGATGTTTCGCACCGGCAACTAGCCTATAGCCATATGTAGCGGTTTTCCCTGGCGGAACGATAGATCGCTTCTTCAATTTCCAGATTGCGCAGGTACTCCCGCGCCGTATTTTCCACCGGCCCCTCGCCGCGCAGATGGGCCAGGACATGGCCCTGCAGGGCATAAACGCTGTCACCGGCAAAGCCATCGTCTGACCGGGCGTAGTCATGCATCGCTTCCGGACCGCCATGGGGCTTCCACCACAACCGGCCCATGCCATCCAGGCGGAGGATGCCGGCGGACCCCTCCAGCCACATTTCCCCCATGGTCAACCGGGTGTTTTCGGCAACGTGATCGTTCAGGCGATTGCCGTCGAACAGGCCCGTCTGGCCGGCGGCGAATTCAAACACGACAAGCCCGGCATCCTCGCCCGCGATATGGGGGTTCAGGCGGCGCAGACGGGCCATGACACCGCTCACTTCGCCCAGCAGATAGCGAAAGGTATCGATGAAATGGATCGCCGTTTCATGCACCAAAAAACGCTCCATCTGCTGGAAATAGGGCTGGCGGTCCAGATAGGCGCCCGCCCCCTGGCCGTCGCCGGGCCGCAAGCGAAAGGCAACGCCGTGCAGCGCGCCCAGTTGCCGCGCCGTGATCAGCCGGTGCATTTCGCGATACCAGGGTTGAAAGCGAAAATTCTCATGCACCACCAACAGGCTTCCGGCGCGCTCCGCCGCCTCGACCACCGCCAGTGCCTCCTCATAGCCCGGCGCCAGAGGCTTTTGACAGATCGCCGGCAGCCCCCGGGCTGAAACAGCGGTGACCAATTCAAGGTGTGAGGCCGGCGGCGTGGCGATATCAACCAGATCCGGCGCCACCGCGTCCAACATGGCGCTGTAATCGGTGAATGCGGGCACGCCATAGCGGGCGGCCGCCTCTGCGGCCCGTTCCGCATCAAGATCGGCGATGGCTACCAACTCCGCCCCTTGCAGGCGATCCCAGGCAGCATGGTGGAACTGGGCGAAATAGCCCGCGCCGATCACGGCGACACGCAGGCTCATCGACAGAGGCCTTTCTTGTCGCTCACAGGCGAACGTTCCAATGGGATGGCGTAAAACCCGGCACCGGGCTCTCGAAGGTGTAAAGCCTGCTATCCAGCAGGTTGCCCAGGTAGGCGGTGCGGCGGTCCGGCCCGCCAAAAGCGATGGACGAAATGCTACGCATGACCTCCGTCTGGATGCTATCGAGATGTTCCCGGCCCATTTCACCAGCCAGAAAGGCCTTTTCCACCACGGCCAGTTGTTCCGGATCGTTTTCCTCGATCACGATGGTCTGGCTGCGGTCCGCGGCGACCCGGACCACCCGGTTGGAGACGACGGACGTCATCCAGAATGCGCCGTCCTCATCAAAGGCCAGGCCGTCGGGATAGGTGCCGGCGCCGTACTCCACAAAGGTCTCGCGCGGGCCCAAACGGCTGCCGCCATTGCCGTCGTCGTGGATACGATAACGCGATGTACGCCGCGCCATGGTCTCGTTGACATACAGCCAGGCACCGCTGGGGTCGACGATGGCCTCGTTGGTATAGCCGATGCCATCGGCCACGATGCGGGCGCCATTCTTGTCCATCAGAATGATGAAGCCGTCGGCAACGCCCGGGCGATAGGCCAGGGCGCGGGGATCATGGCGGGTGGAAATGGTGATCCAGATGCGGTTTTCATGATCGATACCAACGAAGTTCGCGGACGGCAGGGCCTGGCCATCCAGCTCCACCAACAGGGGGCGCACGTCGCCATTTTGCGAAAGCTGCCAGACGCCGCCGCCCTCGCCATGCAGATCAGCAAGCAGGAAATCGCCCGCCCCTGTCAGGGCGAAACCGTTTGTCGCCACCGGTGGCAGGCCGCCGTCCCGTTGGCCCAGAACATCCCGGCGTCCGCCATGCCGATCGATCAGGCTGACCCCGCCTTCCCAATGGGAGGTGATGACCGTCCCATCGGCCAGGCACAGGACACACTCGGGGCGGGTCAGGCCGGCGCCGTAGAAACCAAGGTCGCCGGGTTCCAGTAGAAATTCTTCCCTAGCCATGATGCTTCCGCCTCCAAAAACGACGAACCATTATAGCCCGCCGGCCTGGCCGGCCCAGCGCTTTCACGATACCTGGGCCCACGGGACGCGGGCATGGTTTCCAGCCCCTTGCCGCGCCCATTTTTATTCATTGCAGGCCGCATTTTCCAGGCAGCACGGTCAATTTCGCTGCGCCGTGACAATTTGTCCAATGCGCGGCAATCTTCATAGACCGGCAATGATTTCCTGTTATAAGACCGCCATGACAGCACCAGACGACACCATCGACGATCGTATGTTCGATCAGGAAGCGCAACCCCTGTTCATGGTCATGGGCGGTGAAGTCCGCGACCCGCGCGGCGCCGAATTCGTCGATCTGGCCGCGATAGACGTACGCGGCGTCTTTCCCAGTTATGATGCCGCCTTCAATGCCTGGCGCGGCGCGGCCCAGGCCACGGTAGACCGGGCCTTCATGAAATACATGATCATCCGCTTGCGCTAATACGCCTATGGCCAATTAGGCGACTTCAGGCATGCACTGGATTATGCCGGTGTGAAATCTCTGGCGTTGGACAAGCTAACAGAGCCGGTGATCACCGGCAGGAATCCGGGACCGTTTAAAAACCATCAAGCCAGTGGGGGATCACAAACCGATCGCCGGCTTCACAAATCATGAATGCCATGCTATCCGCACTGCGAACACGATTGCATCCCGGAACATTAGCAGAATGATTGAGGTGGAGAGAGATGAAGAAGCATGAGCCGAGCTTGGCTGACCGGTTGGGTGTGGCAGCGAAGGCAAGGCAGGCCCAGCTTGAAAAGGCGCGGGCAAAGACTCCCTCCAACGACCCGAAATTCGCTGAACGGCAAGCCGCCCGGCGTGCCATCGCCGTTGCGCGGGAGGCCCGCATAGCCGAACGTAAGGCGGCCAAGCTGGCGGAAGAGGCCCGCAAGGCAGAGGAGCAGGCCGCCAAAGACGCCGCCCGGGCCGAAGCCCTGAAGGCCGAAGAGGAAGCCCGCAAGGCCGAAATGGCCGAAATTGCTGACCGTGAAGTCGCGCTTATGGCCGAACGCAAGGCTGCACGCGACCTTCGCTATGCCGCCCGCAAGGCACGCAGACGGTAACAGCGCATCCGGCTTTCGTCCGCCGCCGGGGCTGTTGACCGCCCCAGACAGCAATCCAGGACAGGCTTGACTCATTTTCGCCCGATGATGTGTAATCTTCCGCATCAATTCAACACACAGGGGAGGGCGAAAAATGTCGAAGATGACAATAGCAGGCGTTGCAGTACTCGCTTTATCAATAAATGTCGGTCTGTCCGGTCCGGCCTGGTCGGTGAACGATGAACCGCTCACGGAAAAATGGGCGCCCAGCGAATGGGGCAAGGATGACAAGGCGGGCGCCGTCAACCGCACCACCCCAGCAATTGTTCTGCAGGCGATCAAGCTGGTCAAGCAAGGCAAGGTCGCGACCCTTGGCAAGGTCTATCAATCCGACATGCCAATGTTTGGCGTCCGCAGCTGGAAACTGACCATTCCAGGCCTGCCCTCCAGCGGCCCGGTCCCATTCGGTCCACGGGAGCTGGTCGGCAATGACGAGGTGGTGACGGCCGAGATCGGCCAGGTCGGCACCCAGTTCGATGGACCCGGGCATATCGGCGTTCGCACCTCCAAGGGTGATTTCTTCTACAACGGCCGGATTCTAAGCGAGGTGGCCGGGGCCTATGGCGTCGGACCCCTGGGCGTCGAGCATGTGGCCCAGAAAGGTTTCGTCTGCCGGGGTGTGCTGCTGAACGCGGCCGCCTATCGCGGCATGGACCAGCTGCCGATCCCCGCGCCGCCGCCGAACAAGGGCGATCCCGGCATCATCACCGACGCCGATGTCAAGGCAATGGTCAAACGCCAGGGCATTGCGCCAATCGGTGAAGGCGACTGCGTCTTTCTCTACACGGGTCACGGCAATATCTGGCATCCATCCAAGTGGGATACCTTTGATGCCGCCGAAAAGAAAAAGCGGGTCGCCGCCTTCAACGCCGGCGAACCGGGCTTTGGCACCTCGGCTTGCAAGTATATGGCCTCGCGCAAAATCATTCTGACAGCCGCCGATTCCTGGGCCGTGGAGGCTGTGGCGCCAAACTTCGCCGGCGAGACCGCACAGCCCTTCGAGTGCCATTTGGAGTTGTTAACCAAGCGCGGCATCTGGAACCTGGAAAATCTCGATCTCAGTCAGTTGGTGGCTGACAACGTGTCCGAGTTCCTGTTCGTCTGGTCGCCGCTGAAGATCAAAGGCGGCACCGGTTCGCCGGGCAACCCGATGGCATTGTACTAAGTTTTTGGTGGCAGTCTTCTGCCAGGACCGGGGGCTGGCACCGCGCCGGCCCCCGGTTTTATTTTGCCAATACCGTCGACGTCCAACCGAATGGCATTATTTGAATAGCCGAACGGTTCAATCAAGCTCATACATGGCCTGATGCCAGGGATAGATCTTGCGGCAAGTGTCCTGGCTATTACTCACCGGTCTGCCAGATAGGCGGCCAATTCCGGCGGCGTCAGGTCGGCATCGGCCTGAAACAGCTCCAGCAGCACGTTGTCGGGAGCCGCGCACATGATGTAGCGCCAATTGCCGAACTCGCGGATATCGCTGCGAAACGCCACCCCCTTCGCCGCCATCGCCGTCACCAATGCCGGCAGGTTATCACAGCAAATACCAAGGTGATGCACCGTACTCCGGCCCTGACCAGGCTGGAATTCCGGCGGCGGCTGATCATAAATGTTCAGGCGGCCCTCACCGACCCGCATAAAGACGTTGCGGGCACCGCCGAATTCGCCGTCGAACACGACCTCGCCACCCAGCATCTCCTGCCACCAGGCCACCGTGGCGCCAATGTCCGTGGCAAAGATATGGGCGTGATGCAGACTTGCGGTCATTGGTCCTCTATTGACCGGTCTTAGACGACGGCCGGAGTACAGCCAGCTAGAAGAGCCAAAAAATAGATAACAATTTTAAATCCTAGAGACTTCATAGGTTGCAATCTACACCGGAGCCAGTCCGATTTGCATATTGAGAAATGTCCAATCTTCCGCCATCCCCAAACATTATCGGCACTTTGGTGATGTCCTTTCTAAGCAGATGAGTTCCAAACGCTCCTTCCTGACCAACCAAACGATTTTTCTGCGCGCTGGCGACTGTTAGGGCGGCTCTTGTCAGGATGCTGGTTTCTCCGACTTGTGCGCCGATAATAATTGCGATATTTCGCTTGGAGGCTTCATTGGCAATTTCTAATGATCGAATAATCCCACCCATTTTTGAAACTCGAAGGTTTACAATCCAACGGTCGCCGTCGTTGAGCATTTTCAGCTGATCGGATCGCAAAAGGCTTTCGTCGAGGATTATCTTTGTCCTAATCTCCTCTCCAACCGTTCTGAATCCGCTCAGATCACCTTCCTGTAGTGGTTCTTCTATGGCGAAAAACTCGCTAGAAAGACCTATGATATGGTGGATGCATTCGTCTGCCGAAGTCCATAGATTATTTGCATCCAGGCGAACCCGAATCGCTCCTCCTGACCCATTTTGGAGTACACGCATTTTTCGCCGGTCTCTTTGGGGGTCACCAGATATTTTGACCTTAAACTCTCTAAATCCATTCTTCCAATAACGTCGGTATTGCCACCAAAATACAAGATGCGGTGCATCACTAAGTACGGCTGAGTAATTGCAGATCCCCGATAAACGTCCTATACCCAATAGATCTTCTATAGGCCTTTCCATCACGCGGCCAAATAGGTCCAATATCGCTAATTCAACCGCGCAAAATGCCGCCGGATTCCGATCAATGATTGATCGATTTGTCGCGATCCATTCTTTGAGCGTCCCCACGTCCTGAATTGCGTCGGCAATCACATCCGCGTATTGTTGGATGAACGCCGTACAACTCTCAACTGTTTCACCAGTCACGTAGCTTCTAGGACAACCTTCTCCGTAACCAATTAGCCCACAGTCCGAATATGCCATAACGATGACATTCTCGGCCTGCACCCTGCTCGCGGATGCATGGCGGAAGACGGTCTTGAACGGAACCGGGAATTCGGTCACTTCCAGTCTCTCAATATGCATTCAAGTCACCGAGATAACGCAAGCGCATTGAAGTCGAACGAGCATTCATGTGCGTATTGAAGATGAAGGTATTTGAATTGAGCGTCTCGCTGACCATTTGACACACAATATGACCGGTACTTGTCTCCGGTGCCATTTGGAAGCCATCGGACGACTAACGAGGCAAGCCTTCCGCTCGCCCGTTTTCCGTCATACTCAATATTTGCGGCGCGCAAATACCTTTCCAGTGCATTCGATAACTCGGTCTCTATTCGATCAGTTGTTGAAGCCGTCTCAACGTACAGTGTGTACCCCGCGTCTTCTTGGTCAGCGAGCATAATGAAGAAATTTGATTGGATGTCCCGTTCCTCTAACGTGGCCATGACGGCATTCAGGACCTGCGCTTCATGAAGTTTTTCTCCTGTAATGTTGGTGACGCCCTTACCTTTTTGAACGAATGCAAAAATTGGCGTCTCGTTCAGCATTCCGGTCACACGCACGATGTCGTTCATATCGTATCGATAGAGACCTTCTGAGGTGGTCACGAATACGTAATATTCACGCCCGTCCTCGAGTTCATGTAGGGAAAGAAAATCTCCTGTATCCTGCTCCCATGATTCCCGTTCAACGAACTCAAAATATGTATCCATGAGCGTCGGCAGACAAAGATTGTTGCGCACATCCACGTTGACGGTTCCCCGGACTTCGCTTGCGACATAGCCTAACTCAATGATCATGTGATTATCCGGGAGCAAGCCCGTCAGACGTCGAAGCGGTACGGCACAACTTCCACCTGTCCAGGTAACGATGCCTTTAAGCTCTGGCCAGATGTCCGAAAAGGTTAGCTTTTCGATGTCAATGCATCTGGTCCGCAAATACTCGGCCCGTTGAGCGTTAGGACTCAGATCGCTATCAGATTTGGCAATTCTGGGAAATGTGTCGGGCAAACGCCCTGCCGCGATTGAATCCAAAATCAAATCTATGTTTTGATTAATTACCGACAAGAGCCTTATCAATGTTGAAGGATTGGCGGTTCCGATACAAGTTACAAACGGCTCCGCGAGACCGTAGATAGCCATCACTATGTATCGAGTCTCATAGTTCTCAATTTCCGATACTTCCGGCGGTAATACGTACCTTGCGCGCACTAGCTTCGACTGGTTCTGGTAGATCAAGCCCGAAGCCGAGCCAAAGGGTGTTCCACCAGCCATCCTTCCCTCAATTGCCTGACCTGTTATGCCAAAAACCTTTCCACGAAAGATTTCTGACCCCTTAGACGCGGTATAAGCAGACAATTGCTGATGCTGCTTAATGCGGGTCAATCCTGATTTCGTAACGGGAATATTCTTCGGTTCACCGACTGTTCCACTCGTACGGTGGTAGTAAACAGGTGAGGCCGATGTGAGGCACGATTCGCCCGTTAGTTCCTGACGTTCGATATATGACCGAAGATCTTCATACCGGTGGATGGCTACCGCTTTCCTGAAGTCGTTGACATCATTAATTCTCTTGAATCCATGGTGCTTGCCGAACTCCGTCCTCGCGTTCGTCGCCAAGATTTTTTTCAAAATGTTAACTTGAGCATGACGCGGGTTCTTTGAGCATTTAATCAGTCGACGGTGATAGAGACCCTGCGTCAAACTCAATATAGTCTTCAATACCTGGTGGCCGATGTAACTCGATTGCATGGTCATAGATCGCTTCACCCACCCTCCAAATCTTTTATAAATGGGGATTTCATTTGCGCAAAAAAACTAGTAGGGTACTGGCGATTAACCAATCCGAGTGGGCCAACAGATCGGTCTCTAGGAAGAATTCGGGTTCCAAATAAGAGGTCCCATATAATCAAGTTGTTGCCAAAATTCGTGTCGGACTCTTTCGATAACTCCGAATGATGCCATCGATGAAGTTCAGGGCCGCTCACAATGTAGTTTAGTGGACCCAAGTGGACGCGGCAGTTAGAATGCTGGAAAAAACCATTAATCGCATAGAAAACGAAATATGCGCCCAGGACCTCCTTCGAAAGCCCCATCAGCGCAAATGGCAATGCGTCCACTGCGTATTGAATTGCTTTTTCAATAGGGTGGAATCTACCGACGTTTAACCAGTAGAGGTGATGCGGAGAGTGGTGAACCGCGTGAAATCGCCACATAGGCTTGAATTTGTGGAATGCCCGATGCAACCAATACCTGGGAAAATCGGCTACTAAAAGCATCAAGCAAACTTGTGCCGCGACAGGGATGTCATGCGGCCAAATACGCTGGACGGCATATCCGTTCCCTTTCAGATAATCGGACAGAGCGACCACAATAGATATTGATACAAAAAACGGTAGAGCGACCTGTACAGTAATCATATATAAGGCATCCACACCGATCTCTCTTGCATCGGGGATCCAGTCTTGCCGATAAGGAAGATTGATTTCGAGCAACGTAATAAGGATCGCACCGACGAGCGCCCCTACATATGACGCAACTGTTACTGATAGTCCCAGTTTGGCAAGTGTTGTATAAACAGCAAAACCAAGCATGATGACCGCAGGATATGATGCGGCACTCATAATTTTTGCACCAACACTTGTGTTTACCACACCGTTTCTCCTAGATGGCACCACGGTTGCTGGACAAAGGCGCTGCCGCCAAAGCCTTTCGGTAAAGGTAATGAGCAAGCGTCAAAACAAAGATTGCCAAAACCATGTGGAAGAATGCCGGCAAGTGTTTTGAGAACCAAGGATGGTCAGCAAGGAAAGTGAATCCAGAAAACAGGCGGAACGCCATAAAAGAGAAATAGAAACCGCCAAACGCAAAACAGGTACGATGTTTCCATGGATTAGGGACAATAGCACCTGTCCTCACCCGAAAGGTTATGATCGCCATTGTTATGACGATGGCGATCTGGGCGGCGACCAGCATCGGATAGGGCAGGACGGCCCCGTGCCATGCCTGAAATGGCGGTAATAGCGAGTTAGGGAATGTAGCTTGAACCATTTGAGCCACGACCCGAAAGACGAACAGTCCGGTCAGAAAAAACAACAACCGGAAATGCAATCGGCTCATTCTTCTGCCCCAGTATGAATAGCAATCGGCGCGGGTAATGGATTAGCATACATAATACTGCAATGGGACGTTTCTCTGGTTTCTTTTTTGCCTAGTTTCGTTGAATTCAGGACAAGCCTGCCATCAGACGGCGACGGCGGCCGGCGCCAGGGGCAGACCGGCCACATCGGCGCGCATGCGATAGACCGTGCCGGCATCGTCCCGGTCCGCACCCCGCGAACCAGTGACGACGTAGAAATCCATCAGATCGTCACCGCCAAAACAGACCGAGGTGACCATGGGTAACGGGCAGGGAATACTGCGGCGCAGGCTGCCGTCCGGTTCGAACACGTCGACCCGGGCGCCGTGCGCGATGGCGACCCAGACGCTGCCGTCCACCGCCACCGCCAGGCCGTCGGGTATGCCATCGGCGATGGCGGCAAAGGTGCGGTGCGGCCCAAGATCGCCGTTTGCGGAAACATCATAGACCCGCACCAGATTGCGCAGGGACTCCGAATGATACAGCTTGCTGCCGTCGGGCGAGACGCCCAGGCCATTGGTCAGCATCACGTCGTTACCGACCACACGGGCGCTGCCGTCCAGATCGATACAAAACAGATCACCCGGTTTTGGCGTCTCGTCGCTGCCCACGGGTCTAAAGGCCAGCGCCCCGGCATAGATACGGCCCTTGGCGTCAGTGGTAATATCGTTAAAGCCAATCCGGCCGCCTTCAGGGTCGTCGGACAACAGCAGCACGGTCGCGCCGCCGTCCGCCGGCTTCAATGATATGTTCCGTCCCGAAACCACCAGGCCGCCATTTTCATGCAGGGCCATGCCGCCCATGCCCCGGCGATGTTCGATTACCTGAGTGATGCTGCCGTCAGTAGCCAGACAATAGGCGCCGCCGTTGATAACATCGGCATAGATCAATCCGCGGTTGGCATCCCACACCGGCCCTTCGATCAGGCCGTATCCCGTCGCCAGGGTTTCCATCCGCCTATCCCTCCATTTTGGTTTTTTTAATCGGCTGCCAAATCATCGCCCGCCAGGGCCCGGCGCACAAGCGCCGCCGTTTCCGCCACGCCATACAGGGCGGCGAAGGAGCCAAACCGGGGCCCCTGGCTTTGACCGAACAGCACTTCGTACAGCGCCTTGAACCAGTCGCGCAGATTCTCGAATGCATGCGCTTTGCCGATTTCATAAACCTGGTTCTGGATTTCCGTCCCCGATAGACCGGGGTCCATCCCATCCAGAGCGGTCAGCAAGTCTTCCATTGCGGCCCGTTCCTGATCATTTGGTTGGCGGTAGGTTTTGTGCGGCTTTACGAAATCCCGGTAATAGTTGATGGCATAACCCACCAGAGCATCCAGCATGGGATGATTTTCCGGCGTGGCCCCGGGTGCATAGCGCGAAATAAAGCCCCACAACACCTCGCCGTCCTCGGAATTGCAGGCCCCGGCCAGGTTCATCAACAGGGCGAACGTCAACGGCACATCTTCCTGGGGCGGTTGGCCGCCATGTATATGCCAGGCCGGATTGGCCAGCTTCTCCGCAACATCCTGGTTATGGTAACTGTCCAGGAACCGCAAATAGTCATCCGCTGCCCGGGGGATGACATCGAAGAACAACCGCTTGGCCCGGCGCGGCTGCTGGAACATATACAGCGACAGACTTTCCGGCGCCGCGTAGCGCAACCATTCCTCGATGCTCAGGCCGTTGCCCCGGGATTTGGAGATCTTCTCGCCGTTTTCATCCAGAAATAATTCATAGGTAAAACTTTCCGGCGGACGGGCGCCCAGGATGCGGCAAATCTTGGATGACAGACGCACGGACTCGATCAAGTCCTTGCCGGACATCTCGTAATCCACATCCAGAGCGAACCAGCGCATGGCCCAATCCGCCTTCCATTGCAGCTTGCACGCCCCGCCCGTCACCGGCACCTCGACCCTGCGGCCCGCGTCGTTCTCGTAGGTAACGCTGCCCGCTTCAAGGTCCCGCGCGATGATCGGCACTTGTAGGACCCGACCGGTATCCGGGCAGACGGGCAAAAATGGGCTATAGGTCGCCTGGCGTTCCGCGCCCAGGGTCGGCAGGATCACTTTCATGACCTTGTCATATTCCCGCAGCACCGCCGTCAGGGCCGCATCGAAGGTACCGGCGCGATAGCAATCCGTCGAACTGACAAATTCATAGTCAAAGCCGAACTGATCCAGAAAGGCCTGCAGGCGGGCGTTGTTGTGGGCGCCAAAGCTGTCATGAGTACCGAATGGATCCGGCACCTGGGTCAGGGGCATCTCCAAATACCGGGTCAACATCTCCTTGTTGGGCACATTATCCGGAACCTTGCGCAAGCCGTCCATGTCGTCGGAAAACGCCACCAGCCGGGTCGGAATGTCGCATAGTTCGTGAAAGGCCCGGCGCACCATGGAGGTTCGCGCCACCTCGCCAAAGGTGCCGATATGGGGTAGTCCCGAGGGGCCATAGCCGGTTTCAAACAGCACGTGCCCCTTTGCCGGTGTCTGCCCGCCAACCCGTTTCAGCAGCGCGCGCGCCTCGTGAAACGGCCAAGCCTTGCTTTCGGCAGCGATTTCCGAATGTTTTGTCATGATGTTCTATCCTTGCGGGGCTGGGACATTAGGGAATAAATCAGCCACGTCAACCGGTGGTGAGCCATACCTTCCGGGCCTATAGTGCCGCAACCATGCCCACATCGACCCGAAATTCCGAAAAGCCTGATTTTGCCGCCCCGGCCCTGGTGGCGGGCGCGCGCCTGACCACCTGGCTGAGCACGGATGGAGAGATCGAAGAACTGACCGGCGCGGCCGCAATCGCCAAAGCGAGGGACGAATTGCCCATCGTCTGTCATGCCCTGGCCACGGCCCGCCGGTTGGGCGCAAGGTCACTTGCCGCCTATGACATCCTCGAACTGTTTGCCTTTACCCGTCCGGCGCAATTCTGCCTGCCCACGCCCGGCGGCCTGGCAATTGCCCTGAACCTGGCCCCACCCGGGGACGCCGCGGACAGCGCTATGGCGCTGCAGGGCGCGGCCCGGGCGCTGTTGGCGGAACTGACCGCGGGCCGCGAAAGGCAGGAGCGCCGGAATGAACGTTTGGGCGCCCTGGCCATGACCATGGCGCGGGCCGGTTGGCGCTGGGGGCCGGCGGTTCTGGCGGCCCTGGGCATACCATCGGGCGGCGCGGACGGCGACTTGGGCGGCGCCATGAATGCCTGGCAACGGCTGCCGGAACGTGAGGACGGCCCGCCGCCCCCCGCGCCCGGCGATCACGCCATCAGCCCGGATGCCGCCCGCGAACAACTGGCGGCATTGATCGGCGCCGGGGCCGAAAGCCGGCCGCAACAGTTCGATTACGCCGCCGCCGCCGCCGGCGCCTTTCTGCCGCGTCAGGAGGTAGATATGCCGCGCCTGGTCCTGGCCGAGGCCGGCACCGGTGTCGGCAAGACCCTGGGCTATATTGCACCGGCCAGCCTGTGGGCCCGTAAGAACGGCGGCACGGTCTGGCTTTCCACCTATACCCGCAACCTGCAGCGACAAATCGATGGCGAACTGGACCGCCTGTACCCGGATGTAAAACAGAAACGCCGCAACGTCGTGGTCCGCAAAGGCCGGGAAAATTACCTGTGTCTGCTGAATTTCGAGGATGCCACCAAGGCCCTGGCGACCTCTCCCGGTGGCACCATTGCCCTGGGGCTGATCGCACGCTGGGTTGAACACAGCCGAGATGGGGACATGGTAGGTGGCGATTTCCCTGCCTGGCTGGCGACCCTGTTCGGCGGCGGCACCATTGCCGGCATGACCGACCGCCGCGGTGAATGCATCTATTCCGCCTGCCGCCATTATTCGAAATGCTTTATCGAGCGCAGCCGCCGGGACTCCCTGCAGGCGGAAATCGTTGTCGCCAATCATGCCCTGGTGATGATCCGCGCGGTGTTGGAGGCGGGCAGCGAGCAATTGCCCCTGCGCTATGTTTTTGACGAGGGCCATCATGTCTTTGACGCCGCCGACAGCGCCTTTGCCGCCCACGTGGCGGGCAGCGAGGGGGCTGAATTACGCCGCTGGCTGTTGGGCACCGAAGGCGGGCGCGGCGGACGTGGGCGGGCCCGTGGCTTGGAAGCACGGATCGGCGACCTGATCGTCGATGATGATGACCTGGTCCTGCTGCAGAATTCGCTTCGCGCCGCCGCCGCTCTGGCCGGGCCGGGATGGCTGCAACGGCTGGCTGATGGCGCCGCCAGCGGACCCATGGAGGCCTTTCTGGCCGCGGTCCGCCACGTGGTCCTGGCCCGGGTTGACAATGACCGCTCTCCCTACGGCCTTGAGGTCTCGGTCGTGGAGCCGCCGACGGAGCTTTTGCAGGCGGCAGACAAAGCTGCCGCCGGCTTTGAGGCCCTGCGCCGTCCCTTGCTGGAACTGGGCCGCCGCCTGCTGGCCCGTCTGGATGACGAGGCCGACGAACTGGATACCTCCTCGCGGCTACGGATCGAGGCCGCGGCCCGCAGCCTCAAGCGCCGGGCAGATATGGTCCAGGCCTGGCGCGCCATGCTGCTGGATCTAGGCCAGGAAACGCCGGGCCTGTTCGTTGACTGGTTCGCCATAGAACGCCAGGCCGGGCGCGACCGGGACGTGGGCATGCACCGCCATTGGGTTGATCCCAGCCAGCCCTTCGCCGAGGCGGTGCTGCGCCAGGCGCACGGCGTACTGATCACCTCGGCCACCCTGCGCGACAACCCGCCCGATGCCCCGGAAGACTGGACTGCGGCGGAGGTCCGTACCGGCGCCCTGCATCTGGCGCAGCCGGCGATGCGGGCCAGCCTGGCCTCGCCCTTCGATTATCCCGGCGCCACCCGTATCCTTGTGGTCCGCGACGTCAACCGTAACCGGCCCGATCAGGTGGCGGCGGCCTATCGTGAATTATTTCTGGCGGCAGGGGGCGGCGCCCTGGGCCTGTTCACGGCCATACAGCGCCTGCGCGCGGTCCATGAACGCATCGCCAAGCCGTTGGACGAGGCCGGCATACCGCTGCTGGCCCAACACGTGGACGCCATGGATACGGGGACCCTGGTGGATATTTTCCGGGCCGAGGAGAATACCTGTTTGCTGGGCACCGATGCGGTGCGCGATGGCGTCGATGTGCCGGGCCGCTCCCTGCGCCTGATTGTCTTTGACCGGGTGCCCTGGCCGCGGCCGGATATCCTGCACCGGGCCCGCAAGAAAAGCTTCGGCGCCGGTTATGACGACATGATCGCCCGCCTGCGCCTGAAGCAGGCCTATGGCCGCCTGCTGCGCCGGGCCGCCGACAAGGGCGTTTTCGTCATGCTGGACGCCATGCTGCCGACCCGGCTGACCACCGCCTTCCCCGCCGGTGTCGAAATCCAGCGCATTGGCCTGGCCGAGGCGATCAAGGAAACCCGCGAATTTCTTACCGATTGACGCCGGCGACGTTCTGACGGGGGCGGTGGACATGGCCGCCATCGGACACTTAGCCATGAGGCCTCTGTATTACTTGTTTCTGAACGGTATTCCGGTTAGTCCTGGTTTGATGTTCGTACCGTTGCGCTTGTTGAACGCCTCAATTTGGGCGTTGGTGACGGCGGCGGATTCCGGCTCGATGCTCTTGATCGTCGTTTCGCTAAATTTCAGGATCGCCATCGAGTCCGGCGGCTGCTTCTGACGCTGCGGCGGCGCGGGGAAGCCCTCATGATTCGGAACCGCCATACGGGTGCGAATCTCTTCCTTGGTCACATTCCAGACCATGAAGTCCTGGGCCAGTTCGAGTGGCCCGTCGTAGGTCTTGCGAATGTCCGCGCGCACCAATGGGCCGGTGTCGAAATCGTTCTGGAAGTGATAGCAAACCGCGAGCCGGGGTTTGGTCAGGGTCATGATTTTACCAAAAGCCTGCGCCGAGGTGTGTCCTTGCGTACCTACAAAGATCGCCTCCGACGGCGCCATACCCAGCTTCGACATCATGAGTTCGGGCGTTAAGAAACATTCGTGGATCGCCAGATCCGCGCCGGCCGCAAAATCGCGCCAGCCCGCGGACGGCAGGGTGTCGCTGGAGAAAGCGAACTTCAAGCCATTCCATTCCAGTATGAAGCTGACGGACTGTTCGCCATGGATCGCTGGAACGGTTCGGACGACGACGCTATTTTCATCGTAGATAAGGCCGTTCATCGCTGTCCAGTCAAACTCGTTGACTTCGAGCTCCAGGCCGCGCGGATCGACAACGGCGCCGCGGGTCGCGGATTCCCAAGCCCACATCTTCTCCATATTCCTAACCCAGGCCTTGGTGCCCCATTCCGGCTTGACGCCATCCGGGCCCCAGACACGCACAGGCGTGAGGCGGTTGTTCACCGGTCCCGTGAAATAAAAGGCTGGGAAGCCGCCCGCGTGGTCAAGGTGAAGGTGACCGAGAAAGACCTTGTCAAGCTGATCGAGCGGGATACCGAGCGCTGACAGGCGCTCATACGAGCCCTCGCCCATGTCGAAAATGAATTTGTCTCCATTGCCAAGCTCGACAACGAAACAGCCCGCGGCCTGTTTGAGCCGTGGCGTCGGCATGCCGCTGCCGCAAGCGATTACGCGCATCTCATTGGGGGCCAGTTCTTCCGTGCCGGGATAGTAGACATCGTGCCTGGGGTAGGGCTTTGTCGGTGACCACGCGCCGCTCACTGCCTTTGACGCCGCAGCCTGTACCTCGGAAACAATGGCCGGTCCATTTCCGCCAAGATCCCTCTGACCGGCCCAATACCCGACTGCACCGGCCACCCCCAGCGCTCCAATTGCAAGCGCCGCTGTCAGTCCTACTCTCATCGCGCACCCCCTTCACCTCGATTTCCATGGCCAGACGCCAACGTATCCAGTCAGACGGTATTGCGCGTTGCTGCCAATTGACAGCGAAAATAGTGCTCGGCCTCACCGTTGATCAGGCTACCTTGACGAAATAGCAACCGGCGAAACTTCTGGCCCTGGCGCCGGCGACGTTCTGACGGGGGAGGTCTTGTTTGCCGCCTCCTCCATCGTCATGTGGACACAGCAGCCCTATTCCACCGCCTTGGCCCTGGCCTGGACAGCGAATGTCCCTTGATCGACATTCATTTGCAGACAACGCCGCAGTTTCAGCACAACCTTGAAATCCAATTGCACAATTCTATATTGCCCGTGGCTGTTCTGCGACATCAATAGGGGATCCAATATGAACTTCAGCATAATGAAATTCTTGAGCGGGATTGCACTTAGCGTTGCAATTATCGGCGCAGTGTCACCAGGCGCAGTTGAAGCGGCGCAAGCCAAAAAGCCAAACATCCTGGTGATTTGGGGCGATGACATCGGTTGGAGCAACATCAGCGCCTACAATATGGGGATGATGGGTTATAGGACGCCGAATATCGACCGCATTGCAAATGAAGGCATGTTGTTTACGGACTACTACGGACAGCAAAGCTGCACCGCCGGCCGGTCGGCCTTCATTACCGGGCAACATCCCTTCCGCACCGGACTGTTGACGGTCGGTCTGCCGGGGTCACCGCTTGGCCTGCAGCCAGAAGACCCGACCATTGCGGATCTGCTCAAGAACCAGGGTTATGTTACCGGCCAGTTCGGCAAGAACCATCTGGGTGACCTCAACAAGTTTCTTCCAACAGTGCACGGTTTCGATGAGTTTTTTGGTAGCCTTTATCATTTGAACGCCGAGGAGGAACCAGAAGACCCGCAATATCCCCACGATGTAGAAGGTTTCCTTGAGAAGTTCGGTCCCAGGGGCAATCTGGATTGCAAGGCGACCGACATGGACGATCCGAAGGAAGAACCGCGCTGGGGCCGGATTGGCAAGCAGGTGTGCAAGGACACCGGCCCGGTAACCCGCAAGCGCATGGAAACAATCGAGAACGAACTGCTGGCGCGGTCCGTAAATTTCATGGAGCGGGCGGTTAAGGACAAGAAGCCATTCTTTATCTGGCACAATGCACTGCGAATGCATGTCTGGACCAGGCTCTCGGAAAAATGGAAAAATAAGACTCGCTACGGTCTTCACGCCGACGGTATGCAGGAACTCGATTGGGTCGTTGGCGAGCTGTTGAAAAAGCTCGATGAGCTTGGCATCGCCGACAATACCATCGTGGTGTTTTCGACCGACAACGGGGCAGAGAAATTCACCTGGCCGGATGGTGGTACGTCACCGTTCCATGGCGAAAAAGGCGAAACCTGGGAAGGCGGTTTCCGTGTGCCGGCTATCGTTCGCTGGCCCAGCGTTGTCAAGCCGGGTTCCATATCAAATGAAATTTTTGCCCACGAAGACTGGTTGCCGACACTTCTGGCGGCGGCAGGTGATGCGGATGTCGTGGAGAAGTTGAAAAAGGGCCACGAGGCCAATGGCAAGAACTTCAAGGTTCATGTGGACGGCTACAACCAAATGGATCTTTTGTCGGGCAAGGGCAAAGGTAAGCGGCGCGAGATCTTCTATTTTGATGACCGGGCTTCGATGAATGCCGTGCGCGTCAATGATTGGAAGGTACATTTCTCCATTGGCGACCGCTGGTTCGGCGGCACGCAGGCATTCCCACAGAATTTTCCACGCGTCACCAATCTACGCATGGATCCTTACGAGGAAACCATCGCCAATATGGATCATATGCCGATGTATTTCCGCTGGGCCGGTGACAAATTGTGGATTTACCAGCCCATGCAGACATTTGTCGGTAATTTTCTACATAGCTTCAAGGAATTCCCCCAGCGCCAGGAAACGGCGAGTTTCAACATCAATCAGGTTCTCCAACGCATGGGAAAATCTTCGCCGATGGGCCGATAGAATGGTCCGAAACTGGCTGACACACAAACAGGCGGTGTTGACGCACCGCCTGTTTCAAATTCAGTGAAATATTAGCAGAGGCATACCCATCGCTGCCCTGACTTCAGACTGCATAGAGACTGTTCCTTGAACAATTCGATGCAGGAGTATTCCGTCATGAGCAAGCTTGAGGCGGCGACGATTGACGACGGCGCCGAAACTCTCTAAAAGACGCCGCACTTTTGGGAATAAGCTTATGAAGCAGTCAACCTTGCGCACGGCAAATTTGTCCGTCACCCGCACCGCCCTTACCGGCGGCGTGGCGTCTATGCCGTGCCCGCGCCGGATGCGCGACACTTTGGGTTGACCGAATAACAAATTCCCCCGTCAGCCCCCACCTCCGAAGGGCTGACAGAGAGTTTTCCAGAAAAAGGATCCCTGTTCCGCCGTTCGGGCGAACCGAACAGGTAGTATCATGTTTAATCAGCGCCGCAGCGACGGCCCGACCCACGATCCGACCCATGATCCGACCCATGATCCGACCCACAATCCGACTGGGCGCACCGTCGCACTGTTGAACGGCGTTATCGTCTGCCGCAGCCTGGTCTTTCTGGTGCCCGTTATCGTGCCCTATTTCGCGCTGCGCATTGGCCTGAACTTTCAGCAGTTTCTGGCCTCGGAAGCCATCTTCGCAGCTACCGTGGTCAGCCTGGAGGTGCCGTCGGGCTGGCTGGCCGATGTCTGGCAGCGCAAATGGGTGATTGTCCTGGGCGGCTTGGTCAGCGCATTAGGTGTCGCATTGTTCATTCCGGCCGACAGCTTTGCCGATACGGTCCTGGCGCAGATTCTGATGGGCCTGGGGATCAGCCTGTTTTCAGGCGCTGATTCGGCGCTGCTGTACGATGCCTTGCACCAACATGGCCAGGAAGAACGCTATCGCGTGATCGAAAGCCGGCGCCATGGCGTTGGATGAACCGGAGCGGCAACGGCAAACAGCGTCCTGGCGGCGGCCCAACTTGCGCGCCCTGTTGGCGGCGAACCGTATGGTCATCGCGACAATTCTGACCGGGGCGATGCTGTTTGCGTGCACCTCCGTGGCGATGTGGGTACAACAGCCTTACTACACGGCGCTGGGCATCGGCGAACGCTGGTTCGGCCTGCTGATGGCCCTAGGCTATGTCAGCGGCGGCCTGGCCGGCCACTTCGGGCATAAATTGGACCGCTGGTTTGGCGCCACCGCGTCCCTGTCGGTGTTGTGGTTGACCCTGGTCGCCGCCTTTGCCCTGGCCGGCCTGTGGCCGGGCTATGGCGGCGTGGCCTTGTTGTTGAGCGGCTCGGCGGCCTGGGGTGCGGGTTGGCCATTGTTGCAAAGCATCGTTAACCAGCACGTCGGTGCGGCCCGCCGGGCCACCATGCTGTCCGTCGCGGCGGCGGCAATCCGCCTGGCCTTCATACCCCTGTCAGGGGTGATCGGCTGGCTGGCCACCGGTCAGGGCATCGCTATTGCCGTCCTGGGCCTGGCCGTGTTGCTGGGGGCTTTGGGCGGGCTGGCGTTGCTGTGGTTGTGGGGCGAGACGGGCGGTAAAGCCTCGCCGCGCATTTTCATCCCGGCACAGGACGGTTAAGATCAGGATTGGTATTGAGGACCATCGGTATTGTGCCGCAACGGTCTCGGGAGAATTGGACGTGATTGTAGGAATCGAAGTTGGCGGCACCTTTACGGACCTGGTTATGGTTGATGATGCCGGCCAATTGTCGGTGCATAAACTGCCCTCGACCCCAAGCGACCCGAGTGTCGCGGCGGTCACAGGTCTGCGTGACATACTGGATTTATCGAATACTTCCGGCGCTGCGGTGACAGAATTGCTGCATGGTTCGACCATTGCCGCCAACGCCCTGATTCAGCGGCGCGGCGCACGCACGGCATTGATCACCACACAGGGTTTCCGCGACGTCCTGTTCATTCAGCGCCAGGATAAATCCGTCGTCTACGACATGTTCTACAAGAAGCCCGAGCCGTTGATTTCCCGTGCCGCGGTGTTCGAGGTCGCCGAGCGGATGGGGGCCGACGGCGAGGTCGTGACAGCCCTTGATGAAGGCGCCGCCGAACGGCTGATCGATGATCTTGTCAGCAGCCAGGATGTGGAATCGATCGCTGTGTGCCTGTTGCACGCCTACGCCAACCCCGCCCATGAGCAGATGATCGGCGGCATCATCACGCGAAAGTATCCCCACGTTCGAGTCTCGTTGTCTTCCGGGATCGCGCCGGAACACCGCGAATATGAACGGACCAGCACCGCCGTCATCGACGCCTATATCGGCCCGGCGGTCGAAAAATATCTGACGACCTTTGGCGAGTCCGTCCGAGAGGCCGGGTTTTCCGGCACGCCGCTGATCATGCAATCCAACGGCGGCGCGGTCCCCCTTGAAACGGCGCGCCGCCGAACCGCCAATATGTTCGTATCGGGACCGGCCGCGGCGGTGACCGCCGCCACGGAAGTGGCCCGTGCGACTGGGGTTGAAAACGTAATCTCGATCGATGTCGGCGGGACGAGCTGCGACGTTTGCCTGATCACCAATGGTACGGCGCAAACCACCGTCAAGGGCACCGCCGAGTTCAGCGTCGACGGCCTGCCGCTCAACGTCATGATGACCGATATCGTGACCATTGGAGCGGGCGGCGGCAGCATCGCACAGATAGATGCGGGCGGCATGCTGCAGGTTGGACCGCAAAGCGCCGGCGCTGTTCCAGGACCCGCCTGCTATGGTCATGGCGGCGACCTTTTTACCTTGACCGACGCCATGCTTTTGCTGGGGCTGCTTGATCCGGAAACGGCCCTGCCAGGCGGCATCACATTGCGGACGGACTTGTCGGTCCAGGCGGCGGAGGATCTATGTGAACGCTTCGAGCTGGCGCCGGTTGCACTGGCCGAGCGGGTGTACCGCATTGCCATCGTCAATATGGCGCAGGCACTGCGCCGGGTCAGTGTCAAACGAGGTCACGATCCGCGTCAGTTCGCGCTGCTGCCCTGTGGTGGCGCCGGCGCGCTGATTGCCGGTCCTCTGGCGATTGAAATGGGGATGGATCGAATATTGATCCCACCGCATCCGGGAATTTTCTCCGCCTATGGGCTTGCCGTGGCCGACGTTCGCATTGACTATGTCCGGGCCGATGGCGCGGTGCGGACGGACAGCCTGAGCCGGGCGGCTTTCGCCGCACGGATCGAGGATTTGCGGGGCCAGGCGGCGCAGGAATTTGCCGCACTTGGCTATGACCCAAAGGCCCTGACCCTGAGCTTCGCGGTCGATGCCCGCTATGTCGGGCAGGGCTACGAGTTGCGTGTGCCCATAGAACCAGAAGAGATCGCCCGCGACGGTGTGGCGGCGATGGTGGAGAAATTCCACGCGCTACACCGGCAACAATACAATCACAGCTTTCCGAAAGCCCGGGTTGAGGCGATTTCCTTTCGCCTGACCGCCGCGCATCCCCGGCCCGCCCTGGCGCACAAAATGCCGGCCGGCGGCGATTGTGAAAGTATGGGCAACCGGTCCATCGCCCTGCCGGGTTTGGCCGCGTCGTACGCCATCTATCAGCGGGCCGGTTTGGCGGACGGCTTCGCCGCCGAAGGTCCCGCGATACTGGTCGAACCGACCACTAGCACGCCAGTGCCGCCGGATTGGCGGTTCCAGGTCGTTGCCAACGGCGCCATCAAACTGGAGCGGAGCAAGCCATGAGCAACATCGATCCAGCCGACTTCAACGTGATTACCAGCGCCTTCAAGTCAATAGCCCAGGAAATGAGCGATATTCTCCTGCTGTCGGCCTATTCCTCGATCGTGCGTGAAGCGAAGGATTGCTCGACCTGTGTAATGGATGCCCAGGCACGAACGGTGGCGCAGGCGGAAGCCATTCCCATGCATATGAATTCGCTTGCCGCGGCGGTTCCCCATATTCGCGCAAAGTACGATCTTGCCGCCGTGCGCGAGACGGATGCGTTCGTCACCAACAACCCCTATGAGAATGGGCAGCACCTGAACGATATCATTTTCATTCTGCCGGTTTTTCATGCTGGAGAACTTGCGGCCTTTACCGGCAGCATCTGCCATCATCTTGAAGTTGGCGGCGCCGTGGCCGGCTCCAATGCCGACGCAACGGAATTGTTTCAGGAAGGCCTGATCCTGCCGACCATGCGGATCGACATCGACAAGGACCTTGGCGACGGCCCCGTGGAACAGATCATCGCGGCGAATGTCCGTTTGCCGGAAATCGTTATCGGTGATTTCCACGCGCAGATATCGGCTGCTATGCACGGCCGCGATCTGCTGCAGGAACTGTTTACGAGGTACGGCCGCGAACTGGCGTCGGACTGTATGACCGGTCTACAGGATTATTCCGAGAGAATGCTGCGGGCGACCATCGCCAAGCTACCGGATGGTGAATATTTTGCCGAAGATCGGCTCGACGGCCGCACCTTAAACAGCCCGCAGCCGGTAATCCGCGCCCGCGTCGTTATCAAGGGCGATGAGGCGTTGGCCGATTTTTCGGCCAGCGACGATCAGGTCTCCTGGCCGGTCAACAATCCGGTAGCCTCGACCCATTCGGCAGTTTTGACGGTTTTCGGTCAATTGGCAGGCGCCGGCGTGCCGACCAACGATGGCATCTACCGCCCCATCGAAGTCATAACCCGCAAGGGATCCATGCTTGACCCGCAGCATCCCGCGCCGGTACGCGGCCGCATGTCGGCATCCTATCGCGCCGCCTCGGCGGTGAAGCGGGCCCTGGCTGAAGCAGCGCCGGAACTGTTTTCCGCCGCCGGGGCGGACACCACCAACACCGTAACCATGAGCCAGCGCGCCGCCGCTGGCTATCAGATGTTCGCAGAGATCATCATGGGCGGTAACGGTGCCGGCTCGGGCAACGACGGCGCGGAAGTGGTCGCTCAGATGCTATCGAACACGGGGAATACGCCGGTCGAAGCCATCGAGATGGATCAGGACTTTGTCCGTATCGCCGAATACGCCCTGATTACCGATTCAGGCGGCGCCGGGCGTCAGCGCGGCGGCCTCGGCGTGCGGCGAACCTATGACATACTTGGCGATGACGTGTTGATCAGCACGAACAGTGACCGGCACAATTCAACGCCCTGGGGCCTGGCGAGTGGGCATGACGGCAGTTTCGTTTCTTTCACGCTCGTTCGCGACGGCGAAGAAATCCGCTATCCCGGCGCATCGAATATCCAATGCCGCAGAGGCGATCGGTTCGTCATCGAAATTTCCGGTGGCGGCGGCTATGGCGACCCCAAGTTGCGCGAGCGCGCCGCGGTGCGTGACGATCTGGCCTGCGGCCGTATCAGCCAAGACGCAGCCAAGGAAACCTACGGGCTGGAACGAACGGAGATTGCCGCGGAATAAGTCCGGTGAGCGCCCATAGCAGCTCATTGGTGCTACTTGCCGCCGCCCGAAATACCCTTCCCTCGAGAGTGACGCAAGTATAAGATTGCATGAAATAAAATCTATTGCGCCTTAAGATTGTGGCATCAAATTGGGAATCTGAAAATGAAATGCTCCATATTTCCGTTTTGCGTTGTTTTGTTGTTCCTCATGCAACCGGGTGCGGTCAAAGCTGAATCAAAATGGGAGAAAATACCTGCCGATAGCAGCAGGATCTCTCTATCAATGGCCGAGTTTGAGAACGCAAAGATAATGACCCACATCATAGAGCACCCCAGATTTGTTACACACATGTTCGTTGCCAGGGGCCGAAGCGGGCATTTTGCCGGATTTTACTTAGACGAGGCCAAAAGATCGCGCGGAAGAAAAGGGAACCAAATAAAAAGGTACCTGGACAATGAGTCAGTTGGTGAATTTTGGGTGAAACTGATCCAAAAAAAGGACTACGCCATCGAATGGGGTGATCAATTTGAGATTGAGACTCAGTTTGGAAATATGGAGTACAGACTTTTTTCGTTGACCTTAACCAAAAAGGACATCCCGCCAATCAATTGCATGGCGTTTAACAGAGGATTTGATCCTGGTCCTCGGGCCAGGGTTCGAAAAGCAGTTACCGGTATACTTTGTCTGCCAAGGCTGGAAACATTTACCGGGAATATTGTTGTCCGTTTCGTCGAATCCATCAATATCAAGGGTTACCAAAGACATTAGAGCAACCTGCGTTTATTTGAACGCAGACAAGTTGCTCTAACTCTTTAGAATAGATCAAATTGTCAGCGCAAAAATGATTCCAATTTTGCGCTGTTTGATCTAGCGACCATTGGCACAATGGGTCTTAAAAGACCGAAAAATCCTGGGCGTATTCGAAATACAGTTCCTTGGCACGACGGCTGATGGGGCCGGGCTGCAGCTCGCGGTCCTCGAATTGGGTGATGGGGCGGATCTTCGCGTGATTGCCCGAGGAGAAGATTTCGTCCGCGTTCATCACGTCGTCCACGGTTAAGGTGCCTTCGATCACTTCCACGCCGTCGGCCCGCAACAGCTGGATGGTACGCTGGCGGGTCACGCCGTTCAGAAAGGTCCCATTGATGGCCGGGGTCATGGCCACGCCATCCTTGACGATCCACAGGTTGGAGGAGAGGAATTCCGCCACGTTGCCGTTGGGGTCCAGGATCACCGCATTGTCGAATCCACGCTTGGCCGCATCGGTCAGGGCCAGGGCGGTATTGGGATACAGGCACGACGCCTTGGCCGTGGTCGGCGCCATATCCCGGGCCGGGCGGCGGCGGGAGGAGAGGCATACCTTGAACGGCCCTTCGGGCGGCAGGGGCGCGTCATAGATCGCCAGCACGAAATCCGTGCTGTCGGGGTCCGGCGTCAGAAAGCCCTCGCGGGCATAGAACATGGGCCGGATATAAAGCTCCAGGTCCTTGGGCAGTTGGCGCACCCCGACCCGGCAAAGTTCGGCGATTTCGCCTGCTTCCATCTTTGGCGACAACAGCATGTTTTCCGCCGAGGTGTGCAGCCGGGCGCAATGCTCTTCCACATCCGGTACCAGGCCGCCCATGGAACGGGCCCCATCGAACACCACCGATGCCATCCAAAAGGCATGGTTCATGGGCCCGATCAGCATCGGTTGCTGTTCCTGCCATTTGCCGTCGTGAAAGAAGGTCGCCTTCATGGGGCATCTCCATTGTACAAGGTTCGCCGCCGCCGCGGCGCAAGCGGACAAAATACCTATTTCCAGGGTAGAGGCAAATTATTCAAAGCCTGAGCCGGAGGCAGCCATCAGTTGCGGAGCACTTGCCCCGTGACAGGACCCCGCACCCCGCAACCCATGGGACGTTATTTACTTTTTCGCGGCATCCATCGCGGCCAGCATCTTCGGCGGTGAGATCGGCAACGACGTCATACGCACCCCGGTGGCGTCCTCGACCGCATTGGCGACCGCCGCCATGACCGGCACAATATTGGCCTCGCCCACGCCCTTGACGCCAAACGGGTGATCGGGATTGGGTACTTCAACCACCACCGCATCAATCATGGGCAGGTCAGAGGCCAAGGGCATGCGATAGTCCAGAAAGCCGGTATTCTGCATACGCCCATCCTCGCCATAGATGTATTCCTCGTTCAGGGCCCAGCCGAGGCCCTGGACCACACCGCCCTGTATCTGTCCTTCCACATACGAGGGATGAATGGCCCGGCCCGCATCCTGCGCCGCCGTGAAGCGCAATATCGTTACCAGGCCGGTTTCAGGATCGACCTCGACATCGCAAATCTGCGTCGCCACGCCCGGCCCCACGCCCGTGGGGGCGACCCCTGCACTGCCGACGATGGGTCCGCCCGTGGCCGATTTCTGGGCCGCGATTTTCGCCAATGACAGCGGTTCAAAATCGCCAACGTTTGAAGAGGCCGGCTTGGCATGGCCGTCTTCCCAGATCACGCCTTCAGGATCCACGCCCCAGATCTTGGCGGCGCGGACGCACAGTTCGGCGATCACTTCCTTGGCCGAATTAATCACCGCCAGGCCCGAGGCCAGGGTCACCCGGCTGCCGCCGGTGACGTGGGTATAGCCAACGTTGGCGGTATCGGCGACGATGGCCCGCACCTGGTCATAGTCGATGCCCAGGGTCTCCGCCGCCATGATCGCCATGGACGCGCGGGAGCCGCCCACATCGGGGCTACCCGTGGCCACCACCGCCGTGCCGTCATCGTTGATGGCCAAGGTAGCGGCAGAATCCCCGCCGCCATTGAACCAAAATCCCGAAGCCACGCCCCGGCCCTGGTTCGGGCCCAGGGGCGCCTTGTAATGGGGGTGCTCCATCAGCGCCTCGATGGTCTCGGCATATCCGATGGAGTTGAAAGTCTGGCCGAAAACCGTTGTGCTGCCATTCCGGGCAGCATTTTTCAGGCGCATTGCCAGGGGGTCGACACCGATTTTACGGGCCAACACATCCATGGCGCTTTCCACCGCAAAGGCGGCGATGGGCGAACCCGGCGCCCTGTACGCCGCCGCCTTGGCCCGGTTCACCGTAACGTCATTGGCCACGACCCTGACATTCGCCAGGTCGTAACGGGAAAAAGCGCACATGGCGGCGCCAATTACCGGTGCGCCGGGAAAGGCGCCGCCGCCGAAGAACAAAACGGCCTCGGCCCCGCATATGGTGCCATCCTTTTTGGCGCCGATTTTCACTTTCATGACACTATCGGAGGTCGGTCCCGAGGCCTGAAAGACCTCGATCCGGGACATCACGATTTTCACCGGCAGGCCGCATTTGCGTGACAGCGCCAGGGCCAGGGGCTCCAGATACAGGACGGTCTTGCCGCCGAAGGCGCCGCCCAACTCCGACGGGATGACCTTCAAATCCGCGTGGTTCATGCCCAGCAGCTTGGCCGCCACGTTGCGGACAACGAAGTGCCCCTGGGTACAGGTCCATAGTTCGGCCTGGCCGTCCTGGTTAAAACGCGCGACACAGGCGTGCGGTTCGATATAGCCCTGATGCACCGCCTGGGTGGAGAATTCCATCTCCACCACCTCGTCGGCCCCGGCGAATCCGGCCGCGTTGTCACCAACGGAAAATTCGGCGTATTTGGCAATATTCGACGGCTCGGTCGGCGCCGGTTCCAACCCCATGGTGATCTGGTCTTCATGCAGCAACGGCGCGCCGGGCTTCAGCGCATCGGCCACATTGGTGGCATGGGGCAGCACTTCGTAATCGACCTCGATCAGTTTCAAGGCCTCGTTGGCGACCGCCGTGGACGTCGCGGCGACGGCGGCCACCGCATGCCCCTCGTACAAGGCCTTTTCCCGCGCCATGATGTTGCGGGTAATATGGTGCAGGTTCTGCTGCACCCGGGCCGGGCCGGCATAGACCGATGGCTGATCAAGAATATCGGCCGAGGTGATAACTGCCTTAACGCCCTTCAACGCCTCGGCCTTCGCGGTATCGATGCCGCGGATGCGGGCATGGGCGTGAGGGCTGCGCAAGACCTTGCCCACCAGCATACCGGGCAGGTTGAGATCGGCGCCATAGAGAGCGGCGCCAGTTACCTTCTCGACCCCATCGGGCCGGACCGGCCGGGTGCCGATCCACTTGAATTGCTGGCTGTTGTCGTTCATTTCCATCTGTCCTTCGGGATTGCGCTGATTATTGTGTCTGCACGGATAATACCGCCCCCATGCCCCACGATACAAGCGAACCCGTCGCTTCGCCGGAATGATCAATTCCAAGGTACGCGTTCAGGGTTATGTCTTTGTTTTGCCTCTTGGCGCATTCCCATGCGGCCCTGTAGCATAATCACCAACGAGCGGCCGGCGGGATCTCGCCGGTTTTTGAAGAAATTTGGGAGTAATTGTCGTGGTGCTGCCGGTGAGCTTGCAGGCCGTCGCTGAAGAGATGGATCTGCCCAGCGTTGAGATGACAGCCTATATCAACCGAAAAACCGGCGAACTCGTTTCGCTCAGCGAAGATGATGCTTATTATGCCGGACGCAGCGAAGATGACGGCCACGCCAATAGCGTACTCCAAGAATGGCAGATGGAGGCAGCCGAGCAAGCGAAAGCCGTACTGGAAAATGATCATTATGTGGAGCTGCCGGATGCGTTCGATATCCACGAGTACGCGATCATGGAACGGTTCTGCCATTCTCTCGACGACGAGCGCGTGCGGGATGCCCTGCTTCGGGCGATTGGAGGCAAGGGCGCATTTCGATATTTCAAGGACCGGATTTCCGAAGAAGGCGTCCGCGAGGACTGGTTCAACTTCAGAAATCAGGCACTGAAAGACATCGCAGCCGATTTTTTGCAAAGCCAGGGAATCGCATTCGTCGATCATTAGGGATGAGGTAGGCACGGTGCCCTATATCCAATTCGGCAATACCTGGTGGGGCGAAAAATGGTTGTATGCGCTATCGGGCGCGGACTTTGCCAATCGGCTGCCACGGGGCAAGCGGTATGCCCGCAACGGCTCGGTAAAGAATGTTGACGTATCGGGAACTTCAGTATCGGCGGACGTGAAGGGTTCGCGGCCGCGACCCTATAAGGTGAGACTATCGCTGGCCAAGTTCTCGGCCAGGGACAAAGGCGCAGTCGTGGACGCCGTCGTCAGCAACCCGCTGTTTCTATCGCGGCTTCTCAACCGCGGATTGCCACCGGCGCTGTTCGATATCTTTCAGACCAAGAACATACCGCTGTTCCCCAGGACCTGGGATGATATCTCCGCCAGTTGCTCGTGCCCGGACTGGGCGTTTTGCTGCAAGCATATCGCGGCGGTGATCTATCTGATTGCCAATGAAGTCGACAAGAACCCGTTTTTGCTGTTCGAGCTACACGGTTTCGACATATTTGCAGCACTTGCCCAAAAAGGCCTGTCGGCGGAAAAACATTCAACTGTCGCCATTACATCGGCCAAGCAGTTGATATTGAAAAAGGCGCCGCTCAAGGCAAAACCGAAATCCGGTGAGGAAAGGGACAATCTGCTTGGAAGGCTTGACTTTTCGGGCATTCCGCCGGTCCGCGATGAATTGTTGCCGCTGTATGGCGATAAACCCCTGTTCTACCCGCAAAAAGATTTCAAGGAGTTGCTGGACAAGGCGCTGGGGAGGTTTGCCCGGCGCATAAGCAAGGAGTCGCGGGGGTCGGAGGCCGAGCGGGGTACCGAGGCGAAAACGCCGCCGCCCATTTTTATCGGCGTTACAGCCACGATCAATGCCGACCTTATTCTGTCGCACCTGACTCTGACCGCCACCGAGCAGACATATTCTACCCAGAAAAACGGGAGCATGCGACAGCTGCTGGCCCTTCTGACCGCAATTCCAGGCAGGGAAATCCACTCCCATGACGAGAAGGTTATTGCCCTATCGCTTTTGACGCACTTCGCTGACCGATTGATCGAACAGGGCGCTGTAATGCCTGAAATTCTTCAGGTTGCGGGGGGTTACCGCATCCGTTGGGTTCCCGCGCTGCTCAACCCCAAGGTTGCCGAGATGTTCGAAGTGATCTGCGCGTTATCGCCCCGCGACCTCGTTACAACGCCCCATCTTGCACCGGCCGAGCAAGTCAAGACCGTACTGTCGGGAATATTGGGACATCATATTTCGCGCTTCGCAAGCGTCGTTCCGGAATACTGCCAAGGAGACATTTTGGGCATGTTCTTCCTGGGACAGGTGCTTGAAGAGGCAAAAAAATTTGAAGAGCAGGGCGTGGCTGAAAACATCGCGCTCTGGCTCAACCGTTTTCAAATGGCGCGCAAGGCCTTTGTACCACTGGTCAAGGTCGACGAGACAGACGGCGGTTTTGCCATCGAACTGCTGGTGGAAAAGCGCAAGACCGAGATAAATCAACCGATTCCGTTGAAGAAAATCCTCGGGCTGAAGAAATATGCCAAGGTGAAATACGACATCTTGAAGGATATCACTCTACTGGCCGACTATCTTCCCGAGATTGCCGATATTCTCGCCTCGAGCGGCGAAACCCGGCCGCATTTTTCCCCAGCCGGGTTTGAAGCTGTCCTGTTCCGCCACCTTCCGACTTTAAGGCTGCTTAATATACCTATTCTGTTGCCGAAAGGGCTGGATCGTCTGTTGCGCCCCAGAATCAGCGCAACGGTGAGCACATCTACGCCCGAATCAGCAAAAAGCTATCTATCGCTTGATAACATGCTCAATTTCGAATGGCAGGTCGCCCTCGGTGATCAAATGCTCTCGGCTGCGGATTTTGAAAATCTGGTTCGCAGTTACCGGGGCATCGTCAAACTAAATGATCAATTCGTCTATCTGGATGAAAGGGAAATTGGCCAGATTCTGAAAAACCTCGAAGCCGTGCCGAGACTGACACCAAGGGAGGCCATTAGAACCGCGCTCGCTGGAGAATATAAAGGCGCGGCGTTACGGCTTGACGATACCGTCAAGAAAATCATCGGCAATATATTGGAAGCGGACCCGTTGCCTGTACCCGCGGCCCTGCAAGGCACATTGCGCGACTATCAGCACCGGGGCTATGAATGGCTGGCCAAGAATGTCCGCCTTGGTTTTGGCAGCCTGATCGCCGATGATATGGGGCTTGGCAAGACCATCCAGGTCATGACGCTGTTATTGCAGCTGCTGGAAGACGGCCGTCTTGAACAACATCCCGCCCTCGTCGTCGTCCCGACCACGCTGCTGACCAACTGGCGGCGCGAGGCTGAAAATTTCGCGCCGAACCTGAAAATTCATACCTATCACGGCAGCGACCGCGAATTGAAAACCCAGGGCGTCAATCTGTGTCTCACCACCTACGGCTTGGTACGCCGGGACGAGGCAGCATTCTCACGGATGACATGGGCTGCGGTGATCATCGACGAGGCGCAAGCCATAAAAAATCACGGTACGGCGCAAACCAAGGCGGTGAAAAAATTAAGGACCGGTTTGCGCATCGCCATGACCGGCACACCGGTTGAAAACCGTCTCACGGATTATTGGAGCATCTTCGATTTTTTGAACAAAGGCTATCTGAAGGGCATCAAGGCCTTCAACAATGAATTCGCGATGCCCATCGAGGTCCATCGCGACCACCAAAAGCTGGAGCATTTCCGCAAGATCACAGCGCCTTTCATCCTGCGGCGGTTGAAATCCGACAAGTCGATCATCAGCGACTTGCCCGATAAACTGGAGATCAACCAATACTGCCAACTCCACAAGAAACAGGCCGCGCTTTACCAGACCACCCTGGATCAGATTATGCAGCAGATCGAAGGAACCGACGATATCGAGCGCCGGGGCCTGGTACTCAAGCTGATCACGGCGCTCAAGCAAATTTGCAATCACCCATCGCATTTTATGAATCGGAAGACGATCAATGGCGAAGCCTCGGGCAAAACCGCCCTGTTGCTGGAACTTTTGCGTACCATGTCCGACAATGAAGAGAAGGTTCTGATCTTTACCCAGTACACAGAAATGGGCAGATTGCTGAAAACGCTGATCGCAAGGGAATTCGCCAGCGAACCGTTATTCCTCCACGGCGGCCTTTCTCGCGGCAAGCGCGACGAATTAGTCGATGATTTTCAGACAAAACCCTTTGTCAAAGCCATGCTGTTGTCACTAAAGGCTGGCGGCACCGGGCTCAATCTGACTGCCGCGCAAAATGTTGTGCATTTCGATTTATGGTGGAATCCGGCCGTTGAGGCCCAGGCCACCGACCGCGCCTACCGAATCGGCCAAACCAAAAACGTCATGGTTCACCGACTCATTAGCCGTGGAACATTCGAGGAAAAAATAGACGACATGCTGAAGGACAAACGCGATCTTGCCGACCGTGCGGTCGCCTCAGGCGAAAAATGGATCGGCGATTATTCCAACAAGGAATTGCGCGAAATATTTGCCCTCGGATGAGTTCCGGCGTGGGCGTGACAATAGGTCCATTGTCGTGCTACCGCCAAACGGTTAAGTATGATTGTATTCAACTCACTTTTACGCTTCGGCGAAGACAGAAAGGCGGCCGGTACGCCCCCCAAAACACCCAAAGGCCTGTTGCGCTTCCTAGGTCTGATGGTCGGGTCGATCCGCGACCTGACACCGATCATCGTCGTGGTGGCCTTTTTTCAGTTCGCCGTTCTGCAACAGCCCGTCCCCAATCTCGGCGGCATCCTGCTTGGTCTGTTCTTTGTCTTGATCGGCCTTACCCTCTTCATCCAGGGTTTGGAACTGGGCCTTTTCCCTATTGGCGAAGCGATGGCCGTCGCCTTTGCCCGCAAAGGCAGCCTGTTCTGGCTGCTGGCCTTTGCCTTTGCCCTGGGCTTCGGCACGACCGCGGCGGAACCGGCGCTGATCGCGGTCGCCGAGGAGGCCGCCGAGGTCGCCGCCGCCGGCGGCGTGGTGGGCGCTTCGCAGACGGCACAGGCCGAATACGCCTTCTATCTGCGGGCGACCGTGGCGGTTTCGGTCGGCGCGGCACTGATGCTGGGTGTCTTCCGCATCCTCAAGGGCTGGCCGATCCACTATTTGATCATAAGCGGCTACATCGTGGTCGTCACCCTGACCTTCTTTGCGCCGGCCAATATCATCGGCATTGCATACGATAGTGGCGGGGTGACGACCTCGACCATCACGGTGCCGCTGGTCACCGCCCTGGGGGTCGGTCTGGCCACCATGATCAAGGGCCGCAGCCCGATGGTCGACGGTTTCGGCCTGGTCGCATTTGCCAGCCTGTCACCGATGATTTTTGTCATGCTTTTCGGCATGCTGTGGTCGGCCCTGGGCTGAGGAAGCGGCAATGGACCCTTTGATCGATCTGGTTTGGACCGCTGCGGAGACCGTCCGCGATGTGACCCCCATCGCCGTGATATTGTTCGGCTTTCAATATCTGGTAATCCGCCGTCCCCTGCCCCATCTGCGCAACATTATCATAGGCTTCATCTATGTCGTCGCCGGCCTGACTTTCTTCCTGGCTGGACTGGAGCAGGCGCTTTTCCCGCTCGGCAAATTGATGGCAACGCAATTGACTGACCCGGCCTTCATCCACGGCGCCGGCAATATTCCCGAGGACGTGCGATGGCAGGACTATTACTGGGTTTATCTATTCGCCGCCGCCATCGGTTTCGCCACGACGATTGCCGAACCGTCGCTGATTGCCATAACCATCAAGGCCAACCAGGCATCGGGCGGCGTCATTGGCTTTTGGGGCCTGCGCATCGCCGT
>JAJFGG010000061.1 GCA_021776235.1 Alphaproteobacteria bacterium | reverse complement strand
GGAACGGGCATGCCGCCGGAGGTCATCGCGCAGGCGTTCGAGCCCTTCTTCACCACCAAGGATGTGGGCAAGGGCAGCGGCCTTGGTCTCAGCATGATCTATGGCTTCGTCAAGCAATCGGGCGGTCATGCGCGCATCTACAGCGAACCCGGCGAAGGTACGACCATCAAAATATACCTGCCCCGTGCCAGCGCCGAGGCGCAGATTGGCCTTGGCACCAGTGCCCAGGCGGCCACCGATACCACGGCGCGGGGCGAGATAGTGATGGTGGTCGAGGATGATGTCGAGGTCCGGACGGTCGTCGTCAGTATCCTGGACGAGCTGGGCTACGAAGTCCTGGAAGCCGCCATGGCGTCCGACGCCCTGGCGCAAATCGAGCAGCAACAACAAATCAGTCTGCTGCTCACCGATGTTATCCTGCCGGGTGGCCAGAGTGGCCGGGACCTGGCCGACCAAGCCTGCGAATTGCTGCCCGGCCTGAAGGTCCTGTACATGTCCGGTTATACCGAAAGCGCCATCATCCATCACGGCCGCCTGGACGAAGGGGTGCAGCTTCTGGTCAAGCCTTTCGCACGCGCCGACCTGGCGCTAAAAGTCCGCGAGACCCTAGACCACGTTCATAGAACATAGACCCGTTTGACCGCACTTCCCAGCATCGTGGCTAGGCGGAGGTTGCCGCGCGTAGTGGGACTACGGGCAAAACCTTCAACAACGACACGGCGCTGGGAATCGCGGCCTTCGGTGGCGCGTGGTGGCCATTCGGATGCGTTGTTTTGCTTGCCCGTAGTCCCACTACGCGCTGCGCAAAACGCCTAACCGAATGACCTCCACACGCCATCAAACGGATCTATGTTCTGTGAACGTGGTCTAGGAACGAAACCCTTCAAAAATGATATTATCAACATAGGGCGCCAAACGACGCATTTCAGCCCTGTCCCGTACGGTGAATGTAAGCAGCGGCTTCCCCGCCGCCCGGGCCCGCGTAGCCGGCCAAAACGGCAGATCCAGCCTATCGTAGACGATAAAATCCGGCCGCGCCCGATCCAAATCGAGCAAATAGCGCATGGCCAAGCGCCGCCAAAATGGCGTAGAGGCCGTGAAATGCCGCGAGCCCACATTCTGCCCCCTTGGCCAGGCCGGCATCCGTTCACGGAACCAGGCCAAGCTGCGGGCGTTGAAGGATGTCACCGCGAATGGGCCCTCATAGTTCTGCAAATCCTGCAAAGCGGCTTGTTCCGCCGCGCCGACGTGGCCGGGCCGGCTTTTGATCTCGACGATAACCGGGCAACGGCCCGCGACCATCTCCAGAACCTGCGCCAAGGTGGGAATCGTCTGCCGGCTTTGCTGTAACCGCAGTGCGCACAGGGCGGCCGCTTCGTGATCGCCGATGGCGCCATCGGCCCCCGTCATGCGGACGAGAGTCCAGTCATGGAAAACCATTGCCTGGCCGTCGGCGGAGGCTTGTACATCCAATTCAACGCCATAGCCATCCGCAATCGCCGCCGCGAAGGCAGCCAGGGAATTCTCCGGTATACCGGCGTGCGGATTATGCAGGCCGCGATGGGCAATGGGCCGATCGCGCAGCCAGTCGGGCGGGGGGTTCATCGCACCTCGAACACCGCATCGATTTCCACCGCCACGTTAAAAGGCAGCGCCGGTGCGCCCACGGCAAACCGCGCATGGCGTCCGGCATCGCCAAAGACCTCTACCATCAGGTCCGAGGCGCCGTTGATGACTTGCGGATGATTATGAAAATCCGGCGTGCAATTGACAAATCCGCCCAATTTGACGCAGCGCACAACCCGGTCCAGATCGCCGTCGCAGGCCGCCTTGACCTGGGCAATAATGTTCAAGACCACGACACGGGCCGCCGCCTGGCCTTCTTCAACGGAAAACTCCGCGCCCAACTTACCGACAAAATTACGTTCACCGCCGATCCAAGGCACCTGTCCCGAGACGAACACCTGATTGCCGCAGCGCACGTAAGGGACATAATTCGCTGCCGGCGCCGGTGCGTCGGGCAAAGTGATCGCCAATGCCTGCAACCGCGCCTCAATTTCTCCAGCCATTCTGGTCTCCCATTTTCCGCCAAGTGGATAATTGTAGAAATTGCAGTTTGTACCTCGCAACGACGGGCGGGAATACCTATTCTTAGGCTGGACACATGAATGTACGGGACACAACATCGGGCGCAGCGACGGAAGCCAAAGGCTGGCTCGTCAAACGCGGCCTGGCCGGCGATTCGGTCGAGCAGTTGGTTGCGGCGTTATGCCAGCGCCTGTCAGCGGCAGGTCTGCCTCTGTTGCGCGCCTTCGTTGGTTTGCAGACCCTGCATCCCCTCTACGGTGGCCATGCCTACATCTGGCGCCGAGGGGTAACGGAATTGTCGACGGAGTTTTACCTGCGCCAACGCGACCACAATGCGGATTACCTTGCCAGTCCGTTCCAATACATGCGCGAGAACCAAATGCTGCGTTTTCGCCAAAATCTGGAGGGAACGGCCGAACCGGATTTCGCCATCTATCAGACGTTTCGGGATGAAGGTGGAACGGATTATTTTATCCGGTTGTTCCCGTTCGACCATGCACAACAGCCGGAACGGCAAGATGGTGTCTTGATTTCACTGCTGTTCGACCGGCCCGGCGGCATGACGGAGGACCAGATTGCCGAGTTGGAAGCCCTGTTGGAGGTCTTTGCCCTGGCCGCCCGCAGCGCCGCGAACTATGCCACGGCCGTGAACGTGCTTGGCACCTACCTGGGGCGGGACGCCGGTCAGCGGGTCATGGACGGCGATATCGACCGGGGCACGGCATCCAGCATGCGGGCGGTGATTTACTATGCCGATCTGCGCGGCTTCACGCCCCTGGCGGAACAATTGCCCGGCCCTGCCCTGTTGCGCACTTTGGACGATTACCTCGATGCCATGGCGCGCGGGGTGTTACAACGGGGGGGCGAGGTTTTGAAATTTCTCGGCGACGGGGTTTTGGCGGTGTTCGAAATTGCTGACGACGATAGGGAATGCCAGATTGCCTGCCGGCAGGGGATAGCGGCTGGCCGGGACGCCTTTGCCGCCATTCAGGCCCTGAACGCTGAACGGGAGGCGGCCCGGCAACCGACCATGGAGCTGGATCTGGCCCTGCATATTGGCGATGTGCTATACGGCAACGTCGGCGCCGAAGGACGCCTGGATTTTACCGTCATCGGCCCGGCCGTGAACGAGGCCAGCCGGATCGAAGCCATGTGCGGCAAGTTGGACCGCAACTGGCTGGTCTCGGAAGTGTTTTACGAATCCGCGCGCCATTGCACCGACCAATTGGAAGCCATGGGCCGGCACCCCTTACGCGGCTTGACGGGACGACGGGCTTTATACAGCCTGCCTCTCAGCGGGCAGACGGCGGCATAGGGATGGATCGCACACCCGCCGAAGACGGCTTTTACATGCCGCCCGATTGGGGGCCGCACGAGCGCTGCTGGATGGCCTGGCCCTGCCGCATCGACGCCTGGGGCGAGGCCATGGATCTGGCCTGTCTGGCCACGGCCGGGTTGGCCCGGGCCATCGCCAAGTATGAACCCGTCAATATGCTGGTGACGTCCGAACTGATAGCCATAGCGCGTCTGCAATTGGGCAGCCTGGTTACGATCTGGGAGGCCGAACTGGATGATTCCTGGAGCCGGGACATTGCGCCGAACTTCCTGATTGATGGCGAGGGCGGCCTGGCCGGGGCGGTTTTCGATTTCAATGCCTGGGGTAACAAGCACCGCGACTACAACCGCGATGCCATGCTGGGCCAGTGGCTGCTGCGTGAGCTTGACCTGCCTTGCTATCAGGTGCCCATGATCCTGGAAGGCGGCGCCATCCACGTGGACGGGTCGGGCACTTTGATCACGACGGAGTCCGTCGCCTTTAACCCTGATCGTAACCCGACCCTGGACAAGCGCCAGATCGAAGAACGGCTGGCGATGTATTTCGGCATCCGCAAGGTGATCTGGCTGCCCGATGGGCTGGTCGGGGACCGGGCCGATGGGCAGGTCAACAAGGTCGCGCGTTTCGTCGCGCCAGGCCGGGTTATGTGCGCCGTCACGGCCCACCGTGGGGATCCTAATCATGGCATTCTGTCGGATAATCTAGCCCAGTTGGGGCAAGAGCGGGATGCCCTGGGCCGGCCCCTGGAATTGCTGGAACTGCCTCTGCCCGCCCCCCTGCGGCAGCCGGACGGGCGCTTTATGACCCGCTCCTATCTGGATTTCTATATCGCCAACAGCGCCGTTTATGTGCCTGCATTTGACGATGCCGGCGATGTGGACGCGGCAAACCTGATCGCCGCCGCCTTTCCCGGGCGCGAGGTGGTGCAACTGGACATGGCCGACATCGCCTTTCGCGGCGGCGCCATCCATAGTCTCACCCAGCAGCAGCCAAAAGTTTAGTGCAACCAACCTGATGTACAAAATCCCATGAACCAGACATCGAACAGCCTGTTCGGCCGCCTCCAGGCAGCCTGCGGCGAGGACTGGCAGGCCTATACCGGGCACGACTTCGTGCGCCAATTGGCCGCCGGCGTCCTGCCTGAAGCGGCTTTCCGCCATTTTCTGGGCCAGGATTATCTGTTCCTGATTCATTTCGCCCGGGCCTATTCACTGGCCGCCTACAAAACCACCGATCTGGCCGAGATGCGGTCGGCGGTGGCCAGCGTCCACACCATCCTGAACGTGGAAATGGCCTTGCATGTGGACTATTGCCAAGGCTGGGGCCTGGACGAAGGGGCAATGGCGGCCTTGCCGGAAGCCAAGGCGACCCTGGCCTATACCCGTTTCGTGCTGGAAAGCGGCATGGCGGGCGACAGCCTGGACCTCTATACCGCCCTGGCCCCGTGCGTGATCGGCTATGGCGAAATTGGCGCCGCACTGGCGGCGGATCCGGCCACGGTAAGGAAAGGCAATCCTTATGCCTCCTGGATCGAGATGTATGCCGGCGCGGACTACCAGGCGGTCGCAACCGACGCCGTGGCGCAATTGGACCGCCTGGCCGAACAGCGCCTTACCCCGGCCCGTTTTGACGCCCTGGCACGGACCTTCCGACAGGCGACACGGTTGGAAACCGATTTCTGGCAAATGGGCCTGACCCTGGCGCTTTAATTTTGCCCTGGCGGTCCGATTCTAACGGTTCCTTCCCATCCGTGAAGATCGAAAGACCGCTAGACTCTGAAGGCAGAAATCGCACGTTCAAATCGTGCCGGGTGCAACAACTTCTTGAAATCGTTAGGTTGCGGTAAGAACCCGCCCCGCGTGGTGCGAATAAAGTGCAGTGTCACCGCAATCCCACCGTAATCGGCGCATCGCCAACACTGCCGGTGACAGTCTGCTGTTGGAGTTCCCAAGTGCAGTAGACGCCGTTCGTTGTTCCGTCGCTGTGCAGGAAGGCATGGCGGAGGGAAACAACAATATCGAACTGGATAACCGTATCGCCTTCCGTATCGGCATCAACGTCGGCGATGTTGTCGCACAAGGTGACGACCTGGTGGCGACGGCGTCAATGTGGCCGCACGTTTGGAAGGCTTGGCTGAACCCGGCAGCATCGCAATGTCAGATGACGCATACAGGCAGGCGCGTGATCGTTTTGACGTCGATTGGCAGGACAGCGGAGAGCATGAGGTCAAGAACATCACCCGAAAAGAATCTTCGTCGCAGATGACATTTCTTTGCCGCTTGGTTCAACGCGGATAGGAGGGTACATTCGAGGAGGCTCATGGACATTTCCTACTGAGGTTTCTGCCCCCACGCCGAAGTCATCATATACCCTCTAAAATAGAATTCCTTGTCGTCAAACAAAGACCTAAATGCCAGGTACTCCTGCTCAGGTATTAGCTCCAAAGCCATTGCGGAAGCCTGCAACTGCTCCATCGTCAAAGCAACTTCCTCTGACTCTGGTGTTCCACCCTGCACCGTGGGGGTGCGTCCAATGGCCTTTACATTCATAAGACCTAATGAAATCAGTTTGCCAAACAGGGCGTTCCCAAGGTATCGGTCGAAGCCTCTTTGAGCGTGTAATTCTTTAATCGTCATCATGCCGGATTCAAACAGATGTCTCTTAGAAGCTGGCACTGCCGGGTCTGCTTTCTCAGTGCTAAAGTCAGGTTCCTCGATTAGCAACCACCCTCCTGGTTTGAGGGCCTGTGCCATTTTGTTAAGCACCTCTTCTCTGTCAGGAAGATGGGACAATGTAAACCGCGTATGAATGAGTCCGTAATTTGCCTCGGGGAATTCTTCGGTTACGATGTTTTGTTCAAGTGTCTCAAGATTGTCGTAATCAAGCACTCCAACGAAGCGGGTGTTCAAGTCAAGAGCAGTGACTGCTCCATTAAGGCCGACCTGTTTACATAGCCACTCCGTTATCGAACCACCACCGGCTCCCACCTCCAGACAATTCCAACCGCTAGACACACCAATGTCGGAAAGAGCGTTGATCGTACCAGTATCCAAATTCCGCTCAAGGGCATCAAAGCGTTGGCGCTCATGAACCCAATCATTGTCTAATATGTAGTTTGATTCGGTCATAATTAGTCCTCCGTTTCAGTGATGAAAGACGATAGGCAATTACGTGCCATTTGTAGCGGACGCACCCTGCGAGCTGGGCTGTCGTGCACCGAGCCCGCCGATATTGGTGTTGGTGATCAGGCTTCTATCACTTGTGATCGACTGCGTCTTGCTCAAATAGGCACGTTGCTGACAACGATAATCCTATCCAATACGCTGGAGCTCAAATCATGCGCCTCTGATAGGTCCCTGCTTGTTATCTCCCCCGATTTCACTAACTCATTGTAGCAGCGGGGTCGGTGTCTAAGTGCTGACGGCACGTGCAGATACTCTAATGCGTCTTTGCAATAATCCTGCCACAGTAAATGCTTCGATCTATGATCAAATGGACTTGACGAAGCGCCCTTACAACACCACCCTTACAGTCCTAACCGCTTGACTCTAAAGGTATTTTATCAAGTGTACGCGTATATAGCTAGGGTCGTTATAGAGTCTTAACGCCCTCCGAAGGCAGAGGTCGCACGTTCGAATCCTGTCGGGTGCGCGAGACGCCAGACAGAGGGACTCATCTGTTTGATCCGCACCACTATGCCAGTGGAATGGCCGGCGTCAGCACCGGGGTCTCGCGGCGCCATTGGCCATCCTTCAACAGGGTCTGTTCCTGGTAACAGCCGCCGGTATAGGTGACATGGCTGACCAGGCCGTCTTCGCCGCCAAGCCAAACGTGCAGCAGGCCAGCCGGCGGCTCCATGATCACGCTCAAATGTTCCTCGGCGCCAAGATCCAGGGCGATCTGATGCGCTGGACCGGGTGCGGAGATGGCAACAGTGCCGGCAAACCGGCGGGTTATGAAACGGTGCACATGGCCAGCCAGAACAGCTTCCACCTGATCGTGCCGGCGCACGATGTTGGCCAGGCCGGCCTTATCCTCCAGGCCCATAAGGTCCATTTTGGCAAGGCCGGTCCGGAACGGGGGATGGTGCATGAACAGGATCGTCGGGCGGTCAGGCTGTTCGCCCAGGCGTTCATGCAGCCAATCCAGACGCCGCTGGCACAGGCGCCCGCCCGATTCTCCGGGGATCAGCGTATCCAGGGCGATCAGGCGGGGTTCCCAGGCCTCGATGGTGTATTGCATGAAGCCATCATGGCCCGCCAGGTAAGCATGTTCAGGAAAGGCCTGACGCATGGCCGCCCGGTCATCATGGTTGCCGGGGATCAGATAGAACGGCATGGTCAACTGGCCCAGAATATCCGCCAGAATGGCGTATTCCCGGTCCCCGCCCCCATCGACCAGATCGCCGGTACAGAGCACGAACTCGGGCCGCTGCGGCAAACCGTTCAAATGGGCCACGGCGACCCCCAGGTGCCGGGCGGTTTGATACATGCGGTCCGCCATGCCGTCCGGCCGGGAGATATGGAAGTCGGTAATCTGTGCGAATGTGAACATTTAGAGCACTTCCGGGCTATTGTGAGTCATTTGATGGCGAGCCAAATCTCATGCATCAAAAATTTGGTGCAGCCGTCCCCTTTAATGGCCACGAAGGCCTATAATCATCCCCAATAACAATAGTTACCATGATGGAGCGAAAATTATGCAGGTCAAGGATTGGGTGGTGCTGATCACCGGCGGTGGCACCGGGGTCGGCGCGGCGGCGGCGCAAATGCTGGCAAAAGACGGCGCCCGAATTGCCATCAATTATTCCCGTAGCGCCCGCGAGGCGGAAGAAACCGCCCGGGCCTGCGAGGCGCTTGGCGGCGAAACCCTGGTTTGTCAGGGTGATGTGTCCAAGGATGAGGATTGCCGCCGCATGGTCGCGGAAACCATGGCCAAATGGGGCCGTATCGACGGCCTGATGAACAATGCCGGTACCACCCAAGTGGTTGCAGACAATAATCTCGACAGCCTGTCGGCGGATGATTTCCTTAATATTTATTCGGTCAACGTGGTCGGCGCCTATCAGATGGCCCGGGCCGTGGCCCCGCATATGAAGGCCCAGGGCCGGGGCAGCATCGTCAATACTTCGTCCATCGCCGGGGTCATGGGCATTGGCAGTTCGATCGCCTATGCCGCGTCCAAGGGCGCCATGAACACCATGACACTATCGCTCGCCCGTTTGCTGGCGCCGGAGATCAAGGTCAATGCCATCGCGCCGGGCTTCATCACCGGTCGCTGGTGGCTGGATAGACTGGGCCAGGAGGCCTACGACAAAATGGTCGCGGGGGTCGAGCAATCAGTGCCCCTGAACCACGCCGGCACGCCCGAGGACATGGCCGAAACGGCCCTGTTCCTGCTGACCAACAGCGCCAATATTACAGGCGAAATCCTACTCTGCGACAGCGGCCACCATCTGGGCGGCGCACCGTTGATCGCACGATAGAGCACTTCCCTGCCTTGAAATGTTCCCGGCAAACCACAATCACAAACAGCGAAACCACAGATAGGTAATCCCCGGCAATGGCACGTATAGACTATGCAACGACCGATCGCCTCAGCGACAAAGGCAAGAGCATCATGGAGCGGCTCGGACACAAGAACATCTTCCGTATGCTCTCGCACTCCGAATCGCATCTGACCAACTACTGCCGCCTGGGCAATGCTATCCGGCATCATGGCGTGCTGGATCCCTGCCTGCGGGAACTGGCGATCACCCGCGTCGGGATCCTGCTTGCCGCGGACTATGAAGTCATCGCCCACAAGAACATCGGGCGGGACGCCGGCATTCCGGATAATCAAATTGAAGCGTTGCACGACGGCGCCGAAAACGACGCCTTCAATGAGGTGGAGAAAGCCGTGCTGGCATATGCCGACGATCTGGTCGATAACGCCAATCCCGGCGCGGGCGCCGGCGCAACGTTCGAACGTGTTGCCGAATTTTTAAACCCGGAAGAAATGGTCGAACTAACCATCGCCATCACATATTACATCATGACCTCGAAATTTCTGATCACCTTCGGGATAGATCTGGAAACCGACTGATCGACCTGCAACTCATTCGGATCTTGAATAATGGCTTGGCTGGGAATTATTCGCGCCGCGGTATTGCCAATTTGCCTGTTGTTCGCCGGCTGCAACCCGCAAGGGGCCAATCAGGCATCAGACGAAGGACCCGAGCCGGCGGTTTGGGTCATGAGCAATGGCTGGCACAGTGACATCATTCTGCGGCGAAGCGATATTCCAGCGGAGCAGATCCCTGAAATCACGGCCTATCCCGATGCGCAGTATTTTGCTTTTGGCTGGGGCGACGCCAATTATTATCCCACCCGCACGCCGACGGCGAAAATGGCGATCAAGGCCATTGCCCTGCCAACGCCGGCGGTGATGCACCTGACGGCAATTCCGACCACGCCGGAGCGCTACTACCTGGAAGCCGAAGTGCTGCGCCTGCCCATCACCGAGGCCGGGCTGAAATCCCTGGTCCAGTATATTCGTGACAGTTTCGAGCGGGAAGACGGCGGACCGGCGCAGAAATCGGGTCCCGGCCTCTACCGGCACAGCGGTTTCTATCCGGCCACCGGGCGATTTCATCTACTGAACACCTGCAACACCTGGACAGCGCACGGCCTCACCCAGGCCGGTCTGCCGCTTGGGGAAAGCCGCGCCATTCAGGCCGAGGCCCTGATGCGCGAATTACGCCCCATCGCGGCCGGCCAACTGCCATGGGAGAGGCCGGAACTGCGTCCCTATTATTTCCGCTGATGCGCGGACCCGTTTCCTAGACCACGTTCACAGAACATTTCCGGGCTAAGGCGAATCTTGCTTATAGGTAATTTTGCGGACCAGTTTTCCGTCTTCGAAATGCAACAGATCCAGCCCGCGCAGCATCGATTCCTTGTCCTCGCCGATGCGAATTCGCAAACGCCAGCTGTCCATCACCTTGCCGCTATCCGCATCGACAAAGCGGTCGTCGCCGGCAAACTGGATTTTCCCCAGGCTGCCATCCAGGATCGGGGCAAATTGTGCGCTGATCGCCGCCTTGCCTTCGTGCCTGTGACCATAGGAATCTTCATAAACCGCATGCTCGGCAAAAAACGACATGACATCGTCCAGACTTTGCCGGTTAAACGCGTCCACGAAGCGTTCAGCCAGATCAGACAACTCGGCCCGCCGGTCCGTCTCGGCGGATACAGCCATGCTCATAACGAGACTCCTTTCATCAAAATCCTGGAAACCCAAGAGCATTTCCGGGCTATTCTGGGTCATTTGACCGTCCACCAAGGCCCCGTGGGTAGGCGCGGTTTGCGGGTCGATGTGGGACATCGTCCAAGAACCGCAACGCCGCCACGGGGCCTTGGTGGGCGGCCTTCGGTGGCAACCCTAAGCCATTCGGATGCGTTGCGCCGCTTGCCCGATGAACCACATCGCGCTACGCGACGCGCCTACCCGAATGGCTTAGGGTCGCCATCAAATGACTCACAATAGCCCGGATATGCTCTAGGTTATACCACCTTGCGATGATAGGAGTCATTTGCCGGCGGGCGGTTTCATGGATCCCCGCCAGACAGGCGAAGTCAAGAGCCAAAGCAGGCTGGCAAGGTATGCCACCGCTAGAATAATGTGGAGGGTTTCGGGCGTTGTCGAGCTGAGCACGAAACCCGTCGTAAGGGGCCCCAGCGCCGCGCCAATGTCCCTCCAGGTCTGGTTCCGGGCCAATGCTTGCAATACACTGCGCGGTGCGAACAGCGCCACCGCTGCCGGGATCAAGGTTCCCAGCGCGCCGCGGGCCAGCATTATCGCAACGGCGCCGGCGTACAGCCAGCCGACTCCCACGCAGGCCAAGCCGGCGGTAAGCAGGAAAGAGGCCGCGATCAATGGCTTGTGGACGCCAAAACGGTCGGCAATAGCGCCGGATAGCGGCGCCGCGACCATTTCCACCACGCGCCGGCCCGCGAAGATCAGGCCGCCCGAGACCATCGCCATTTCAAGGGCGATATGCTGCGCCAGCATGATCGTAACCGTCATGGTGAAGACGCCATCGACGCCGAAACCCATCCAGAAGATCAGGATATCGAGCCGGTCGGGCCTCGGCAGGGCGCTTGGCCGGCCGGTCGCCGCCACCCGCGCGCGCGCAACGCGCCGTGGCAACATGATGGCGAACAGTGCCGCGGGGCAGGAAATCAAGGCAAGGTAGAAAAACACATCCCGCGGCCCCAGAATTCCGGCCAACCAGGCGCCGGCGGTCAGGGCGATCAGTGGGCCGACTTGCTCGATCGCGCGGCTGACACCGACCCGGGTGCCCGTCCGGGCGGGATCCGATGCGGCATAACCAAGGGCCACCAGCAGCATCGCGCCGTAGGAGAGGCCCCAAAGGATTCTGGCCGCCAGCAATGGCGCCCAACCGTGAAAGAGACCATACATGGCGGTTGAAATGACCGCCGTAATCGACGCCAGAATGCAGAGATTACGAATCCCAATGCGTTCTCCGACCAATGCGATCATGCCATAGCTAAAGGTGCGCACGATCCGGTTCGCGGCAAGCAGGACCCCGACCCAGGCGAGGCTGACGCCAAAAAGATCTGCGTTGACCGGAAGCACGATATAAATCAAGGCATCGCCCAAGAGGGCAAGGGACAATGCACCCGAGGACAGCCAGAGGCTACGCCAGCTTTTATCCTGCAGTGAATCGTTGTCCGTGGAGGAAATGGTCGTTGGCTTTCATATTACGGCGCCTAGAGCATGTTCTCTTAAAACATGCTCGAACTCTTAAGAAAAGAGCAATTGAACCAATCACTTGGGTCGCGATCGCGACTCCAATTAATTGAAAATTGCTCTAAATCGCAACCGCCCACTGTCATTGATAGTCCGTGCTAAATTTCCTTGGCCGCGGCCAGGACCGCCTCGGCGTGACCCTTGACCCTGACCTTGCGCCAGACCCTGGCCACCTTGCCCTTGCCGTCGATCAGGAACGTGGAGCGCTCGATGCCCATGTAGGTGCGGCCATAGTTCTTCTTTTCCACCCAAACCCCATAGGCATCACAGATGGCGCCGTCCTCGTCCGACGCCAGAGTTATGCGCAGGCCGTGTTTGTCCGCAAATTTGTCATGTTTGGCGACGCTGTCCTTGGAGACGCCAATCACGGCAATGCCGTTGGCGGAAAACTTCCGCTTCAGATCGGTAAAATCCTTTGCCTCTGTGGTACAGCCGGGCGTGTCGTCCTTGGGATAGAAGTACAATACCACCTTCTTGCCCTTCATATCCTTCAAGGCAATATTGCCGCCGCCCCCGATTGGCGCCTTAAAGGCCGGCGCCTTGTCCCCCGTATCAACCATTGTCCAGTCGCCCCTACTTATTCGCCCGTTGTTTTTCCGTTGCGGCTTCGTCGACGCGGCCCTGGTTGTCCAGAACCACGCCATAATGTTCCTTCGCCGCCTGCGCGGAAACCATGCCGTCGCGCACGTCGATGGCAACCTGCGCGGGATCGCGGCGCAGGGGATTGCCATAGCCGCCGCCGCCGGGCATCTCCAATTGCAGGCGATCGCCGGACGGGATCGACTGGGTGCCCTTGTTGCGCATGGCCTTACCCGACCCGAGCTCGATGCTGCCCGTCCAGCCATCCAGGCCCCCTTCCCGCCCACGCGGGGCGTGATGAACCCTGTCGAAGGCGGCGGCGATGGCAAAGGGCGCCCCTTCGGAAGAGGAGATTTCCATGACCTGGCCGGTGCCGCCGCGAAACTCTCCCGGACCACCCGAGTCCATGCGGTATTCCTTGCGCCAGACCACGATGGGGGCAATGGATTCGTTGATCTCCACCGGCGTGTTACGCACGCCGGAGGGAAAAGCGGTGGCGGACAGGCCGTCCTTGTGCGGCCGTGCGCCGGCGCCGCCGGTATGGAACAAATTGACGGCGAAGGGCGTGCCATCGCCGAAGTCCTCGTCCGGCACCAAGCCGTGCCCGCCCATCAGGATCGGATTCCACAGGCACGAAGTGCCTTCCGCCGGGGCCCGGTCGGCCACCGCCTGGTGCAGACAGCCCATGACCACGTCCGGCAACATCTGGCCTGTGACATGGCGGGCGGCGACGGCGCAGGGATGGGGCGCATTCAGGATCGTCCCTTCCGGCGCGGTTACCTTTACCGCCGCCAGAGAGCCGGCATTGTTGGGTACCGTGGACCCCACCAGGCAGCGCACCCCGAACGAGGCGTAGGCCTGGGTATAGGTAATGGGCACGTTGATGCCAAAGTTGGAAACCCCGGAGGTACCGGCGAAATCCACATAAATGCCATCGTCGGCGACGGTCAAGGCAGCAACCAGATCCAATGGCTTGTCGTAGCCATCGATCCGCATGGCGTTGTGATAGGTGCCCTTGGGCAGTTTGGCAATTTCCGCCAGCATGGCCTGGTGGGAATGTTCCACCATGTATCGGCCCAGTTCGTCCAACTGCTCCAGGCCGAATTCATCCATCATTTCGACCAGGCGGCGGCAGCCGATTTCGTTGCAGGCCATCAGGGAATAGAGATCCCCCTCGACCTGGATCGGCTCGCGCACATTGGCCCGGACGATTTCCAGAATGGCCTCGTCCATCGACCCTTTCCGGGCCAGGGCCAGGATCGGCAGATACAGGCCTTCGTCATAGACCTGCCGGCCATCGGCGCCGAAGCCGATGCCGCCAATATCCACCACATGGGTGGTCGAGGCGAACAAGGCCACCACCCGGCCCTGATAGAAGGTGGGCGTGACCATGGTAAAATCGTGCAAATGGCCCGTACCCAGCCAGGGATCGTTGGTGACATAGACATCGCCGGGGCTCATGCTTTCGGCCGGGTACTTGTCGAGGAAAAAGCCCACCGACGCCGCCATGGCGTTGACATGTCCAGGGGTACCCGTGACCGCCTGCGCCAGCATCCGGCCCTGGATATCGAAAACCCCGGCGGAAAGATCCCCGGCCTCCCGGGCCGCGGTGGAAAAGGCCGTGCGGATCAGGGTTTGGGCCTGCTCCTCGACGATGGCGATCAGGCGGTTCCACATGATCTGGTTCTGGATTTCCGAAAGGGCGGAATTCTTGCTCATGCCGTCTCTCCTGTCTGCAGCGTCTTCTTGCGTTGAATTTCTATATGCCCGGCGCCATTTATCCTGGCCTCGAAAGGCGTCGTCACGGCAGTGGTTGTTTGCGCCTCGACGATCAGGGCCGGGCCTGGCAGCCTCATGCCGGGCGACAGATCCGCCCGCTGATACACCGGCGCAGTGACAAAGTCCGTTTGATCGGCATCGAACAACTTGCGTTCGCCGCTGGCCGCCGCGGCTGCCTTTGTCGCCACTTCCACCAAGGCGGCGGGGTTGGGCTGCACGGTGGCGATGGACAGGGCCCAGGTCAGGATTTCCACTTCCATGGACGGGATGACCCGGCCAAACAGCTCTTCGTAAGCGCTGTCAAAGGCCTCTTTCAAGACCGCCCCGTCAGCATCGGTCAGCGTGCGGGCGGGTACGTCGACGACAATCTCGTGTCCCTGGCCAATATAGCGCATGTAGGCGATACGGCGTTCCTCCAGTTCCCCATCCGGGGCGCCCGCGATGACGATGCCATGGGCCTCGGCATGCATCTCAGCGAACATCCTGTTCAGGCCCGCCGCCTCGAAGGCGTCCAGGCGGGTGTAGCGGCTGCGCACCAGTTCATAGGATACGGGCGCGGCCAGGAAACCGATGGCGGAGCCGACGCCGGCGCCCTGTGGGATAATGACCCGGTCCATGTCCAGCTTTTCCGCCATGCGGCAGGCATGCAGCGGCGCCGCGCCGCCAAAGGCAATCAAAGTGCGGGCGGCCAGTTCCTTGCCCTGTTCCACGGCATGCACACGGGCCGCGTTGGACATGTTTTCCTCCACCATCTCGGACACCGCAAAGGCCGCCAAGGGGCCGTCCAAGTTCAGGTGCCGGGCAATGGCATTGTCCAGGGCCGCAACCGCCAGGTCGGGTGATAGTTGCACCGAACCGCCGGCGAAACCCTCCGGCGCGATGCGGCCCAGGGCCACGTCCGCATCCGTTACCGTCGCCCGGGTGCCGCCCGCCCCGTAACAGGCCGGCCCCGGTTCCGCACCGGCGCTTTCCGGCCCCACCTGAATTCTGCCCAGATTGTCGATCTGCGCGATAGAGCCGCCCCCGGCCCCGATTTCCACCATCTCGATCACCGGGATGCGCAGGGGCAGGCCGCTGCCCTTGGTGAAGCGGTATTGCCGGTCAACCTCGAAAGTACGCGAGGTCTGCGGACGGCCATGGTCGATCAGACAGATCTTCGCCGTGGTGCCGCCCATGTCATAGGACAGAACCTTATCCAGGCCACATTCCAGGGCTATGCGTCCGGCCAGTATGGCGCCCCCGGCGGGGCCGGATTCGACCAGCCGGATGGGGTGACGCCGGGCCGTTTCAACGGTGGTCAAACCGCCGCCAGAGGTCATCATGAACAACGGGCATCGCGCACCCTCGGCCTGTAATCTTTCGTCCAGATCGGCCAGGTACGAGGCCATCAGCGGCTGTACATAGGCGTTTGCCGAGGCCGTCGACATGCGCTCGTATTCGCGAATTTCCGGGCAGACCTCGCTGGATAGGGTCAACCACAGATCGGGCATTTCGGCCCGAAGTATCTCGGCGATACGTTGCTCGTGGCCCGGATTGGCATAGGCGTGCAGCAACGCGATGGCGACGCTTTCCACGTTATGTTCGCGCAACAAGGGAACCAGGGCGCGGACATCGCCCTCCTGCAACGCCACCAACACCTCGCCCTGTGCGCTGCCGCGCTCGCGCACAGGCAGGCGCAGATACCGGGGCACCAGGGGGATCGGCTTGTCGATATTGATGTCGTATTGATCGAAGCGATGTTCGTAGCCCATCTCCACCGCATCGCGAAAGCCATCGGTGACGACCAGCGCCGTGCGTGCGCCCTTGCGTTCGATCACCGTGTTGGTGGCCAGTGTCGTACCATGGACGATAAAATCCAGATCCTCGGCCATGATACCGGCCTCGGGCAGCACCGCGCGAACCGCCGCCATTACGCCTTCTTCCGGCGCCTGGGTGGTGGTCAGGACCTTGCGGGTGAACATGTTACCGTCCACGGCAAGGGCTACATCGGTAAAAGTACCGCCGATATCGACGGCCAAACGGGCAGTTTCGGGCATTCAATAGCTTTCAATGGTTGCCAATATCACGGCGATGAGGGATTGCCTTCCGCCCCCTAACGCGGAAAGTTAGCGTGGGAAGTTCTCGGGCGTAAAGGCTTCAAATGTCCGCCTCACATCATCGGCTTCCGTGCTCAAGGGCGCAATGATGTGAGTATGAATGCCCGTCTCGCCCGCCCAGCGGATACGCTCCCGGCATTCATCCGCCGATCCGATGACGGCGATTTCATTTGCCAGGTCGTCGGATATGGCGCCGGTGGTCTTGTCCCGGTCCCGTGCCGCCCAACCTTCGGCGATGGTGGCGGCAACCTCCTCATAACCGGCCCAGGCGAGAAAATCATTGTAGACCGGGGTGGCGTAATACGGCGCCATACGGGCCCTGAAAGCATCCAGCGCGGCCTGCTTGTCGTCGGTTACCAGCACCATGTGACGGTTCACGACCTCGACCTCTTTCGGATCCTTGCCGGCCCGCATCGCACCCGCGTGAACATGTTCGATCATCTTCGGCAGAGCACGCTTGGGCCACAAATTGAAAATCACGCCGTCACCAATTTCCGCCGCCATTTCAATCATCTTGGGGCGCAGAGCCGCCAGATAGATGGGCACCGGAACCGCCAACGGTGGCTGGCGGTAACCCTTGGAATGCAGTGTCGACAAGGCAAAATCCGATTTCTCCCCTGCCAGCATGGAGCGCACCATAATGGTGGTTTCCTTCACCCTGGTCAGGGGTTTTTCCAGGGGCACGCCATGCCATTGATCCATGATGGTCTGGGACGAGGCGCCCAATCCAAGCACGAAACGTCCGGGCATCAACTGGCCGAGGGCATTGGCCGTCGCCGCCAGCACCGCCGGCGTGCGGGTATAAACCGGCACCACCGCTATGCCGAGGCGCAGGGTTGGGGCATGGTTTGCCAGGCCGGCAATCATGGTCAGTGAATCGGGCGGCCCGGAATCCGCCAGCCAGCCGTCCTCGAAGCCATTCGCCTCGGCCCACTGCACCCGTTCGATGCTATCCTGAAAATCAAACCCAGCGGGCAAGGTGACGGCGATGCGTTGACGTGGCGGCATATGGCTTCCTCTGTCAGACAATGGTCCAAGAATTGGACCACCGCAGCATAGCGCCAAGGCGGCGGCCATGCCATGCTTTGGACAACGAGAAATCTACTGTCTTTGTCGGAGGATTTTGATGCCTGAAATTCGCGAAGTTGCTACCGGCCTGCTGTTCCCCGAAGGCCCCATCGCTTTGCCAGATGGCGACGTCATATTGGTCGAAATCGCCCGTGGCACGCTATCCCGGGTCCGGCCCGATGGCCGTGTGGAGGTTGTGGCGGAAACCGGCGGCGGCCCCAATGGCGCGGCCATGGGCCCGGACGGCGCCTGCTACATCTGCAACAACGGCGGCTTTCGCTGGCACATCAAGGGCGACAAACATTTTCCGGGCTACCAGGACGAAGCCTATTCCGGCGGCCGGATCGAACGGGTCGATATTGCCACCGGCAAGGTCGATGTGCTGTACACCGAATGCGACGGCCACCCCCTGCGCGGGCCCAACGATCTGGTCTTCGACAAGGAGGGCGGCTTCTGGTTTACCGATCATGGCAAGATCCGCCATCGGGACGAGGACCGCACCGGGGTTTACTACGCCAAGACCGACGGCTCTTTCATCACGGAAGCCATATTTCCCATCAACGGTCCCAATGGCATCGGCCTGTCGCCGGACGAAAAGACACTTTACGTCGCCGAAACCCATGCCGGGCGCTGCTGGGCCTATGGCATCGAGAGTCCCGGCAAGATCGCCCGCGGCCAGGGCGAAGCGCCATGGGAGCCGGGCAAGCTGCTGCTGGGAGTATCGGACTATCGCTTTTTTGACAGCCTGGCCCTGGATAGCGCCGGCAACATCTGTATCGGCACTATCGTCCGGGGCGGTATCACAGTGGTCTCGCCCCAGGGCGGCGAGGTCGAACATGTGCCCACGCCGGGTGATTTGTACGCCACCAATATCTGTTTCGGCGGCGGGGATCTGTCCACCGCCTATATCACCCTGTCGTCAACCGGCAAGCTGATCGCCATGCCGTGGCCGCGCCCGGGGCTACCCCTGAACTTCCTCAACAAATAGCAGGAAGTGTTAGCTGTTGCCGCGAATGACGTTCCAGTATTTCAGGTTTAGTTCACCGAGATACCGGTCATGCATATGGGAGATGCATTCACGCATGGTCGTCATGCCGCCATGCTGGTCGTGCCCTTCGCATTCGCGATAGGCCTCCTCAAGCAATTGACGCGCTTTCGGATGCATGCCTTTCAGGGTGCCGCTGTTCTGCAAATCCGACCAGAGCGCTCTGGTCGCTTGCCGGCTGACATGGGTGAATGGCGGCAGACTATTGGCGATGCGGTTGGTGACGCGGACCGCGCTCATGGTCTCCTGATCCTGATCAACGATTTCGTCTCCGACCTTTCGCCAGGGCCCGCTCGCCACGGCGATGCTGACATCGTTCTGCGGCTCATATCTGTTGGACGGCATCGGTAGCAACGAGACACTTTCCATCACCGTCACTTCGACGCGGGCCAGGTTCATTTTGTTCAGGGCCCCTGCCGGCATGCTCATCCGCACCGCGAGATGGGTGCGCAGCGCCGTCAGCGCGAAATGTTTCATGGCATCCAGGTTGACCGGTGTACCGTCGTGCCGATAACCGGTGGCGCGAATTCCACCCATGCCCACGGTTTGATAACGGGTTCCCCTATGGGGTGTCTTGTAGTCGGGCTGCAGACAGAAGGCCGATAGTTCGACAAAACAATCGCCATCAGAGCAGCGGAGTTCCACTGGCCGATCGATGGACACCAACGCCAGGACCTGTAGCGGGCTAAGGACCTCCAGGGCGGATGCCGGGAATGCAAATGGCAAGGCCGCCGCTAACGCCAAATAACCGGCGCAGCGGCGAAAGGTGAAGGAAATCTTTCCGATCCATCGGCTCATCACGTCAAAATCCTCGCAACCATAGAATTGGAGCGTGTCCATCTTGGACACATTCCTTACTTACGGTACAGAGCAATTAAATCGTCGCTTCAGTATCTGAAAATAAACAATTGCAGCTAGGCTGCCATTGTCGCTTGCTGAATGCAAGTTCGGCCTGATCGGGCGCCCGGCAGGCCGGATCAGGCATCACCTATTTTCGCGGCAACTGGTCCGCCAGCTCGACCCAATCGACCATTTCATCGGCGTGAAAATGCCGGGTCGGACGATATCCGGACTGATCGTCGAGACTGGCCGCATAGAAATGAATTTCGTCCGGGCGATGCTCCGTCTGATAGGCCATAGGTGTGCCGCATTTTGGACAAAAGGACCGGGTGACAAGTTCGGAAGAATGATAGGTGGCGGGCGCCTCGCCGCTCCAGCGCCAGTTTCCGTTCGGCACACCCAGAAAAGAGGTAAAGGGAGAGGCCGTATTGCGCCGGCAGCTCTCGCAATGGCAATGGCCCATCCAGTTCTCCGGGCCGGAATATTCGAAGCGTACCGCACCACAAAGACAGCGACCGGTCTTCATCATTCAATCTCCCCCATGGCAATGCGCCCCATCTACGGTTCGATGTCGGTAGCCAGATGAAAAACACAATCGCCGCGTTCCACCCGGCCGGGAATACGTTGACAGATCACCAGCCCGTCATGCTCAAAATGGCAAATCGACGGCGCTATCCAGGGTGTTTCGGGATGGTGAATGGCGCCCGCCTCCTGGCCGTTCTTCACTTCCGTCAACAAATCGACATAGGGTTCGAACAGACCCTCGTCGCGGGCATAGACGAAATAATCGATGCTTTTCATTTCCATCAGGCGCATGCCGCGCGCGGCGTCTGGCCGGTAACCCGGCAACAGGCAAATATAGTTGAGCAAGCGCAGAATGCCGCGTTCGGCGGTTGCCAGAATTTCCGGCGTCACGGTGCCGGAACCGCCAAGTTCGGTCATGATACCGAGCACGCCGTTGCGGCGTGCCGCTGCGCTTGAAACCCGGGAGTCGCCGGCGGCGCCAAATATGAAGCCGTAATCGCCGTCAAACGCCAATTGCAGCGCTTCCAGCGCCGCTTCCTCTTTCGGATTTTCACCGCGGCGCCGCAACACCGTGGCGGGATAGCGAAGCGACGAGCCACCGGAATGAAAGTCGAAAAAGTAATCGCACATGGGCATCAAAACCTCTTCAAGGTAATGTGCGATCATCTCTGTCGGGGTGCCCGCCGGATTGCCGGGAAAGGTCCGGTTCAGGTTACCGCCATCGAAGGGTGAGGTCCGCATTCCGGCGTGAGCGGCGGGATAATTCGCCATCGGCAGGATGATCAAGCGTCCCTGAACTTCATCTGCCGTAAGGCTCTGACACATTTTTGTCAGCGCCACTTGGCCTTCGTATTCGTCGCCATGATTGCCGGAAATTAGCAATGCGGTCGGTCCATCACCGTTTTTAAACATCACGATTGGCACCGGAATCCAGCCATAGGCGGATCGGTGAACCGAATAGGGTAGGCGCAAAAACCCGGTTTGTTTACCGTCCCGTTCGAAATCAATTTCAGAATGAATCAAGGTGGCTGTTTCCGACATACCTGCGCCCTGCTGATGATTAACGGAGGGGGTGATTTGGCGCAGCCGCACGGGCGCCGCCGGGGCATCATTTCGTGGAACTGGGGTAAAAGCAAGCCGAAGATAGCTGTCGAATATGGCGTCGGCGACCGTGAGATCACGAGAATAAGGTTGCCAATGTACAAATGATGGTGCTCTACTTTTTTTAACCAGTAGCAACAAGCCATTATTTTTGTTGGGGCATTTCAATGCAGGCAAACATCGAGACAGGCCCAGGCATCCTCGATGTAATTGATCTGAAGACCGTATTCGCGACCCGTGAAGGGCATGTTCATGCTGTAAATGGCGTCAGCTTCTATCTAAAGGAAGGCGAAGTACTCGGCATTGTCGGGGAGAGCGGCTCGGGCAAAAGCGTTACCATGATGTCGCTATTGAAGTTGCTGCCCAGCCCTCCAGCGGAGATCACCGACGGCCGTGTCATCTTCGACGGGCAGGATCTCTTAACGCTGGCGCCAAATGAGCTGCTGGGCGTGCGCGGACGAAAAATCGGGTTTATTTTCCAGGATCCGATGACTTCCCTGAACCCGGTTTTCACGGTCGGTTATCAATTGATTGAACCGTTGCGCAAACATCTTGGTCTGAGCAAGGCGCAAGCACGCCAACGCGCCGGCGAACTACTTGACCTGGTTGGCATTCCGTCGGCGGCGGATCGGCTGAAGGATTTTCCGCATCAGTTTTCCGGCGGCATGCGGCAACGGGTGATGATCGCGATCGCGCTGTCCTGCGACCCTAAACTATTGATCGCCGACGAACCGACGACGGCGCTCGACGTCACCATCCAGGCGCAAATACTTGAGCTTGTCCGGGAACTGCGCCACAAGCTGGGCATGGGTATAATCTGGATTACCCACGACCTGGGCGTGGTCGCCGGGATTGCCGACCGGGTGATGGTGATGTATTGCGGATTGGTCGTCGAACATGGCGCGGTGAAGGATCTGTACAACAGTCCGAAGCATCCCTACACCCGCGCCCTGCTGGAATCGCTGCCGAGCCTGGACAGCAATCGGGCCGAACGGCTTAACAGCATATCGGGACAGCCCCCCAGTCTCGAGGCCGAACCCAGTTCCTGCCCGTTTGCCCCGAGATGTCCTTACGTCTTTGACCGCTGCCGGGTCGAGAACCCGGTCATCCGCGCCTTCAACGGCGGCAGCGAAGATCGTCAAGTCAGTCATGACGTTGCCTGTTGGTGGGATGTTGATCTGGGAGCGCCACGCCATGTCGACTAATACGACCGCTGTGGACCTTGGCCAGGACCGCGAAGCGGCCGGCGAGCCCTTGCTTCAGGTCGAGAACCTGAAAATGCATTTCCCAATCTATGCCGGAATTCTGCGGCGCCAGGTCGGTACGATCAAAGCGGTCGATGGCATCAGTTTTGATATTCGGCGCGGCGAGACCCTTGGACTTGTCGGAGAAAGCGGCTGCGGAAAGACCACAGCCGGCCGGGTCATATTACGCCTGTATGACGCAACGGGCGGCAGGGTGGTGTTGGATGGCGTTGATATTCCGTCGTTAAGCGGTGAAGAACTGCGCCGGATCCGCCCGCGGATGCAGATGGTGTTCCAGGATCCTCACGCCAGTCTGAATCCGCGGATGACCGTTGGTTCCATAATTTCTGAGCCGCTCGACGAGCACCGGCAATTGAGCAAACGCGAGCGCCGGGAACGGGTGGAAGAATTGCTGGGCGCGGTCGGCCTGGATCCCAGGTTCACCAATCGCTATCCCCATGAATTCTCCGGCGGACAACGCCAACGTATCGGTATCGCCCGGGCGCTCGCCCTCAATCCCGATTTTATCATTTGCGACGAACCCATAGCCGCCTTGGATGTCTCCATTCAGGCCCAGGTCATCAATCTGCTCGAGGATCTGCAGCAGCAATTTGGCCTGACATATTTGTTCATCAGTCATGATCTCAGCATGATCCGGCATATCGCCGACCGGGTGGCGGTGATGTATCTTGGCAAGATCGCCGAGCTGGCCCCGCGGGATGATCTGTATGGTACACCGAAGCATCCCTATACCCAGGCGTTGCTATCGGCGGTGCCCATACCCAACCCCGAAATTGAGTTGGCCCGGGAACGTATCCTGCTGCAAGGTGATTTGCCGAGCCCGGCCAATCCGCCCGACGGCTGCAATTTTTGCACCCGTTGTCCGGTCGCCACGGATATCTGCCATGTCGAGGACCCGGCCTGGCGCGAGATCGAAAGCGGGCGCTATGTCGCTTGCCATCATGCGGTGTAGAATGAAAAACTGCTTCAGCGGGAAATTGGAAAGAGGAGGAAAATTCGCCCAGAACTAGGTTTGAAGACGAACCGAGAAACCAATGTCATTGACATAACAAAATCACTGACCTGACAACAGGGGGTTACAGACAATGTTAAAAACACCATTACTTGTGGCGGCAGTCATGGCCAGCGCGATATTCGCGTCGTCGGCGCAGGCTGACCGAGGCAGCGACGGTCAATTGAAGATTCTTTATTGGCAGGCGCCATCAATCCTCAACCCGTTCCTGTCCGGCGGCACGAAAGACATTGACGCTTCGTCAATCATCATCGAGCCGTTGGCGCATTATGACGAAAAGGGCAACATCGTGCCGGCCTTGGCCGCCGAAGTGCCCACCGTCGCCAATGGCGGCATCGCCAAGGACCTGAAGTCGATTACCTGGAAGTTGAAGAAGGGCATCACCTGGTCCGACGGTACGCCGTTCACTGCGGCGGATGTCGAATTTACCGCCGCCTATTGCATGCATCCCGAAGGCGGCTGCAACGCGATCGATCGATTTCAGGATGTGAAATCGGTCAAGGCCGTGGACGGCCACACCGTGAAGATCACCTTTGGCGTGGCGAAGCCATTCCCATATGGCCCGTTCGTCGGTTCCAGTTCACCTGTCATTCAAAAGGCGCAGTTTGAGAATTGCATGGGCGCCAAAGCACCCGAATGCACGAAGCAGAATTTCGGCACAATCGGTACCGGTCCATTCAAGGTTAAGGAATTCCGGCCAAACGATGTCGTTCTCTATATCGCCAATGACAAATACCGCAATCCCGACCAGCCGGCCTTCGATTCTGTCCTGATGAAAGGTGGCGGCGATGCCGTTTCCGCCGCCCGCGCAGTGCTCGAAACCGGCGAGTTCGATTATGCCTGGAACCTGCAGGTCGAACCGGAAATTCTTGCCACCATGGCCAAGGCCGGCAAAGGCAAGGTGATTTCGGCCTTTGGCACCTCGGTGGAAAGGCTGATGGTGCAGCTGACCAACGTCGACCCGAAACTCGGTGACAAACGGGGAACCTATCAAGGCGGCAAAAACCCGCATCCCTTCCTGACGGATCCGGCGGTTCGCCGTGCTTTGTCGATGGCGATCGAACGTGGGATCCTTGTCGATGCCGGTTACGGCGCCGCCGGTCAAGTGACCTGTAACGTCTTACCGGCCCCGGCGATCTACGCTTCAACCGCCAACGACTGGTGTAAAAAGCAGGATGTGGCCGGCGCCAACAAACTGTTGGACGATGCCGGTTGGAAGCGCGGTTCCGACGGGGTGCGCGCCAAGGACGGCGTGCGTCTTTCGATCCTGTACCAGACGTCGACCAATTCCGTACGTCAGGGCACCCAGGCGTTGATCAAGCAGATGTGGCAGGAAATCGGCGTCGAGACCGAGCTTAAGAATGTCAACGCATCGGTCTTCTTCGGCGGCGATCAGTCCAGCCCGGATACTTTCCAGAAGTTCTATACGGACATCGAGATGTTCACCAACAACTTCAATGGTACCGATCCGGAAAACTACATGCTGCGCTGGACCTGCGACAAGATGCCGGATCTGACAACGCAATGGATCGGGCAGAACCTGCCGCGCTATTGCGATCCGGAATACGATAAGCTGGCGGCGAAAATGTCCAAGACAGCGGCGCTGGAAGATCGGGCGAAGATCGCCAAGAAGATGAACGATATGCTCATCGAATATGGCGCGATAATCCCGTTGATCCATCGTGGTGCGGTGGCCGCGCATGCCTTCTCACTCGGCGGCGTTCGTCAGAATGTGTGGGACGCCACGCCGTGGAACATCCAGGAATGGCATCGCAAAAAGTGATGTCGTAGCAACCAGGGACGGCTCGCGCTTGCTCATGCGCGGGCCGTCGCCTCTCTTGCTCGGCGATCGGATACACATATGTTCAAGTATGCCGTCAGGCGCCTGCTCTTTGCGATCCCAACACTTCTAGTGATTAGTTTTGTCATTTTCGCCCTGTTGGATTTGGCGCCAAGCGATCCGACGGCGCAACTTCCACTGACCATTCCCGAGGAGATCCGTGAAAAAATCAAGGAGAGCCTGGGCCTCGGGAAGCCGTTTCACATTCGTTATTTAAAATGGCTGGAACAGTTCCTGGTTAATGAACCGCTTAATCTCATTGAAAATGCCTGGGACGTACAGATCGGCAATTCCGAGGATCGGCTGCGCGTGCGCTCCTGGTCCACCCGGGCCCCGGTCGTCGATTTAATCGCCCAGCGTTTACCGCAAACACTGATCGTGATCGGCATATCCTATATCGTCGCCATATTTATCGGTATACCGATCGGCGTGCTCTCGGCCTACAAACAATATTCAATATTCGATCAGGTCGGCACATTTATCGCGATGCTTGGGTTTTCGGTGCCGACATTCTTCACCGGCACCGTAGCGATCGTTATTTTTAGCGTCGTCCTCGGCTGGCTGCCATCGATCTATGACACCACCCATCAAGTGGAGGATTTCGACAGCTTCATCTATCAGATCAAACAGATGATTATGCCGGTCATGGTGCTTGGTTTTTTCAATGCCGCGCAATTGAGCCGCTTCATGCGCTCTTCAATGCTGGAAAACCTCAATCAGGAATACGTTCGCACGGCCCGCGCCAAAGGCATGTCGGAAAAAGTTGTCATTCTGATCCACGTATTCAGAAACAGTATGATCCCGGTGGTCACGGTGATTGCGCTCGGCCTGCCCTCGACCTTCGCCGGTGCCATTATTACCGAGCAGATCTTCCGCATCAACGGCGTCGGTCAGCTTTTGATCGGCGCAATTGAAGGCGCGGATATTCCGACCGTTCAGACGGTGACCTTTATTTTCGCCATCCTGATCGTTCTTTTCAATCTGATCGCAGACCTGCTCTATGGGATACTCGACCCGAGGATCCGCTATGAATGATGTAGTCCAATCACCCGAGGCGCCCTTGAGCGAGGCAGTGCAAGCCGATATCAAACACCGCTCGCTCTGGTACGATGTCTGGCAGCAGTTCCGCAGCCACAAAGGCGCCTTGGTCGGCGTCACCGTTTTTGTGGTAATCGCCATAAGCGTCATCGTCGGGCCTTTTATCTATGATGTGGATCCACAATATCTTGACTACAAGGCCAAGAACCAGGGCATGTCGCTGTCGCATCTCATGGGCACCGACAATCTCGGCCGCGATATGTTCGCGCAGGTGCTGGCCGGTGGCCGTACCTCGCTTGCCGTCGGCGTCACGGCGATGCTGTTGTCCCTGACGCTGGGAACCCTGGTCGGTGTCATGGCCGGTTTCTTCGGCCGACTTGACGGGCTGTTGATGCGGCTGACGGATTTGTTTCTGGCGTTGCCGATACTACCCTTGCTGCTGGTGGCGATCATGTTGTTCCGGGATCTACTCAGATCGTTGTTTGGACCGGAATTCGGGATATTCATCCTGATTGTTTTCATCATCGGCGTGACCAGCTGGATGCAGACGGCACGGATCGTCCGCGGTGAGGTGCTGGCGATCAAGCAGCGGGAGTTTGTCCTCGCCGCCCGCAGCATCGGCACTCGCTCCTTTCGGAGTATACTTCGGCACATCTTTCCCAATGTGTTGAGCCCGATCATGGTGTCGGCGACGCTTGGTGTTGCGTCCGCCATCATTACCGAAAGTGCATTAAGTTTTCTTGGGCTGGGCTTCCCGTCCGACTTCCCAACCTGGGGCCGCTTGCTGTTCGACGGCGTGCCGTTTCTCAGCATCACGCCCGAGCGTGTGATCTGGCCGGGGCTGGCCATATCATTGACCGTGTTGAGCGTCAACTTCATGGGCGATGGCCTGCGCGACGCGCTTGACCCCCGCATCCGCGGACGCTGACGCAAGACCGGCAAGCACCGAAAGAGACCAATCGAGTGAGGGACGCATGCAATCTACCGGCGGCGCATTGGTATCTGAGACGCTGAAATCTTATGGCGTGAGATGCCTCTTCGGCATGGAAGATCCCATCCACATCTTTCATGCCGTCGACCGGACGGTAACGAAAATCGTCACCGTGAGAGATGAAAAACACGCGGCGATTATGGCGCATGGCTATGCCCAGGTAACCGGCCGGCCCGGCGTCTGCGCAGCAACATTCGGGCCCGGTGCATCGAATTTATCGACCGGATTGTTGGAGGCGTTGCGATCGTCGGTCCCAGTCATCGCCCTGGTGCAGGATCACCCGCTCAAACTGCGGAACAAGAATGCCAGCAGCGAACTTGATTATGCCGTCGCACTCCGGCCATACGCCAAGGAGATACTGAGAATTGACACCGCCGATATGGCCGGCGCGATCATCCGCCGCGCCTTCAGGATTGCTACCACCGCCCGGCCCGGCCCGGTCGTTGTATTATGTCCTACGGATGCCATGGCGGCCGTCGCCGAGTGCACCGTTCATGCGGAGAAGGACTACGAAGCGTTCCCGGCTCTCCGCACGAGGGCCCGTGTCGAGGCAATTGAACAGGCGGCTGAATTACTTAGTGCCGCCAAACGGCCGATTTTGGTCGCCGGCGGCGGCTGCGTAATTTCCGGTGCATTCGCCGAGATTGCCGAGCTATCGGAACGCTTCGCAGTACCGGTTGCGACGACATTGACCGGACGCGGCGCCATGGACGATGGCCATCCGATGGCCGTTGGCCCGATTGGTTCGTCAGTCGGCGGAAAATATGGCCGCGGCCAGGTCGGCAACACGCTTATGGCCGAGGCCGACCTGGTTTTCCTCCTCGGCACGCGCACCGGACAACTTTGCTACTCCGACTGGGCCTTGCCAAAGCCCGGGACCCTGGTCATTCACCTCGACATAGATCCCAATGAGATTGGGCGCAATTTTGAAACCGCTTTGGCTTTGCTGGGCGACGTCCGTGATACTTTGCGCGAATTGCTGGTGCATTGCCGATCCCAGAATATCAGTCGGGCGCATCGGGACAACGGCGCGAGGAGACGAGAGCTGATTGAACATTGGCGCGGCGAATTGGCGCCCCTTGCAAGTTCGAAGCAGGTTCCCATGCGTCCCGAAGCCGTGATCAGCGCGATCGACGGCATCGTCGAGGAGAACACCTTGATCTGCGTCGACGCAAGCTACGTGACAAACTGGGTCATCTCCAATGTCAGGGTGCCGAAGTCGGGCCGTTTTGTGCTGTCGCCGCGCGGTACCGGCGGGTTGGGATGGGCCTTGCCGGCTGCCATCGGCGCAAAACTGGCGTCACCGGAGCGGGACGTCATATGCGTTTCAGGCGACGGCGGCTTTGGCTATGTCATGAATGAACTCGAAACAGCGGCGCGCTACAACGTCAATATCCTTATCGTCATTTTCAACAACGGCACCCTGGGATTTCAACGGCACTGGGAAGAAGTGATGATGGGGTGTTACCAGGATTGTGATTTCCTCGACATCGACTATTCCGAAGTGGCGCGGGCGCTAAAATGCGGCGGCGAAAGAGTCCGCCATGTGTCCGATTTGCCGGCCTCAATGGCTCGCGGTCTGGCCTATGAGGGTCCGTATCTTATCGACGCCGTCGTCGATCCAGAGGCTGCCGCGCCCGTATTGGGCATGGAAAGACCGCTGGCGCCCGATGCGGCCCATTAACCTGGATGTACATGTCTTTCTCTCAGCCCATCTCTAAAGACAGTATTCCAGAGCATTTCCGGGTACGAGGCGCCGGAGTGCTAGCAGGCTGCTAGGATCGCCGTGATATCGTCCGGCTGCCTATGTGGTCTCGGGCCTAACCGACGCCATCGACCGCCGCGAATAGAGGTGCCTGACGAGGTCGATGACTCTGTATGCAAAGACGATGTATGCGGTGGCCAGGGCGAGCTGCACGACCCGGTCCAGCAGCTTGACAGGCGCGACGACATCTTCCGCCAGCAGCGCGCCGCCGCTGAGCAGGAGGAAGCCGAACAAGCCGGAAAGCCAGATATCGGCGGTCGGACTCGGGGCGAAAATCCGGCTGCCATAGACCAGGCAGGCCGTCAGGATCACTATGGCCATGAACATCAAGTTCGGCACCACGACCAGAAGCTCGTAAACAAGCAGCATGCCAACGCCGGCAAACAACAGATTGGCAAGAATGCCTTTCATGCCTGCCTTGCCGCTGGCAACGCTACTCATTTGAACCGAGAACAAAACGCCGTAGATCAGGATCAGGATGTCGGTCCAGCCGAAGACCAGAAAGGCAACCAACAATGGCAGCACAACGATCGTCAGTTGCACGGCAGTGGACGCGGCCTCGGCAAAGGACAGCGTGGCCTGGCCCGCCGACGGCGCCAGTCCAGGCGCCGGGATCAGCAGAAACATGGTCCAGGCGACCAGAATAGCAACCATGAAACCGGCGAAGACGCCGGAGCCGGCGATCACGGCCACTTCTGGCAGCAACAGCACCAGCACGGGCATCAGCACGCAGCCGATCAACATGCCGATCAGCGCGAGCGCCGGCGCGCCGATCCGGACGGCAAATACATAAAAGCGGAACAACAGCAAAGCCGCCGCCAGTGCCATGATCGCGGGATAGGGCAGCAGGAAGTAGGCCACAAAAAAGCCGCCAACCAGCGCCGCCAATACCGTTGCCAGAATACCCAGCGCCTGGCGCACCGATTGCGGGCCCGCCTCGACCAGCAGCACGGTAGCAAACGCCGGCGCGAGAGATGACAGCGGCCAGGCAATCAGCTGGGCGAGCACGAAGGTCAGCATGAGCCCCAAGGCCAGACGCAGGGCGCGCCGCGATGGGGCTTCCGTCGATGCCGCCGCGCCGGCCACGGCGCTAGCTCCTCATCCGGCCCGTGCCGGCAGGTCCATTAATAGGCATAGGACAGCCAACTATTCAGCCGAATCCACAGCCGCCCGACGGCGTTCCAGAAGAAATGGTCGCCCGTGTAGACGATAACGTCGGCCTGTGAATTCAGGCGTATGCCCTGCACAGTGTCGAGATCATACTTGTAGTTGGTCAACTGGATGATGACCGGAAAGCGTTGCGGGTCACGCAGCCAGCCGCGGGCTTTCTGCGCCGTCGGCAAATCACCGAGACTGAGAGCCTTGCCGGTCGAGACGCCAACCGCGATGCTCTTCACCTTGCCCTCAAAAATTTTGCCGGGCAGGATATCGAAGGCCACTTCGACCTTGTTGTCGACATCGATCCGGCCAAGGTTGTTCTCCGTCATATAGGCTTCGACCCAGATGTCGTCCACCGAGATGAAGGTCATGGCCGCCTGGCCGGCAACGGCATAGGCACCTTCATCAATCTTCAATCCAGCCACGTAGCCCCGGGTCGGCGCCAGCAGGGCGGTACGGACATAGTTCAACCGCGCCTCTTCCAACGCGGCGACGGCGCGCCGCACCCGCGGATTATTGGCCTTGCCACCGCCGCCGAGTTGTTGCCTGGCTCGTTCCAGTTCGGCTTCCGCCGCGGAAACTTCCGACCTGGCCGTTTCGATGATGCCGCGTGCCGCGTCGCCCTTGGCCTTGGCCATGATGCCCTTCTCGACCAGCGAGAATACACGTGCGCCCTGGACGTTCGCCTGTTCGAGTTTGGTGCGGGCCGAACTCAGCTTGGCCGTTGCCGTCGCCACATTCGCCGTACTGGCGCCGACATCCTGGCCGGCGAGTTCAAGCGCCGCCTCAGCCGCTTCGATGGCAAGGTCGAACCTGCTGGTGTCGATCTGAAACAAGACGGTACCGGGCTCGGCCAGTTGGTTCTTTTTCACCATGACCTCGGTGACGTAGCCGGAGACATCCGGCACAACGGCGACGACGTAGGCTTGCAGGCGCGCCGATGCGGTGTAGGGCGTGAGCCGGTCGGAGACCAGATACCAGGCCAGCAGCAAGCCGATAACGACAAGCAGGATCAGCGTCGTGCGCCGCACGCCGCGTTGCTCGTCAGGCGCCGACGAGTTCGAGGCTTGATCTGTTGATGGCGCGTTCATTCCTAACTCCCTCTGCTTCTGGCGGCGAACCGGTAGTCTGGTCCCACCCGGTCTTGCTTCACCGACTATGCATCCCGACCATTACTATCTTGACCATTGGTATCCTGACCGCCGGCTCGGGCGGAAAACCAACTTGCCAGCGGTCGGGCCGACACACCGTGCAGGATAATGCTGAGCGTGACTGTGCAAACGACCGTAACTGCCATGAGGTCGGCTCCAGGCACTTTCTCGTCGAGGACGATGATGATGAACACCACGCTGGCCAGACCGCGCGGCCCGAACCAACCGAGGAACAGCTTCCCGGACAGCGTCTCGCCGGTTCCGGTCAGCACCAGCAGCATCGGCAGCATGCGGATCACCGTCAGGCTCAGCAGCGAATACAGCAGAACCTGCCATGTAAAGTAGCTATAGACCTGCCCCACTACCGCTGCCCCGAAGATCACCCAGGTCACCAGCGCCATGGCCTCCGCCGTACTCTCCCCCGCCAGTACCAGTTCGTGGGTGTGCGACTTGGCCAACCAGCCAAACAGCATGCCGCCTACAAAGGCCGCAATATAGCCGCTGCCATGCAAGCTCTGGGCGACCGTGAAGCACCCCACCGCCAAGGCGACGGCCGTCAATTGCAGCCAGATCTTGCTGATCCAGTCTCGTCTGTAGCAAATGCGTATAAGCTGCCAGCCGATCGCGGTCATGCCCAGGCCGACCAACAGGCCGATACCGATCTCCCTGGCAAGCAGCGTCAGCGCCAACTGCGTGCTGCTGCCCTCCAGCTGTGCGCCAGAGGCCAGGACCACGAAGGTCAGCAGAATGGGCACGCACAAGCCATCATTCAGGCCGCTCTCCGCATTCAGGCCTTCGCGAATCCGGGCCGGGATAGCCTTATTGGTGACCACCGATTTGCCCAGGGCCGCGTCGGTTGCCGCCAATATGGTGGCCAGGAGAGCCAGCTGATAGAAGCCGAACCCATCAAACAGCCAGCCGCCGACGAGCATGCCAGTGGCAATGACCAACGGCAAACCGATGAAGAGCATCCGGATCGGTATGTGCGACTGGCTTTTCAGCACGCGCAGGTCGGCATTGGCGGCGTCGATAAATAGGATCAATGCCAAGGTGAGGTCGGCGAACATGCGGAACTCGGTTTCATCGATGGAAAGATCCAGAACGCCCAGCCATAACGGCCCAAAGAGTAGACCAACGGCCACGAAAACCAGGGCGCCGTTGATGGGCGTCCGCTCCATGCCAGCCGCCACGATACTGTAAAGAAAGGCGAATACAGCCACTACGGCAAGGTTTTCGTACATGCGCAATTCCCTAGATTTGCGTTCTCGTGACGGCAGCAAACAGCCTCAGCTGTCGACCATACCAACCTATTCGGCGGCTTTCCAGTCATGCAGCTTATACCAATCCTCGCTGATGGGGACCCATAGGGGCGCCCAGCAAATTCACTTTCCTCTGACCCCTCGTTGGGGACAAAGCCAATTAAATGAACGATGATCAGGCCCGTCGTGGCTCAACCCTAGTCCTTCCTCTTTAGTTTCAATCGCGCCGGGCTGGCTGGATGCTATTTGGATTGAGTCACGCCACCATAGCGAGCTCGTTTATCTGCATATATTCGTTCGCCTTTGCTTCGGTGGCAGCCATGTTGCCGATGGGTTCGAGCAAGCGAGTGCACCCAGACAACGGCGCGAGGAGACGAGATATGAACGCGCCGCGCCGTAGCGCGGCGCTCTTCAGGTGGGCCCACATTCCACACCGGCAAATTAGCTAATCACGGTTTGTCAGATGATACCCATTTCGATCAGACTATCGCCCGTGGCGGTGATGGTTTCGTTCATGGGGCGGGATTGCCAGTTCAGATCCTTGCGAATGGCGGCATTGTCAAAATGTCTTTGCCGGCCCAGTTCGGGCACGATACGGGCTACCGCCGGGTCGAACAGGGCAACAATGCGCACCAGCCAATTGGGCAACTCCCGGGTGCGTACAGGATGCCCTTGGGGTCCGAATGTCTGGTTCAGCAATTCGGCTATTTGCGCCAACATTCTGAACTCGGTGCTGCAGATATAGCGTTTGCCAGGGGCGTCCGGATTGGTCATGGCCGTCAGGTGCGCCGCCGCCACATCGCGCACGTCGACCAGGGGAAAGCCCATCTTGGGACAACCGGGCACCTCCCGCGCCAATAATTTGCGCACCACTTCAATCGAGGTGCTGCCATCGGGATCGATCAGCGGACCCAGAACAAGGCTGGGATTTATCACCACCAGCTCCAGCGCTTCCCCCGCCGGCAGACCGGCGATGAAATCCCAGGCGGCCCGTTCGGCAATGGTCTTGCTGGCTGCATAGGCCTCGCCACCTTTGCCCACGACGCTCCAATCGGCCTCGGCAAAACTGGACTTGTCCTCGTGGCCAGTACCGATCGCGGCAACGGAAGACGTCATCACCACCCGCTGCACCCCTGCCCGCGCTGCTGCCGCCAGCACCCGCAACGTACCCTCGCGGGCCGGAACGATTAGATCGTCATGATTTTTGGGATCCACCATGGGAAAGGGCGATGCCACGTGCATGACGTACCGGCAGTCGGCCAGGGCTGCGTCCCAACCATCATCCGCAAGTAAATCGGCTGCCGCGAAACTAAGCGCGGATACTTCCGTATGTTTTGCCAGGGCGGCGCGGATTTTTTCGCCTCGCGCCATATCGCGCAAGGTTCCGCGCACGGCGTACCCCTGATCCAGCTGCGCCGCGATAACGTGCAGGGCGATGTAACCAGAGGCCCCGGTTACCGCGACCTGCACGGGGGCGGTCACCGCCCCTAGGCCTGCGCTGCCGCCTGGTCGGTCAGGGCCGCCAGGATTTCATCCACGTGACGTTCGGCCAATGCATGTAATTCGTCATCGGTGCGGTCCTGGATCGGATGGGGGACCCAGATATAGTCGGGATCGAAACCCAACGCCGCCGACTGCACCGCCGCGGCCTCGACAAACTCCGTGGTAGCAACGCCAACCGTGGGGATGCCGCGGCTTTCCAGATTCAACATATCATGCGTACAGCACGATGTGCAGGAGCCTCAATCGGCAAGGCCTTCAACGACAACGTCGACTTCCTTGACGATGGCCTGTTGGATCGCCATGGGCGCGGTCCGCGCCACGGTCGGCTTGCGGTAGCGTTTTACCTCAATACCGCGCGCCTCGATCAGGGCCGCGACCCGCTCCAGAAACACATCGCCGCGAGGCTTGGAAATGTCCAGCACGCCGACGGTCAGGCCGTCCAGGGAAGCCGGACGGGCAAGGCGCGGCCGTTCTGCCGCCTCCCGCTCCCCCGTGGGGTCCAAAAGAATATCTGTCATGCTCATGTCTTCACCTCCTTTGTCACGGGCCGGCTGGATTCCGGCGTGCCCGGTGTCCAGCCCGCGATGATACCAGAAAACTTGCCCGCGCCGCCACCAGCGCGGACGATCATTAATCCATTGGGCAACAGCTTTGATACGGTTTTGCCGGCCATCTCGGGCTTCACACCCTCGGCCATGCCGCCCAGTCCGCGCAGGACATCGTCCGCGGGCACTGCCATGCGCGCCATCAATTCCTTGTGGACCCGTGCCTTGTCCCAACCGCCTTCCATATAGGTCCGCTCGTGCTCGGGGCAGACCACCAAAAGACAATCGGGGCCGGGAAACTTCTTCACATTGTCCACCGCCCGCAGGGACGAGGCCATGGATTCCACCAATTCCTCTGGCGTCCGCGCCAGATCGTCGATCACGCCTTGCAAGCCAAAGCCGGCAAATACCGTCACCGCATTGGCGCCGGCGGTCAGGCCCCGGTCGACGGTCAGGGGTTCCCAGGCGGAACCCTCCTCGTCCTCGCAGAAGCAATAGCTCAGCTTACCCGGGTTACCCAAAGTGGCCCGGTCTACGCCCTGGGGCTTGCCGCCGCCGATGTTACGCACGGCCAATTGCACGGCCCGGCCGATGGTGGCATTGGCCCGATTGCCCTGGCCCAGGGCGTTACCCTTGCCGTTCATGCCGATCTGCCGGGCGATGGGGCCATTGACAATGACCACCGGCCCGACGAACCGCGTCGTCGCCAGGGTGCCATGCAGACAATAGTCATCATCCAGCACCGCCTCGATCGCCGCCAGGAGCACGGGCATGTATTCGGGCCGGCAGCCGGCCATGACCGCGTTGATGGCGACCTTTTCCACCGTGCAGGTATCCAGGTTCGACGGCATCAGGCCCAGCACCTCGTCCGGGGCCCGGGTGGTACCTTCCAACATGGCCAGCACCCGGGCCTGGGTCGGTGGGACCACCGGCAAGCCGTCGCTCCAGCCGCGCTCGTAACAGGCTTCGATCGGGTCTTCCTTGGCGCCAAGTTGGACATGGCGGGATACCATGGGGGTATCGCCATGGCGGATTTTCAGTTCCGTCAGGCGGTCCTGTTCCTGGTTCAAGGCACCGCAGCCAGGCCTGAACGGGGGCAGGTCCGCACCCAGATCGCCGGCGCCGGTAATGGTCTCCCAGACCGCGCGGTCCCAGCCAAAGGTTCGTTCAACCTCGGCGCCATCTGCAAAACGCACCAGGGTCGGAACGATTTCCACTCCCAGACGGTAGGAGTTGTCCAAGGCGGTGTCATCGGCCACATCGGCGATACCTTCGGGAAAGCTCGGATCATCCTGGCTGTAGACCGTCAGATCCCCCTGTTCCGTTAGCCGTTGCAAGACCGGTTCGATTAAGACGCAGGTCGGGCAATCCCGCTTAACAACCACTACCAGTCCGTTCTCTCGCATTTTGTGCATCCCGTTTGTGCCTATCAGTTAATCTCCGGCGCCAGATGACGGCAGCGCCGGCCTCGCAGCCCCTTGGCGACATTGCCCGCCGTGGCCCGTGCCCCGCGTCGCGCAGTTTCCCTGTCTGGGCTAAGGGTCCCGGCCGCCTTCGCTTTGGATTTTTTCCTGCATTCGGCGCATGCCGCGCAACCAACGCTCCAGATCATCGGTCTTGCCATTCATCCAGGTCTGGGCAATGTCGTCGGTGAGGATCAGAAAGCGTTCCTCCTCCACCGCCGTGGCGACCTGCTCCGCAACCTCTTCGGGCTCCTTGATGGGGCCGGCGGCATTGCGGGCAAAGGGCTTGTCCGTATCGCCCAGCATCGGCGTCCGCACCCCCAGCGGCGCCAATAGCGAAACCCGGATACCTTCATGATGATGAGTGACGGAAAGATATTCGGCCAGACCGACCACGGCGTGCTTGGACACGGTGTAAGGCAGGTTGCCGTGCGACATCAGAATTCCGGCCATGGATGCGGTATGCAGAAGATAGCCACTGCCCCGCGCCAGCATACCCGGCAATACCGCGCGCACCGCATAGACATGCGCCATGACATTGACCCGCCATTGGTCCTCCCAGACGGATAGATCCGTATTGAGGATTTCCCGGCCCGAGTTGATACCGGCGTTGTTGAAGAAAATATCCACCGGGCCAAAGGCCTCTTCGGCCGCCTTGACCAAGGCGTTGACCGCGTCCTCGTCGCCCACATCGCAGCCAATGCCAAGACCGCCGAATTCAGCCGCGACCGCCTTGGCGCCTTCGCCATTCAGATCGGCGACGACGACTTTGGCCCCCCGGGCTGCGAAATTTCTGACGCAGGCGGCCCCGATACCCGAGGCACCGCCGGTGACAACCGTTACTTTATCCTGAAATTGCATTGCCGGTCTATTTTCGGCCGGCCAGAAAACGCACACCCTCGCCGCCAATCTGTTCGGCATGGGGGACATTGGCATCCAATGCGAAGGTATCGCCGGCACCGCAGGTTACCACCCGGTCTTCCAGGGTCACGGAAATTTCCCCCGACAGCACCAGAATGGAGGCGCCGAAATCATGGGTATGGGTGGGCTCGGTATGGTTGGCCGCCATCTCCCTGATACCTATGTCGCCGTAGCCGTTCTGCGCCAGTTGCTCGCGAAATGCCGCTTCATCCATGATCCCGTTCCCCTTGAATAAAATAAATCCGGCCATAGCCTACTCCGCCACGCTAGGGTGTACAATGAACGGCAGACAAATTTGCACGAAGGATACGATTATGGAATTCGGCGTTAGCGCACCAATCCGCGGCCCGTTGGCGAACGCGGCCAGCATCCGCAGCCTGGCCGAAACGGCCGAGACCTTGGGCTATGATTATCTGACGGTGTCTGATCATATCGTGGTGCCGACGGAGATAGACTCCACCTATCCCTATAGCGAGACCGGGGATTTTCCCTGGGCCGAGGGTGGTGATGTGGAATGTATGGAGCAGTTCACCCTGTTGTCCTGGCTGGCCGCCATCACCTCCAGGGTCCGGCTGTTGACCTCGGTCACCGTGGTCCCCCATCGCAGCCCGCTGTTCATGGCCAAGTCCCTGGCGACCATTGATAAGCTGTCCGGCGGGCGGGTCACGTTTGGCTGCGGCGCGGGCTGGCTGCGCGAGGAGTTCGAGGCGCTGGGACTACCCCCCTTCGCGGCAAGAGGCCAGGTAACCAACGAGTATATCCAGGCCATCAAGGCGATCTGGACCGAGGCGCGACCGGTCTACGCGGGTGAGTTCGTTAAGTTCGACAAGATCGGCATGGACCCGAAACCGGTACAGCAGCCACACCCGCCAATCTGGATCGGCGGTGAAAGCGCCCCGGCCCTGCGCCGTACCGTGGCCATGGGCGATACCTGGTATCCCTTCGGCAGCAACCCCAAGTTCCCCATGGATACCCTGGCAGCCTATGGCGCCCGGGTGCAGCGACTGCACGGTCTGGCGGAAGAGGCCGGCCGCGACCCCGCCTCCATCGGGCTGGCTTATAACTGCGCCTTTCATTCAACCCAGGCGCAGCAACACCGGGACGGCGGCCGCCTGATCTGCACCGGCAGCCCGGAACAGCGGGCCGAAGATATCCGTGCCTTCGCAGAGGTTGGCACCACGTCGATGATCATCAACCTGACTGCCGACGACCTGGGCGCCATGCAGGAGCGTATGGAAGAATTCGCCGCCAACGTCATGCCACTGGTCAACGATTGAAGCTACGGAGAAAATGCCGCAATTGTAGAATTGTGACGACGGTACTTTCGGGGCGGTGAAACCGACGCAAGCACAACCGATGCATTCAGGCTGAAAATTTCCGGCACGAAACAGACATCCATTTGTCTCAGGCCGAGCCCGGCTATTACTTTCTTCCGAATTTAACAAACGCTACGACAGCCAGGATAAGGAGGAGGATAATGGCCCAATCCGCGTAAAGGCCCATTCGTTCGATATAGGAAAGTTTCTCCCCAGCCTCGTGCGACGCCGCCACCGCCAACCCCGGAAGCAATAAATTCAGAAATATTAGAGCGTAAATACGCATTGTAGGCTCCTATCGATCGTTACGGTTCTGTCCAATTCCGCCGCGTCGTTACGGCCAAGTCCTGAGTGCCACGCTGCATGCACTCCATCAGTAGTGGCAGGAATTGGGGTCCAAAGAAACCCTAACCCTACAGCCAGCGCCGCACGGTGTTCCGGTAATCGCTGTACTGTTGGCCGAACTTGGCTTCGAGATAGCGCTCCTCTCGGGCGATTACATAGAACTGCAGAATGGCCCAGAAAACCACCAGCAACGGGAACGAGGCCAGGCTGCCAGCGCCAATGGCAATGCCGGCGAAGCCAATCAGCATGGAGAGGTAAATGGGGTTGCGCGATCGTCCATAGATGCCGTCCGTGAAGATGGCGTAATGGTCTTTTTGTTTCAGACTCGGTTCCCGAAGCAGGTGCGCCAGGCGGTTACAGCGCGCTTCATACTCGCGGTAGGTCACCACCTCGCCGCTTTCCGCCATGATGAAAGCCGGCTTGTCAGGATGCTGAATTGCGTATTTGCCCGGGTACACGGCTGCGCCTCGCGTTCAATCGGCTAGGGCATGATACTATCCGCACACGGAATTCATCATAAAGCGATTATCAGCCTGGCGGCACAGCGATGCATACCACCGCGGGAACGGTCTGGATCAACGAACCGAAGCCGCCATTGCCGTAGCTCAAACTGTGCCTGTGGTGTTTGAAGATTCGCGACAGGTCGTCAGCCAATGCACACCGGCAATCGCGATCAACGCCAGCGCCGCGAATAAGGCGGCAAAAACAAAGACCAATGCAGGCTGGTTGGTATCGAGAAACCAGCCAAAAAGTAGTGGCGCAGCGCTAACGCCAATAGAGAAACCAACAAACACAAAGCCAAAAACCTTACCGGTCTGACCGGGCGGAATGAGCGCCCGAACCATCAGGTCGCGCGGCGGCAGAACGGCGCCCAGACCCAGACCGGCAAGTACCATGATGGCGATCAATACGGGGCCCGGAACCGATAGAAACGCGGGCAGAACGGCTGCCGCCGCGGTCAACAACAATGCCCCGCCGACGATCAGCAGGTGCCGTGGATAGCGGTCGGCGACAATGCCCGCGAGCAGGATACCACCCACTACTCCGAACAGATGGCCGGTGAGCGCGGCATTGGCGTCGCCCAGGCTGAGGCCATGCAAATTGATGAGGCCGGTAACAGTAAAGGCGATCAAGCCGCCACTGCACATGCCATAGAAAACGAAAAAGGCCAAAAAAAGCAATACGGGCGCTGTCAGCAAAAGGCGCAATCCGGATTGAGGAGCCGAAACCACATCACCAGTGGAGTTGCCATGCGCTTCCAGGGGTTTTGCCGGTTGTTCGCCCTTAAGCACCTCGCGGCGCAAGGCCAGGACCAGCCAGACCGCCAGACCCGCAATGCCCACAAAAATCAGGGCTGCCCGCCAATTGCTCCACTGCGCCAGGATGAGTATGGCTACGGGCGCGCAGGCCCCTCCGAGAAAGCCCGAGAAGGTATGAATTGAAAAAGCCCGGCCCAGGCGTTTTGATCTTACGGAACCTGACAGAATTGCGTAATCAGCGGGATGGAAAACACTATTTCCCAACCCGGCGAACACGGCCAGTACAAGCAGTATCCAGTAGGCTTCTGCAAATCCCATCAGCAGAACGGCACAGACATTCAACCCCAGTCCGGCCAGCAGCACTCTGCGCGGCCCCACACGGTCCACCAGAAAACCGACCGGGGCCTGCGCCACGCCGCCGAGCAAGCCGTACGCCGTCATGATCAGCCCGAGCTCGGTATAGCTGACGTCAAACTCCAATTTCAGAAAAAGAAACAGCGGCGGCAGCGTAAGGCCGTAGAAGTGGCTGAGAAAATGCCCGCTGCTAATAAGGCCGAGGGCCCATTTTTCCTCTTTGCCGGCTTTGCCCGCTGTCTCCCCACCCCTTAGGGGGAGTGACGGTGAAGCCGCGGTCTCGATCGCTTCCGACATTGGTCTGGTAACTCTCTCCTATCGTCCTTCTACACATCGATCAGCTAGTATCTCTGAATAGTCAAATGCCGTCCACGCGCCTAATACCAATTTGTTTCAAGACGGGTCTCCCGCGACACTCCCGGCGAGGCGCGGGCCGCCGCTGCCACCGAGGCCAATGCTTCTGGCCGGCAGCAATAGCGCACAAACGGTGGCCAATGCCGCGGCGGCGGCAAACAACGTATAGAGAAGATGGAAGTTGCCCATGGCATCGAACAGCTGGCCCGCGAGTTGGACGGTCAGCCCGCCGATCCCCAGGGACAGCACGAACTTCGCGCCGTAGGCAATACCCCGCCACTCGAACGGCGTATATCGGGCCACCAGCATATTCTCGGCCGCGACGAAGCCTGTATTGATCAGCAACACCGCCGCCACCAGCGCAACCAGCCCGGCGCCAAACAAGGAAGTTACGAAGAACAGCGGCACAATTTGCAGCGTCCAAAACAGAATATAGACGCTTTTTGGCGAAAATCGGTCCGCCAGCCAACCGCCTATGACGCTGCTGAGAGAGGCAAATCCGACCACCGCGCCAACGTAGAGGCCAATTTCAGTATAGTTTGTTATAGGACCAGCCCCCAGGCCGCCCTCGAACAGTTTGGGCATGGTGTTCAGGATGCCCGAATAGATGAAGCCGCTGCACGCCATGGTCAACGTCAGCACGATGAAGGCGCGTTTCATCGCGCTGGCGCTAGGCGGCGCAACGGCTGTCCGGTCCTTCTTCAGATCACCAACGGAACCGCGCCTCCAGGCAAAAAGCAGCAGTACACCAAGCGCGACACTGATAACGCCCGGTACGATGAAAGCTTCGCGCCAGGAGAAATTGTCAATCATCAGACCAACAAATGGCGGCGCGACGGCACCACCCAGCCCACCGAACAAGCCGTTGATGCCCAGGGTCATGCCCTGTTTGCGTGCGCTTGCGACCAGCCATGCGATACCCACTGGGTGATAAATGGAGGCGAAAAGGCCCAACAGGGAGAGGCCCAAAAACAGGTGACCGGAAGATCGCGCCGTACCGACGACCAACAGTGACAGGCCAATTCCGGCAAAGAACACGATCATCATCCCCACCTGGCTCCACCGGTCACCCAGCCATCCGGCCGGCAGCGCCGCAACTCCGTAAAGCACAAGGCCAAGACTGGCGAGACCAAGCATCTCGCCATAAGGCAGATCAAACACCATGGGTAGATGCAGCACGGCGGTTGCATAGAGGATCGTCACCATATGGGTGAGCATGTGGCCGGCGTTTGCGTAGATAGTCGCGACCTGATCTGAAGGGGATCGTTGCATGGGGATCTCCATTATTGAATGCGCGGCCTGGCCCCGCGCGTCCGGGCGGCCTGTCAAATAGTCCGGCCCGTTGCTACGCGGGCGCCCGTCAATTGGGAAAGCGACGTAAGGGCGTTGCCATCTTGCGCGAAGTTGGCGGGCGCCAACCACTGCTCGAAGATCCCTCTAAGTTCCGGCCATTCGTCGTCGAGAATCGAGAACCATGCGGTATCGCGGTTCTTCCCCTTGAAAATGAGGTGATTGTAAAAGATGCCTTCAAAACGAAATCCAAGACGCTCGGCCGCGGCCATGGATTTCTTGTTCTGGGCATTGCAGCGCCATTGCATTCGTCGATAACCGAGATCATCCATGGCATGGCGTATCATCAGATACAACGCCTCTGTCGCGGCGCGGGACCGCTGGAGGCGGGAGCCGAACCAAATATGACCAATTTCGATGACGCCATTTTGCGCATCAAGATCAAGAAAACTGGCTTGTCCGCAGTATGTCTTCTCGGCCAGCGGCCGGATCGCGAAATATACCCGCTCGAGCATGGCTGATTGCTGACGCAGCGCGTTGCTATAGGCCTCGACATTTGGCCACGGACCGTCGGCCAGGTAGTCCCAGATACGAAGCGCCTCGGCACTGCCATGTGATGCGGCAAACAGGTCAGCCGCATGCACCGCGGCATCAAGAGGCACCAGTTCAACATATTGGCCTTTGAGGGACCGACGCGCCGGAACCAGCGCAGAGGGAAGCCGCGAAACCATTGCGCCCGATAACGGGCGTGGAAACAGTTCATATTTTACACTATCGGTCGTCATGTAAGGTCTCTTCTGCAGACGCAACCAGGATCAGGACCTGGCGATAAGCCAGGGGTTTTCAGAAAATTGCATTGAATTGGACCTAATTAAAGATCCAATATCACTATTCTTATGGAGCCATTATTCAGTTGGGTCTGAAGGCGGTCGGTATCTCTTAAGGAAGAGCGTTAATACCCCCGCTCCCAATCGATGACATTTTCCAGCGGCCGGCCGGCAATGTACGAGGCGAGGTTTTCGCAGAATAAATCGATGGCGCGATGCCGGTTCCGGTCGCTCGCCCCCGATATGTGTGGCGTAATCAAAACCCGGGGATCCGACCAAAGCTGTTCCATGGGTGCCCTCTCGAACTCGCCGACATAAACGTCGAAGGCAACGCCGCGAAGATGATCACGCTGCAGCGCCTCGACCAGCGCTGTCTCGTCCACGATCTCGCCACGGGCGACGTTGACCAGTACGCTCCCCGCTTTCATCAGCTCAAAGCGGCCGGAGTCGAAAAGATCGTTTGTCTGCGGCGTCCACTGACAGCATATCACCACGAAATCAGCTTCCGGCAGCAGGCGATCAAGATCGCCGGGGCCGCCCACCTGATCGAACCCCTCGGGCAGGGGCCGGTCATCGCGCGGCTTGCGGCGAATGCCGACAACCCGCATGCCGATGGCGGCGCAAAGTCTGCCGACATCGCGCCCGATGCCGCCGACGCCAACGACGCAGGCGGTCTTGCCTTGCAGCAGGAGTGGCTGGTAGGCGCGATGGGAGAAATGGCCGGCGGTTCGATCGATGGCAGCCTGCGGCAAACCTTTGGCGAAATGCAGAATTCCAGCCAGCGCATATTCCGCCATTGCCAATGTATTGCCTGAACCGCGCGAAGTCGTCACCACGACGTCACTGCCCCAGAGGTCACCGCGAAGCAGATTACTGGCGCCGGCCGGACGCTGGTGAAACCATTTTAGCTTTGCTGCCCTGGCGCGCAGATCCAGGGGAAAGGGCCAGCCGCCCAGTATGACCTCTGCCTTGGCCAGAATGCGGTCGCGTTCTTCGCGGCTGCCGTCGCCTTTGGCGTCGGGCGGCAAATAACGTTCGGAGGTGAAAGCCGGCCAGGTCTTGCGAATTTCGCCGTCGAACCAGCCACCGGCGTCGGTCAATGTGATCGCCGGATCGACAGCCTGGATCATGGCCCGTTCCTCGGCGCTGATCCTTTGGATACTCAAGACTTCAAATGCACGCATGTTCCGCCTCTCCCGCTGACCGGGCCTATTTGCCCCATCTCAAGGCCAGGATATCCAAAGCCGCGGCCTGCTCCAAAAGTTGCCGCCGGGTTTCCGGATGCAGAGGCTCCAAGGGATGGCGAACGGCATCACACTTAATGACACCGCCTTCCTTCATGGCGGCCTTGGTTGCTCTCAGACCACACTGGCGGTTCTCAAAGTTGATGAGGGGCAGGATACGGGCGAAATGTTCGGCCGCCCGCACCGTATTGCCGGCAAGATAGTCCATAACCACCGGCCGAATTAGCTCCGGCAACAATGCACTGGGCATGGTGCCCGTTGCACCAGCGTGCAAATCGGCCATCAAGGTAATTGATTCCTCGCCGTCAAACGGGCCCTGGATCAAGGCGCCACCCGCGGCAATCAGGTCCCGCAATTTGCCGGCCGTGCCGGGAACCTCGATCTTGAAGTAGCTTATCTGCGGTATCTGACGCGCTAGATCGGCCAAAAACGGGACCGACAGGTTTACCCCGCTCAATGGCGCGTCCTGCACCATTATGGGAATGGCGATGGCGTCCGCGAGCCTTTTAAAATAGGTAAAGTTGCCCGCCTCGGAGGCCTTTAGCGCCGTGCCGTGATAGGGCGGCATCATCATAATCATATCTGCGCCGGCTGCTTCGGCCTGCCGTGCCCTGGCAACGGAAATCTGTGTGCTGAAATGGCTACAGGTGACGATAACCGGAACCCGCCCGGCGATATGCTCAAGGCAGGTAACGAGCAGACGGTCACGCTCCGCATCGGTCAGCAAAAATTGCTCGGAATAGTTCGCCAGAATACAGATACCGTCCACATTCTGGTCGATCATGCAGTCCAGCACCCGTATTTGAGCCTCCAAATCCAGGCTTTCATCCTCATTGAAGGGCGTTGGGGCGATCGGATAGACCCCGCGATAGGGTTGCGGTTGTGATGCTGTTGCCATGATCCCTCCAACTCGGTGATCGAAATGTCCCGGCGCGCGGCCGGCGAGCAGCCTATCGGGTCGCCCGGTCCCAGCCCCACCAGGCACAGAGCGCCTCGCCCATGACCAGTCTTTGGTCCTGGGCGTTGAGCCACGGCAACGCCTCGGTAAACATCGAGACGCATTGGCGCCAGGAACAGGGCATCTTCGTGATATCTGTGCCCCAGAACATCCGCTCCGGACCGAACGCATCGTAGATTTGCTGCAGATAGGTATGCATTGCCGGAAACGGATACGCTTCACTGGAATAGCCCGGCGCACCAGTCGCCTTGACCGCCACATTGGGGAATCTCGCCAGCGCCAGAAGGTCCGGTATGTGGGTCATGGCCGCCGCGTCCTTGAGCGAGGTCATGCCGCCTCTACCGCCCAGGTGATCGATGGTCAATCGCAGTCCGGGGTGACGCTCGGCGACCCGGCCAAGAGCTGACAGCGAGTCCGTCGCCAGAGCGGCAACCGGGACGCCGGCGTCTTCCGCGGCCGACCATAGCCAATCCAGGGTGCCATCGTGCAGCCATTGCCGTGCGGGATCGCTCAAAAAGGTATATCTAAGTCCGAGATGACCCGGTTCATTCCGCCAACCTGCGATCAGGGAACGGGATTGCGGCTGGTCGAGCGGCAAAGAACCCATAATCGCGAAGCGGCCAGGATAGTTCCGCACCGCCTCCCTGGCCATTTCACCCGAGCCCGGGTCCCAGCTGGGTGGATGAATGACGGCGGCGTCGACGCCGCCCTCGTCCATCAGGCCGATGGCCTCTTCAGGGGTAAACGCTGTCACCTGCCGGTGCGCAAGGTTGCTGGGCAGGCCGGTCCCCCAAAGGTGGATCTGGGCGTCGATTATCTGCATCGCATGCTATTCCTTCCATTTTCAGCAACCGCAAAGCCACTGGCGCCCTGCCCCGCGGCCTGCCGGTTATCAATAGCTCGGATTGGTCGGAAACGGCGTGAGTTGAAGTTCATGGGTCCAGCACGATGGGTCCTGGGTGTGCAGGTAATAGAACGCCTCGGCGATCTTGACCGGGTTCATCACGATATCGGGCTGTTTCTGTGCTTTTGCCAGCGCACGGGTTCCGGGTGAATCGATAAGACCGTCGATCACGACGTTGGCCACGTGCACGCCGTGCTCGGAATATTCTTCGGTGAGGACCTGGGCCAAGGTGCGCATCATGCCCCTGGGGTAGTAAAGTGATTCTCCGGTCTTTCGCTTGCGCCCGCGCAGGGAAAAATTGTTGTTGGAGATAAGAAACGATCCTGCGCCTTTCTCGCGCATGGTCGGTAATACTTCCTTGGCGACGAGAAAGGGGCCCCGGCTGGAAATGTGCTGCGCGGTATCGAACATCTCCAGGGGGATGTATTCCAGCAGTTCTTTCCCCGGCGGAAGATCGCGGCCTTCAAGATAACCGGCGTTGTAGACCAGGACATCCGGATCACCAGCGTCGCGCCGAATTGTGGCGAATGCCTCCGCGACGGATTCGGGCGAGACGAGATCCAGTTCGACAGTCATGCACTCACCGCCCTGCTCCTGGATGGCCGCCGACAGGGCCGAAGCATTGGCCTTGGTGCGGGTTGTCAGCACGACGAAGAAGCCCTCCTGCGCGAACTTCTGCGCGATGGCGCCCCCGACGCCATAGCGCACGCCGACCGGCAGGTCGCTGTCGTCCAGTGCCCGGCCATGGGCCAGCTTGGTCATGCGGCCATCCGATTGCCACTTGGTGGTGGCGCCCACTATTACCGCGACTTTCTTATCCATCGTGTTGGTCTCCTTGTGTGCCCATTATGTTCGTCTGGAATTCGGGAGCAATGACATCGGAACGCCGTAGCGCCCGCCCGCGTCAAGAATTGTCAAAGCCGCAGAAGTGAGCGACGTTGGCAACGTCCTCCCGATCGCTTACCAGGGTATTCTCGATGGCCTCGGTATCCGGGTGGCCAAGGCACATGCCGGTGACGAGCACCTGATCCTCGGGGATGGCGAGATGTCGAAACACCGGCTCCTGAAATTGGATCCAGGCCGCCTGCGGACAGGTTTCCAGGCCAAAGCCGCGCGCCGCCAGCATCAGTGTTTGAATGTACATGCCGGTATCGGCCCAATTACCACGGCTTAGATAGGCATCCGTTGTAACAAACAGACCAACCGGGGCGTCGAAAAACTTGAAGTTCCTCGCCCCTTGCCTTTGGCTCGCCTCGCGGTCGCCCTTTTTAATTCCCAGCAGGCCGTACAAGCCCCAGCCGACACCACGGCGACGGTCGCGATGCAGGTCGTTCCAGACCGGCGGGTAGTAGTCGTAGTCTTCGTATGTGCTCGCCTTGCCCGCCGCCGCCAGGGCCAGAACGTCGTCAGTAATTGCCTGACGAACCCGGCCGGTGCAGATATAGACATGCCAAGGTTGGGTATTGGTGCCGCTGGGCGCGCGCTGGGCAACTTCCAGGATCTGCTCGATGGTCTCCTTGGCGACCGGCTGATCCGTGAAAGCCCGAATAGATTTGCGGGTCTTGATGGCTTCGATAACGTCCATGCTTTCCTCTCGGGTCAAATTAAACACCGCGCATTATTCCGATCGGCCCGGATCTTTCAACCCATTGCCAACGGACGAAAAGAATTGTCCACTGATGACGCGGGTCGACTATGGAAGATCAAACAACTTGTCCTAACACATAGCATAATGGAAGACGGTCGCGAAAAGGCATGCTGTTGGACGAAGGAGTGCCGAAGTCCATGACTGAAAACCCGATGCTGGTGACACGCCGTCGTCTGCTATCGTCCGCCACGGCAATAGCCCTGACGCCATGTATCGGCACGGCTCCGGCTTCAGCAGACCAGGGCGGATTGCTCACGCGGGCAATTCCGAATACCGGTGAACCTATCCCCGCCGTGGGCATGGGAACCTGGATCACCTTCAACGTCGGCGCCAGCGAGGCCCTGCGCCGGCAACGATTGGAGGTTTTGCGGACATTTTTCGAGCTGGGTGGCGGAATGATCGACAGTTCGCCCATGTATGGCTCGTCACAGGATGTTATCGGTTGGTGTCTGAAACGGCTGCAAAACAAACAGGATTTGTTCTCGGCGACCAAGGTCTGGACCCCCTATGGCGCGAGCGCGGAAAGCCAGATGATGGAGGCTGCCGCGCTTTGGGCGATCGACGGCTTTGACCTGATGCAGATTCACAATCTCGTGGACTGGGAGACCCATCTGGACGTCCTACTCGGCGCCAAGAAAGATGGCCGGATAAGGTACATCGGCGTTACAACATCCCACGGCAGCCGCCACCGGGAAATGGAACGGATCATCCGTGATCAACCAATTGACTTCGTCCAATTCACCTACAACATACTCGATCGCGAGGCCGAGGCGCGGCTGCTGCCCCTGGCCCGGGAACGTGCCCTCGGCGTGATCATCAACCGGCCATTTCGTGGCGGCGGCCTGTTTCCCATTGTCCGGGACAAAGCGCTGCCGGACTGGGCCGCGGAGTTCGACTGCCGGAATTGGGCGCAGTTTTTTCTCAAGTTCATTCTGTCCCATCCGGCGGTTACCTGCGCCATCCCTGCGACGTCGAAGGTGGCACACATGCGCGAGAATATGGGCGCGTCCCGGGGCCGCCTGCCCGGCCCACAGACGCGCCGGCGCATGCAGCAATATATCGAGGATCAATAGTCCGCCCCCCGGGGCAGGCGATCAGGGCGGCATAGAGCAATGCAGTTACCCTACTCTCTTGACGTCTATCGTGCGTCGATGGCCGCCTATAACGCGGATTGGCTGCCCCTGGTGCTGTTGGCCTGGCTGCTTGCGGTTTTTGCGTCGCTCCTGGCGCTTTATCCGCGCGATCATGCCGGGCATTGGGCATCCCGGTTCGTGGTGGGCTATCTAGCGGCGGTCTGGCTGTGGATCGGCGCGATCCACCAACTGGGCTTTATGACCGAGCTGAATTTCATGGCGCCCATCTACGGTATGGCCTGGATTGGCCAAGGCCTGTTATTGGCCTGGTCCGGGCTGTACCTTGGGACCGTCAGGTTTGATTTCCGAGCAAGCCGTCCCGGCGCGCCCGCCAAGGTATTGACCCTGTTCGGCCTGGTCATCTATCCCCTGGTTTTGCTCCTTCTGGGCCATGATTGGAAATCCCTTCCCGTGGTCGGTACAGCGCCCAATCCAACGGCGATCTTTACTGTCGGCCTATTGCTGGCCAGCCGTGATCGACCGCCGGTGCTGCTTTTCATTGTTCCACTAGCCTGGGCGGGCGTTGTCGGCGCTACCGCCTACATGCTCGAACACAGAATCGATTACGCCGCATCCATTACCATTGTCATCGCCGCATCGCTTGCGGTCCATGGACGGTTTAAGCGATCAACCGCTACGGGCAACTGAGAGCAAGCTAACTCTGTACCTGTAGCACGCCACCAACACCGCCTCGCCGACATGACGTCCCTGGGACGCCAAGTCCGATTTGCAAATATTTTGGAAAAAGCGCATACCCCCTATTCTGGCGCCGCGCACAATTGGAATTCCCGGTTTGCTCATCAGATCCACTCTCGCGATAGATCGTGACCACAATAATCGGGTATACATCCCGCTGCGGCGAAGGCTCTGCGTGGCTCGGCTAATCATAGCGGCCCTGGCGTTTCTTTGCTTTACTGCAACCGCACAAGCCGATTTCCTGGAGGGCTGGCGCGCCTATCAGCAGGGAGATTTTACAACCGCCCTGCAACATTGGACTAGGCTGGCGGAGAATGGCGATCCGGTCTCGCAGTACAATGTTGGCGTCATGTACGATGAAGGCACAGGGGTTCGCAGGGATCCCGCCAAAGTTGTCGCATGGTGGAACAAGGCCGCCGATCAAGGCCACCTCACGGCGCAGCATAATCTGGCATTGCTCCTGATCGAACGCGGACGCACGCAGGATTTTCGCAAGGCGGCATACTGGTTGAAGCGCGCCGCAGCGGATGGCTTTGTTCTCTCGCAATACAGTCTAGCCAAGCTCTACGCGACCGGCCTGGGAGTCGAAAGGGACAACGACCTCGCCCTCGACCTTTTTTTAAAGGCCGGCGATGCGGGCTTCGTGAAGGCGCAATACAACCTTGGAAAAATCTATCGCGACGGCATCGGTGTCGCAGCAGACCCGGTCGTTTCGGTAGATTGGTTCAGGAAAGCCGCCGTACAGGGTTACGCCAAGGCGCAGGAAAAACTGGCTATCCGTTTCGCCCGCGGCACCGGTGTGCAGCGCGATGTTATAGAGGCGCTGAAATGGGCCATCCTGGCCAGCCAGGCGGGACGCGCGTCAGTGCAGACGACTCTCGACGAACTGCACGAGGCTATGGGCCCTCGGCAAATCGCCGAAGCGCAAAGCCGGGCCGAGGCCTTTCAGCCAGTCCCGGCAGGCCAACAATGATACGAAATCTGGTGACAAACCCGTAAAGAGCGGGTTCGGAAAAAAGGAAGGTTAGCAATGGCAGACGCGACGACGGCGACAGCAGGCGCCACCAACGCTACGGAAGCGGTGCCGCTCGGCGCCATCGAACAGGCGCTTCTATTTATGGATGATGGCGGGCCCGTCCTGTATCTGCTGCTTGCCATCTCCATTTTGGCGCTGACGCTCATCATCGCAAAACTCATCCAGTTCGGAATGCTCAGGGTCCGCGCCCAGGGCTTTGTCGAACCGGTCCTCCGGGCCTGGCACGAGGGCCGGAACAGGGAGGCATTGGATAGTCTTCGTAGCCAGCGCAACCCGGTCGCCCGCGTTCTCGAGGTCGCGCTGCACGGTTCGGCAGGCGGGACGCGTACGGAGGAACTGGTCAAGGAAGAGATCACCCGGGTTGCGGGACTCGAACTTGATAACCTTCGCACCGGGCTCAGGCCACTTGCCCTGATCGCCAACATCAGCCCATTGATCGGTCTGCTGGGCACCGTGCTTGGCATGATCAACGCGTTCAAGGCCCTGCAGGCTGCGGGCAACAAGGTTGACCCCTCGATCCTGTCCGGCGGTATCTGGGTCGCGCTGTTGACGACGGCGGCAGGCCTGATCATCGCAATACCGGCGGCGACGGCGCACAATTGGATGGAAGGCGTCGTCTACCGCGCGCAACGGACCATGGAGGATGCCGTGACACGGGTCTTCACAGCTCAGCTTCTTCCCACCGCAAGCAGCAGCCAATCGGCCGGTCCCGCTGCGGAAGCCGCCCAACCGCTGGAGTGATCGGCGATGCAGTTTGGCCAGCAACAACCGACTGGGCGTTTGATCTCTCTGACTCCATTGATTGACGTGGTCTTCATTCTGCTCGTCTTCTTTATGCTCGCATCCAGCTTTCTCGACTGGCGTTCGATCGATCTCTCGGTTTCCAGCGGCGCGGGCGCCGCTACGTCCGCCCAACAGGCTATCGTGATCAATCTGCAGGCCGATGGGTCCGTTGCCTTAGGGTCCAAGCCGGTGGCAATGCAAACGTTAGGATCCGTCGTAGCGGAGAAGTTGAAAGGCAACCCTGGGCACCGCGTGGTGATCAGTTCCGAACCCGGTGTCCAGTTGCAACGCGCCGTAGACACGCTGGATCTTGTGCGCCGGATTGGCGCGACCAATGTTTCACTATCGCGGAAACGTTGATCCATGAAGTTGAAAGTTCGGCAACAGGAGGAAGAGGCCGACACGGTTCTGCCGCTGATCAACATTGTCTTTCTGCTGTTGATTTTCTTCATCATGACTGGTGCTCTGCACGCGGTGGACTATTTCAACGTCGATCCGCCCAGCTCTTCCAGCGAAATCCAGGCCTCGTTGGATGAAATGGTCATTCTGGTCGGCGGCGACGGCCGCGTCGCGGTTGAAAACAAGGAGATGGACGAAGTCGATCTGCAGCTTTCCGTCTCCGACAAACTGGCCGCCAATGCCGACGCGGTCTTTCGCCTCAAGGCCGATGGCCGCGTTGATGCTGCCCGCGTGGTCGAGTTGATGGAATTGCTCGAGGCCGTCGGCGTGCGGCGCGTCATGCTGCTCACGTTGGAGCCTGACGGATGATCCGACTACGCCAGCCGCACTGGATGATCGCCTTCATCCTGGCGTTCGCGACCCATTTGGCGATCTATATTTTCTCGATCACTTTGCCGGGTGGCGCGCCGGTCTATCGCGGCCAGGGTTCTTTCGATCACGATGACAAACAGTCGCCGGGCGCCGCCGGTATTCTCGTCAAGCTTGGCAAGTCAGGGGAAAGTTCGGGCGAGACGTCCGAAAAGGCGACGCTGAAAGAACAGGCGCCGGCGCAGACTGCCCAGGAGACCCTGGCCCAGGCGTTTGCCGCCGGCCAGGACGAGCCCGGCTCGGGCGCCAAGGAAACCGAGCCAACGGAACCGCCGGAGCCGACGGCCAAGGCTGCGCCGGAACAGACCGTGACCACGCCGGCGAAAGAAGCCGGCCCGGCGCCCAAGAAGATAAAGGAAGCAAAGATTTCCGAGACGAAAACCGCTGCCGCGCCCATTCCAAGGCGCAAACCGAAGCCCCCCAATCTTATGCCGGAAATGGAATCCCTGGGACGGCGGCTTTCGGTGCAGGGGCCGCCCGAGGCAGCGCCGACGAAAGCGCCCTCGAAGGCGCCGTCGAAACCATCTCCCGCCGCTACCGCCGCGCCCGAGGCTGCAAAGACCAGCACTGACAAGGCAAAGGACGATAAGAAAACCGTTACCGATCTGTCTTTCATCAACCGGGGCGGGCAGGCTGGGACGGCGTCCGGCAACAGGACGGGCGATATTCGTGAACTGAACTACGAAGATCAGGTGATGCTCTGGCTCAAGCGGCATGGGGCCTACCCGCGCGAAGCGGCAATGTACCGGTTGGAGGATACGGTAACGATGAAATTCTCCATAAACCGGCAAGGCAAGATCCTTTACTACGAATTGATCAAGACTTCGAAATGGTACCTGCTGAACCAGGCGGTCCGGCGGATGATGGATCGCTCCTCGCCGGTCCCGCCGATCCCGCCGGAAATTGCCAAGGATAAATTGACCTTCACTGTCCCAGTGCATTTCGGACTGCACAACCCGCGATGACAGCCGGCGCGCCTGCCGTCCTATCAGCCGGTGCCGTCCCCGGCTCTATTGATCGATCGGACGATCCGGCTGCGCGGCCCGGACAAGTATCAGGGAAAGGCAAACTCTATGAGTGAGCAAAAAACGCCGGGGCCGATTGCCGTTGAGGCCAAAGCGCTTCCGCCACGCACCAAACCATCAAACTATCCGGAACCATATTTCAGCCGCATGAATAAGCGGGAAAAACGCCAGTTGGGTGATATTTTCGGCCTGACGAACTTCGGCGTGAATCTAACGAAGCTGGCACCCGGCGGTGAATCCGCCCTGCTGCATCGGCACAGCAAACAGGACGAGTTTGTCTTCATTTTGGAAGGCGAACCGACATTGGTCACCAGCACGGAAGAAATCATGCTGCAGCCCGGCATGTGTGCGGGTTTTCCGGCGCAGGGCGTTGCCCATCAACTGCTCAACCGGACCGACAGGGATGTCGTCTTCCTCGAGATTGGCGACCGTACAAGCGGTGACGAGGCCAGCTATCCAAATGACGACATTCAGGCTGGGTTCGCGGCCGATGGTGCCTGGAGGTTCACCCATAAGGATGGACAACCGTATTAGAGTGACTCAGCGATCCGCCCAATAGCAACGGTCATCCCAGGTCGATAGCATGTCAGCGGATCAGGCCAAGAGACAGTCTAGGGATAAACACGACCAAGCCCAAGACAACAAGCTTCAGGCCAATGAACGGAATGACGGTGCGGCATATCAGTAGGAAATCCTCCTTGAAGGCGGTCATCGCCACGATCAAATTGAGGCCCGTATGGCGCACCGACTTACTCCGCCGCCACCCGGGCCCTGATCGGGCGGCCGCGATGTGGCCGAAGCCAAGCAGTTAGGCGATTTTGCCTTCCCGTCCTAAAATGCATCTTTTGGAATCCATACGCTTTGGGGGAACGAGCGATCAATAATCACAAGCTTACCAGTCTGGCGGCGGCAATCGCGACCTATGTACAGGATGGCGCGGCGATTGTTTTGGGCGCGGCGTTGGAGAATGCCGTACCCTTTGCCGCGACCCACGAACTGATCCGCCAGGGCCGGCGAAATTTGAACATGATCGCGCCGATTTCGGATATCTCGACGGATATGCTGATCGGGGCCGGCTGCGTGGCCGAGGTGACGGGTGCCTGGGTCGGCAACGTATCGGGGGGCATGGGCCATAATTTTCGCCGGGCGGCGGAACACGGCCTGCCCCATCCAATCAAGATCAACGATTATTCGAACTTTTCCATCGGCATGGCGTTTTTCGCCGGCGCCTACGGCCTGCCGTATATCCCGGTCAAATCTATCCTGGGTTCTGATATTCTGAAATCCAACCAGAAAATCAAACTGGCCAAGGACCCCTTCTCCGGCGAACCTGTTGCTCTGGTACCGGCCTTGAAACCGGACGTGGCGTTCCTGGTCGTGCAACGGGCCGACTGTGACGGCAATTCCCACATCTGGGGCTCCACAGGCCTGACCCAGGAGGCCTCCATTGCGGCCAACAAAATCATCGTTCTGGCCGATGAAATTGTCGAGCCAGAGGTCATCGCCTCGGACCCCAGCCGGGTGCTTATTCCCGGCTTTGGCGTCGATGCGGTCTGTCATGTTCCGGCCGCCTGCCATCCCGCACCGTTGATCGGAAAATGGAAGCGCGACAATTCGTTTTTCCACGATTATCACAAAGAGACCCGCGACCCGGCGGATTTTGCGCGCTGGTGCGATGAATGGGTGCGCGACCTGCCCGATCATGCAGCCTATCGCGCCAAGTTGGGCGGCCAGTTGGAAGAACTGCGCGTTCTGGGCGATGCTCCCTCCGCCCCCGCCAACTACGCGACGGAGTAAGAACTTCATGACCGAGTATTCGACCCAGGAATTGATGATCATCGCCGCCGCCCGGCAAATCCAGGATGGCGAACGCATTTTCGTCGGCATGCGCCTGCCCATCACCGCCTATGGCGTGGCGCGTTTGACCCACGCGCCCAACGCCGTCGGCCTGTTTGAAAGCGGCGTGGCCCGGTACGAACCCGCCGACGGCATGCTGTACACCATGTGCGACGGACCCAATCAACTGGGCGCGGCGTGGACCACCGGTCTGATCCAGATCATGGGTTTGTTAAGCGGCGGCCGGGTGCATGCGGGTTTTATCGGCGGCGCGGAAGTGGACCGCTATGGCAATATCAACACCTCCTACATCGGCGATACAGAAAACCCCAAGGTCAAGCTGCCTGGTTCTGGCGGCGCGCCGGATATCGCAGCCATGGCCGAACGCCTGGTGATCATCATCAACCATCAAAAGCATCGCCTGGTGGAAAAGGTCGACTTCATCACCTCGCCCGGCTTTCTGGATGGCGGCGACGCCCGTACCAAGGCCGGCCTGCCCGGCGGCGGACCCGCCGTGTTGATCACCGACCGGGCCATTCTGCAGCCCTATGGCCCGACAAACGAATTCCATCTGGCCTCGATCCATCCCGGCCATACCTTGGAGGAAGTGGTGCAAAACACGGGTTGGGCGTTGAAGTCAGTTCCGGATGTGGCCCAGACGCCGCCGCCCACGAAAGAGGAGATGGACGCGCTGCACCACATCGACAAGGAAGGTTTCTGGCGCAGCTAACCGCAAGTATTTCTTAAGCAATTTGGCATAGCCTGCCAGCCTGATTTTGGTTGGCGGCCGCATGCCGCCTGAACGAAGTAAATTGTTTGAGTAGATGCAGTTGGCCCTTGAAAACAAGTCCAGGCGCGAATTTCTACCGGCGCTGTGCTTGCTTTTCGCAAGCATGTTCGCGGTAGCGGCCGGCACGGCGTTTCCAGCCGCGGATGCGCGTCAGGTCGCGGTGGTGTTCGCGCCAACGGCTGAACACAGCGATGTGGCAACGGCGGTCGCGGCATCGGGAAGCCTACTGGTGCGTGCCGGCGCTTTTGACAACATTGTCATAGTGCAACTGGCGGACCGCAGCCGTTACACAGACCTTTATCAACATGGTGCCTGGTTGGTGCTGGACCCAGTCGTCGCCGGTGGCTGTGCCGTCGCATTTACCCAACAATCCCAAATTTCCATGCCTATGAGGAGTATCTTTCATGACCAGATTAGCTGAAATTCGCACCACCGTGGCGCGTTGGTTCATCGTCTATCTTTGGGCTCATCTGCCACTGATCGCCGTCGTCGGCTACCTGCTCGACAGTGCGCTGATCCTGCCGCTTGTTACGGCCGCTGTCTGCGCCGCCGCCGCGACCCTCGCCTGGTGGCGGGCCCGAGGCGAAGCGGTGACACGCTATACCGCGGCGGTGGCACTGATGATCATGCCATCCTTGCTGGTTTTTCAGTTCGCCGGACATCCCTGGCAAATCGACATGCATATGTACTTCTTCGCCACCCTGGCCATGCTGGCCGCGTTCTGCGACTGGCGTACCATTCTTCTGGCCACTGTAACCGTGGCGCTGCACCACCTGGTGCTGAATTTCGCCCTGCCCATGGCGGTTTTCCCGGCGGGCGGCGACTTCTTCCGGGTGGTGGTGCATGCAGTGGTCGTGATCCTGGAATCCGCCACCTTGACCTGGATTTCCTTTCGCATGGTCGAGGTTCTGCAGGAAGTCGAGGAAGTCATTATCGAATCCGAGACGGCGCAGAGGGAAAATACCCACATGGCTGAAAAACAACGTCAGAGCGAAACCACCGCGGCCGAAGAGCGCCGGGCGGCCATGCAAGAACTGGCACGCGACCTGGAGGTCAATGTCATGGGCATCGTCAAATCCGTGGATGAGGCCGCCAATGGCTTGACGGTTTCGGCGGAAGCCTTGAACAGTGCCGCCAACAGTGCGGTCGAAGGCTCGAACAGCGTCGGCCAAACGGCGCAAGTGGCCGCGGGCAATGCCCAGACGGTGGCGGCAGCGGCCGAACAGCTTACCGCGTCGATCCAGGAAATCTCGAACCAGGTCAGCAATTCCAGCAACGTCGCGCAAAACGCGGCGCAACAGGCCGACAACGTAATGGCCAAGGTCGGCGGTTTGGCCGAGGCCTCGCAACGCATCGGCGAGATCGTGCATTTGATCAACGACATTGCCAGTCAGACAAATCTGCTGGCCCTCAACGCGACAATCGAAGCAGCCCGCGCCGGCGATGCCGGTAAGGGCTTCGCGGTCGTGGCCTCGGAAGTCAAAAATCTCGCGGTCCAGACGAGCAACGCGACTGAGGAGATATCCGGACAAATCAATGCGATCCAAGACTCCACCGGCGAAGCTGTTACCGCCATCGAACAAATCAACGGCGTGATCCGCGAGATCAACGATATCAGCACCGCGGTTGCCGCCGCAGTCAGCGAGCAGGGCCAGGCGACTGGAGAAATCAGCCAAAGCGCGCATTCGCTCCTCGATAGCAACCAACAGGTCAACGAAACGATCAGCGACGTCAGCAGCAACATGGACGAGACCGGACGCTCGGCAACAGAGGTGCTGGAGGCGGCGCGGAAGATGTCGGGACAATCGCAGGATCTGCGCCACCATGTCGATGGCTTTATGAAACAGGTCGCCGAGGCCTAAAGTAACACGCGTTCAATTCAACGCCGACAGGTTGCTATGGCTCTTTGACCCAACGCAAAGACCTGAACGAAAACAGCGGCCTTCGGGCCGCCGTTTTCTATTGCGGCTGCGAAGGCGGCGGCAAGGTAATGGCGAAGCGGCGGCGCAGGATATCGTCGATCAGTTCGAAACAGGCGCCGTGGCGCACCACGGTCATATTTGCCACATCCAGCAAGGTGGATGAGGCGCCATAGGCGTGGTACTTGCGCAGACCATGATCGACGATGATATCTGCGATGGCCGCGATCTCGGGTTCGATATCCTCGACCCGGAATTTCGTGCCCTGCAGGGAGCGGTTGGCGGAGGAGCCGAACAAAGGATGCCCGGCGGCCAGGCTAAGACGGCTGATGGCCGCATGGAAAGGCCCCGCGTTCATCAGCAGGGCAACCGTGCCATCCTTGGAACTGCCGGCCAGGCTTCTTGCCGTCAGGGCCGTGAGCAATGGGTGCGCGGGATCACACGGCGCAATTACCCCCAATGGCAGGTCCGCATCCTTGGTGATCGCCTGAACCACGTCATGGGCCCGCCGATCAATTCTGTGAATGGCTTCGTGCACCGCCTGATCGCCGATCATGGCGTTCAGCTTGCTCACCGCCCGGCCTTTGGTCTCGAAGATACGGGCCAGCGCCGTTTCCGAACCACCGATCAGGGAATAACCCACATCCATGGGCAATATGGCGATGCCGCCGCGCTGCAGCACCGCAAAAGCCCGCTGAGCATCGCCTTCGATATCGTAACGTCCCATCATGGTGTTCTGCGCCTGTTTCCGTTAGGTTGCCGTCGGACATTCTTTCCAGATAGATAGGTATAGCCTGATGAGCCTGGACACCATAGATTCCCTGACCGACGAGCTGCCAATTCAGATAACGCCCTATTCGCCGACCATTGGCGGCGAGATCAGCGGTATCGATTTGAGCCAGCCCCTGACCGACGGGCAGGTCGAAGGAATACGCGCGGCCCTGCTGGACCGCAAGGTGCTGTTCTTCCGCGATCAGAATATTACCACCGAGCAGCATCTGGAATTCGCCCGCAACTTTGGCGATCTGGAAGTGCATCCCTTCGCCCCCCACAAGGACGGCTATCCCGAGGTTCTGGCGATCACCCATGACCGGGAACATCCGGGCCAGGAAAACGGCTGGCATTCGGATGTGACCTGGCGGCTGCAACCGTCCCTGGGCTCGATTCTGCGCTGTATCGAATGCCCCCCCATGGGCGGCGACACGTTGTTTGCGGATATGTATGCCGCTTATGACGGTCTGCCGGAAGTGGTGCGGGAAAAAATTGAAGGGCGGATGGCGCTGCATGATTTCGAAGGCTTCCGTGTCCGCCTGCGCAAACGCGGGGCGACCGAGGCGGAACTGGAGGAATTCAACAAGACCTATCCCAATCCCGAACACCCGGTGATCCGCAGCCATCCCGAAACCGGGCGCAAGGGCATCTATGTCAATGCCGCCTTTACCAAGCACATCATCGGCATGGCGCCGGAAGAAAGCGAGCGGCTGCTGGCCATCCTGTATCATCAGGCCAATATGCCCGAATACCAGTGTCGCTTCCGCTGGGCCGCCAATTCCATCGCGTTTTGGGACAACCGGGCCTGCCAGCACTATGCCGCCTCGGACTACTGGCCCAACAACCGCAAGGTCGAGCGGGTGACGGTCATCGGCGATACACCGTTTTACAGGGCCGAGGGGCCGACCACGGACATGGATGAAAGCCCTTTCCGCGGCCGGGTCGAACGGCAACGTGTGGCGCCGGGACCCAATCTCTTCAAATCCTAAGCTGCGTCTATGCACCCATCATAATGTCGTACTAAACTAACCCCATCCAGGCAGACAGGGCGCCTGCGGGTATGCAGCAATAGGGATGCCAGATGGCAAATGACGGCAAGGGGCCAAGCGATTGGTTCACGGAACAGTTAACCGATCTGAAGCAGGACCTGGGCCAGTTGGAAGACAAACTGCGCACCCCGGTTGGACAGAATGCAGGGGAACGGGATCGCCGGGCGTCTCCTTCATCGGCGCCGGTCTCGCGGCCCCCATCCATTGCGCCGGCACCGAAGATCGCGCCGACACCCACCATCGCGCCGCCGCAGATCGCGCCGGCCGGCGCACCGGCATATAGGCCGCCATCACCACCGCCGCCCCAGGCCCGCCCGGAATCCCTCAGGGAAGCGCCCAGGGAAACACGCCGCGAAACCCTCAGGGAAACCCCCAGGGAGACACCGGTCCAGGCCCGGCGCACGACGCCGGCAGCGGCCACCACCAGCGTCGTCAGCATGCCGGCGCCGCGGCCACGGTCGGCTTCCGATGCCGGCGGCTATCGCCTGGGCGTCGATGTCGGCGGTACTTTCACCGATCTGTTGCTGATCGATGAAGGCAGCAGCCATGCCTACACCGCGAAGGTACCCTCAACACCGGAGGATTCCGCCCAGGGCGTGTTGAATGGGATCAACAAGATCTGCCTTGAGGCCGGCATCGACCCCACGGCCATCGGCCGCGTCATGCATGGCACAACCGTGGCGACCAACACGGTGCTGACGGGCAATGGCGCCCTGGTCGGCCTGATCACCACCAAGGGCTATAAGCAGGTGCTGCAGATCGCGCGCTCTTATGTGCCGGGCGGCCTCGGCGGCTGGGTCATCTTCAACAAGCGCGACCCCCTGGCGCCACTGGAACTGACCATCGAAGCCAACGAGCGCATGAGCGCCCTGGGCGAGGTGGTGGAGCCTCTGGACGAGGCGGCGATGGCGGAAAGCATCGCCGGTCTGAAAGGCAGCGGTGTTGAGGCCCTGACCGTCTCGCTGGTCAACGCCTATGCCAACGGCGCCCATGAAGAACGCATCCGCAGCATCGCGGAAAAGGTCATGCCTGGAATTCCCGTCTCCATATCATCCGAGGTGATCCCCGAGATGTATGAGTACGAACGGGCCGAAACCACGGTGGTCAATTCCTATATCCGGCCCGTGGTTTCGAAATATATCGAGAGCCTGGAGGCGGAGCTGAACCAGCGCATGAACGGGGTGCAGTTGCACATCCTACGTTCGGACGGCGGCCTGGCCTCGGCCGAGGCGGCCAAGTCGGCGCCGGTAAATCTTTTGATGAGCGGTCCGGCGGGCGGCGTGACCGGCGCTATCTGGATCGCCAGGCAAGCCGGCTATGAAAACCTTCTGACCATCGATATGGGCGGCACCTCCACCGATGTGGCGCTGATCGAAGATGGCGTGGCGCGGACGCGGCGCGAAACCCGCGTGGCGGATGTGACTGTACGGGCCTCGTCAATCGACGTGCGCACGGTGGGTGCGGGCGGTGGCTCCATCGCCTATGTGCCGGAATTGACCAAGGCCCTGCGTGTCGGGCCGCAAAGCGCGGGCGCGGAACCGGGGCCCGCTGCCTATGGCAAGGGCGGCGAGGAACCCACCGTCACCGACGCCAATGTCGTCCTGGGCTATCTGCCCTCGGGCGCGAAGCTGGGCGGCGATATGCAGTTGGACTACGCGGCATCCGAGCGCGCCATGAGCAAGATCGCCAAGGCCATGGGCCTGGGGCTGAAGGAAACCGCCGAAGGCATTGTCAATATCGTCAACGAGAACATGTTCGGCGCCCTGCGCCTGGTCTCGGTCGAGCAGGGTTACGACCCCCGCGATTTCGCCCTGGTCGGCTTTGGCGGCGCCGGCCCCCTGCATGCCAATGCCCTGGGTAAGCTGATGGGCAGTTGGCCGGTGATGATACCGCCCGGGCCCGGCGTGCTGTGCGCCTATGGCGATGCCACCACCCGGGTGCGGGATGAAGCCTCCCGCACCTTTGTGCGCAAGTTCGAAGATACCTCGGATGGCGAAGTGCGCGGCATTCTCGAGGAATTGGCCGAGATCGCCGCCGGCACCCTGGACCATGAAGGCGTGCCGCGGTCGGACCAGACCACATTATACCAGATAGATCTGCGTTATGCGGGCCAGGCCATGCAATTGACCGTGGATGTGACGCCGGAAGATTTCGCCAGCGGCGGCCTGGCCGCCGCCGGCCGGCAGTTCAATGCCATGCACGAACAGATGTTCACCTTTGCCCTGGAGACCGGGCACGAGCTTTATAATCTGCGCGCCCTGGTGCAGGGCCGGGAAAGTTCGGCCAAGGCCGAGACCTTGCCCACGGGTGGCGGCGACCCCTCGGCCGCGGTCTATATGGATACCTCGGTCTATGTGGAGGGCCGGGACCAGCCGGCCAAGATTTACGACCGCGGCCTGTTACAGGCGGGCAACCGTGTTCCCGGCCCCGCCATCGTAACGGAGATGGACTCCACCACATTGATCCTGCCCAGCCACGAGGGCGAGATCGACGCCGTGGGCAACATATTGATCCGGCCGGTTTAATCGGAAGAGGATAGCGCCATGCCAGCACAAATAATCCAAAGCAACAATACACCGTTCCGGAACGTCGATCTGGACCCGATCACCCTGGATATTGTCGAGAACGCCTTGCGCAATGCCCGCGATGAAATGGATGCGGTGCTGTTCCGCACCGCCATGTCGCCGGGCATCCGGGAACAGCACGATGCCTTTCCCATGATCGCCAATCAGGACGGCAAGATGGTGGTGGGGCAGTTCGGTTCCTTCTTCCATGGCTTCCAGGCGGGTTACGACGGCACCATCGAGGAAGGCGATGTCTTCCTGACCAACGATCCCTACTTCTGCAACGGCGCCATCAGCCATCTGAACGACTGGCTGACCATGATGCCCATCTATATCGACGGCCGCATCGTCGCCTGGGGTGCCATGTTCGGCCATATGACGGACATCGGCGGCAAGGTTCCCGGCAGCCTGCCCACGGACGCGGCGCAATTGTTCGAGGAAGGGGTGCAGATCCCGCCCATCAAGATTTACCGCAAGGGTGTCCTGAACGAGGAAATCCTGGAACTGATCCTGCGCAACTGCCGCCTGCCGGAATGGAACCGCTCGGACTTCAACGCCATCATCGCCGCCCTGCGCATGGCCGAACGCCGCGTGGTGGAGAACTGCGAACGCTTCGGCGTCGACGAGTTCGTCACCGCCATGGACGAGATGCTGGAGCGCAACAAGCGCGCCATGGGCGCCATCCTGAAACAGGTGATCCCCGAGACGAAACAGTATTTCGAGGATTACATCGACGACGACGGCGTCGGCATGGGCCCCTACAAGATCGCCTGCACCCTGTGGCGCGAGGGCGACATGGCGATCTTTGACTTCGAGGGCACGGATCCGCAATCCATCAGCTCGGTCAATTTCCTGTTGAATGAAGAGATGTTCAAGATGTTCCTGGGCGCCTTTTTCATCAACATGTTCGACCCGCAGATCCTGTTCAACGACGGTTTTTACGATCTGGTCGAGGTGCGTATACCGCGCGGCACCATACTGAAGCCGATCCGCCCGGCGGCGTTGAGCTGCCGGACCCATCTGCTGGGCCGGATCTTCGACATTATGAGCGGCCTGCTGGGCCAGGGCTCGCCCGATGCCCTGTGTGCCGCCGGTTTCTCCGACAGCCCCCATTTCATGTATTCCGGCTATGACAAGAACGGCGAATGGTATCAGCTCTATCAGATCGGCTTTGGCGGCATTCCCGGCCGGCCGGCCGGCGATGGCGCCGACGGCCATTCCCTGTGGCCGGCCTTCACCAACGTTCCCAACGAGTTTTTGGAAGCCTATTTCCCCCTGCGCATCGTGCAGTATGAAACCATTGCGGACAGTGGCGGGCCGGGCCTGCACCGGGGCGGCAATGGCCTGTCCATGGGCTATCAATTTCTCGAGCCGGGCAATATTTCCATTCACGACGACCGCTGGCTGACCCACCCCTGGGGCGTCAACGGCGGTCTGCCGGGCGCGCGCAGCAACAAGTTGATGGTGCGGGCCGACGGTAGCCAGGAATGGATGGAATCCAAATGCGACCGCATCAAGGTCAACGCCGGCGATATCCTGTACTTCAATACCTGGGGCGGCGGCGGTTGGGGCGATCGCCTGCAGCGCGATCCCGCCATGGTCTCGCTCGATGCGCAACGGGGCTTGATCACCATCGAAGGGGCGAAACGCTATGGCGTTGTCCTGGGCCCTGATTTCGGCGTCGATCAGCGCGGCACCGAGGACCTGCGCCGCCGCATGACCGCCGAACGGGGCGATGTGGAACTGTTCGATTTCGGCGGCACGGTGGCGGAATTGAAGGCCCGCTGCAAGGAAGATACCACCCTGGATCCGCCCGAGACCCCGGTCTTCCAAAAATGGATGGGCCGCACGGCGCCGTCGAAGCTGGCGGAAGCGGCGGAATAGGGCAGCGTTAGCCGTTGGCCCCGTACCCTGCGGATGTTAGCATCCGGCAACAGGCAATTAAGTGACCGACATTAGGAGACATTCGAAATGAAAGCGAAAGCTGCGGTAATGCGGGAGGCCCATGCGCCCCTGACCATCGAGGAAATTGAAATCGACAAACCGGCCCGGCGCGAAGTGCTGGTGCGCACGGTTTACGCCGGCGTCTGCCACAGCGATCTGCATTTCATCGAAGGGCTGTATCCCATCCCCTGCCCCTGTGTCCTGGGCCATGAAAGCGCCGGCGTGGTCGAGGCGGTGGGCGAGGATGTGACCTATGTGAAGCCGGGCGATCATGTCATCACCTGCCTCTCCACCTTCTGCGGCGAATGCGAGTATTGCCTGACCGGGCGCATGTCGCTTTGTCAAAGCCCCATGGTGCAGCGGGCCAAGGACGGCCAGCAACGCCTGACCCAGAACGGCGAAGTGATGGGCCAGTTCGCCAATCTGTCCTCCTATGCCGAATACATCCTGACCCATGAACATTCCATGGTGAAGGTGCGCGAGGACATGCCCCTGGACCGCGCCGCCCTGATCGGTTGCGGCGTGATGACCGGCGTCGGCGCGGTGTTCCATACCGCCAAGGTCGAACCGGGCTCTACCGTCGCCGTCTTCGGCTGTGGCGGCATTGGCCTCTCGGCCGTCAACGGCGCGGCGATTGCCGGTGCCGGGCAGATCATCGCGGTCGATATGGTCGGCTCCAAATTGAACCTGGCCAAGGAATTTGGCGCCACCGACGTGGTCAATCCCGCCGACGGCGACGTGGTCAAGCAGATCCGCGCCCTGACGGAAGGCGGTGTGCATTATTCCTTCGAGGCGGTAGGCCTGAAGCTTACGGCCGAACAATCCTTCCGCGCCTTGCGGCGCGGCGGCACGGCAACCATCATCGGCATGGTCCCCGTGGGCACCAATGTGGAACTGCATGGACCGGATTTCCTGCAGGAGAAGAAGATCCAGGGCTCTTCCATGGGTTCCAACCGTTTTCGGGTCGATATGCCCCGTCTGGTGGAATTCTATATGCGCGGCGATCTGAAGCTGGACCAAATGATCTCGGGCCGGCTGAAGCTGGAGCAGATCAACGACGCCATGGCCGATCTGAAAACCGGCGAAGTGGCCCGCAACGTCATTGCCTTTTGATACGATTTACCAGGCTGGGGCCGGGTATCAGCCCGGCCCCAGTCGTCAATCCCACAAACTGAAACTCAGACCTTGATGCGGGTCCGCCGCTTCGCCCCAGATATCCGCGGCCTGAAAACGCACCATGTAGACCTGCGATAGGGCGTCGGTCCTGTCGTGGCCATGGCTATCGGGAAAGATGCGGAAGCTCCCAACGACTGATTAAACATATACTACCCCGGTTTTGGCGTCTGCATAACCATGCAACAGATCCAAGTCTGCAAATTAATAAATCCGATGTTGTTGGCATATCCATAGTTTATTCACCATCAACTGGGACCAAACAATAACTCATTCCATGACGTTCGGGACCCGGCTTATTGAGCCCAAACTTTCGATTAGCCACCTGCCAATGAATTAGGCGAAACGACGTACTGGGAGGAAAGCATTTAGGACCGTAATAATCGAAATGTGCATTCCTAAAAAAGGGCAGGAGGATGGCAGTACCGTCTACAAGGTCAACAGCCAACGTATGCGTCTGATCGTCGAACGCCCAACCGACGTCATATTTATGGTATAGTTCTGGATACACAGGGCCAAGCATACATACGCTCGCAATTTCTTTTGATGTCAGCTCAGATACCGTGAGTTTGAATCCTCTCTCTGAGAGACTCTCGACAACATGATCTCGCAATTTCAAATCCGCTTTTTGGTATTTCATGTCAATTTCGTATGAGATATAATTAGACAGCCTGATTGCAATAAGAAAGACGACTAACAGGATAACAACTCCAAGAGTACGAAATACATAACGCCACCAGCGCCTGCGTTTTGTTTTGCATTTCCGGGCAATTCCGGGGACACAACGTGTTTGCTGCCCAAGCGTCAAGACGGGCAACCAAATACGGTGTCGGCATTCTTATGAATTATGACCATGAAGGCAGAAAGAAGAGCGGGCAAACATCGCCAATATAGCTTTTGCCTCACCCTTTTTGTCGCTTTGGTTTGTAGCAGTAGCGTCTTCCATGTATCACTAACTGAAAGAGATGCCAGTCCAGAGTACAGATAAATTATGGAGAACAAAAATAATCCAAAAGCCACCATGTAATAAAGTCCAAGATAGGACCTTAGAAGCGAGCAGACGTGTTCCATTGGTTTTTTCTTCTCCCCCTATCAAAATTCTGGCGAGACAATACTTATCTGATATTTCCGGTAGCACATTCGCTGCATGAATCTACAGTGCACTGATTGGCATAAATTTTGTGCCCCTGCTTTACGAGACCGGCGAAGTGGTCCGCAACGCTATCGCGTTTTAGATTGGCGTCAGTTGATAGTCCCATAGGCTGAAATTCAGGCTCTGGCGAGGGTCGGCGCTTTCGCCCCAGATTTCTGTGGCCTGGAAACGGACCGTGTAGACGTGCTGCAGGGCATCCGTCCTGCCGTGGCCGTGGCTGTCGGGGAAGACCTTGGCGCCCCGGTCGGCCTCCACCATGCCGCTGACGCCCCGGATATAGTTGGGCAGATGGCTGTGGCCCAATAGTTCGATATCCAGCACCTTGACCCGGTCGCCGGCCTTGAAGCGGGGACCCGCGGCCTCCACCCTGGCGATGGCGGCAATGCGGGCCGCCAGTTCCTGCCCGCCGACCAGGCCCTTGACATGGAGCATCTTTTCCAGGCCGGCCAGCCAATAGTGGTAATAGGCCGCGCCATCGGCCTCGCAGGCGGCCAGGAAGCGGTTGTAATTGGCTCCACGGCCGCCATTCGCCGCGGCCTCCTCGGGCGGCGGCGCGCCCGCGAAGTGATCCGGCGACTGGATCTCGTGCCCCAGATAGTCATCCCAATCGGCCCAGGTGTATTGGCCGTTCCGGTACAGGTTCATGACAATGGCAAAGGCATGCGCCTGCCAGGGTTCATGGAACACCGGGCCGGGGACATCGCCGGGCTGGGCCGCGCCGCCCCGGCGGGCCGGCATGGCGAGGTCGGGAACGCCCGGCAGTTTACGCATCGGTTGCCGTCCTCAAACCGCTTCCAGATAATCGTCCCACAGGTCGATATACAGGCTGTCCCGGGCCGGCGCCTGGGACCCCCACAATTCCTGGGCGGTGAAGCACACGGAATAGAGATGCTGGGGCTGCTTGCCGCCGCCATGGGCCAGGCTGTCGGCGAATTGAAAGACCCCGTGATCCGTGGCGATGCGTCCCTGTTTGCCGCGAATATAGCGCGGCAGGCGGGTGTGGCCGGTGGGGTGCACATTGCGGGCCCGGATCCCGTCGCCAACCTTGAAAGAGGCGGCGACGTCCGCGTCCACCCGCGCCGTGCCCGTGCGCTTGTACAGGCCCTGCACGACCTCGCGGGTTATGACCCGGCTCATGACGGGTCTCCCGACAGTTCAGTCAGACGGGCGCTGAACTCGTCCGCGCTGATCACGCCCTTTTCCGCCAGCAAGGCGACGGTGCCTTCCAGCCAGCGTTCGTAATAGCTGATGGAGAGATATTGTACCGGCGGTATGCGTTCCATGACGTGGCGAAACTCGTCCAGATTAAAATGGCCGCCCGCCAGGGCAACCCGGGCCAGGGCCAGGGCCTTGCCCTCCCATTCATGGTGAAAAACCGGCTCGTCCGCTTCCCGCTCGATGGGCCCCAGCCCATGCATGCCGCCCATGTCATGTATGCCGTTCATGGGGATACCTCCTTTGTGGCGCCATTCATGGCGAAAGTCCCTCTGTGGCGCCATTCATGGCGCCAGGGCCTTCGTTACGCCGATCATCGAGTCCCGCGTCACCAGGGCCATCAATTCGTCCTCGCTCATGCCATTGGTATCGGCGGGGCGTTCCGGCAGCACCATGTAGCGCAGCTCGGCATTGCTGTCCCAGACCCGCACCTCCGCATCGGCCGCGATCTCGGTACCGAATTCCGCCAGTACGCCCCGCGGGTCCGAGGCCGCGCGGGAGCGGTAGGGCGCGGATTTATACCAGACCGGCGGCAGGCCCAGAGTGGCCCAGGGGAAACAGGAGCAAAGCGTGCAGACCACCAGGTTCTGCACCTTGGGGGTATTCTCCACCACCACCATGTCCTCGCCCTGCACCGCCTCGTAACCCATTTCCACGATGGCGTCGGTGGCGTTTTCCAGCAGCCGGGCCTTGAAGTCCGGATCGCTCCAGGCCCGCGCCACAACCCGGGCACCGTTTTGCGGGCCCAGGCGGTTTTCGAACAGATCGATGATCTCGTCGATGGCGGGTGCTTCCACCAGGCCCTTTTCCAGCAACAGAGATTCAAGCGCCCTGACCCGCAGGGCCACGTCCTCATCCGACATCAGTTCGTCTCCTTCGCCCAAAATCTTGTCGCTAGCCTAGCAATGGATATCCGCCTTGTCACGGTCACGCCTGCCAGGCCGGATCATCCTGAAAGGCCTGCCGCAGTGCGATCTTGCGGTCGGCCGGCTGCCATGATGCGTCGACGCCGTTCAGGATCAGGCGGCGGATCTCGTCCCGGTCGAAGCCAAAGACGTCGTGCAGCACCGTGAACTCCCCTACCATGGAGTTGTGGAACATGCCCGGATCGTCCGTATTCACGGTCAACATCAGGCCCGCCTGCCAGAATTCCCGCACCGGATGCTCGCCTATTGCGGCAATGGAACCGGTGGCGACATTGGACAGGGGGCATAATTCCAAGGGTATCTGACGCTCCGCCAACAGGTCCATGACCGAGGCATCCTGGCGGGCGGCGATACCGTGGCCGATACGATCGACCGCCAGGGCCTCGACGGCGCCGCGGATACTTTCCGGCCCCGCCGCCTCGCCGGCATGGGCCGAGGTGTGGAGACCAAGGCGGCGGGCGGCCTCGTAGACCGGGGCAAAGGGTTCGGGCGGGTACAGGTGTTCCGAGCCGCCGATACCAATCCCGATGATGCCGCAATGCAGCACCTCCCGTACTTCGGCCAGGGTGCCCCGCGCCTGTTGCGGGCCATGATCGCGGACCAGATCGGCGATTAGCCAGACTTCCGTCTCGGGCACCCGGTCCAGGCCTTTTCGAATGGCATGGGCCAGGCCCTGAGGCTGCAAACCTTGATCGAGGAACCTTGTGGGTGAGAAAAACACCTCCGCATAGCGGATGTTCTGTTGCGCCAGATCCCGCGCCATCGCCTCGGCGATGAAGGTGAAATCTTCGTACGAGCGGATGAAACCGTTCTTCCAGATCCATGCGGCGATGAAGTCGGGAAAGTCCTTGTAGGTCAGGCGCTGGCGCAAATCCGCCTGGCTGTGCAGGCCGGGCTCACCGCCATATTTCTCGATCAGCCGCCACAGGGCCGGCAGGGGAATGGCGCCTTCCAGATGCAGGTGCAATTCCACTTTCGGCAGCGCCTGCAGCCAGGCACCAAGATCGTCCGTCATATCCGCTGTCCCATCAAATTTGCCCGAGCCCGATGATTTGTTATGCTATTGCCCAGGCCGCATGGCAAGCATGGCAGGCACGGGCAGGCAAAATGAGCAGCGCAATCAGCGGCCCGCCCGGAATAATTGAGGACTGGTTACATGAAATTCGGTGTCTTTTATGAACTGCAATTGCCCCGCCCCTGGAAAGAGGGCGACGAGCATCGCCTGTTTCAGGAGGCGCTGGAGCAAATCGTCCTGGCCGACAAACTGGGCATCGACCATGCCTGGGCCGTCGAGCATCACTTTCTCGATGAATACTCTCATTGCTCCTCGCCGGAAGTCTTCCTGGCGGCGGCGGCCGGACAGACCAGGAATATCCGTCTGGGCCATGGCATCCGCCAGGTGATACCGAATTACAATCATCCGGCCCGCACCGCGGAGGGGTTGAGCACCCTTGACCTGATCTCCAACGGGCGGGTTGATTTCGGCATTGGCGAGGGCGCGACCCGGCTGGAACTGGGGGGCTTTGCCATCCCCGCCAAGCAAAAGCGGGCCATGGCCATAGAGTCGGCCGAGCAGATCGCCAATATGATGGTGATGACGCCGTATCCCGGCTTCGAAGGCGAGCATTTTTCCATGCCCTGCCGGAATGTTCTGCCGAAACCATTGCAGACGCCGCATCCGCCCATGTGGATGGCCTGCACCAACCGCGACACCATCAAGATCGCGGCCTCCCTGGGCGTTGGCGCCCTGGCATTTTCGTTCCTGGACAGGGAAGAAGCGAAAGCCTGGGCCGATATCTACTATGGCATTATCAAAAGCGACGCCTGCGTCCCGGTGGGTCACAGTGTGAATGCCAACATCGCCATCGTTTCGAATTTTTCCCTGCACAAGGACCGCGAGGAGGCCATACGCCGGGGCCAGGTGAATTTCGAATTTTTCGGCTATGCCATGAACGCCCTGGTGGCCCACGACACGGTGCCGGGCCGGACCAACTTATGGGAGGAGTACCTGGCCCAGCACGGTTCCAAGACCGAGGACTTGATCGCCTCGGTCAGACGGGCCCGCACCCATGCCTCGGGTATCGGCACGCCCGATGATCTGGCGGGGCATATCGCCGAGTTTGAAGAGGCCGGTGTGGATCAGATCATTTTTCTGCAACAGGCCGGGCGTAATCTTCACAGCGAGATCTGCGAGTCCCTGGAATTGTTCGCCGCGGACGTGCTGCCCGGCTTCAAGAGCAAACAGGCGGCAAAGGCGGAGGCGAAGGCCGCCGAACTGGCTCCCTATATTCAGGCAGCCCTGGCCCGCAAGAAATTCATGGCGCCATTGGCCGAAGACGAAATCCCGGTGGTCAGGGCCTCGGTCAAGGCCGCGCAGATCGCCGGTACCTAAAGCACTTTCGGGCTGGATAGCGGCAGGATTGTCATGAAAATTACCATACTGGATGACTATCACGACACGCTGCGGACATTGCCCTGCTTTGCCAAGCTGAAGGACCACGAGGTCACGATCTGGAACGATCATCTCCAGGAGGTCGACGCCCTGGCCGCGCGTCTGGCCGAGACCGAAGCCCTGGTGCTGATCCGGGAGCGGACGAAAATCCGCACCCCCCTGCTGGCCCGTTTGCCCAGGCTGAAGTTGATCAGCCAGCGCAGCGTCTATCCCCATATCGACGTGGATACCTGCACCCGGCTGGGCATCATCGTTTCCTCTAACCAGCACGCGGGTACGCCATCGTACGCCACCGCGGAGTTGACCTGGGGCCTGATCCTGGCCGCCATGCGGCAGATCCCCCAGCAAATGGCCGCCCTGAAGGCCGGCGTCTGGCAGATGGGCGTCGGCAACACGCTGGGCGGCCGTACGCTTGGCATTTACGGCTATGGCCGGATCGGCCGCGTCGTTGCCGGCTATGGCAAGGCATTCGGCATGAACATCCTGGTCTGGGCCCGCCCGGACTCCCGCGCCCGGGCACAGGCGGACGGCTATGAGGTCGCCGCCAGCAAGGCGGCGTTTTTTGGCGCCTGCGATGTTCTTTCCCTGCACATGCGCCTGTATGACGCAACCCGCGGCATTGTCAGCGCCGCCGACCTGGCCGAAATGAAACCGACCGCCCTGCTGGTCAACACCTCCCGCGCGCCCTTGATCGAGGCGGGCGCCCTGGTGGCGGCCCTGGAAGCGGGACGGCCCGGCATGGCGGCGGTGGATGTTTATGAAGAAGAACCGCTGCTGGACCGCTCCCACCCGTTGCTGAACATGGAGAATGTGATCTGCACGCCGCACATCGGCTATGTCACCGCCGAAGAATACGAAATACAGTTCTCGGATATCTTCGACCAGATCACGGCCTACGCCGCCGGTTCGCCCATCAACGTCATCAACCCGGGTGTTCGCCCACGATGAGCCTGGAAGATGATGGAACGGCGGCGGGCTCCGCCAAAAGACCTATGGCTGGCGTTCGCGTGCTGGACCTGGCGACCTTCATCGCCGCGCCGTTCGCCGCGGGTATACTGGCCGAATTCGGCGCCGAGGTTATTAAGGTCGAACAACCGGGCAGCGGCGATCCCCTAAGGCAGTTTGGCACCGCGACCGAAATACCGGACAGCAGCCTGGCCTGGCTCAGCGAGGCACGGAACAAGCATTCCATCACCCTGAACCTGAAGGCCCCCGAGGGCGCCGAATTATTCAAGCGTCTGGTACAACAGGCAGACGTCGTCTGTGAAAACTTCAGGCCGGGAACCTTGGAAAAATGGGGCCTGGGCTATGACGTATTGCGGGCCATCAATCCAAAGCTGATCATGTTGCAGGTTAGTGGCTATGGCCAGGACGGCCCCTATCGCGACCGCCCCGGTTTCGCCCGCATCGCCCATGCAGTCGGCGGCCTGACCTATCTTGCCGGCATGCCTGGCGAGCCGCCGGTGACGCCGGGTTCGACCTCATTGGCTGATTACATTTCCGGCCTGTTCGGCGCCATTGGTGTGCTGATGGCGTTGCGCACGGCGGACAGCACCGGTGGGGGCCAGGTCATCGATGTGGCCTTGTTCGAAAGCATATTCCGGGTGCTGGACGAACTGGCGCCAGCCTACGCCAAGCATGGCACCGTACGCGAACGGGAAGGATTGGGAACCCGCAATGTCTGCCCGCACGGGCATTTCGCCACCCAGGACGGCGGCTGGGTGGCCATAGCATGCACCTCGGACAAGATCTGGCGGCGCCTGGCCTGCAACGTGCTGGAGCGGCCCGATCTGGCGCAAAGCCACCCCACGACCGCCGACCGGGTCCGAGACCGCGGCTTCATAGATGGCGTGGTGACCGGCTTCACCACCACCAGGCCCGCAGCCGAGGTGGTGGCAATCTGCGCCCAAGGCGATGTGCCCTGCGCCGCGATCAATTCCATTGCCGATATCTTCAGCGATCCGCAATTCGATGCCCGCGGCACCCTGCAGCGCATACAACACGCCATGTTGGGCGAAATTGTTGTCCCAGACGTTCTCCCCAGGCTATCCGCCACCCCCGGCGGCATCGACGCCCTGGGACCCAGGCTCGGCGACTGGAACGGCAAAATCTATCTTGAACGCCTCGGCCTCAGCCCGGCGCAAATGGACACATTTCGTAAAAATGGTGTCATCTAAGCCGTGTTTACCGGCTGGGGCGCCGCGAAACGCTGTAGCTGCTTGCCAGGACCGGATGGCTATGCTACGAAACGCCGCGCCTTACGAAACAGCTGTCCGGGAGGACAGTTCGCCGTAAGTTTCTGCGCATGAATTCAAGAGCTTAAGCAAAATCAACTGTTACATCTAATTCCGCGACGAGGACCCCACGAACGTGTCAGCCGAAGCAAGCGTCGTATCCGGCATCGCAGGACGGTACGCCACCGCCCTGTTCGAACTCGCGCGCGATAGTGGTGCGCTGGACAATGTGGCCTCTGATGTCGCCGGTCTGGGCAGCATGATTGATGATTCCGAGGATCTGGACCGGCTTTTACGCAGCCCAGTGATCGCCGCCGAGGACCAGGGGCGGGGCGTGGGCGCGGTACTGGAAAAGGCCGGCGCATCCCAAGTCGTGTGTAATTTCGTCGCCGTGGTGGCGCAGAATCGCCGGCTTTTCGCCCTGCGCGATATGATCCGGGCCTTCCGCGCCCTGTTGGCGGCCCATCGTGGCGAAGTGGTGGCCGAGGTAACCTCGGCCCACACCCTGAACGATGGGCAACTGGCCAAGATCAAAGCTGAATTGGCCGCGGCCATGAAGACCGATGTCCAAGTTGAAACTGCAGTGAATGAAGACATTCTGGGCGGTATGATCGTCAAGATCGGCTCGCGTATGGTTGATTCGTCGCTGCGAACGAAAATTCAAAATCTCAGATTTGCCATGAGAGGAGTTGAGTAATGGATCTGCGGGCTGCAGAGATCTCTGCCATCCTGAAGGAGCAGATCGCCAACTTTGGCACCGAGTCGGAAGTCTCGGAAGTCGGCCAAGTGTTGTCGGTGGGTGATGGAATCGCCCGTGTCTATGGTCTGGACCAGGTCCAAGCCGGCGAGATGGTCGAATTCCCCGGCGGCATCAAGGGTATGGCGTTGAACCTGGAAAGCGACAACGTCGGCGTCGTGATTTTCGGCAACGACAGCGCCATCAAGGAAGGCGATATTGTAAAACGTACGGGCGATATTGTTGACGTGCCGGTGGGCAAGGGCCTGCTGGGCCGCGTGGTCGATGCCCTGGGCAACCCGATCGATGGCAAAGGCCCCATTGAAAGCGACGAACGCCGCCTGGTCGACGTCAAGGCGCCGGGTATCATCCCGCGCAAATCGGTGCATGAACCCATGCAGACCGGCCTGAAGGCATTGGATTCCCTGGTCCCCGTAGGCCGGGGCCAGCGCGAATTGATCATTGGTGACCGCCAGACCGGCAAAACGGCCGTGGCGATCGATACCTTCATCAACCAAAAACCCATCAACCAGGGTGACGATGAAGCGAAGAAACTTTATTGCATCTATGTCGCCGTTGGGCAGAAACGCTCGTCCGTTGCCCAGATCGTAAAAACCCTCGAAGACAATGGCGCCATGGAATATTCCATTGTCGTCGCGGCCACCGCTTCGGAACCGGCGCCCTTGCAGTTCCTGGCCCCCTACACCGGCTGCACCATGGGTGAGTATTTCCGCGACAACGGTATGCACGCGGTTATCGTTTATGACGATTTGACCAAACAGGCCGTCGCCTACCGGCAAATGTCCCTGCTGCTGCGCCGCCCGCCGGGGCGCGAGGCCTATCCGGGCGACGTTTTCTATCTGCATTCCCGCCTGTTGGAACGTTCCGCCAAGATGAATGAAGACAACGGCCTGGGCTCGCTCACCGCCCTGCCCGTCATCGAAACCCAGGCAAATGACGTCTCGGCCTATATTCCGACTAACGTGATTTCCATCACCGATGGCCAGATCTTCCTGGAATCGGATCTGTTCTATCGCGGCATCCGCCCGGCCATTAACGTCGGTCTGTCGGTCTCGCGCGTGGGTTCGGCGGCCCAGGTCAAGGCCATGAAAAAGGTGGCCGGCACGATCAAGCTGGAATTGGCCCAATATCGCGAGATGGAGGCCTTTGCCCAGTTTGGCTCTGACCTGGACGCGTCCACGCAGCAGCTTTTGAATCGCGGTGCGCGCCTTACTGAATTGCTGAAACAGGATCAATACGTGCCCATGGCGGTCGAGGAACAGGTGGTTTCCATCTATTCCGGTGTGCGCGGCTATCTTGATCGGATTGAGGTCGCCCAGATCGGCCGCTTCGAGCAGGAGCTGCTGAACGAAATTCGCGAAAAGAAGCCGGAAATCCTTACCGCCATTCGCGAGAGCAGTGACATTTCCGACGATGTGGACAAGCAATTGAGTGAATACCTGGAAGATTTCACAAAGAAATTCGCCTGATCATCGATCAAGATCACTGAACGCGGTCACCGTACTTGCACCCATAATTCGCCGGAGAGTTGAAGGCGCCGATCCATGGCAAACCTGAAAGAACTGAAAAACCGGATCACCTCCGTCACCTCGACGCAGAAGATCACCAAGGCCATGCAAATGGTGGCCGCGGCAAAGCTGCGCCGGGCCCAGGAGGCGGCGGAACAGTCGCGCCCCTATGCCGACCGCATGGAACGGATGATCGCCGCCGTCGCATCCAATCTGCCCAGTCTGGATACCGCCCCGCCCATGGTTGTCGGCAGCGGCAAGGATGATGTGCATTTACTGGTCGTGGTCACGGCGGAACGCGGCCTATGCGGCGCGTTCAACAGCAATATCGTCCGCGCGGTACGCCGGCGGGTGAAGGAACTGCGGGACGCCGGCAAGACCGTGAAGCTGTTTTGTGTCGGCCGCAAGGGCCAGGAAAGCCTGCGCCGCGATCTGGACGACCTGATTGTGGAATACATCACCCTGCGCGAGGTTCGCCAGCTTTCCTTTGCCAACGCGCGGCCCATTGCAGAACAGATATCGCAGATGTTCGCGGACGGCGAATTTGATGTATGCACCGTTTTCTACAATGCTTTTAAATCCGTGATCAGCCAGGTCGTCACCGACCAGCAGTTGATCCCGGTTAAATTGCCGGATCCGGAGGCCGCCGCGGCGGCTGAGAGCGATGATGACAGCGCGGTGGACCTGGGCGGCGCCATCTACGAGTACGAGCCGGAAGAAAACGACCTGCTGGGCGTCCTCGTGCCACGCAATATGGCGGTACAGATCTATCGGTCATTGCTGGAAAGCGGCGCCGCGGAACATGCCGCGCGCATGACCTCGATGGATAATGCCACGCGCAACGCCGGTGACATGATTGACGGTCTGACCCTGACCTACAACCGCACACGTCAGGCCATCATTACCAAAGAATTGATTGAAATCGTTTCCGGCGCTGAAGCGCTATAGCGCTGGCCACGGAAAACACCTCGTTACGGATAGTCCAAGGGAAGTTTGAACATGACCAGCAATCTTGTGGGACGGGTTCACCAGGTAATCGGCGCCGTCGTCGACGTACAGTTCGAGGGGGAATTGCCGGCGATCCTTTCGGCCCTGGAGATCAAGCAGGAGGACCGTACCCTGGTCCTGGAAGTCGCCCAGCATCTGGGCCAATCCGCGGTCCGCACCATCGCCATGGACACCACCGAGGGTCTGGTCCGCGGTCAGGAAGTGATTGCCTCGGGCCAGGCGATTTCCGTGCCCGTCGGGGCGGCAACCCTGGGCCGGATCATGAACGTGGTCGGCGAACCGGTTGACGAACGCGGTCCCATCAGCCGCGAAGTGACCCGCGGCATCCATCAGCCGGCGCCGGAATTCGTCGAACAATCGACCGAGACCGAGATGCTGGCCACCGGCATCAAGGTGGTCGACCTGCTGGCCCCGTACGTGAAAGGCGGCAAGATCGGCCTGTTCGGCGGCGCCGGCGTGGGCAAAACCGTGATTATCATGGAATTGATCAACAACATCGCCAACGCCCATGGCGGCTATTCGGTCTTCGCGGGTGTCGGCGAACGGACCCGCGAGGGCAATGACCTCTACTATGAAATGGTGGAGTCCGGCGTTATCAACCTGGAAGGCGAGGGTTCGAAAGCGTCTCTGGTCTATGGCCAAATGAACGAGCCGCCCGGCGCCCGCGCCCGTGTCGGCCTGACCGGCCTGACCGTGGCGGAACAGTTCCGCGACGAAGGCCGGGACGTCCTGTTTTTCGTGGATAACATTTTCCGCTTCACCCAGGCTGGTTCGGAAGTCTCGGCCTTGTTGGGCCGCATCCCCTCCGCCGTGGGTTATCAGCCCACCCTGGCCACCGATATGGGCACCTTGCAAGAGCGGATCACGACCACCACCAAGGGTTCCATCACCTCTGTCCAGGCGATTTACGTGCCAGCCGATGATTTGACCGATCCGGCGCCCGCGACCTCGTTCGCGCATCTGGACGCAACCACCGTGCTATCGCGGCAAATTGCCGAACTGGGCATCTATCCGGCGGTGGATCCCCTGGATTCGACATCGCGTATATTGGATGCCCGCGTCCTAGGTCAGGAACATTATGACACCGCCCGTGAGGTCCAGCGCATCCTGCAGCAATACAAAGCCCTGCAGGACATTATTGCCATTCTGGGCATGGACGAATTGTCGGAAGAGGACCGCCTGACCGTGGCCCGGGCCCGGAAAATTCAACGCTTCCTCTCCCAGCCTTTCCACGTGGCGGAAATCTTCACCGGAACACCCGGCACCTTTGTCCAGGTCGAAGATACCATCAAGGGCTTCCGGGAAATCTGCGCCGGCCAGCACGATGAATTGCCGGAACAGGCCTTCTACATGGTTGGCACCATTGAAGAAGCGATCGAAAAAGCCAAGCAGATGGCGGCGGAAGCAGCTTGATTAGGTAGCGAGAGGCAAGGATAGAATGGCCGACAAGGTCGAATTCGAATTGGTATCACCTGACCGCTTATTGATGTCAGTGGAAGCTGACGCCGTGGCCATGCCGGGCATGGAGGGCGATTTTGGCGTCCTGCCGGGGCACGCGCCGCTTATTACGGCCCTGCGTGCCGGTGTTATCGAAGTAGAAGGCGCCGGTGACAATCCCGACCGGATTTACATCGCCGGCGGTTTTGCCGAAATTGCTGCTGACCGTTTGGTCGTGCTGGCCGAGGAAGCGGTGCCGGTGGCGGACATGGACCGGGCGGACCTGGAGCAGCGCGTCCAAGAGGCCAATGAGGAAGTGGCCGCGGCGGAAGAGGGCGAGCAACGGCGCCTGGCGGATGGCAAAGCCGCCGTCCTGCAGGAAATAATGGGCGCCGCCCGTTAAGCTTAGGGCCGAAGTTTTGGATTTCAAGCCCGTCAGGACTGCCATGGCGGGCTTTTCCATTTGTGAGTTACCAGGCTGAATACAGAGGCTGGACAAGGGACAAGGAAGACGACCATGACCGTACGACGGGGACGCAATTTTCTTCAGACACCGGGACCAACCAATATTCCGGAACGGGTCTTGCGGGCCATGCATCAGCCGGCCTGGGAATATTCCGGTCCCGACTTTGTCGAACTGGCGCGGCAGTGCCTGTACGATATTCGCCCCATCTTCAAGACCGAAGGGGAGGTCTTTATTTACGCATCCAACGGTCATGGCGCCTGGGAGGCAGCCCTGTCCAATATTCTCGCCCCCGGCGACAAGGTCCTGGTGCCCGAAACCGGCCTGTTCTCCTTCGCCTGGTCGGTCGTAGCCAAGCAATTGGGCGTCACCATTGACACCATCGACAACGATTGGCGCCACGCCATCGACCCGGACCAGGTCGAAGAGCGCCTGCGCGCCGACAAGGCCGGCGAATACCGCGCTATCCTGATGGTGCATACGGAAACGGCCAGTGGCATCACCTCGGACATACAGGCGATGCGCCGGGCGATCGACGCGGCCGGCCATTCCGCCTTGCTTGTCGTTGATGTTATCGCCTCTCTCGCCTGTACCGATTTCCGCATGGATGAGTGGGGCGTCGATGTCGCCATCGGCGGTTCGCAAAAGGGCCTGATGTGTCCGCCGGGCCTGGGTTTCAATGCGGTCAGCAAGAAGGCCCGGGAGGTTGGCGAACAGGGCGGCAGTCCGCGCAGCTATTGGGATTGGCGCAGCCGCAGCATGACCAATCCGGAAGCCTACCGCTGGTTCGCCGGCACGGCGCCGGAACATATGATTTTTGGCCTCTGCGAGGCCCTGGTCATGCTGGCGGAAGAGGGCCTGGAGGCTGCCTTTGCCCGGCACCGCCGGCTAGGTGATTGTACCAGGGCGGCTGTGGAGGCCTGGGCCACGGCCGGGGCGATGGAACTCAACGCGCTGGTACCGGAGCAACGGGCCGAATCCATCACCACCATACGCATGGCCGAAGGCTTTGATGCCAAGGCTTTTCAAAGTCTTTTGCGCGACCGCTTCAACGTCGCAGTGGGCGGCGGCCTGGGTCAACTGGACGGCAAGGCCTTCCGCATTGGCCATATGGGCGACGTCAACGAACCCATGATCCTGGGCACTCTGGGCAGCATCGAAGCAGCCTTCCAAATTCTCGGCATCCCCTATGGCGAAGGCGCCCTCCCCGCCGCCATCGCCTCGCTGGCCCAGGCGCACGGGAATTAGGGCATTTCCGGTTACTGCGCGTTCAGGAAATCCAGTAACGCCCGGCTGAACGGTTCTGCCTGTTCAACGTTGGCCAGATGGGCGGCCTGGGGCAGTATCGCCAGCTGCGAATTGGGGATGCGGGCTTCCATGTCCCTGGACGCGGCCACCGGGGTGCCCATATCCTCGGCACCGACGATAATCATCGTGGGCAGATCAATGGTGTGCAGCTGATCGAGGTAATCCAGCGGCTTCAGGGCATGGCAACAACCGATAAAACCCGCCGGCGGTGTGGCCAGAAACTGCGCCCGAATGGACTCCACCGAGGATGGCTTGTCGGCCAGATAAGGCGCGGTGAACCAACGCTCCATGGTGCTGTCCGCCAGGGCGGCCATGCCCGCTGCCGTGGCAATGGCGATCCGTTCATCCCATGTGGCCCGGGCGGATTCGGGTATTTGCGACGAGGTATCGCATAGGGTCAGGCTTTTGAAGCGGCCATTTTGGCGCAAGGCCAGGTTTTGGCCAATCATTCCGCCCATGGACAGCCCGACCCAATGGACCTGGGCCAGGTCCATACCATCCATCAGCGCCAACGCGTCGTTGCCCAGTTGATCCAGGCTATAGGCCCCTTCCGGCGCCGAAGTACCGCCGTGGCCGCGGGTGTCATAGCACAGCACCCGGTATTTTTCGGTCAACAGAGGCAACTGCGGTGCCCACATTACAGAAGAAGAGCCCAGAGAATGGCTCAACACCACCACCGGCGCGTGCTCCGGTCCAAAAAACTCATAATCAATGGTTATACCGTTGCCCAGGAATTTCATGCTTTATCCTCTGTCCGCTATGAATTTTGTGTCCTAACTGTTTGCAATGGGGTGGGCCTTCAACTCGACCTCGATGAAGATCAGTTCCGCGGCACCGGCGTTGATGACGTTATGGTCGACGCCAGCCTGGCGATAATAAGAGACGCCCTTGGTCAATTGCGCCCGGCTCTCGGTGCCGTCAGGTGCGATCAGCAGCAATTCGCCGTCGGTTTGCGGCACCACCACATAATCCCACTGATGCACATGCGGCGTCGTTTCGGCGCCCGGCGCAAAGCGGTGTTCAGTGACCCGAACCCGATCGTTGTCTTCCTGCACCGTGCCAACGGCCACCGCGCGCTGTGTTTTGTCCGGCATCGTGTCACCTCCCCGTTCATCTAAATCTAGCACGAATTGTCATGCTGCCGCAGCCCCCGCACCGGGACACTTGTAGCGCCGCCCGCGATCGGGCAAATTCCGGCCATGAATGATGTGACAACGCAGATTATCACGGGCGGCGATGTCCTGGTCGATACCTTGATCGCCCATGGCGTCGATACGGCCTTTACCGTTTCGGGCGAAAGTTTCCTGGCCGTTTTGGAAGCCCTGCGCCGCAAACGCAACAGCATCAGCCTGATCACCACGCGGCACGAGGGCGGCGGCGCCTTTGCCGCGGAAGCCTTCGGCAAGCTGTCGGGCCGGCCGGCCGCCTTGTTCGTCTCGCGCGGGCCCGGCGCCACGAACGCTGCCATCGGCGTGCATACGGCCAAACAGGACAGTACGCCAATGTTGTTGTTCGTCGGCCATGTGCCCAGCACATCGCAAGGACGGGAGGCATTTCAGGAAATCGATCTGGCCGCCATGTTCAGGCCCATCGCCAAGGCGGTCTTGCAACCCAATAGCGCCGATCAGGTTGCCATCGTCACCGCACGGGCCGTGGCCCTGGCGGTTGCCGGGCGGCCGGGGCCGGTGGTTGTGGTTCTGCCCCGGGACCTGACCGATGGCGCGGTTCGCCAGCCCGCCATACCCCGCCCAGGCCAGCGGCAGGCAGTAACGCCCGACGGCGGCGCTCTGGATCGGGCCGCGCGGATGATCGCCGCCGCCAAGCGGCCCCTGCTGTTGTCGGGCGAGATCGTCGCCATTCAGGATGCCGCTGCGGCCTTGGTGACCCTGGCCGAGGCCACAGGGGCCCCGGTCATGACGACCTATCGGCGCCAGGATACCTTTCCCAACGATCACGGCGCCTATGCCGGACATCTGGAGATCAACCGCCTGCCCTACCAGCGCCAGGCGCTGACGGATGCCGATCTGTTAATCGCCGTGGGCAGCCGGATGGATGGCATCAGCGCCGAGGACGGCGCCCTGCCCCGGCAGCACCAGAATTTACTGCAGATCTATCCAGGCGAGTCGGTTCTGGCCCACTGCCAGGCTACCCTGCCTCTGCTTTCAGACCCAGCCGCCGCCTGCCTGGCTTTAGCGCAAAACTTGGCCGCGCCGGCCGCCTCCGTCATTGGTGAAATTTCCGCCTGGCGCGGCGAATTGCACCAGGCCTATTTGAACAGCAGCAAACCCGGCGCCGTAGCCGTGCACGGGACAGTGGATCTTTCCCTGATCGCAGGTGAAGTACAGCGCCAGGCGCCCCCTGAAACCGTGATCCTGACCGATGGCGGCAGCTTTGCCCGCTGGATTCATCGCTTCTACCGCTTTCGCCAGGCCCATAGCCAAGCCGGCCCCATCTCCGGCGCCATGGGCTATGGTGTACCCGGCGCCATTGGCGCCCGCCTGGCCCGGCCTGGCTGTCCGGTGATCGCCTTTGTCGGCGACGGTGGTTTCATGATGACGGGCCAGGAACTGGTAACGGCGGTAGAACAGAACATGGATCTGGTGGTGGTGGTCTGTGATAACGGCGTGCATGGTTCCATTTTAGAGGGGCAGCGGCAGCGCTTTGGGCCAGAGCATATCTATGGCACCCGCCTTTCCCGCCCTGACTTCGCGGCCGTGGCCCGGGCCTACGGCTGCGCCGCCTGGACGGTTGAGCGCAACGCGGATTTCCCGGCAGCCCTGCACGGCGCCATGACGCATACGGGTCCGGCCCTGATCCACCTCGTAACCGACGACCGGGATATCGCGCCCTTCGATAAAGGTCCGGATGCAGTTTAGAGCATGCCGGGGGCTAAAGGGCCGGGCGTCGCGACACCGCGTTCAGCGCCAGAAACAGTGGCACCGATAGGCCCAGAACAAGGGCCGAAATAAATATAGGCGCGGCGGCGGTCCCGGCGCTATCAGCACTCCACCCGATCAGGCCGGGAATGACGCCCATCCCACCATAGAAGAAAGTATAGAGGATCGCGTTACCCTGGGCCCGCCTGGCCGGCGACATGACCGAGATCGCCCGGCCCATAATAATGCCAGCCGGCGCGGCCGCAAACAGTCCGATGGCCACGCACAGCAAATAAGGTTGATCGTACAACGGCAATGCTGCGGTCGCCGTGGCGGCCAAAACACAGCATATGGCCAAGACCAGACCGGGCCGGCCCGTCCGGTCCGCCAGGTACCCGCCCAGGGGCAGCGCCGGTAGAGCGGCCCAGCTGGACAGGCTGATGGCCCGTCCCGCCGCCGCCACGTCCAGACCCCGTTCGATCAACAGTGCCGGGCCAAAAGATAGAAACGAAAAATAGGCCAGGTTGTAGACGGTCCAGACCAGTCCGGCGAAACAGACCAGGGCGAGTTCACGGCGCGGAAGGCGAAACCGGGCACGGCCGCCACCTGCGGTGTCGCTGCCCGGCGGCGGCTGATAGCCCAGCCAGACCGCTACCATGGCGACGACACAGCCAAAGGCCGTTAAATGCATGACGGCCTGCCAGCCCCATTGCGCGGCCAGCGGCCCAAGGGTTGCCAGGGCGATGGCGATGCCCACGGGCCAGCCGGATAACATGATGGCCATGGCGGTCACCACGGATTTGGCGTCGAACCAATCGGCGATCATCTTGACCAGAAATATACTTTGCACCACGGCCCCGGCGCCGCTTAACAGACGGCCGCCTGCCAGCAGGCGGAAGTCATCGGCCAAACCGGCGACAACGCCGCCCAGGGCCATCACGCCGACGCCAAACAGCACCATTGTCAGGTCAGTGAAACGGCTACCCAGAAAACCACCGGGAATGGCGATGATCACGCCGGGCAGCAAGTAAAAACCAACCAACGTACCAATCTGGCTGTAGTCCAATCCCAGATCGATCGCGATAATTGGCGTGATTGACGCAATGGACTGGAATTGAAATCCCATGGCCACCCGTACCACGATTAGGATGGCGAGAATGGCCCAGCGATTAGTTAGCATTGGCCAATATGGTTCGAAATCCCTGCAGCCGGTCTATTTGGCGTCCGGGTTTTTGAAGTCGACGGTTACGTTGGGCAGGTTTTTGTCCAGCCGCTTCAGCACTTCGACAGTCACGCTTAATCTTTGATCAAAAACCAATACGGCCGTACGGGCCAGGGTCATGGTTATCTTCCGTTCCGCCATTAACTGGGCCAGCACCTTGGCAATTTCATCGCGCAACTTCCGGGTAGCGCTGGTGAAGGCCCGGTTCAAGGTGCCCCGGCGTTGTTCGGCCTTGCGCCGCAAATCCGAAAACTTGGTCTCGAGAACGCGGCGCCGCTCGGTGGCGGCCTCGGGAGACAAAATTGTGCTTTGCTGGCGCAATTTCTGCTCGTCCGCCTTCAAACCCTTGCGCACCGCCTCGATCTCTTCCTCAAATGCCTTGCGGCGCGCATCCAAGGCGGTGCGGATCCCCTTTGCCGCTGCGGCCTTGCGCAGCACCTGCTGAACATCCAGGACCGCTATTACCGGTCCACCCACGGAAGCCGCAGCCTCGGGCGCCTTGGCGTCCGCCGCATTTGCCGTGCCGGCCAACAGACCCGCCAGCAAAACGGAACCTGCAGCTTCGATCCATCGAGCCATTATGCAATCATTCCTTCAACCCGATCCTCAGTCGCCCAAGCTATCTGGCGTCCAAGCTAACTTGCCGTTTCTTAGAGCTTATCATTTGCCGTTTGCGAATACGCGGTTAGTGTAACCTATTCTTTCCGAACATGGAATTGCCATACCTGCGCATTCTCCGAAATGCTTCTGTCAGCCGCCTATTTGTTTTATACTTAAAACAAATAGGCGGCTGACAGGAAGGACCAAAAGGCGTGAAAGCGAATATAATCGGCGGTGGTCCTGCCGGCCTGTATTTCTCAATTTTGGCCAAAAAGCGGCACACGGGCGACGAAATCACGGTTTACGAACGTAACCGTCCGGATGATACCTTTGGCTTCGGTGTGGTTTTTTCCGATGAGACTCTCGGCTTTTTCCGGGATGCGGACCGAGAAAGCTATGACCAGATCATCCGCAATTTCGCCTATTGGGATGAAATCGAAACCCACTATGGCGGTCAGGTCATAAACTCAACCGGCCATGGCTTCTGCGGCATGAGCCGGGTTGGCCTGCTGCAGATCTTGCAGCGCCGAGCCGAAGAACTTGGCGTCGCCATCCACTACGAGACCGAAATAACGGATTTGGCTCCCTATCGCGACGCGGACCTGATGGTTGCGGCCGACGGCGTCAACAGCATGTGCCGTGACGCCTATGCCGCCTCGTTCAAGCCCAGCATCGACCATCGGCCGAACCGATTTGTCTGGCTGGGCACCACGGCGCCGCTGCAGGCCTTTACTTTTATCTTCAAGGAAGACCAGCACGGCATCTGGAACGCCCATGCCTACCGCTATCAGGACGGTCTGGCGACACTGATCATCGAAACCACAGAGACAACCTGGCAGGCTGCCGGCATGGCGCAGACCAGCGAGGCGGAGACCGCCAGTTATATGGCGAAACTGTTCGAGACTGAGTTGGGCGGCGCCGAGGTCCTGATCAACCGCTCCAGCTGGCGGGCGTTTCCCAATATTCACTGCGAAAGCTGGGTGCACGAAAACGTGGTGCTGATCGGCGATGCCGCGCATACGGCGCATTTTTCCATAGGCTCCGGCACCAAACTGGCCATGGAGGATGCCATTGCCCTGTATCAGGCCTGCGAGGCAAACCGTGATGATCTGAGGGCCGCCCCCGATCGTTATCAAGCCGCCCGGCGCGAGGAAGTGGAACGCATACAGCACGCCGCCAACACCTCCCTGACCTGGTTCGAGACGGTGGACCGGTTCTGGGGCATGCACCCGATACAGTTCAATTTTTCCATGCTGACCCGCTCCAAGCAGATCACCTTTGACAATCTATCTTTGCGCGATCCCAAGCTGGTGGCGGACGTACGCGACTGGTTCGCCGGCCAAGCCGGCGCGGCGGCGGGGACCGTGCCCATGTTCACGCCCTTTACCCTGCGCGGCATGGCCCTGGAAAACCGCGTGGTGGTTTCCCCCATGTGCCAGTATTCCGCTACCGACGGTCTGGCGAACGACTGGCACATGGTGCATCTGGGCAGCCGTGGACTGGGCGGGGCCGGATTGGTCTTTACCGAAATGACGGCAGTGGATGCGGCCGGCCGCATCAGTCCGGGCTGCACCGGCATCTACAACGATGCGCAATGCCACGCCTGGGCCCGTATTGTCGATTTCGTACATGGGCACACCAAGGCCAAAATATGCCTGCAGTTGGGCCATGCCGGGCGCAAGGGATCAACCCAGCTGGGTTGGCAGGATGCCGACCACCCGCTGGAAAGCGGCAATTGGCCGATCATCTCCGCTTCGCCCCTGGCCTATTTTCCCGATAGCGCCGTACCCCGGGAAATGAACGAAGCGGACATGGAAGGCCTGGTCGCGGCCTATGTCCGGGCGGCGGAATTCGGCCTGACCGCCGGCTTCGACATGCTGGAAATTCATATGGCGCACGGTTATTTGCTGGCCAGCTTTATCTCGCCCCTGACCAACCAGCGCGAGGACGCATATGGCGGCGCCATTGAGAACCGCATGGCCCTGCCGTTGCGCGTATTCCAGGCGGTCCGCACGGTGTGGCCCGATGACCGCCCCATATCGGTACGCCTGTCGGCCACGGACTGGCACCCTGGCGGTTTGACAGCCGCCGATCTATTGGCCGCGGCGGCGATGTTGAAGGCGGCGGGCTGCGACCTCATCGACGTCTCCGCCGGACAAACCGTACCGGACCAGGCGCCCCTCTATGGCCGGATGTTCCAGACGCCGTTTTCCGACCAGATCAGGAACGAGGTCGCCATCCCAACCATGGCGGTGGGCAATATCACCACCGCCGATCAGGTCAACACCATCCTGGCAGCCGGGCGGGCCGATCTGGTCGCCCTGGCGCGCCCGCACCTGGCTGACCCACACTTCACGCTGAATGCCGCCGCCCGCTATGACCACGCAGCCCAATCCTGGCCCGAACCCTATTTACCCGGCCAGGCTCAGGCCCATGCCGTGGCCAGCCGGCAGCAGGCGGATATCGAAGAACTACGCCGCCTTGCCCGTCCCGCCAAGCCACAGCCGGCCAGTTGATGCCAGGCGGAGGCAGCCTTACCGCATGTTGAAGACAGGGCCCGGCTGCGGTAACTTTTTGCCCATCGTTGGTCTGCAAAGCCCGGACCAGACACCGGAAGATATGAAGACAAAGAAGGAGTCCGGCAATGCCGATCAAGGTCGTCGATATTCAAGCTGAACTGGCGCCATTGTCCCCCTTGATAATGCGGAACGCAGAAACCACGGAAGCAGAGGCGGCGGCCGCGTTCGCGACCTTGGCGCCGTTTCGCGATGGCGGGGTGTTCGCCGGATCGTTTCAAGGCGACAGCGGCTGGGAAAAGCACCCAAAGGGCGATGAAATCGTACACATCCTGGACGGCGCCACCACGCTGACGATCCTGACCGACGCCGGACCCGAAGTCCTGAGCCTTACCGCCGGCACCCTGGTCGTAGTGCCCAGGGATCATTGGCATCGTTTCAATGCCCCTGACGGCGTGACGGTGATGACCGCAACGCCACAGCCGACCGAACATACATTTGCCGATGATCCGCGTTAGGCAAGATACCGCGGGTTGTGAAGCCCCGCCCGAGTCCAGCCGCAGGCGACGGACGGAGCAGCCCCATACTCTGGCTCATCGAGCTGATCAGTCCCTGCGGCGCAACGCTGAGGCGGCGACGCAGGCGCAGCAGCAGACATTCCCAGCATTACCAAAGACCTTCGGCGCGAAGGTGCGCCTCCAATTTGGCACACCCCATACTCACCGCGACGTTTTCAGCTACGATCCGCCATGACGAAGCTGTTAGCCGAATACGCGGCAGCCAACGACCCCTGCCCTCATTAATGACATAAGATCAATAAATGAAACTTTATGTGACCTTGAGTTCGCCCTATTCCCGACTGGTTCGTGCCGTGATCATTGAAAAGCGGCTGCAGGACCGCGTCGCCGTAACGCCAATCCAGACCCGCACACCGGACAGCCCCCTCTACTCCATCAATCCGTCGGGTCGGGTTCCGACCCTGGTCACGGATGCTGGCGTGATTTTTGAAGATTCAGCGCTGATCTGCACCTATCTGGATCTCCTGGACGGTGCGCCGATCTTTGATATCCCTTATGATAAAAACCGATGGCCCGCCTTGCGCTTGGAAGCCAGGGTGCGGAGCCTGCTCGACGGCATCTCGGTCTGGGGCCGGGAATTCTACCGGCCCGTCAACGAGCGTTCCCCCACCATCATCGAGCACGAAACCGCCCGTGCCCATCGCTTAGCGGATGCCCTGGATAAAGACGTCGCCGCCGGTCTGTTTGACGGTCCTTTGTCCATTGCCCAACTGTTGCTGGCCTGCGCATTGCCGCCCTATTGGCATTGGCCCAACCCGAAATTGGATGTTAGCGAAGGCCACCCACCCGAATTCGAATGGCGTAGCGACCGCAGTAATTTGAGCAACTGGGTAGACCGCTTCAGCGAACGGCCATCGATACGGGAAACCATCCCGCCTGCAAACTGATTGTCGAACTGTGTGTGGCAAGCGAATGGCAGCCTGACCTCATATTCTGCGCGAAACTACCATACCCGGAAGTGCTCCGACTAGTTCGAGCTGATAAATTCCGCCGTTTCGCCAGGTATCGGTGTTCCACTGAAGCTGCCGCGATTGAGCACGGCGTCACGCCCGCCATGTTTGGCAACAAGCGCCGCCTGATCGTCATGCGCCCGTTTATCGATGGCTTCCGGGTCAAACATTGAACGCAGTGTTCTCTCCAATCCCTCACGTATCCCAGCGGCATCGGCGCTGTCGGCCATATTGTTCATTTCCTCTGGATCGGTTTCCAGGTCGAAAAGTTCGGGCGGGTAACCGACATAATGGACGTATTTGTAGCGGCCCTGCCGTATCATGAAAGCGCCCGAGGCGGCGCCGGCCGCATGGTACTCCCCACCGACAGCGCGGGTAAAATCGTCGCCCGCGGTGGCGATGTCATAGAGCGATTGCCCCGGCAGGTTTTCTTCTTCGTCCGTCAGTTCGATCCCGGCACCCTCGAGGATCGTCGGGTAACAATCGAGTAGGCTGGCGGCCGTATTGCGGACCTTCCCCACGGGCACCCCGTCGCCGGTCATGATGAGGGGAATGCCGGCAGCTTCTTCGTAGAAATTGGACTTCCCCCAAAGACCGCGCGCGCCGAGATTGTCGCCGTGATCGCTGGTATAAATGACCCGCGTATCACCCGCGAGACCGGTTTCCTCAAGCGTGCGCAATAGCGTACCAATATTGTCGTCCAGGAAACTCACCATTCCGAGATAGGCAGCGCGGGCTTTTGACCGGGTCTCGTCGGTAAAATATCGATCGTAAATCTGGCATTGTGCGAGCGTTTCGATCCAAGGATGGCGTTGGTAACCGGAACCGGGCGTTGCCTTCATTTCGGGAAGGCGGGAGCGGTCGTACAGCTGGTAGAATTCCGGCGGCGCCACCAGCGGAAAATGCGGGCAGACGAAGGACACAAAAAGCACCCAGGGCTTGTCGGTGTGCCTGGTAGCTTCCTCCTGTAGCCAGTTGCAGCTTTCCCGGAGAATATCGCGGTCATACTGCAGGTACGGGGAGTCGCCTTCCCCGACCCCTTCGGACAGTTTCCTGCACTGATAGCGCACCGGTAGCGGCAGTTGATCGCGGACCGCACCGGCGACATCGCCGACACCGTTGACCACATGCATCGGGATGATCTGTTCGTCGAAGCCGGTATCGTCGGTTTCGTTCCGATAATGCAGTTTGCCAATCGACACCACGCGCTGGCCCTGTTCCTGTAACCGGTGGTTCCAGCCCTTGATTTCGCCAAAATAAGGTGTGCCGTTGCACCAGTTTTGGGTCTGATGCGGATAACGCCCGGTTGCCAGCGCCGCGCGAGCCGGAACACAGATCGGCGACGGCGTGTAGGCTGCCGTAAAGCGTGTGCCGCGTGCAGCAAGCGCGTCGAGACTAGGCGTCCTGACCATAGGATGCCCCGAACAACCCATCGTCTGATTGCTGTGCTCATCCGACATGATGAAAAGCATATTCTGCGGTTTCATGCTTTCTCCACGACTTACGTTCCTGGCGATATTATTTTAGCGATGGCCAGCGTTGATTTACGAGACAATCGAGTGGCGTTTTATGGGGTTTTGAGCATGCCGCTTAGTTGGCATCCGACGTAGTGATGTAAACAAGACTAAACATTTTCGTTGTCAGTGCCCACTCAAACGCCCTCGCTGCGCCCGCTTCAGTCCGCCGCCTCGACTTTGTCCTGCGTCATGGTTTCGAAATCCCCAGCGTCATGGCGTTCGCGCAGCTGTTCGCGCGGTTCGCCGCGCATTCGGTTAACCATGCGGCCGCGCTTGACCGGCTCACGGGCGTGGATTTCCTCCGCCCAGCGCAGCACATTGGCGTAGCTCTTGGCATCGAGGAATTCCTCCGCCTCGTACTGATCGAAGATGACCATCCCGCCGTACCACGGCCAGATCGCCATATCGGCGATGGTGTATTCGTCACCGCACATATAGCGGTTGTCGGCCAGGCGCCGGTCGAGCACGTCGAGCTGGCGCTTGGTTTCCATCGTGTAGCGGTCGATGGGGTATTGCTGTTTTTCCTCCGCGTAGGCGTAGAAATGGCCAAAGCCGCCGCCGAGATATGGCGTGCTGCCCATCTGCCAGAACAGCCAGGACAGGCATTCCGCCCGCTGCGCCGGATCGCTCGGCAGGAATTCGCCGAATTTCTCGGCCAGGTACAGCAGCATCGCGCCGGACTCGAAGACCCGGGTTGGAGGATTGGTGCTGTGGTCCATCAGCGCCGGGATCTTGGAGTTCGGGTTCACCGCGACAAAACCGCTGCCAAACTGGTCGCCGTCGCCGATGCGGATCAGCCAGGCGTCGTATTCAGCGCCCGCATGGCCCCGCGCCAACAGCTCCTCCAGCAGCACCGTGACCTTCACGCCGTTTGGCGTGCCCAGCGAATAGAGCTGCAGCGGGTGCTTGCCGATGGGCAATTCCTTGTCGTGCGTCGCGCCGGCGATCGGGCGGTTGGTACTGGTAAAGCGTCCCTGCTTCTGGGCTTCCCATTTCCAGACTTTCGGCGGTGTGTAGGTTTTTGTCATAGTGCGAACTCCGTTCCGGGTGTCGTAGCTGCGATCAGCGATACCATATGAGGGGCCGACGCGGCGAATGGAACCTATCTGATAGGCATGATCGTACTCGTGCAGTATGGAAACCACTTGTATAAACGCAGTATACCTCATCGGGAAAGGAGAACCGCCATGCCAATCTATGAAAACGGTCCCGTGCAGATCCATTACGAGGAGGCCGGTTCCGGCTTCCCACTGCTGGTCATTCCCGGCGGCGGCCTGAACGCGACCATAGCGGGGCTCGCCAACCACGTCTTCAATCCGCTCGAGGAATTCAGCGACACCTATCGCGTGATCGCGCTGGACCTGCGCAACGCCAATGGCGGCCAGACGGAGGGCCCGCTCGAAATCGAACGGACCTGGGACGGCTTCACCGACGACCAGTTGGGCCTGATGGACCACCTCGGTATCGACCGCTTCATGGTGCTAGGCTTCTGCATTGCTGGCCCCATGATCTGGAACCTGCTGAAACAGGCGGGCGACCGGGTCGCCGCCGCTACGCTGGTGCACCCGAGCGGCTACATCTCCAGCCATCCGGACATCTACTACAACAACAACATCAACGGCTGGGCACCAGAGTTCAATAAGCGGCGGCCCGAGATCAGCATGGAAATGATTTCGGAGTTCCTCAACAACATGTACACGAAGCGGGCGGATTTCGTATTCACCGTCGACCGCGACTTTGTGCGGAATTGCCGGACACCGGTGCTAATCCTGCCGGACGACATCCCGGCGCACCCCTACGCGACGGCGATGGAGACGGCGCTGCTGGCGCCGAACGCACAGGTCAGCCTTTATCCCTGGAAAGAGAACGATCGAAAGATCGCGCTCGCCCTCCGCCACGTCCGCGGCTTCATGGCAACGAACGCCCCCGCGGTCCTGGCGAAGGCAGCGGAATAGCGCACCCTGCGATGGCCGAGAAGGCCTTTGCTCGCATTGCGGCATCGCTGCTTTCCACGTGCCCCGCTCGCAACCCGATAAGGTCACCGTGAACGCGAGATGCCTGGACGACATCGATGGACCATCCATGAAACCGCCACGCTTCTTCGATGGCCAACATTGGGAGGAGGCCCAGCGCAAGCGGATTGCCGACGGCGGCCACGTCTCGGCGAAGGGAGTGAAAGGTGCGGCGACGCTGCAAGCGATTCTGGACCGTGCTCCGGCATAGCTGTCGTAGTCGTTCGCACAGCCAATTGCAGCGTGCAGCATCAGATGCGCCACAACAACACAAGACAACAATCTATTACTTCGCCTTGCCGCATTGTCGGAATGGCGCAATTTGATAACCTGGAAATTCTTGCCGGGAGTACCTATCTGACGTCTCGAATATATTTGCGCCGACAGAATGCCCGGTCCGAGTAAACTCAGCGGACCCGGCCGCTCATTGCTTGCGACGATAAAGCGGCCGATAGTATCCACAGTTTAGAAATTGGGGGCATAGCGCACCATGACACATCGCACGGAGATCGCCACTTCAACGGCTGGTTCCAAGGATGACTTGGTGTTTGTTGCCTGTGGTTTGGGAGCGGGGCCGGCCACAGACGAACAACCGAGACGCCGCGAAGTCGTCGTCAACGGCAAACGCGTGAGGACCGTGGACATCCATGCGCACTGTGCGGTGCCCGAGGCACTGGCGCTGATGGGCCATGAACTTGCCGGGCCGGGGCTGCGAACCGACCTTGATATGGCGACCGAGGTCGACTTGCGCATCAAGAGCATGGATGAGCAGGGCATTGATATTGAGGCGTTGAGCATCAATCCCAATTGGTACCGGGTTGATGATCGCGATCTAGCCGGAAAAATCATCGAGCTTCAAAATCAGACGCTTGCCGAAGCCTGTGCGAAGAATGCAGACCGGTTCGTGGCTTTCGCGTCGGTCGCTCTGCAGTTTCCAGATCTCGCGGCCCAACAGCTTGAAGACGGCGTGAAGAAATACGGCCTGCGCGGCGTGGCCATCGGCGGCAATGTCGCCGGCGAGGAAATCAGCGACCCGGCATTTAACCCGTTTTGGGCCAAGGTCGAGGAGCTGGGCGTGCTCGCCTTTATTCATCCACAGGGCGACGGGGCGCCGGCACAGTTGGGCTCGCGGTTTAAAGGCAATGGTTATCTCAGCAACGTGATCGGCAATCCTCTCGAAACCACGATTGCGCTCTCGCATCTGATTTTCGAGGGCACCCTCGACAGATACCCAGGCCTCAAGATCTGTGCGGCCCACGCGGGCGGTTTCATGCCCTCCTATGCGGGCCGTTTTGATCGAGGTGGCCCTGTTCGCCCTGACCTATCTCCTGGCGGTCCCCATGGCGCCATCAAGAAACGCCCATCAGAGTATCTCAAGCAGATGTACTACGACACCATGGTGTTCCGGCCCGAAGGCGTACGCCATCTGGCGGCCGAAGTCGGCGCCAGCCAACTCATGGTGGGAACCGACTATCCCTATCCGTGGACGACGACGGCGATCGATCTGATCCTTGAAACTCCCGGCCTGACCGATGCCGAGAAAATCGCGATCCTTGGCGGCACAGCCGCCGGGCTGCTTGGCATCAAGGCGTAAGTGAGGTGCATCATTCGTGATCGCGATGCCCTGTAAAAAAGCGCTCAGACGCATTGACGCCGGCGCGGGCGGCAGGGTGTCGTCAACCGATTTCGCTGAAGGACAACATAGGGAACAAGTCAAGGAGGGCCCGTGGCACTACTTATCGTGAACCTGGATAAATTTATTGGAAACGCTGAAGCGTGGCGCGATGCGTTCGAAGAACAGCTTCCCAATTTGGAAATTCGTATTTGGCCCGATGCGGGCGTGCTGACGGATATCGAATATCTCGCATTCATGCACCCTGATTTCGACATTCTCCCGCCACTTCCAAACTTGAAAGCCATGTTCACGCGCTCGGCGGGCGTGGATGACTTTGTCAACCATCCAAAACTACCGAACGTGCCACTTGGCAAGCTGGAGCCCTCGGGCGGTGACCCGATGATGACGGAATACGTCATCATGCACGTGCTTCGTTTCCATCGCGATATGCCCGACTATCAGGCACGCCAGGCGAAGCGGGAATGGCACCGGGGTCCGATAAAGAGACCGGAGGAAAGGCGCATTGGGTTCCTGGGCTACGGCATGATGGCCAAGGCGCCGGCGTTGGTTCTAAGATCACTGGAATTCAATGTCTCGGCGTGGGTCCGAACGCCGAAAGAGGACGCCGAAGTTCCAATTTTTCACGGCCCCGATCAGCTTGAGCCTTTTCTCAGGCAAACCGACATCGCCGTCTGCCTGTTGCCGCTCACGGCGGAAACGGAGGGCATATTCTGCGCCCGCACCTTCGCCATGATGCCGAAAGGCGCGATGCTTGTTAACGTCGGGCGTGGCCGACATGTGATCAATGAGGATTTGATCGATGCGCTCGATACTGGACAATTGTCATACGCCGCCCTCGACGCTCACTGGCCCGAGCCTTTGCCCCCCGAGAGCCCGCTCTGGCTGCATCCCAAGGTCACTGTCATGCCACACGTGGCGCGGCGGCCGACGGTCGCACGACTGGTGACGGAAATCACTGCCAACATTCGGCGTCTTGAAGCCGGTGGTACTCACTTGCAGGAAATTGATATCGCGGCAGGGTATTGAACAGTCGCTGCCGAAGGAGGCGATCTCTATGGGTTCCTATCAGCGCAGGTTGGTACAAGGCTCTTACCGCCAAACCGCACCGATCAGTTGATTACAACGTACTCAAGTCAGGCTTCTATCGTCACTTTTGCTCCCACTGCGGTACCGGATCGGGCGGAATGCAAAGATTGTTGCCCATAATCTTTTGTGGCAGTGTTCCGGTTGGGAATTGTCAGAGGAAATCCGTGATGGAAAAGAGAAGTTTCGGCAACACCGGTCTCGACGTCTCCCGCTTGACGTTCGGCTGCGGCGCCGTTGGTGGCCTGATGACCAAAGGTGATCCCTCCGATCAGGACCGCGCCATAGCCTGGGCACGGGACAACGGCATTAACTTTTTCGACACGGCGGCGAGTTACGGAAACGGCGCTTCGGAGACGAACCTGGGCCGGGCCCTAAACGGCAACACTGACGGCATCGTGGTCAGTACCAAGGTTGGCCTGGGCAATGACGATTTGACCGACATTGCAGGCGCCGTGGCCAGGTCTCTTGATGCCAGCCTGACGCGGCTGAAGCTCGACTACGTGGACATCTTTCAGTTACACAACACCTTGGGCCGTCCGGATTTCCGCGGCACACTTAACGTCGAGCAGGTGTTGGATGACGTCATCCCAGCCTTCGAAAAACTGAAGGATGCAGGCAAGACGCGCTTCTTGGGCTTTACGGCCAAGGGCGAGGCGGAGGATCTGCACAAATTAGTTAAATGCGGCGCTTTTAGCAGCGCACAGGTTTTCTACAACCTGCTTGTTCCATCTGCCGGCGAAGCGGTGCCGGCCGGTTATCCGGCCGATGACTTTCACCAACTCCTTGATGCCGCGTTGGACAACGGCGTCGGTGCAATTGGCGTGCGCGTACTTGCCGGCGGCGCCCTATCCGGCAGCGAGGCGCGCCACCCGCTCGGGATGCCGGCAGTCGAACCCATAGGATCAGAGACCGACTACGCGACAGACGTGCAGCGCGCCCTTCAGTTCACCCCGTTGGTTGAGGCTGGGCATGCCGCGAGCCTGCCGGAACTGGCGGTACGCTATGTCATTTCCAATCCGGCCCTCCCAACTACCGAGATTGGTATCGCAACGCTTGAAGAATTACAGCAGGCAGCCGCGGCCATAAACAAAGGGCCGCTGTCGGACGACGCTTTGGCGCAGATCAGAACGGTGCAGGCGGGATTTGCGGCTTAGGTTTTGGCGGATCCATCCGGCATGACAAAACAGCCGGCGCCGCGCCGCTGACTGACGGTCAAACTAGCGGCCTATGGTTTGGTTATCGCCGTTTTTGCCCGGCCGACACGACGCATCTGTGACCTGGTGTGATTTTGTTTGGCCCGTTCGTCCCCCGTTCTCTTGACGCGCCAGGGAGAGCCGGACGATGAAACGACAATCAAGATAGTCCAAGAACATCCGCAAACCAGAAGGCGCCGTCCAGCTTACCCTTAGAGTTCAAGGGAGAGTCCTCAGCAGGCGGATATAGGAGCCGGTGGGCACAGAAAGGGCTGGATTGGCAGAAACGGCCTCGGAGCGACTCTCTGTACGCTCAGGGCCATATGAGGCCGTCGACAGGCTAGCTGGAAGCCGGCCGATAAGCTTAGGCCGATATCAGGCTCGATGCTGGAGGCTTAGCGGAAGTCGTGGTTGGAGGCGATTACCAGCGCTTTGTGCCAATGAACTAAATCGCTCCCGCGATAATTTTTGTCAGCGTGTGGTGAGGACTGCACGATAACGGGTTGGCCTGTCCTGTGTTGAGATTTGTGGTTTCCGAACCTCACTCAACACAGGAGCAGAACCATGACCGAC
>JAJFGG010000007.1 GCA_021776235.1 Alphaproteobacteria bacterium | reverse complement strand
CAACGGCCTAGTACGAGGCCACCGCCGGCGTCGACCGCGTATATGGTCGGCGCCGGCATTTTTTTTGCCCGTTTGCCCAGTAATTGGCATTGCGCGCCGGCACAAAGACTCCCAAGCTGTTGGCCGGACAACAGCAAGACGGGAACCGGCCATGAACCAGGCGATACCGGCGACAATGCGGGCGGCGATCATGCGCCAGCGGGAAATCGTCGTGGATCGACTGGCTGTTCCCGAACCGGGTCCTGGACAAGTGCTTGTAAGAACCTTGGCCTGCGGCATTTGCGGCTCTGATCTGCATATGTTGCGCCATGGTCCGCGTCTGGCGGCGGTGGCCGATCCTGGTGACCGAATACTTCAGGCCATGGACTTCGACCGTGACGTGGTCATGGGGCATGAATTCTGTGCCGAAGTATTGGACTTTGGCCCCGATTGCCGGCGCCAATTCAAGCCCGGGCAAATGGTTTGTTCCGTTCCGGTGGTGCTGGGGCCAGGCTGGCGCCGCACGGTTGGCTATGCCAATGACTATGCGGGCGGCTATGGCGAATACATGCTGTTGCAGGAATCGCTGCTGTTACCCATCCCGGATAACCTGACCGCCGACCTGGCCGCTTTGACGGAACCCATGGCGGTCGGCCTGCACGCGGTGGAAATGGCCCAGATTGACCCTGGCGCCGTGCCTCTGGTTATCGGCTGCGGACCGGTCGGCCTGGCCGTCATCGTGGCCCTGAAGATGAAAGGCCTGGGGCCGATCCTGGCGGCGGATTATTCCGCCCGCCGGCGCGAACTGGCCGTCGCCATGGGTGCGGATCTGGTAATCGATCCGGCAGCCGGCTCACCGTATGACGGCTGGCGGCAGGCGGCAGTATTGCCGGCCCCGCCGCCGGCGCCGGCCTTGGGGCCGATGCCGGAGAATTTGAAGCCCGCCGTGATATTTGAATGTGTCGGCATTCCCGGCGTGATCGATCAGGTGATGGCCGGAGCGCCGCAACAGGCTCGCATCGTGGTGGTGGGCGTCTGTATGGAAACGGATAATTTCCGGCCCTACCGCGGTATCGTCAAGGAATTGAATCTGCAATTCGTCATCGGCTACAGCCCGGACCAGTTTGCCGCCTCGCTGGCCATGATCGATAGCGGCCGTCTTGATTTATCGCCGCTAATCACCGGCCGCGTGGGCCTGGCTGGGGTGGCCCAGGCGTTCGTCGATCTTGCTGACCCGGAACATCATTGCAAGATCATGATTGACCCGGCCCTCGAAAGTTAATCCGTGGACTGGGCCAGGGTCATGGAAATCTGGCATAGGGGCAGGCCACTTTCCTCCTGCAGGGCGTTGAAGACCTCTTGCACCTTGGCCCGTTCGCGCTTGCCTTTGCCGGTGCCGTCATAAAGCGACCAATGTTTCAGGGCGGCCAGCACGTATGGCGTTAGATTGAAGGTGTCCTTGCCAACCATGCGCAGAAAATAGGGCCCCGAATTGCCGCCTAGCTGGGTGAAGCGTTTGGTTAACTGATCCCATAGATCGACGGTTTGTTCCGGCGCCCAAGCGGCCAACCAGGGGCCCATGCCGCCTGCCTCGGCCGCGATCTCGCACATGGCGGCAGCATTGGCGCGCACGGACTTGATCTTGCCCCAATGGCGGATAATGCGCCTTTCGCCCATCAGGGCTTCCAGGTCTTCATCGGTCATGGCGCGTACTGCGTGCGGTTCGAAGCCAAGAAAGACTTCTTCGAAAGCCGGCCATTTGGCCTGCACCATGGAATGTTTTAGCCCGGCGCTGAAGATGCGCAGGGACATGGCGGAAAGGTAACGGTCGTCGCTAACGGCCCGCAAGGCCCGGCCGGACTTTGCCTTGGGCAGCTTCTTCTTGAGTGCCGCCGGCCCGCCATTGCGCGCCACGGCCGCCGCCTGAATATCCTTGAACATCACCATGGCGGCAGTTTAGCGTGAGGGCGGCATCTTGGTATAATAAAATGCCGGCAACACGCCGCGCCACTATCACTGCAGGAGAGAACCATGCCGCCGCCGCCCTTTCGTGCCGAACATGTGGGCAGTCTGCTGCGCCCGAAAGAACTGACCGCCGCATTTCGCCAACATGCCGCGGGCGAGATCGACGACGCCGCCTTTGCGAAAATCCAGGATACGGCGATCCGTGAAGTGGTGGCGCAACAGGAGGCGGCGGGCCTTGGCGTTGTTACGGACGGCGAGTTCCGCCGTGGCTCATACTGGGGCCACCTGATCGGCCCGGTGACGGGATTGTCTGTACGCGAAGCGGAGTTTAAGTTTCATGATGATCATGGCCACGAGCAGAGCTTCATCGCGGCCCATGTGGAGGGCAAGGTACGCCGGGCAAACGGTTTCTCCACTGGCGAATTCAGCTTTCTGAAAAGCGTTGCCCAGGCGACAGCGAAAATCACCATGCCGTCCCTGCCGACCTTTCATTTCTATCGCCCGGTGGGCGGCATCGATCGCTCGGTCTACGCAACGCCGCGCGAGTTTTTTCTCGATTTCGCCGAAGTGTTTCGCCAGGAAATTGCCGAACTGGCGGCTTTGGGCGCCCGCTATATCCAGATGGACGAGGTGCCTCTGGCCATGCTGTGCGATGGGCAGGTGCGCGAACAGGTGCGGGCGGGGGGCGCCGATCCGGATGCATTGATCGAAATTTATATTGATGCCATCAACGACGCGGTGGCGGCGCGGCCGGAGGGTATGACCTGCGGTCTGCATCTGTGCCGGGGCAATTTCAAGGGCAAGTATCTATCCCAGGGTGGCTATGAACCGGTGGCCGAACGCTTGTTCAACGATCTTTCAGTGGACGCCTTTTTCCTGGAATATGATACCGCCCGGGCGGGTGATTTTTCGCCGCTGCGCCTGGTGCCAAAGGACAAGCATGTGGTGCTGGGCTTGGTCAGTTCCAAGTTGCCCGCGTTGGAAAGCGTCGATGATCTGGCCCGCCGCATCGACGAAGCGGCCCAGTTCATACCCCTGGAACGCCTCTCGTTATCGCCGCAATGCGGCTTTGCCTCCGCCGTTTCCGGCAACCCGGTTACGGTGGACGTACAACAGGCCAAGCTGGCCCGGATCGTCGAAACCGCGCTTCAGGTCTGGGGCGAGACCTAGACCACGCGCCATCAAACGGATCTATGTTCTGTAAACGTGGTCTAATGAGCGCATGGCTACTATCAGCGCTCGTCGGCATTAGTTGACTTGCTTGGCATGGCCTTCCCAATAGGGTTTGCGCAGCTCGGTTTTGAGAATTTTGCCGGCCCCTGAAAGGGGCAGGGGTTCGGCCACAAAAGATACGCTGCGTGGACATTTGTAGTTGGCGATCCATTCATGGCAATAGGCTATGAGGCCGGCTTCATCCGGTTCGCCGGTCTCCTTCAGGCGCACGATGGCATGCACCTGTTCGCCCCATTTTTCGTGCGGGATGCCGATCACGGCGCATTCGGCCACCGATGCATGCTGATAGATGGCGTTTTCGACCTCGGCCGAATAGACATTCTCGCCGCCCGAGATGATCATGTCCTTGACCCGATCGACCACATAGATAAAGCCGTCCTCGTCCATGTAGCCGCCGTCGCCGGTGTGCAGCCAGCCATTACGCAGGGTTTCCGTCGTCAAATCCGGCAGCTTCCAATAACCCAGCATGACATTCTCGCCCCGGCCGCAGATTTCGCCGACCACGCCGCGGGGGACTTCGTTGTCGTTTTCATCGACAATTCGCACCTCGACGGTCGGGATCGCCAGGCCTGCGGATTTGATCTTGCCGGCCAGGGGACCCTCCTCGACCATGCGGTTGGCGGGCAGCGCCGTTAGCACGGGGGCCGCTTCGGTCTGGCCATAGACGTGATGGAAGCGGGCGTTGGGGATCACCCGCAAGGCCGTCCGCAGCACCGCCTCGGGCATGGGAGAGGCGCCAAACAGGACGTCCTTGATACTGCTCAGGTCGTAATTGCCAACCTGGGGATGGTTGACCGTCATGTTGATCATGGTCGGCACCAGCAGGGCGATATTGATCTTGTTTTCCTGAATGGAACGCAGGGTTGCAACGGGTTCAAAGCCAGGAATGATGCTGGAGGCACCGGCCATGGCGGTATTGGCGAAAGTCGCCGCGCCGTTGGCCAGATGGAACATGGGCGCGGCATGCAGGTAATGGGACCCGGCATTGAAGCCGACCTCCGAGGCGAATTGCAGGGCATTGACCACCAGGTTCCTGTGGCTCAACATTACGCCCTTGGAGCGCCCGGTGGTGCCCCCGGTGTAGAACAGTCCCGCCAACTCGTCCCCGCCCGTGTCCCGCGGGTCAATCGCCGCGCCACCGTCGATCAAGGCCTCGAATGACAACATGCCTTCCGGCGGGGCGCCGTCTCCTACATGGACGACGGTTTTGACGCTTTCCAATTGACCCTGCACTTTTGGCAACATGGCGGCGAAATTGTCGTCAATCAGCAGGACAGAGGCCCCGGAATCGTTTAACCAATGCACCACTTCGGGGGGCGCCAGTCGGGTGTTGATGGGGACGAAGACCCCGCCGGCCCACGGCACCGCGAAGAAATATTCCAGATAGCGATCGCTGTTCAGGCTCAACATGGCAACCCGGTCACCCTGGCCAACACCAATGCCCGCTAGGCCTGCCGCCAGACGGGATACCCGGCTGTCGAATTGGCTCCAATCATGTTGCCGATCCTGAAAATTCGAGGCTAAACCGTTGCCATTGACCTGTGCCGCGCGGCGGACGATAGAGCTGATGCGCATGACCCTGATAACCTTCCGTCTGGTTTTATAAGATCCCTCAAAATAATCTATCAGCCGGTGGTCAACGGCGCCATGCCTACCCGCACGCCGGCAATTCCATTCAGTCATTTCACCCGCACAGGTTATCGTTTTGGGAAAGAAAATCTTAACCTTTTTGCGGCAGCCTGCACCGTGCGGGCGTCTGAATGATGCCCGTATTGGCAAACCACTGGTAACAGCGGGACGCAAAGCTACCGGTCCAATCGTCAATCCCGGCGCCTGGATAGCGGAGCTACCGAAAGGAGTGCAGAATGGAACTCAACCTTTCGCCGTCGTCGGCTCAGGCCCTCGACAAAGTCCGACAGAGTGACGCGAAAGCTTCGCGCCCGATTGAGGACATCGATGAAACCGGCGGTGAAAAAGCCCCGGTCGAGACGGAATTCGTGGAGGCGAAAGCGGCCCCCAAGGACGGCGACGAACCGCAGGCGAGAAAATCGGCTGTGGATTCCGATACCGGTCAAAATATTGACCTCTCCGTCTAGTCAACGTGACCCATCGCCCCGGATCTGACTTATTATGCCGCGACAACTGCGTCCATGACGAGTAAGGTCCGGGGCGATGCGTGCGTTAAAATTTCTCATAGTGGCCGCGTTATTGCTTTTAGCGGCAATTCACGCGCCCGACGCCACGGCGCAGTCTGACCCGCTAACAGCCCGTTCCTGGCAATTGCTCAGTGGTCAGGACTATCTTGAACTGGCTGAATATGACCGCGAGGTCTACGTCACTGGCGTCAATGATGCCTATAATTGGAGCTACGTAGCGGGCTTTGAACGCATGAAGTGGCTCGTCCCCTGTGTGCATGGACGCCAGGCGGAGCAATTGTCGGCCATGTTCGCCAAATGGCTGAAGAATAATCCCGAGCGCTGGCACGAACCGGCGGCAAAGTTATTTCCCTTCGCAATGTTTTCCGATTGCCGCAAGCCGGAGAAGCCGAAAAGCTGATTTCGGCCTGCTGTCCGCAAACCACAACGGCCTGCCCGTATGCCGCTTGACACCCGTGCCGGGGGGGATGTACATGGGTCGCCTTCGTGGGGGTGTAGCTCAGCTGGTTAGAGCGCTGGCCTGTCACGCCAGAGGTCGCGGGTTCGAGTCCCGTCACTCCCGCCACGAAGGCCTTCCCGGATACTTGCGAATAACTCTACTGTACCAGCCGATTTGACCCGGTAGATATTTCTTTCCGGCAAACTATCCTCGATTTAGCTCAGAAAACGGTGCGGTGCCATTGCAGCACGCGAAAGAAGCCGTTATAGGGTTGGGAGCCTCGCGGCCACTGTTTGGCGGAGGCGTGAGGGAGACATTGAGCCGTGGACGAGCTGTTAAAAGAATATCTGCCGATCTTGATGTTTTTTGCCGTCGCGGCGGGCCTGTCGATTGTCATCGTGGTCGCCTCCATGGTGGTCGTGCCCAGCCACCCTGACCCGGAAAAATTGTCGGCCTACGAATGTGGGTTCGAAGCTTTCGATGATGCCCGCGGGCGTTTTGATGTCCGATTTTACCTGGTGGCCATCTTGTTCATCATCTTTGACCTGGAAGTGGCTTTTTTGTTTCCCTGGGCGGTGTCCCTGGGAAAAATCGGCTTGCTCGGATTTTGGTCCATGATGGTTTTTCTCGGCATCCTGACCATCGGTTTCATTTATGAATGGAAAAAGGGCGCGCTGGAATGGGAATAAGCGACACCACGGCGAGCAATTCCCCCACCTCTCAGAGCGGCGCCCAGACCGGTTTGGTGGCCACGGGGCAGAACCCAAGCTTCGTTGAATTTTCCGAAGAGCTGGCCGACAAAGGCTTCGTCACAGCGCAATTGGACAAAGTGGTGAATTGGGCCCGAACCGGCTCGCTTTGGCCCATGACGTTTGGCCTGGCCTGCTGCGCAGTGGAAATGATTCACGCCTACATGCCCCGTTATGACCTGGATCGCATGGGGGTGGTGCCCCGCGCCTCGCCCCGGCAATCGGATGTGATGATCGTGGCGGGTACCCTGACCAATAAGATGGCGCCGGCCTTGCGCAAGGTCTATGACCAGATGCCGGAGCCGCGCTATGTCATCTCCATGGGCAGTTGCGCGAATGGGGGCGGCTATTACCATTATTCGTACTCCGTGGTACGCGGTTGCGACCGGATTGTACCGGTGGATATTTATGTCCCCGGTTGCCCGCCGACCGCAGAGGCGCTGGTTTATGGCATTCTGCAATTACAGAAGAAAATCCGCCGCACCGGTACCTTTTTGCGCTGAACGGCCGGGCACCGGACCGAGCGGCGAATAGTTCATAGGGACGAAAACGGACAAAGAAATGGCTGACGACGGCGTATTGCAGGAATTGGGCCAGCATATTGGCGCCGTATTGGCGGATCAGGTGATCGCCACATCCGTGGTTCATGGCGAATTAATGGTCAAGGCGCGGAGCGAACATGTCGTCAAGGTCCTGACCTTCCTGCGCGATGACCCGCAATGCCTGTTCAAGGTGCTGGTGGATATCTGCGGCGCCGATTTTCCCCAGCGGCCAAAACGTTTCGACGTGGTTTATAACCTGTTGAGCCTGGTGCATAACCAGCGCGTCAGGGTCAAAGTGGAAGCAGACGATCAAACGCCTATTCCTTCGATCACCGGGGTTCATAATTCGGCCAACTGGTTCGAGCGGGAAGCCTGGGACATGTATGGCATCATGTTTGCCGCCCACCCGGACCTGCGCCGCCTGTTAACCGATTATGGCTTTGAAGGGCACCCGCTGCGCAAGGATTTTCCCCTGACCGGATTTGTCGAAGTGCGCTACGACGAAGAGCGCAAGAGGGTCGTTTACGACCCGGTCAAGCTGCCACAGGAATTTCGGAAGTTCGATTTCCTCTCGCCATGGGAGGGCGCGGCCGCGGTTCCCCAAGGGCTGTTGCCGGGCGATGAAAAGGCAGAAGGGCAGGAGCCGGGGTAATGGCTGAAGTCGATATCAAAAACATGACCCTCAACTTTGGGCCCCAGCATCCGGCGGCCCATGGTGTTTTGCGCCTGGTAATGGAGTTGGATGGCGAGGTCATCGAACGCTGTGACCCGCATATCGGGCTGTTGCACCGTGGCACCGAGAAACTGATTGAATACAAGACCTACCAGCAGGCTCTGCCGTATTTCGACCGCCTGGATTATGTCTCGCCCATGTGCATGGAACATGCCTATGTGCTCGCTATTGAAAAGCTGCTGCAATTGGAGGTGCCGGCCCGTGGCCAGGCCGTCCGGGTGCTGTTCTCGGAAATTACCCGCCTGCTGAACCATATACTGAACATAACCTCGCATGCCATGGACGTCGGCGCCATCACGCCGGCGTTGTGGGGCTATGAAGAACGCGAGAAACTGATGGAATTCTACGAAGGTGTCAGCGGGGCGCGCCTGCATGCCAACTATTTCCGGGTGGGCGGTGTGCATCAGGACATGCCGGCGGGGATGGCCGAGGAGATCGGCAGCTATATCGACGGCTTCCATAAATACGTGGATGATCTGGAAACCCTGCTGACAGAAAACCGTATCTTCAAGCAGCGTAACGTGGATATTTCCGTGATCGGTCCGGAAGAGGCCATGGATTGGGGCTTTTCCGGGGTCATGTTGCGCTGTACCGGGTTGCCCTGGGATCTGCGCAAATCGCAGCCCTATGACGGCTACGAGAAGTATGATTTTGACATTCCCGTGGGCAAGAACGGCGATTGCTATGACCGGTATCTGTGCCGGGTGGAGGAAATGCGCCAATCCTGCCGTATCATCAAGCAGGTTCTGGAAAACATGCCCGATGGTCCGGTCGCCAGTTCCGACCGCAAGGTGGTGGCCCCGCCCCGGGCCGAAATGAAACAATCCATGGAAGCCCTGATCCATCATTTCAAGCTTTATACCGAGGGTTTCAAAGTGCCGCCTGGCGAGACCTACACGGCGATCGAGGCGCCAAAAGGTGAATTCGGCGTCTATTTGGTCGCCGATGGCACCAATATGCCTTACCGCTGCAAGATCCGCTCGCCGGGCTATGTTCATCTGGCGGCTCTGGATTATCTGTGCAAAGGTCACTTGTTGGCTGATTCCGTCGCCGTTATCGGCAGTCTTGATATTGTGTTTGGTGAGATCGATCGATGAAGCGCGTACCTGCCCCGCCGGAACAGCAGCCCGACACCTTTGCCTTCACGCCGGAGAATTTGGCGCTGGCCGAGCAGCACGTCGCCAAGTATCCGAGCCGCCGCCAGGCCAGTGCCGTGATGCCGCTGTTGGATCTGGCCCAGCGTCAGCACAGCAACTGGCTGCCCCGCGCGGCCATGGACGCGGTGGCGGAAATGTTGCAAATGCCGCGGATCCGGGTGTACGAAGTGGCGACCTTCTACAGCATGTATAATCTGGCGCCGGTGGGCGAAAACCTCGTTCAGGTCTGCACCACCACGCCCTGTTGGCTGCGCGGATCGGATGATGTCGTGGGGGCCTGCAAAGCGAAACTGGGCATCGAATTCGGCGAGACCACGGCGGACGGCAAATTCACCTTAATCGAAGTGGAGTGTCTGGGCGCCTGCGTCAATGCGCCGATGATGCAGATCAACGATGACTATTACGAGGATCTGACGGCGGAAACCGCCGGGGCGGTGCTGGAAGCCCTGGCCAAGGGCGAAAAACCCAAGGTGGGACCGCAAAATGGCCGCCACGCCTCCGAGCCGGCGGGCGGGCCGACCACCCTGCATGCCTATACGGGGGATGCCTGATGTTACGCGACGAAGATCGGATTTTCACCAACCTCTACGGCACCCAGGATTGGGGCCTTACGGGTGCGCGCAGTCGCGGCGACTGGGACGGCACCAAGGCGATTCTGGAAAAGGGCCCCGATGCCATCGTTGACGAGATCAAGGCATCGGGCCTGCGCGGGCGCGGCGGGGCTGGTTTTCCGACCGGCCTGAAATGGTCTTTCATGCCGAAGGAATCCGACGGCAAGCCGACTTATCTGGTGGTCAACGCCGACGAAGGTGAACCCGGCACCTGCAAGGACCGGGAGATGATGCGCCACGACCCCCACAAACTGGTCGAAGGCTGCCTGGTTGCCGGCTTCGCCATGCGTGCATCGGCGGCCTACATTTATATTCGCGGCGAATTTCATCTTGAAGGCAATCGGCTGGATGCCGCTGTTCGCGAGGCTTATGACGCCGGCCTGCTGGGGCCCAATGCCTGCGGTTCCGGCTATGCCTTTGACGTCTTTGTCCATCGCGGCGCCGGCGCCTACATCTGCGGTGAGGAAACCGCCCTGATCGAAAGCCTGGAAGGAAAAAAGGGCCAGCCCCGCCTGAAACCCCCCTTTCCCGCCGGCGTCGGAGTTTGGGGCCGGCCAACGACCGTGAACAACGTCGAAAGTATCGCCGTGGCGCCGACAATCATGCGGCGAGGCGCCGGCTGGTTCGCCGGTCTGGGACGGGAGAATAACACCGGCACCAAGGTCTTCTGCATTTCCGGGCATGTGGAGACGCCCTGTAACGTAGAAGAAGAGATGTCGATCCCGTTGCGCGAGTTGATCGAAAAACATGCGGGCGGCGTGCGGGGCGGCTGGAACAATTTGCTGGCGGTCATTCCCGGCGGCTCGTCGGTGCCGATGATACCGAAATCGGTTTGCGACGATGTCCTGATGGATTTCGATGCTCTGCGCGACGTAAAATCCGGCCTGGGCACGGCGGCGGTGATCGTGATGGACAAATCAACCGATCTGGTGCGCGCCATAGCCCGTTTGGCCAAATTCTATACCCATGAATCCTGCGGCCAATGCACACCCTGCCGGGAAGGCACGGGCTGGATGTGGCGCGTCATGGAAAGACTGGTCACCGGCGAGGCTGATGTGGCCGAAATCGACATGTTGCTGGAGGTCAGCTACCAGATTGAAGGGCATACCATTTGCGCCCTTGGCGATGCGGCGGCGTGGCCCATTCAGGGTCTGATGCGGCATTTTCGCCCGGAGGTGGAAGCCCGCATCATGGAACGCAAAAACAAACAGCCGGCTGCGGCGTAGCGAAAGCGAAAGTAAGGATCGCAAAGACATGCCCACGCTGACCATTGACGGCCAGGAAATAACGGTCGAAGCCAATACCACGGTGCTGCAGGCCTGCGAGGAACTGGGGGTCGAAATTCCCCGCTTCTGCTATCACGACCGCCTCTCCATTGCCGGCAATTGCCGCATGTGCCTGGTGGAAATGGAAAAATCGCCCAAACCCATCGCCTCCTGCGCGATGCCGGTGGGTGAGGGCATGGTGATCCACACCAATTCGCCGGTGGCGGAAAAGGCCCGTAAAGGGGCGATGGAATTCCTGTTGATCAATCACCCCCTGGATTGCCCGATCTGCGATCAGGGCGGGGAATGCGATTTGCAGGATCAAGCCGTTGCCTATGGCCGGGGCGGATCTCGCTTTGACGAGCACAAGCGCGCGGTGAAAGACAAGTATCTGGGGCCATTGATCGCCACGACCATGACCCGGTGCATCCATTGCACCCGCTGCATCCGCTTCGCGACCGAGATTGCCGGGGTTGAGGAACTGGGTGCGACCTACCGCGGCGAAGAGACCGAAATCGGCACCTATATCGAAGCGGCTCTGACGTCGGAGCTTTCGGGCAATCTGGTCGATGTCTGTCCGGTCGGTGCGCTGACCAATCAGGCCTATGCCTTTAGCGCCCGGCCCTGGGAACTGCGCAAGACCGAGAGTGTCGATGTCCATGATGCCGTCGGCAGCAACATCCGGATCGATTGCCGTGGCGCCGAGGTGATGCGCATTCTGCCGCGCCTGCATGAAGACATAAACGAGGAATGGCTGTCGGACCGTTCTCGATATGCTGTTGACGGATTGGCCCTGCAACGGCTGGACCAACCTTATGTCCGGGTTGATGGCAAGTTAAAGCCCGCCAGTTGGGAGGCGGCGTTTGCCGCTATCCGGGCTCGCCTGGACGGAATGGGCGCGGCGAGGGGTGAACGCATTGCCGCCATCGCCGGCGACATGGCGGATGTGGAATCCATGTTGGCCCTGAAGGAATTGTTCACCGCCCTGGGCTCCGCCAACCTGGATTGCCGTCAGGACGGTGCGAAAATTGGTGGCAAGCATCGTGGCGGCTATCTGTTCAACAGCACCATCGCGGGAATTGAGGATGCGGACGCCTTGCTGCTGGTGGGCTGCAATCCGCGCTGGGAAGCGACCATGATCAACGCCCGCATACGCAAACGATGGCTGGCGGGCGGTTTTCCCATCGGCGTGATCGGAGGCGTGGCCGGCGCCGGGGATGAGCTGACCTATAACTATGATTATCTGGGCGACGGGCCGGCCGCCCTGGCAGATATTGCCGATGGCAGCCACCACTTTACCGCAACGCTGGCGGCGGCCGAACGGCCCATGATCGTGTTGGGCAGCGGTGCGCTGGCCCGCGACGACGGTGCGGCGTTGCTGGATCTGGCCCGCCGCATCGCCCAGGATACCGGCATGATCAGTGCTGATTGGAACGGCTTCAACGTGTTGCACCGGGCCGCTTCCCGCGTCGGCGGCCTGGATCTCGGCTTCTTGCCCGGTGAAAGCGGGCGCGATGTCGCAGGCATTCTGGATGGCGCCGGCAAAGGCGAAATCGACCTGGTCTGGCTGTTGGGTGCCGACGAGATCGAGATGGCGGCGCTGGGACAGGCGTTCGTGGTTTATCAAGGTCATCATGGCGATGCCGGTGCCCATCGGGCGGATGTCATTCTGCCGGGGGCGGCTTATACGGAAAAGGACGCGACCTGGGTCAATACGGAAGGACGGGCGCAAATCGGTCGCCGGGCTGCCTTTCCGCCTGGCGATGCGCGGGAAGACTGGGCCATCCTGCGGGCCTTCTCGGCCGTTGTCGAGCAACCGCTGCCATACGACAACCTGCAACAATTGCGCCAGCATATGGTAACCGAAGTTCCCAGTGCGGGCGCCATAGACGTCATCGCCGCAGCGGACATGGGAGACTTCGGCGTGGCGGGTAAAGTCGGTGCGGAACCGTTTGCGAGCCCGGTTGACGATTACTATCTGGCCAACGCGATCTGCCGGGCCTCCGCCGTTATGGCCGAATGCAGCCGGCTGTACACGGGCACCGGGGGCGCCGGGCAGGCAGCAGGGACGACCAGCGCCGATGGCTGAACTCTGGTCCATATACCTGCTGCCGGGCATTATCATTCTGGCGCAAATACTGGCGATCATCGTGCCGCTGTTGCTGGCGGTGGCTATGTTGACCTATTTCGAACGCAAGATCATGGCCGCGATGCAGCTTCGCATGGGCCCGAATGTGGTCGGCCCGTTTGGTCTTTTGCAGGCCTTTGCCGATGGCGCAAAGCTGTTCTTCAAGGAAACCGTGCTGCCGACCTCGGCCAACAAGATCATTTTTGTGATTGCGCCGATGCTGACATTCTTGTTGAGTCTGGTCGCCTGGGCGGTGATCCCGTTCGACGAGGGCATGGTGATATCCGACATCAATGTGGGTATCCTGTATCTGTTCGCCATTTCCTCGCTTGGCGTCTACGGCATCGTCATGGCGGGCTGGGCCTCGAACTCCAAGTATCCGTTTTTGTCCGCCCTGCGCTCGGCGGCGCAGATGGTCAGCTATGAAGTCTCCATCGGATTCGTGATCATCACCGTGCTGTTGTGCGTGGGTTCGTTGAATGTCTCGGACGTGGTCCGGGCCCAGGCGGACGGGGTGTGGTTTTTCATTCCCCTGTTTCCGATGTTCATCATCTTTTTCATCTCGGCTCTGGCCGAGACCAATCGCCATCCCTTCGATTTGCCGGAAGCGGAAGCGGAATTGGTGGCCGGCTATCAGGTGGAATACTCCTCGATGACCTTCGCCCTGTTTTTCCTGGGCGAATACGCCAACATGATCCTGATGTCGGGCTTGACCGCGATCCTGTTCCTGGGCGGTTGGCTGCCGCCCTTCGACATTGCGCCCTTCACCTGGATCCCCGGTCCAATCTGGTTCTTCCTGAAAATTTCAGTCCTGTTATTCGTCTTTGTCTGGGTGCGCGCGACGTTGCCGCGTTATCGCTATGATCAGTTGATGCGCCTTGGCTGGAAGGTGTTTTTACCCTTCTCGCTGTTCTGGGTGGCGTTGACCGCGGGCGTGCTGGTGGCTTTTGACCTGGTACCTCAGACATGAGCGGGTGGGAGAGATAGAGCATGGGATTCATGAGAAATAGCGCCCGCAGCCTGTTGTTGTGGGAAATCGTTGAAGGCATGGCGCTGACTTTCAGCTACATGTTCCGTAAACGGGTGACGGTGAACTATCCTTATGAAAAAGGGCCGATCAGCCCCCGCTTTCGTGGCGAACATGCGCTGCGCCGCTATCCCAATGGCGAGGAAAGGTGTATCGCATGCAAATTGTGCGAAGCGATCTGCCCGGCCCAGGCCATCACGATCGAGGCAGAGCCTCGCGACGACGGCAGCCGCCGCACGACCCGCTATGACATCGATATGACCAAATGCATCTATTGCGGCTATTGCGAGGAAGCCTGCCCGGTGGACGCTATCGTGGAAGGCCCAAACTTCGAATTCGCCACGGAGACCCGCGAAGAATTATTCTATGATAAGAACAGGTTACTGGCTAACGGTGAACGTTGGGAGCGTGAAATCGCGGCCAATATCGCCGCCGACGCGCCCTATCGCTAGGCCAGATTGACAACAGTGGATATGCCTCGATGATCCTCCAGGGACTGACATTCTATCTATTCGCGGCGATTGCTGTCGCTGCCGCCGCAATGGTGGTATCGGCGCGTAACCCTGTGCATTCGGTGCTGTTCCTGATCCTGACGTTTTTCACCACAGCCGGTCTGTTCGTGCTGATCGGGGCTGAGTTCCTGGCCATGATCCTGGTGGTGGTTTATGTGGGCGCCGTCGCGGTGTTGTTCATGTTTGTGGTGATGATGCTGGACATCAACTTTGTCGAGTTGCGCGAAGGCTTCCTGCAATACATGCCGGTTGGCGTGCTGGTGGGCATTATCCTGCTGGTGGAACTGCTGATGGTTCTGGGCACCGCCACCATGACGCCGGAGGTCATGGCCGCCGGCACGGAACCGATCCCCGATCTGGCCCAACGTCAAAATACGGCCGCGCTGGGCGATGTGATCTATACCAAGTACATCTACCTTTTTCAGACCGCCGGCATGATCCTTTTGATCGCCATGATCGGCGCCATTGTGTTGACCCTGCGGCAGCGCCCGGGCGTGCGCAAGCAGGACATCACCAGGCAATTGGCCCGCCGGCGCGAAGACGCGGTTGAACTGAAAAAAGTTCAGCCGGGCCAGGGGATTTGAGAACGGATATGATGGCATTTCTGGAAATTGGCCTGGGCCACTATCTGACGCTGGCGGCGGTGGTGTTCACCATTGGCGTATTCGGGATATTTTTGAACCGTAAGAACGTCATCATCATCCTGATGTCGATCGAGCTGTTGTTGCTGGCGGTGAATATTAACCTGGTCGCCTTCTCGGCCTACCTGCACGATCTGGTGGGGCAGATATTCGCCCTTTTCGTGTTGACCGTGGCGGCGGGCGAAGCGGCGATTGGCCTGGCCATCATCGTGGTCTACTTCCGCAATCGCGGCACCATCGAAGTCGAAGATATCAACCTTATGAAAGGCTAAGCGTTACATGTATCACGCCATCGTCTTTCTGCCGCTACTGGCGTTCCTGATCGTTGGTTCCCTGGGCCGTATCCTGGGTGATCGGCCATCGCAGTGGATTACCTGCGGCGCGGTCATCGTCTCGGCCCTGCTGTCCCTGCTGGCGTTTTGGCAGGTCGCATTGGGCGGCCAACCGGTTCGGGTCGAGATCGGGTCCTGGATCGTATCGGGCACCTTTGATGTTTCCTGGGCGCTACGGATCGATCAGTTGACAGCGGTAATGCTGGTGGTGGTTAACGGGGTTTCGGCCCTGGTCCATGTCTACTCTATCGGTTACATGGCGCATGATCCGCACAAGCCGCGCTTCATGGCCTATCTCTCGCTCTTTACTTTCGCCATGTTGATGTTGGTCACATCGGACAACTTCCTGCAAATGTACTTCGGCTGGGAAGGGGTCGGCCTGGCCTCGTATCTGTTGATCGGCTTTTGGTATCATCGGCCGGCGGCCAATGCCGCCGCGATCAAGGCATTTCTGGTCAATCGGGTCGGTGATTTCGGTTTTGGCCTGGGCATCATGGCGACCTTCCTGGCCTTCGGATCGGTCGACTTCGACACCGTATTCGCCGCAGCCCCGGGGCAGGTCGGCAAGACCTTCCAATTCCTGAGTTGGGAGTGGGATGTGATGACGACCATTTGCATCCTGCTATTCATCGGCGCCATGGGCAAATCGGCCCAGGTGCCCCTGCACACCTGGCTGCCCGATGCCATGGAAGGCCCGACCCCAGTCAGCGCCCTGATCCATGCGGCCACCATGGTAACGGCGGGCGTCTTTCTGGTGGCGCGCTGTTCCCCGATGTTCGAGTATTCGCCGACCGCCTTGATCGTAGTCACCATCGTCGGGGCCTCCACCGCCTTCTTCGCGGCCACGGTGGGATTGGTGCAAAACGACATCAAGCGGGTGATTGCCTATTCCACCTGCAGCCAATTGGGCTACATGTTCTTTGCCCTTGGCATCGGCGCTTATCCCGTGGCGATTTTCCATCTCTTCACCCACGCTTTTTTCAAGGCGCTGTTGTTCCTCGGTTCCGGTTCGGTCATTCACGCCATGTCGGATGAACAGGACATGCGGCGCATGGGCGGCATATTCAAATACGTGCCGCAGACCGCCATCATGATGTGGATTGGCTCTCTGGCCCTGGCCGGCCTGCCCATCTTTGCCGGCTACTATTCCAAGGACATGATCCTGGAATCCGCTTTTGCCGCGCATACGGGGGTAGGCGATTACGCATTTTGGCTGGGACTGGCGGCGGCCGTGATGACCGCATTCTATTCCTGGCGGCTGTTGTTCATGACCTTTGCCGGCGATCCCCGCGCCAGCCAGGAAGTGATGAGCCACGTGCATGAATCACCGCTGTCCATGCTGATACCGCTGTATTTCCTGGCCGCTGGTTCGATTTTGTCCGGCATCCTGTTTGTGCATTACTTCGTCGGTGAGGGGCATGTGGAATTCTGGGGTCAGGCGATCTTCATGGCCGCCGAGAACAACATCATGGAAGCAGCCCATCACGTTCCGACATGGGTCAAGGTGGCGCCCATCGCCGCCGCCGTCGTCGGCATCCTGGTGGCGTGGCAGTTCTACATCCGGCGCCGCGAGATACCTGGCAACCTGGCCAAGCTGCATCATGAAGCGTATCAGTTCCTGCTCAACAAATGGTATTTTGACGAGCTTTTCGATCTGATATTCGTGCGCCCGGCAAAGTGGCTGGGCCGGGTGTTGTGGAAGGCTGGTGATGGCCGGATCATCGATGGTTTCGGCCCCGACGGCATCGCGGCCTCGGTATTGAATTTGGCGCGCCGGGCCTCGGCCCTGCAAAGCGGTTATCTCTATCATTACGCCTTCGCCATGCTGGTCGGCGTCGCGGTCCTGGTGACCTGGTATTACGTCTCGACCGGCGGGGGGCACTAGAGCATGAGCGATTGGCCCCTGCTAAGCCTGGTTACCTTTCTGCCCCTGGTGGGCGCCGCCTTCATATTCCTGTTTGCCCAGGGCGGTGATGCGCAGGCCGACCGCAACGCCAAAAGCGTCGCCTTGATGACGACGGTGCTGACGTTTCTGGTCAGCCTGGTGATCTGGGGCAATTTTGATAACGGTACGGCTGATTTCCAATTCGTCGAGCAGCGCGACTGGCTCGGCGGCGGGATCGACTACCGCATGGGCGTGGACGGAATTTCGCTGTTGTTCGTGGTTTTGACGGCGTTTCTGATGCCCATTTGCATCCTGGCCTCGTGGCAATCGATCACCACGCGGGTGCGGGAATACATGATTGCCTTCCTGTTGCTGGAAACCATGATGATCGGGGTGTTCTGCGCCCTGGATTTCGTGGTCTTCTATCTGTTCTTCGAAGGCGGCCTGATCCCCATGTTCCTGATCATCGGGGTCTGGGGCGGGGCCCGGCGGGTCTATTCGTCGTTCAAATTCTTCCTTTACACCTTGCTGGGCTCGGTGCTGCTGCTGCTGGCGTTGATCTATATGTACTTCGAGGCCGGGACGACCGATATCCCGACCCTGATGGCCCATGGTTTTACGGCGGAGGAGCAAACCTGGCTGTGGCTGGCCATGTTCGCTTCGTTCGCGGTGAAAATGCCCATGTGGCCCGTGCATACCTGGCTGCCGGATGCCCATGTGGAGGCGCCGACCGCCGGTTCGGTGATCCTGGCCGGCGTGCTGTTGAAAATGGGCGGCTATGGTTTCCTGCGTTTCTCGCTGCCCATGCTGCCTCTGGCCTCGGACCTGTTCGTACCGCTGGTCTTCACATTGTCTGTTGTCGCGGTGATTTATACCTCCCTGGTGGCGCTGATGCAGGAAGATATGAAGAAGCTGATCGCCTATTCCTCTGTTGCGCATATGGGCTTCGTGACCATCGGTATCTTCACCTTCAACACCCAGGGCATCGAAGGCAGCATATTCCAGATGCTGAGCCACGGCATTGTTTCCGCCGCTTTGTTCCTCTGTGTCGGGGTGATTTACGACCGCATTCATTCCCGCGAGATTGCCCGTTATGGCGGTTTGGTCAACCGGATGCCGGTCTATGCCTTTACCTTTATGGTTTTCATGCTGGCCTCGGTGGGTTTGCCGGGAACAGCCGGCTTTGTGGGCGAGATATTGATTTTGATCGGTGTCTATCAGGTCAATACCTGGGTTGCCGCATTGGCCGCACTGGGTGTGATATTGGGCGCGGCCTATATGCTATGGCTATACCGGCGTACCATTTTCGGGCAATTGGAGAAAGACGACCTGAAACAAATTCTGGACATGGACGGGCGCGAGATCGCCTTCTTCGCGCCGCTGATCGTCCTGGCAATTCTTATGGGGATCATGCCGGGGCCATTTTTGGATGTCATGCATGTCTCGGTCGACCATTTGATCCAACAATACCAGACGGCGATGCAGGCCGCCGCCGAAGGCGCGGACATGGCCCGAATGGCGGCGAAATAGGAAATGATGAGCATGGCCAACGCACCCGATTTTGCCACGGCGGCGCCGGAGATTTTCCTGGCCCTGGCTGCCATGGCGCTCTTGATGCTCGGTGTCTTCAGGGGCAATCAGTCAACCAGGCTGTTGTGCTGGCTTGCGGTGGCGTCCTTTGCCGTCGCGCTGCTAATTGTACTTCAGGCTCCTGCGGAACGCAGCGTCGCTTTTGCCGGCATGTATGTGGCCGACAGCTTCACCGCCTTCGTCAAGGCCATGGTGTTGATTGCGTCGGCCGCCGGATTGATCATGTCCATGGGCTATATTCGCGACGAAGGCATGGCGCGCTTCGAGTATCCGGTGCTGTTCGTTCTGGCAGCTCTTGGCATGATGATGATGATCTCGGCCAATGATCTGATCGCTCTGTACATGGGGATAGAACTGCAAAGCCTGGCGCTCTATGTCATTGCCGCATTCCAACGGGATAGCCTGCGCTCGACCGAGGCGGGCTTGAAATATTTCGTCCTGGGCGCCCTCTCTTCGGGCATGTTGCTGTACGGCTGCTCCCTGATCTATGGTTTTACCGGGGCCACCGGCTTCGACGCCATTGCCGGCGCCCTGAAGGGTCAGGACCATGCCGGTATTGGCCTGATCGTGGGCATTGTCTTTCTTTGCGCCGGCCTGGCATTCAAAGTCTCGGCCGTGCCCTTCCATATGTGGACACCGGATGTCTATGAAGGCGCGCCGACCCCCGTCACCGCCTTTTTTGCGGTGGCGCCGAAAATCGCCGCCCTGGCCTTATTCATGCGGGCCTTGATCATACCGTTCCTGGCCATTAGCGCCGACTGGCAGCAGATCATCATTGTAATATCCATTGCTTCCATGTTGCTGGGCGCCTTCGCCGCTATCTGGCAGGACAATATCAAGCGTCTGATGGCGTATTCCTCGATTGGCCACGTTGGCTTTGCCCTGATCGGTCTGGCGGCCGGCAGTACGGAAGGGGTGCGCGGGGTTTTGATCTATCTGGCGATCTATCTGGCCATGAACGTGGGTACCTTCGCCTGTATCCTGTGCATGCGGCGCAAGACGGGCATGGTGGAGGGGATCTCGGATCTGGCCGGTCTATCCAAGAGCAACCCCTTGATGGCACTGGCTTTGGCGATCTTTATGTTTTCCATGGCCGGCATACCACCTCTGGGGGGCTTCTTTGGCAAATTCTATGTTTTCATCGCCGCCGTAAATGCGGAACTGTACACCCTTGCGGTAATTGGCGTGCTGGCCAGCGTGGTTGGCGCATTTTATTATCTGCGAATTATCAAGGTGATGTATTTCGACGAACCTGGGGAACCGTTTGAAGGTCCCATGAGTGTGGAGATGCGGACAATTATCGGGCTGTGCAGTGTATTTGTGGTGTTCTTCGCGTTTTATACGGCGCCCTTCATTGCCTCGGCCGAGATTGCCGCCGCTGCCCTGGTGCCGTGAGCAACATTCAGGCGCCCCGTCCCCCTGATCTGCCTGAGTTTTTCCGACCGATTTTTCTCGATAGCGTAACCTCCACCAATGACGAACTGAAACGTAGGGCCCGCGCCGGCGCCCCAGAAGGCAGCCTGATCGTGGCGCGGGAACAGCGGGCGGGACGTGGCCGGAGCGGACGGCAATGGTCGTCAAAACCGGGCAATCTATATTTGTCGCTGTTGTTGCGGCCCAGGGGCAACGCGGCCACCGTGGCGCAGATCTCCTTTCTGGCGGCGGTCGCTCTGGCGGCGGCCTTGGTCAAGGTGGCGCCACATCTGTCGCCACGGCTTAAATGGCCCAACGATGTTCTGGTCGACGGCGCCAAGATTTCGGGCATCTTGTTGGAATCCTCGGCGCAAGCGGGCGGTGGTGTTGATTGGCTGGTTCTTGGCATGGGCGTTAATGTGGCCCACTACCCCGACGATGCGGGACAGCCAACCACTTCGCTGCATGCCCTTGGCGCGGCAAATTGTACTGCTTATTCGCTACTTGCCGCCTTGGCGCCGGCCCTGCTGGAGTGGCTGGAAATCTGGCGCGAAGCAGGTTTCGCCCCCTTGCGAGAAGCCTGGCTGGAACGCGCCGCCGGCCTGGGCGGGCCATTGCGGGTGCGCTTGCCCAATGAGGACTTTACGGGCCGCTTCCGGGATTTGGACGGCGATGGTAGCCTCATTGTCGAACTGGCCGACGGCAGCCTGCGAAAAGTCGCCGCCGGTGAAGTTTTTCTGCCACAGACTTGAGGGTCGCCGTCATGCTGCTTGCGATCAATGCAAACAATACCAACGTCAAATTTACCCTGTTCGATGGCGACGAGGCCGTCGGCGAATGGCGCCAGCATACATCTGCCTCCCGTACGGCGGACGAACACGCAGTCTGGCTATCGCAATTGTTCGACTTGAACGGTTTTGACCGAAACAAGGTTACCGATACGACCATTGCGACAGTGGTGCCCCAGGCGTTGTTCAATCTGCGCCGCCTGTGCAGCCATTATTTCAAATCAGAGCCACTGGTTCTGGGCGAGGCGGATACCAACTATGGCGTTCAGATTCACGCCGCGCCCCCGGTGGGTGCGGACCGCATCTGCAATACGGTTGCCGCCGGCGTGCTGTTTCCGGGGGAAGCGGCCATCGTTGTTGATTTTGGCACCGCGACGACATTCGATGTGGTTGACGAACGGGGTGATTATCGCGGCGGCGTCATCGCGCCGGGAATCAACCTCAGCCTGGAAGCTTTGCATAATGCCACCGCCTTGTTACCGCGGATCGTCGTGGCGCGGCCCGAAAAGATTATCGGCACCGATACAGTCGCCTGCATGCATTCGGGGGTTTTTTGGGGTTATGTGGGTTTGATCGAAGGCATCGTAACGCGCATTCGCAATGAATTCGGCAAGCCCATGAAGGTGCTTTCCACGGGTGGCCTGGCGCCGGTGTTCGAAGGGGCCACGAATGTGATAGAAGCCAACGTGCCCGACATCACCATGCGGGGCTTGCGGGAGATTTATCGGCGTAGCCGAGGGGTATAGTAGAATGAGAATTGTGAGTGTTCGTGGCAGAGTTCGCTGAAGACGAGCTGATCTTCCTGCCCCTGGGTGGCGCGGGTGAGATCGGCATGAATATGAACCTGTATGGCTTCGCCGGAAAATGGCTGCTGGTTGATCTGGGAATTACCTTTTCTGACGGGGAACAGCCGGGCATTGATCTGATTACACCCGATCCAACCTATATCGCAGAGCGGCGTGATGATCTGGCCGGTTTGGTCATCACCCATGCCCACGAAGATCACTTGGGCGCCGTGGCGCATTTGTGGCCGCGCCTGCGTTGCCCCGTTTGGGCGACGCCGTTTGCCGCCGCCCTGCTGCGGCGCAAATTGGAGGAAGCGGGTCTGTTGGCGGAAGTCACGATCATCGAGATCGTGCCGGGGGAGAGGTTGCAGATCGGACCCTTCGCCATAGACTTCATTGCCTTGACCCATTCAACGCTGGAAATGAACGCCCTGGCCATTCGTACGGACGCCGGCCTGATCCTTCATACCGGTGATTGGAAGCTGGATCCAGACCCCCTGGTAGGGCCGAAAAGCGACGAAGATGCCTTGCGCCGCCTGGGTGATGAGGGGGTCATGGCGATGATTGGGGACAGCACCAATGCCCTGACCGAAGGGACCTCCGGATCCGAGCGGGATGTGCGCGATACCTTGATGGAGATTTGCGCCAACCGGACCGGCCGTATCGCGGTCACCACTTTTGCCTCCAACGTGGCCCGCATTGATACGGTGGCAAAGGTCGCCGCCGCCCATGACCGTCACCTGGTGCTGGTGGGCCGTTCGCTCTGGCGCATTGTGGCGGCGGCCAAGGAATGCGGTTATCTGGATGATCTTGCCCCACCCTTGACCGACGTTGAAGGCGCCTACCTGCCGCCGGAAAAGGTATTGTTTCTGTGCACCGGTTGCCAGGGTGAAACCAGGGCGGCTCTGTCACGAATTGCCACGGGGGGCCATCGCCATGTGGTTTTTGAAAAGGGCGATCTGGTGATTTTTTCTTCCCGGGTGATCCCGGGTAACGAAATGACCATCGGCAGG
>JAJFGG010000060.1 GCA_021776235.1 Alphaproteobacteria bacterium | reverse complement strand
ACATCGAGATCTGGCCCTGGTGCAGAGATTTCAAGGCGAATTCCGCGGAAAGGGTACCGCCGTCAAACAATCGGTCCACCAGGCGTTCCGCCGCGACGCTCGATTGTCCTTCATTGGTCTCCAGGACTTCTGAGACCGCCGCCGACATCTGATCATCCAGATCGTCGATGTTCACGTCGAAATTCTCGATGATATAATTTCGCACGGCTACGGATACCCAATAACACATACGTTCGGCCAGTTCCGCCGGCAGATCCGGACGCCTGACCAAAGGCTTCTGAAAGCTGTCTATACGCTTCGATTCTTCAGCCAGATGTTCCAGTATGTCTGTGGAAATGCGTGCATCCTGGTTGTTCAACAAGGTCACGATAACATCTTCCGACCCGGTCTCGACCAGGGCGGCAGAGACGTCTTCGCTGATATCCTTGCGAATGGCGACCGCCAATTGGTGTTGCATGGTGCGATGGCGCAATACTTCGATCAGATCCGCATCGCGCAGAACTGGGCTGGAGGTGAGAATTTTATACGCGACCTGGACCTCGTCGTTGGCCAGCATACGAATTAGGTCATGTGGTGCGTCGCCGTTTTCACTCAGCCGATTGCTTAAATTGGCGCGTACCGACATTTCCACATCGCCGCTCAATTGCTGCAGAATTTCGAGCATCAACTCGCGTTCGCCAGGTTGCAATTCCTCGGCGCGCCGTTCGAACAGATCGCCGATCGCGATATAAAGCGATTTTCGGCTTTCTTTTGATTTCTCATGGGCGAGTTTGAACAGGCCCCGGACTTCGGAATCAGCCAATGACGGTTGGATCGCGTCGGCGAGTATGCCCCTCATTTTAGACTCTTTCATGCATTCATGGCCGCGACTGCTACTCGCGGCCTAAAATTTGCCATACCTAACAGAGCGCCTAAATTTAACGCCTGATACATTAATGAAAGATAAAATGAATATTGCATTTAGCCGCTGTACGGCGATATGCCGTTTCGACGAAATCGCCTTTGGTGCTCGGCGGCGAGCCCGCAAGAAAGCCTTATGGACGTCATCCAATGACCCTGTATAGTCCCAACCTGCCCCACTGGCTCCATGATGCGGAAAATTTGGTTTCATGTCTGATCAAGCACCGTCGGTCGAGTTCGACGCGGAGATTCGCGAGGCGGCGAACGAGTTAATCGCACGCCATGGCTCCGAGGTCGAAAACGCAACCACGGAAAAAATGATTGAGGTGCTGGACGCCGATTCCATGGACGACGTGCTCTATTGGCTGAAAGTTCGCCAGTGCGTGCGTAGTATGAGCGGCAATCACCGCTATGTACGCCGTATGCCCGACAAGATTATCTGGGCGGTGGAGCAGGCCCTGGAACAGGGGCGCGACCATCTGGCGCGGATGTTGAGCCATATTTACAGCCAGGCGAAAGCCGATGACGACCGCGAGCGCCGTGAGCGGCGCAAGTGAGCCGCCACACGCTTTAAGTCTTCTGAGCGGATTTCTTCAAAAAAAGTCATCAATTTGACTTAGATCAATGCCGGCCTGTGGGCGACCAAATATGGTCAGTCTAGATCCGCTGCTGAATTGTTGTTGCCAAACCAGATTGTGTACTGGCCAGAAAACAACAGGACTAAGCGGGGTGAGAGATCGCAAGACTGTCACCAAAGTGTCCCCTGGCGCTGCAATCCCCTGCAAGCGCCGAGGGCTGCGGCCCCCCATCCGCAGCCCTCACCAGTAGGAATGGCCGCGTCGATCAAGACGCGGCCATTTCTTCTTTTGCGGGCTGTTGCTAAATTTCAGCGACGTCATGGAAAACCGGAACCGCAGCATTCTCTTGCCAGTGCCATTGCCTGGGCGCGATGATGGACCGGCTCGATTGACAATATGGAAGGCGAGAGCATGGCGACTATCACCTATTTGACGAAAATTCAGTTCGATTTCGGCGCGGTTCGATTGTTGGCGTCGGAAATGGCAGAACTGGGCATGACACGGCCATTGTTGGTGACCGACAAAGGTGTACGGGCGGCGGGCCTGCTGGATCGGGTCATGGAGCATCTGGCCGACCGGCGTCAGGCGGAAATTTTTGACGCCACGCCGGAAAATCCGACCGAGGCCGCAATGACCTTGGCGCTGGCGCAGTATCGGGTGGCGGGCTGCGATGGCGTGATCGGAGTCGGCGGTGGTTCGTCAATGGATCTGGCCAAGGCCATCGCTTTGATGGCGACGCACCCCGGCGAACTGTCCGATTACATGATGATCCTGGGCGGCGCGCCCAGGATTACCGACGCGGTCGCACCGGTCATCGCGATTCCCACCACGGCCGGTACCGGCAGCGAGGTCGGCCGTGGCGCCATCATGATTCTGAATGACGGCCGCAAACTGGGCTTGGGCAGCCCGCATGTGATCCCCAAGGTCGCCTTGTGCGATCCTGAATTGACCTTTTCCATGCCAAGGATGTTGACCGCCGGGACGGGCATGGACGCTTTCGCCCATTGTTTCGAGACCTTTTGCGCGTCTGCCGTGAACCCGCCCGCCGATGCGATTGCCATGGACGGTTTGGGCCGCGCCGTGCGTTTTATTGAACGCGCCGTGGCCGACGGCAACGACCGCGAGGCGCGTTGGCAGATGATGATGGCTTCCATGGAAGGCGCGATGGCTTTCCAAAAAGGGCTGGGCGCCGTGCATGGCATGTCCCATCCCCTGGGTTCTATTAAGGATCCCATCCTGCACCATGGTACCCTGAATGCTGTCTGCCTGCCGCCGGTCATTCGCTACAACGCCGATGCCGTGGGGGATAAGTACGACCGGGTGAAGCAGATCTGGGGCCTGGCGGCAGATGCTGACTTGGCCGAGGAGGTGGCGGATTTGAATGCCCGCCTGGGCCTGCCTGCCAATTTGCGCCAGATGGGGGTGGATGAAGCCATGCTAGAGCCGCTGATCCCCCATGCCGTGGCCGATCACACCACAGCAAGCAATCCCCGGCCGCTGGCGGCGGACGATTATCGGGCTCTGTTTTTGGAAACTCTTGGATAGTCTACGGGGGAAAATTCGAAATGGTATTCGCCGACCAAGACGACGTGGTTCGCCTTCGCGATCTGATAGAGGCGGCCGGAACAGTGGTGATCTTCACCGGTGCCGGGATTAGTACGGAATCCGGTATCCCCGATTTCCGCAGCCCCGGCGGACTATGGACAAAATATCAACCTATCGATTTCCGCGACTTCATGGCCTCGGAAGCGATGCGTCGGGAATCCTGGCGCCGCAAATTCGCCATGGACCGGACCATGAACACGGCTGAACCGAACCGCGGCCACCGCGCAGTGGAACGCCTGGTAAACAGGGGCAAGGTCAGTGCCGTGATCACACAGAACATCGATGGTCTGCACCAGGCCTCGGGCATCCCGGATGAACAGGTGATCGAACTGCACGGCAACACAACCTATGCCAAATGCCTGACCTGTGGCCTGCGTCACGAGTTGGAGCCGATCAAGACGGCCTTTTTGGCCGATGAAACGATGCCCGTCTGCACCGGATGCGGCAGCGAGTACATGAAGACCGCGACCATTTCCTTTGGCCAGTCCATGCCGGAGACAGAAATGGCCCGGGCTCAGCGGGAAACCCTGGCTTGCGATTTGTTCATCGCCATCGGCTCGTCCCTGGTGGTTTATCCGGCCGCCGGATTTCCGGTCATGGCAAAGCAGAACCGTGCCGGAATGGTAATCCTGAACCGTGAACCGACGGACCTGGACAGCCATGCCGACCTGGTCATCAACGGCGAAATCGGCCCCACTCTGGGCGATGCGGTCGCCGTCAATTAGCGGTCAAATGGTTCAGAATAGCCCCGACACGTTCTAAACGCGTCTGGCGATTTTGTAGCCGACGGCTTCCCGGTCCCAGGTGCGGTTGGTGATGCCGGCCTGGCGCAACGGCTCCTTTTGGATCTTCCCCGTGGCGGTTTTTGCCAGGCTTTCGACCGCTTCAATATACCGGGGTACGGCGAAGCGGGGGATCTGTTCGACGCAATAGTCCAGCAGGGCGACGTTGTCGATGTCAGCGCCATCGCCGGTAACGATGTAAGCCTTGACCTCGTCTTCGCCGCCCGCGCCTTCGACCCGGATGCCGACAACGGCGCTTTCCTCGATCTCGGGATGGTCGTTCAGGACCTGTTCGATCTCGAAGCTGGAAATGTTCTCCCCACGCCGGCGGATGCGGTCCCTGATCCGGTCGGCATAATACAGGCGGCCCTGTTCGTCGAAACGGCCCGCATCGCCACTGTGGAACCATAGGTTGCGCCACGCCTCGACGGTTTTTTCCGGCATTCGGAAATAACCCTGATTGAAGCAAAACGGCACCTTTGGGCGGATGATGATTTCGCCGATCTCGCCCTGGGGCACGGGGATATCCGTTTCTGAATTGACCACGCGAACTTCAAAAAAGTCCTCCAGGATATGGCCGGCCATTCCGGGTACCAGGGGATCGTCCTCGCTGGTGTAGCAAGGGATATTGACCTCGGTCATACCGTAAGCCTGAATGAACTTGAAACCAAAGCGTTCTTCCATGGCTGTGCCCCATTCGGCAGCAATTGGGACCGCCACGACCCGGCGAAGCTGATGATCGCGGTCGAATTCAGATTCCGGGGTACGGAAAATAAACTCCGGAATGACGCCAAGGGCGTTCGATACGGTGGCTCCGCAGGCGCGCACGTCATCCAGCCAGGTATTCGGCGAAAATCGCTCGATGCAATACACTTTCGAACCGCTAATTAGTGAACTGATGACCTGCAACAACAAGCCCATGGCGTGGAACAGGGGCATGCAGACATATTGGCAATCCCGTTCCGTCATTTGCATGACCCGGGCCATGCCATGGCCGAAAAGATAACAATGGGCATGCGGCATTAGCACGCCCTTGGACGGCCCCGTGGTGCCCGACGTGTACATGATACAGGCAATGTCATCGGCTGATGGGTTGACCAGGACGTCATCTTCGACGCCGGCAAGGTCAGAGAATGCCTCGAACGTCATGGCCGGCGCTTGCGCCAGAACCGCCGGCCGCTGATCCGGTACATCACCCGCGACATAGATGACGGCGCCGAGACTGTCATTACCGCCCTGAACGGCATCGAAGGCATCGCCCAGGACGGCATCAAGGAATAACGCCCGTGGTTCGGCGTTACGCATCTGATGCTGCAGGAAAGCGCCCTTAAGCTCGGTATTGATGGGTACGAATATGGCGCCCAAGCGCATAATCGCCAGCATGGTCAACATGAACTCGATGCGGTTCTTGAGCATCACCATGACCCGGTCGCCGGGTCCCACACCCAGGCCGGCCAGTTTGCGCGCCAATCGGTCGCTATCCCGTTGCAGTGACGCAAAGGTGAGGGTGGTGCCGTGTTCAAACGACATGAACTCGCGTTCGCCTTGGGTTCTGGCCTGGCGCTGCACCAGATCGACCAAAGTCCAGTTGGAAATGTCTGTTGTCATGGCCTCCCTTCCTTCGTCTTTACGAACTGTTGATTTTATGTCTGGCCATAATGCCCAGTCCGGGGCCGGGATGCTAGGTCCGCCCTGCCATTGTGTTTGGCGCCCTGGCCGGGTTATCTATGGTGGATGAGCATGGAATATTATCTGGCGTTCTGCCTTGCGACCACTGTCCTGATCCTTATGCCGGGACCCATTGTCACCCTGGTCGTGGCCCAGTCGCTACGCCACGGAACCGGAACCGGATTGGCCACCGTGGCCGGGTCCAGCGTCGGCAATGCCCTGCTGGTGGCTGCGGGCGCCCTGGGCCTGTCTACCGCAATGGTGCTGCTGGCGGATTTATTTGACCTGATCCGCTGGCTGGGTGCGGCTTATCTGATCTGGCTGGGTCTGCGCGCCTGGCGTGACAAAGGGCTGGCTCTTGAGGATACCGCGGCGGCCGTCCCCGGCGCCAAATCCAGGGTATTCTGGCAAGGCCTCGTGGTTGCCACCACCAATCCCAAGACGATCCTGTTTTATGCCGCGTTTTTTCCCCAGTTCCTTGATGCCGGGGCCCCGCTGGCGCCACAGCTGGCTCTCATGAGCGTCAGCTTTGTTCTTATCGGGATAACGTTCGATGGGGCCTATGCCTTGTTGGCGGGACGGCTGAGCGGCTGGTTCCGGGGCGCGCGCCGGGCCCGGATCAGAAGCCGCATTACCGGCGCGCTCTTGATCGGCACCGGCATTGGCCTGGCCCTGGTGCGGCGCTGAGGGCGCATCATCCGGCAAGGCCGGAAATTTCCGTCAGGGAGGCAGCAAAAAGACGCGCCCGAATTTGCCCTGCCGCGCTCTGGCGCCGCCACATGCTCTTGCGTTTGGCGCGGTGAGCAGGCGTCAAATAGTATTGTTGCACCCGGGAAGGCCGTGCAAAAATAGCAATGGTCGAAATTCATGGTGTCGTGCGGGGAAGGCTCATGCGGTATGATTATGTTGTGATTGGCTCCGGCTCCGGCGGGGCCGCGGTGGCGGCGCGGCTGTCCGAAGACTCCCGGACAACCGTCCTATTGCTCGAAGCGGGGGGCAAGGACCGCCACCCGTTCATTCATATTCCGGCCCTGTTCCCCTACCTGCTGACCAATCCGAAGACAACCTGGATGCGCAAGTCCGAACCGGTGCCGGGCCTGAACGGGCGACGCATGTATTTCCCCTCGGGCAAGGTTCTGGGCGGCTCCTCCTCTATCAACGGCATGCTCTATATCCGGGGCCAGGCCCAGGATTATGACGACTGGCGTGAGGCGGGCAACCACGGCTGGGGCTGGGACGATGTATTGCCATACTTCAAGCAGATGGAAGACCATCAGCACGGCGAAAACCCAGCCCATGGCGCCGGCGGTCCCATCGCGGTCACCGACACCCGGCCCAGCAACGATGCCTCGTTCAAGTTTTTGGAATCGGCGGTGGCGACGGGCATTCCGCAGATCCCGGATCTGAATACCGGCGATCAACACGGCATTGCGACAGTGCAGGGGACCATCCGTAACGGACGCCGCAATTCCACCGCGCAGGGCTATCTCAAACCGGCCAGGAACCGGACCAACCTGACGATCCAGACCCAGGCCACGGTCACCCGCCTGTTGCTCGATGGCAAGCGGGTCAGCGGCGTCGAGTACCGCAATGGCGCCAGCGACACGGTTACGGCACAGGCCGGCCGGGAAGTGATCCTGGCCGCCAGCGCCGTGGGGTCGCCGCAAATTCTGTTGCAGTCGGGCATTGGCGACAGCGCCGAGCTCAAGGCGTTGGGCGTCGAACCGCTGCACGACCTGCCCGGCGTGGGCAAAAACCTGCACGACCATCTATTCATCCATGTGCAGACGCGCCTGAAGCCGGCCTATCCGACCCTGAACCAGCTGCTCAGCAACAAGCCGCGCATGGGAATCGAATTGCTCCGCTACGGTCTTCTTCGCACCGGCGCATTCAAGCTGACCAGTTGCGAAATCTGCGGCTTTCTGAATTCCGAGGGCGAGGCGGCCCGGCCCGACATTCAGATCACCTTTCGGCCGTTCAGTTTCGACTACACAACTAAGGGCGGTTTCGCCTTTCACCCCTTTCCGGGCGGCACGGCGTCAATCTGTTATACCCGGCCGAAAAGCCGGGGCGCGGTGAGCCTGAAGCGGGAAAATGGTAAACTGCGGGCCGCCATCCAGCCGAATTACCTGGATCGCGATGAAGATATGCAAGGCATGTTGCGGGGTCTGAAGATACTGCGGCGGATTATCAACGCCCAGCCGTTTGCCGGCTACCTGGAAAGCGAACATGGCGATGGCGCCAAGGCCAGATCCGATCAGGACATTATTGCGCATATTCGCAACAATGCCGCGACCATCTACCATCCCGTGGGCACCTGTAAAATGGGCCGTGATGGGATGAGCGTGGTGGATGACCAATTGCGGGTACGGGGCCTGTCCGGTCTGCGCATTGCCGACGCCTCGATCATGCCCGCCATCACCTCCGGCAACACCAATGCCCCCACCATTATGATCGGCGAAAAATGCGCCGACATGATCCTCAGGGAACGGAACCGATAGAGTCAGGTTCCGGCCGCGTCAAAACCTTGCACCACGGCGGCCCATTTCTCTATGGGGTCATCATCGGGGATGGGGTAGTAGGGCGCGATGCGTTGTACCAGACCGTCGTAACGTTGCCACAACGCCGCGCCCAGTTTTCCGTAATCGGACGAGATCGCGACCTCGGCCATTAGCGCATCCGGCACCATCGCGGCCATCCTGTCAATTTCGCCGGCCCGCATGGTCTGGCTCAATTGTTTACCCAACGCCTCGAAGCCGTGGTGGCTTAGCAAGGCGCGATAGCTGGGGGTGGAGGCATAGAAAGCGACCTGTTCGCGGATTTGCTGTTCCGAGGCGCTACGCTCGGAATCGGTCTCCCCCAATACCGCAAAAACCGATGCGTGCAGATCCAGGTCATCCACCGTTTTATCCGCCATGCGCGCGCCTTCATCCACGGCCGGGCGTACCACATCGCGCAAATAGGCGATGGAATGCATGGGATGGACATGAAAGCCGTCGCCAACTTCGCCCGCCGCCCGGCACATACGGGGATTAACGCCAGCCAGATATATGGGAATGTGGGGATGTTCGATGGGCCCTGGGTTAAAGGCGGCGTTGCTGAGGACGAAGCGATAGAATGGTCCCTGATAGTCGGGTTTGCTGCCGTTCTGGAAATTGTCAAAAATGGCCCGCAGACAACGCACATAATCGGTCAGACGGGCCGCGGGATGATCGAAGGGCATGCCGTAGCGCCGTTCAATATGGGCCCGCACCTGGCTGCCCAGGCCGAGGTGAAAGCGGCCGCCGCTGGCCTGTTGCAGGTCCCATGCGGCCTGTGCCGTGGCAAACGGGCTGCGGCCGAAGGCCACCGCGATATTGGTGCCGATCTGCAGCCGTTCCGTGGCCATGGCTGCGGCCACGAGGGGTAGAAAGGGGTCATGGCCGGCCTCGAAGCTCCAGACCGCATCGAAGCCCATGGCCTCCATCCGCCGGGCCATGTCCGCCGCCAGATGCGGGTACAGGCTGCCCAGTTGCGCATCAATTTTCATAGCTCTCCCCCTCAGACGGCGCCGTCCTGGCGCAACGAGGCGATTGCGGCGGCGTCATAGCCCAACTCGGCGAGTATATCGTCCGTATGCTGGCCCAAAAGCGGGGCCGGGTTTTCGCCGCTTGGATCGCCGCCGGACGCATGGAACGCGGCGCCGGGCACGGTGATCTCACCCTCCATGCCTTGCGGTGCCGGCATGGTCATCAGGACGCCGCGATGTTCCAATTGGGGGAAATCCATCAGGTCCGGAACGCTATGAACGGGGGCAACGGGAATGCCTGCGCTACCAAGGCGTTCCATCCAGACCGCTGTTGGCTCGGTGGCGAATATGGCGGCGAGTTCGGCCTTGACCTCGACATTATGATCAACCCGGCCCTGACTGGTGGCAAAGCGTGGGTCGTCCATCAGGTCGGGGCGCGCAAAGACCTGGCACATCTTTTCCGTCATGCTGTCGGTAATAACGGTCATTTGTACGAAGCCGTCCTCGGTGGCCCAGGTATCGGCGGTGCCTTGATGGGTCGGAGAGGCGTTGCCCAGGCGCTCCGGTACCTTGCCGCCTACCAGGTAGTTAGAGATTACCGGGTTCAACATGGTCATGGCACTGTCCAGCATGGAGACGTCCAGGTGCTGTCCTTCGCCGGTCACCGAGCGTCGAAACAAAGCCGAGGCGATAGCAAAGGCGGCGGTGATCCCGGTGGAAATATCGACCGGCATATAGCCGACCCGCAAAGGCCCGGAATCTTCGTTCCCGGTCACGCTCATCATGCCGGAAGCGGCCTGGATGGCGCCATCATAGGCGCCCTTGCCCGCCATGGGTCCTTCCTGGCCATAACCCGAGATAGAGCAATAGATGATGTCGGGTTTGATGGCGCGCACGGCGTCGTAGCCGTAGCCGAGGCGGTCCAGTACCCCGGCCTTGAAGTTCTGCACCACCACATCGGCGTCCTGGAACAAACGGTGCAGGATGTCCTGTGCCTTCGGGTGCTTCAGATCAATCGTGATGCCGCGCTTGTTGGAATTGACGCCCAGGAAGGCCGGCGACAGCTTCAGCCCGGCCAGGTCGTTGTTGGCCATCATGGTCCGCATCTGATCACCCTGGCCGGGCTGTTCAATTTTTATCACGTCGGCACCCAGCAGGGCCAATTGACCGGCCGCGAAGGGTCCGGCCAGAACCTGGCTGAAATCGATCACGCGGATACCTTCGAAGGCCTTGCTCATTCTTTGCGCTCCCGGGCAACTAATTTATGGCATTATCTCATAAGGTATGCGGCAACCCGCCGCAATGGCGGTGGCGATGAGGGGCGGCGATGAGGGCTGGCAATGGCTGACCCGGACATAGGGATCTGGCTGGCCGATCTGGGCCTGGAGGACTACGTCGAGGTCTTTGCGGATAATCGCATCGATTTTGATGTCCTGCCGGATCTGGGCGAAGCCGATCTGCGCGAACTGGGACTGGCCCTGGGTGACCGCAAGCGGCTGTTGAAGGCCATCGAGGGCTTGGCCGAGGCACCCCCGGTGCAAACGCCCAGCCTGTCCGCCGTGCCCGAGGGTGAACGCCGGCAGGTAGCCGTGCTGTTTGCCGATATTTCCGGTTTTACCCGGTTGGCGGCGGAACGGGATGCCGAAGAAATTCACCACCTTTTGAATCGCTTCTTCGCTGCCGTCGATGCCGTGGTGCAGGAATTTGGCGGCAGTATAGACAAACATATCGGCGATGCGGTGATGGCGGTTTTCGGGGCGCCCGTGGCCCATACCGACGATCCAGAGCGGGCCGTGCGGGCCGCCCTGGCGGTCCACGCGGCCGCCGCCGGTTTGGATCCGCCGATGCGGGTGCACGCGGGCGTCGCCGCCGGTCAGGTCGTCGCCTCCAGCACCGGCAGTGCGGCCCATCTGGAATACACCGTTACCGGCGATACCGTAAATCTGGCCTCCCGTCTGACCGATCTGGCGACGTCCGGTCAAACCCTGATCCCGGATGCGGTTCATAATATTCTGGGCGCGCGTCTGGACGCCGAAAGCCTTGGCGCACAGAATCTGCCCGGCATACCCGACCCGGTGGGGGTCTGGCGGGTCAACGGGCTGACCGCCGCCCGGTCGTTTGTCCAAGGGCAGTTTATTGGCCGAAAAGAAGAGATCGAGATGTTCTCGACGGCCCTTGACGGCACATTGCGGACCGGGCGCGGCCAATCCCTGCTCATTCGCGGTGAAGCCGGTATCGGCAAGACCCGTTTGATGACCGAATTTCAGCACCTGGCGGAGGCGCGTGGCTTTCAAAGTCACACCGGCCAGGTTTTGGACTTTGGCGTCGGCGAGGGGCAGGACGCGATCCGGGTCATGCTGCGCAGCCTTTTGGGACTGGCGCCCGATGCGGGCAATAATCAACGCACGGCGGCGGCTGACAGACTCACCGGATTGGGGCTGATGGAGCGCGACAGAAGGCTCTATTTGAACGATCTGTTGAACCTGACCCAGACCGAGGCGCAGCGCGCCGAGTACGAAGCCATGGGCAATCAACAGCGCAACCGGGGCCGGGTCGAGACTTTGGTCTCTTTGGTTGCCAATCTGTCAGCCCAGGCGCCTTTGCTGCTGCGGCTGGAGGATCTGCATTGGGCGGCACCCGCCATGTTGGATTATCTGACCGCCCTGACCATGACCGCCGCCGACCATCCGGTGATCCTGTTGCTGACATCGCGGCTGCAAGGCGACATTCTGGATTCTGCCTGGCGGGCCGGTATTGGCGCGGCCCCCTTTCATAGCATGGACCTTGGTCCCCTTAGCGGTGCTGAAGCCCGTGACCTGGTTTTTGATTTTGAAGGGATAGACAGTGCCCGCGCCGCGGCATGCATCGAACGCTCGGGCGGCAATCCGCTGTTTTTGGAGCAATTGCTGCGCAGCCCTGACAGCGGTGACGGCCAAACCATCCCAGGGTCCGTGCAAAGTGTGGTGCAGGCCCGTATTGACGGCCTGTCTGGTGCAGATCGGGCGGCCCTGCAGGCAGCCACCGTCCTGGGGCAGCGTTTTACCCTCGACGCCGTACGTCACGTCGCCGGTGATCAGGACTATCAGCCCGATGCTTTGTTGCGATACGAGCTGATCAGGAAAACCGAAGCCGGCTATCAGTTTTCCCACGCATTGTTTCGCGATGCCGTGCACAGCTCGTTTCTCAAGGGCCGGCGCCAGGAACTGCATTTGCGCGCGGCTGCCTGGTTTCAGGACCGGGACGCGGTGCTTTACGCGGAACATCTGGGCGAGGCCGGCAGCGATCTGGCGCCGCTGGCCTTCCAGGCGGCGGCGCGGGTCGAGGCCGGCGCCTATCGTATGGACCGGGCCCTGGATTTCGTGGAACGGGGTTTGGCTTTGCTGACCGCTGACGCCGACCGTTTCGATCTGACGGCCCATCGGGCCGATTTGTTGCGCGAGTTGGGCCGTCCCGCCGACGGCCTGGAAGCCTGGGAGGAGGCTCTGGCCATCGCGGATACCGACCGGCAGCGTTGTCTGGCCTGGATCGGCATTGCCGCGGCCGAGCGTTTGATGGGTTTGGGAGAGCGTAATTTGAGGGTGCTGGATCAGGCGGAAGCCGTGGCCCGGCGCGACGGTATGGAGAAAGAGCTGGCCGAAATTTTCTACTATCGGGGCAGCGCTGCTTTTTTCTCCGCCCAGATAGAAAAATGCCTCGAGCTGCAGCACGAGGCGCTGAGCCACGCTCGGCTTGCCGGCAGCTATGAATGGGAGGCCGTTGCATTGGGCGGTCTCGCCGATGCGGAATATGCCCGCGGCCGGATGCACAACGCCCAGGATTACTTCGAGCGTTGTTTTGCCCTGTGCCGAGCCCATGGCCTGTTGCACATCGAGGCGCGCAACAGATTTATGACCGGGGTGACCCGGCGTTATCTCGGCGGTCAGGATGCCGCCCTTGTCGAACTGGACGCCGCGGCCGAGCTGTCGGACCGCATTCATGATGTGCGCGGCGGCATGATGGCCCGGAATATCCAGGGCGAAATTCTGATGGATACGGCCAATTTCGAGGCGGCTGATATACCCCTGCAGGAGGCCCTGGCGATTGCCCGCTCGTTGGGCAATCGGCGCATGGAGCTGTATGAATTGTATCAGCTGACCCGCAATGCCCACGCCCAGGAACAGCCCGCCCTGGCCCAGGAGCGAATGGACCAGGCGATGGAGAACGGGCGCGAAACCGGCATTCATTTTCATGGCCCACGGCTTTTCGCGCTGCAGGCCCTGATCGCCCGCGATGCGGCGGCCTGCCGCGAGGCCCTGGCTCAGGGGGAGGCTTTGGTCCGCGAAGGGGCCAACGCCCATAATGTCCTGTGGTTTCATCGTGACGCCATCGATGCCTGCCTGGGCATCGGTGACTATGATCAGGCGCGGGCGCACGCAGACGCCCTGGTGGCATTCACAATTGAAGAACCCTTGCCGTGGGCAACCTTTTTTGCCATGCGGGGCCATGCCCTGGCCGATTGTGCCGAAGGACGGGGCAACGCCGGGACTTTGGCCCGGGCCCATGAACAGGGCAGTGAACTTGGTCTGGCGATTGCCCTGCCGGCCATCGCCGCTGCGCAGGCTCAATTGGCCTGACCCCCTCGACAAAGCCATGGCAAGGCGGTTACATCCATGCTGCCGAACAGTATGAAACAGGGAGGAAAATAGTGAAAGAGACATTGCAAGCGGGCCTGAAGATCAGCCGCCGCTACGACGTGGACAAAGACAAGACCATCGATTTCATGGGTGACGATTTGCGTGTTTACGCGACGCCCATGATGGTGATGGATGTGGAGCGGACCTGCCGCGACCTGATGGTAGAGCATGCCGACGACGGCGAGGATTCCGTCGGCGCCCGCGTCGAGATCGATCATATGGGACCGACCCTGATGAATATGTGGGTCGAGGTACGGGCCGAAGTTGTCGAGGTCAAGGGCCCGAAGGTGGTCTTCGAGGTCGAAATTCACGACGCTCTGGATCAGGTCGGCAAGGCCCGGCACATCCGCTTCATGATCGACAAGATGGGGCAAAAGGGACGCCTGGAAAAGAAGGCCGCCAAAGCCAGGGAAGCCGGTGCCCTGTAGGGTAATTGCCATGGAATAGGAACGGTCCGTGGCGGCTAATTCCAGTCGGGCGACTGGATTTTCGGCCGGACCAAAATTGTATGACGGAACAGCTTGCCGACGCCGGCAGGGGTGTTAGTTTAGGCGCCAACTTGGTTACAGAGCGATAATCGCGAAAGGAACGAACTATGGCGAGCGATCAGGATCCTATTGTCATCGTGGGCGGGGCGCGTACGCCCATGGGCGGTATGCAGGGCGATTTTGCCTCGGTGGCGGCGCCACAGCTGGGCGCCGGCGCCATTGAGGCGGCGATGCAGCGGGCCGGCATAAGCGGCGAGGATGTTGACGAAGTCATCATGGGCAATGTGCTTGGCGCCGGCCAGGGCCAGGCGCCGGCGCGGCAGGCCTCCAAGGGCGCCGGCATTCCCGATGCGGTGGGCGCCACCACGATCAACAAGATGTGCGGCTCCGGCATGAAGGCCGCCATGTTCGGCCATGATCTGTTGCGCGCCGGTTCGGCCAATGTGGTGGTGGCCGGCGGCATGGAAAGCATGACCAACGCGCCGTATTTGTTGCCCCAGGCACGCGGCGGCATGCGTCTGGGCCATGGCGAGGTTAAGGACCATATGTTCCTGGACGGCCTGGAAGATGCGTATGACAAGGGCCTGGCTATGGGCGTTTTCGCGGAACAGACGGCCCAGCATTACCAGTTTACCCGCGAGCAGCAGGACGCTTATGCCATCGAGTCCCTGCGCCGGGCCAAGACGGCCACGGACGACGGCAGTTTTTCGGGCGAGATTGCCCCGCTTACGTTTACGGAGCGTAGGGTCGAACGCGTGGTGACGATCGATGAACAGCCCGGCAAGGCCAATGTCGAGAAGATCCCATCGTTGCGTCCGGCCTTCGCCAAGGACGGCACGGTGACGGCGGCCAATTCATCCTCCATCTCCGACGGTGCGGCGGCATTGGTGATGATGCGCCAGTCGGAGGCGGAAAAGCGCGGCCTGACGCCTTTGGCCAGGATCATCGGCCATTCCACCCATGCCCAGGAACCGGCCTGGTTCACCACTGCCCCCATCGGCGCCCTCAATACCCTGTTCGAGAAGACCGGTTGGGACAAGGGGGAGGTGGATCTGTTCGAGGTCAACGAGGCCTTTGCCGTGGTGACCATGGCGGCCATGAAGGAGCTGGGGCTGCCCCACGACATCGTCAATATTCACGGCGGCGCCTGCGCCCTGGGCCATCCCATCGGCGCCTCGGGCGCGCGCATCCTGGTCACCCTGATGGCGGCCCTGCAAAAAACCGGCGGCAAGCGCGGCGTCGCGACCTTGTGCATCGGTGGCGGCGAAGCCACGGCCATGGCCGTGGAAATGATGCATTAGGGATGATGTATTAGTGATGGGCCGGGCAAGCCAGGATTCGCAGGCGAATTAGCGTGCTGTTGAGCGACGACCAGAGCATGGTGCGCCAGATGGCGCGGGATTTCGCCCAGCGGGAATTGCGGCCCCATGCCGCCCAATGGGACCGCGAAGCCCGGCTGCCCGCGGAGGTTCTGGACGCAATGGGCAAGCTGGGCCTGATGGGGATGTGCATCGATCCCCAGTGGGGCGGCGCCGGCACCGATTATCTGTCCTATGTCCTGGCCCTGGAAGAGATCGCCGCCGGCGATGGCTCTACCTCCACCGTCATGGCGGTGAACAACGTGCCGGTCTGTGCCGCCCTGGCCGACTATGCCTCTGATGGGCAAAAGGCGGCCTTCCTGCCGCCCCTGGCCAGGGGCGAACATATTGGCGCTTTCCTATTGACCGAACCGCAGGCGGGCTCGGACGCCTCGAACCTGCGCACCCGGGCCCGGCGCCAGGGGGATCTCTTCATCATCAATGGCGCCAAGCAGTTCATAACCTCCGGCGCCATCGCTTCCACGGCGATGATTTTCGCGGTTACCGACCCCGATGCAGGCCCCAAAGGCATCAGTTGCTTTCTGACCCCGACGGCGGCGAAAGGCTACAACGTGGTCCGGATCGAGGATAAACTGGGTCAGCGTGGCTCCGATACGGCGCAGATCGGCCTGGATGATCTGGCGGTGCCGGCGGACATGATGCTGGGCCGGGAAGGCGAGGGCTACCGCATCGCCCTGGCAAACCTGTCCACGGGCCGCATTGGCATCGCGGCCCAGGCCATCGGCATGGCCCGGGCCGCGTTCGAACATGCCCTGGCCTATGCCCAGGAACGGGAGGCCTTCGGCAAGCCTATTTTCGAGCATCAGGCGGTGGCCTTTCGCCTGGCTGAAATGGCCACCAAGATCGAAACGGCCCGGCAATTGATGCATCATGCCGCCAGTATGCATATGGCGGGGCAGAGCTGCCGCAGGGAGGCCTCCATGGCCAAGCTGTTCGCCAGCGAAATGGCGGAAGAGGTCTGTTCCGAGGCCATACAGACCCTGGGCGGCTATGGTTATCTGAACGACCACCCGGTGGAGCGGATCTATCGCGATGTGCGGGTGACGCAGATCTACGAAGGCACCTCGGATATCCAGAAATTGTTGATCAGCCGCGACATTCAGGCGCATTCATGAGACCGGGCCGCGATTTAATGCAAGGACGTTCGAATGGCTGACCCGGTGCCCAAAAAACTGCCCTTGCACGGTCTGGTCGTGCTGGAAATGGGCTCGTCCATCGCCGGGCCGTTCGCGGGCCGGGTGTTTAGTGATTTTGGCGCCACGGTCTGGAAGGTCGAGCCGCCGGACGTTGGCGATGCGGCGCGCGGCTGGGGTGAAGGCCGGATTGGCGGCACCGGCGCGGCCTTCCAGGCCTTCAACCGGGATAAGCGTTCCATCACCGTCGATTTTACCGCGCCGGATGAGTTGCAGCGCCTGCGCCGCCTGATTGCCGAAAAGGTCGACGTGGTGGTGCAGAATTTGCGCCCCGGCGTGGTGGAAAAATTCGGCCTGGATGGGGCCGCCATGATGGCCGCCAATCCGGCCCTGATCTATTGCAACATGGGCGCCTTTGGCCCCGTTGGGCCCATGCGAACAGCGCCCGGCTACGATCCCTTGATCCAGGCCTTCTCCGGTATCGCGGATGCCACGGGGGCGGTCGGTGGCGAGGCGGTTCGCGTGGGAGTTCCCTTGATCGATATCGGCACGGGCATGTGGGCCGCTATTGGTATCCTGACCGCCCTGCAACAACGCCATGCCACCGGGCGCGGTTGTCTGGTCGACGCCGCCATGTTCGAAACCGCTCTGGCCTGGCAAAGCATGACCTTCGCCAATCATGAAGCGGGCACCGGTTGGCCCGAACGCATGGGTTTACAGGGACCCATGGTGGTCCCCAATGATGGCTATGAAGCGGCGGATGGAAAACTTCTGCTGACCACCGGTACGCCGTTGCAGTATGAGCGCTTCTGCGCTGTCATCGAGCGCCCCGATTTGTTGCAAGATCCCCGTTTCGCCTCCAACAACGCGCGCATGGCCAACAGTGAAGCCTTTAAAACCAGCATCAACGAAACCCTGGCCAAACGGACCCGCGCTGAATGGAGCGCCCTTTTTAATGCTGTCGGCATTCCCAATGCGCCTATCCAATCTCTGGGTGAGGCGGTAGGGCATCCCCAGACCATTGCCTCGGGCATGATCCAGAACAGCCCCGACGGCGAATACCGCCTGTTCGCCCTGCCTCTGCGTTTTGATGGCGAGCGGCCTGGTTTCCGCCGCCCCGCACCCGAACTGGGTGAGGGTACCCAGGAAGCGTTTGCCTTCATGGCGGAATAGGACGGCGGCGTGACGCGACGGGAATTCGATGACTATTGCCAGGCCTTCAAGGGCGCTGCCAATGTAGAGCAGTGGGGCGGCGCCTCGGTGTGGAAGCTGGGCGGCAAGATCTTCGCCATTTGCTCCAAATGGGGGGCGGGCAGTCACAGCAAGATCAGCTTCAAATGCAGCGATCTGGCCTTTTCCATTCTCTGCGAACAACCGGGCATTATTCCGGCGCCCTATCTGGCGCGGGCCAAATGGGTGCAACTGGAAGACCCCGGCGCCATGAGCGGCGAGGACATCAAGGCCTATATTCAGGCCGCCTATTTCATCATCATGGCCAGGTTGACAAAAGCCCAGCACCGGGAACTCGGCCTGACCCTACCGTCGTCGTGACCTCGCCAACCGCCGCGCATCACCTTCCCCGATTTCGTGCCTTGGCGCTTCTCCGACGCGGGAGTGCGAGGATGCCAAGCAATATTATGATCACGGGGATAATGAATTTCAGGTATTCGTTAGCTTGTTCGATATGGAGAAGAACTTGGGCCTTCCATAGGAATTGACTGCCGGGAGGGTAGGAAACAAAACTATTGTCCTCGCGGCTTGTTATAATTTTGACGAGTGCTTCAGGCTCCGTTCTGCCCGCGTAAATCTTGCGGATCATGTCCTCATCTTTTGATAGCGCCGCTACGCTCAAGACGTATCCTGATTCGTCCATCGGAACCACCTCATAATCGGGGTCGTACATGTGCCATTCCCCCCCGTACCAAGCTTCCATCACAACATGACCGTACAAACCGACGTGTCGGGGACGGATACCGGCCTTATGTGCCAAATACATCAGAACGGAAGAAATCTCACTGCAGAAGGCAGATTCGCCGCGTTTCAACAATAAACTTGGATTTAGGATACTACCAAAAGCAGGATGAACCCTTCCCAATGCCCAGTTGATCCAGTTGCTGAACGGCGTATGCGAGGTTTTGCCATGGGTGAAGCGGGCGGACACAGTGGTGAAAAGCAACTGCATCGACTCGTGCGGAGGTAGATTGCGCAAGTCGCCGCCGCTCCGTTGTCTTGCAGCCTCATAGAGGTCATCTAGGTTCCGGGTTCGATCCACCAGAGCGCGGTCGAACAGCTCCCAAGAACGGCCAGGAGCACCGGGTAGGTCTCCCAGGTCGCTTAATTCACCCAGGGTCGAAATCAGTAGAAGCCCGAAGCCAACTAATAAGAGCCCATACGCGAGGCCGCGCCGAATTGCGCGACTTTTGCGTAGCGGGCTGGTTTCATGAAATGTCAAATCTGAATTTTTCAAGTGGCATGTCCCAACTAACCTCCTGGGAATATAGAGGACAGTACGCCGTTTTTCTTGCGTCCGACAGAGCCAGCGGTTGCGCTTGATGACCGAGCGCAATCTGTCAAGAAAGCGGTCCCGGTCCGCATCGTCAGATAAGATGTCGGCGCGGCGATTGCCGCGCGATGTGAGGTAGTGCAGAGCGCCGGCGAACTCACTGGGGAGGGACGGACCAGGGAGAAGATTATTTCAAACAAATTCGTAATTCAAGATCTGAACCTATCTGTGGATCACATCATGTACTACTGATATTGAAAAAAATGATGCTACCAAAATCGATGTAATCATGTATAATTTTGTTATGCTTGAAGTTTACTTGGGAAGTTTCTGTTAACATTATTGGGGAACCGTTAAATGACTACAGAACTTGAAATGCTTGCGTGGGTTAGCGGATTAACCCTGCTTATGTGGGCGCCCTATATCTTGGCACACCTTGCTAATGTTGGCGTGATGCCGGCCCTGACCTATAAAGCCGATGGAACGGCGCTGCCGGATTGGGCGGACCGGGCGAAAAGAGCCCACAATAATGCGATCGAAAATCTGGCACCTTTCGCGGCCCTTGTCGTCGTCGCAAACCTTGCGGGTATTTCGAACAGTGCAACGGCATCGGCCTGCATAGCCTACTTCTGGTTCAGACTTGCCCATTGGGTATTGTTCGTAGCCGGCGTCCCGTTCGGACGCACGCTCACCTTCACAGGCAGCTGGCTGGCGCAAATCTGTATCCTGTATCAAATTCTCGCCAGCTGAAACAACGTGGAAACCGGGCTTGAGACCAAGCTTTCACGTCCATGTTTTCCAGATTACCGCGGGCTGTAGCGGCTCAAATTCAAGCGGCCTACTTCAGCCTCATGGCCAGGCTGGCAAACGCGCATCGCCGTGAACTCGACCTGACCCTGCCGTCGGCGCGGCCTTGCCGCCTGCCGCGGCGCTGAATTACACGGGAAACCTGAAGGGCAGGTGCCTGGGGCCGCGGACCTGGCCGCCGGCCCAGGTTACGGCACCGGGGTCCGTCAGCTCGAACTCGGGAATGCGTTCGAACCAGACCCGCAAGGCGACATCCATTTCCATGCGCGCCAGGTTGGAGCCGGCGCAGCGGTGCGAGCCGATGCCAAAGGCGATATGACGGTTCTTGGCCCGGTCGAGGATCACCTTGTCGGCATCCTCGAACACGGCAGGGTCATGATTGGCGCCGGGGAAATTCAACAACACCTTGTCGCCAGGCATGAAGGTGACGTCACCGGCCCGGGTTTCCTCTGTCACCTCGCGCGCCATGGTCACGGGCGAATAGAAGCGCAGCATCTCTTCAATGGCAGAGGGGAACAGCTCGGGCTCGTTGGCCAGGCGGCGGCGATCCTCCGGGTGGGTCGAAAAATGCCACAACGCGGAACTGATGGAACTCCACGTGGTGTCGATGCCTGCCACCAACAGCAGATTGCACATGCCCACCACGGCCTTTCTGGCGATCGGCTGGCCGTCGATCTCCTGGGCCAGCAGACGGGAGACCAGATCGTCCCTGGGGTTGGCTTTACGGGCGTCCACCAGTTCGCCAAAGAACTGCCGGATGATGCCCCGGTACTTGATGCGCTTGGCGGGATCCTGCATGCCCTCTTCGAGCAGGCCGCGCACCCAGCCGACGAATTCATCGGAGCGTTCGCTGTCCACGCCGATCACGTGGGCGATGGTCTTGGCCGGAATATGCACCGCATAGTCCAGGGCCGCATCACAGGTCCCCTTGGCGATAAAGCCGTCGATCAAGCCGTGGCATAATTTCTCGGCGAAAGGCCGGTACGGTTCCACCGCCTTGGGCGTGAACAGGGGCAGGATCAGGCGGCGCATGGGGATATGTTCCGGTGGGTCGGAAGTAATCGGCGGCGCCTTATTGCCGTATTCGTCCAAGATGGGATCGAACTCCATTTCCTCCTTGGATTCACTGACAACCAGGGGGTCGCGCGAGGACAATGCCGGCACCATGCGCACGAAGGCCTGCATATCTTCGTAACTGGTGGGCAGCCACGATCCGCCCCAGCGTTCCGTATGGGCAATGGGGCATTGCTCGCGCAGTTTGTCCCAGACCGGTACGGGGTCTTTCACATAGCCTGCATCAAAGATGTCGTAGTCGGTGGCCCAGTCTTCGACCGGCGGCGTTTTCGTCATTTGTCCTGCTCCCCGCCATCCCGCACATACTCAATGGCGTATTCGGGGCAGTTCTCAACCGCGAGTTTCGCCTTTGCTTCGAGCGCGACCGGCACTTCGCCGCCGTTCAAGGCCGTCGCCGTGCCGTAATCGTCCACATCGAACAGTTCCGGCGCCAAGGCACAACAGCGGTTGTGGCCCTCACATTTATCCGCATTAACCCTGACCCGCATGGCCCGTGCCTCCGTCTCTTTGTCGGTTGTTTTTGGTTCAAATCTCTGTTGCTGTAAGAATACCGGCGCGGGCCTGGGTTGTCCATGAAGGGGCGAGCGAGCATAATCAAGCAAGACAAAAATGCCGGCAACAGGAACTTTGCGGAGGATGAACATGGGTCTGGTCGACAACAAGGTCGCATTGGTGACTGGCGGGGCGTCGGGTATCGGCCGGGCCTGCGCTGAGACCCTGGCGCGGGAGGGCGCCCAGGTCGTCATCACGGATATCGATACGGACGGACTGACCGGTACCCTGGGTCGGATCGAGGCGGCGGGCGGTTCGGCCCTGACCCTGGCGCATGATGTCACCGACGAAGAAGCCTGGCGCGGGGTTCTGGATGAGGTGCTCTCGCACTGTGGCGGGCTGCATATCCTGGTCAACAATGCCGGCATCGGCATTGGCGGATCCTTGCTGGAGATGTCCCTGGAAGACTGGCGGCGGCAGAACGCGATCAATCTTGACGGCGTATTCCTGGGCACCAAGCACGGCATTCCCGCCATTCACGGCTCCGGCGGCGGTTCGATCATAATCATGTCGTCGGTGGCGGGCCTGCGCGGCTCGCCAGGGTTGGCGGGTTACAGCGCCTCAAAAGGAGGCGTGCGACTGTTCGCCAAATCGGCGGCCCTGGAATGCGCCTCGGCGGGCCTGAATGTGCGCGTCAACACGGTGCACCCGGGTATTATCGACACACCGATCTGGACCAAATTGCCCGCCGGCGGTTTAAGCGGCGGCGCCAACGCCATAGACCCGGAAGCACTGGCGGCCTCGACCGTGGCGCATCGGGCCGGCCGGCCCCAGGAAATCGCCGACGGCGTTCTTTACCTGGCCTCGGATCTTTCGTCCTATGTCAATGGCTCGGAACTGGTAATCGACGGCGGCATGATGGCGGGCGGCGGCCGTTCGGCCCTGCAGAATCAGGAGTAGGGCACCGAATGATATTAGGCGGGCAACGCGCCAGATCGCCGATTGAATTTGTCTGGTGGCGGTCTCGGCGCTATCCACGGTCATGGAGAATGGCTGGACCAGATGGTCAATCGAACTTACGGCCTCTGCCTTTGGCCGTGGCCGGAACCTCGGCCTCGGCTGTTGCGGCGCTCGTGCAGCAGCACGAACAGCCCGGCCAGGGCAATGATCGTCGCGCCGGCCAGGGTGTTCAGGCTGGGCCGGTCGCCGAATACCAGGTAACCGGCCGCCGCGGCCCAGATGATCTTGGAATAATTGAATGGCGCCAAAAGGGACGCCTCGGCCAGTTCGAACGCCTTGATCATACATAGATGTGCCCCGACACCCAGGGCGCCCTGCACTAAGAAAGCCAACCAATACATGGGCTCCGGTGTGACCCAGATAAAGGGCAGCGACAGCGTACTCCACGCCAAACCGCCCGCACCGGTGTAGAACAAGGTGGCGAAGGTATTCTCCGTACTGGCCAGCAGGCGGGTGACGATTTGAAAGCCGGCGAAGGCGACGGCGCCCAACAGGGGCAGAAGAGAAATCCAGCTGGCCAGGCCGCTGCCCGGCCGCACGACGATCAGAACGCCGCACAGGCCGGCCAATACCGCCAGCCAGCGGGCCCGGTCCACCCGTTCACCCAAAATAGGAATGGCCAACAGCGTGATAAACAGCGGTGAGGTAAAGCTGATCGCCGTGGCGTCGGCCAGGGACATGTACTTCAACGCCACGAACAGCAGGCTAATGGACAGCACCAGCAATCCGGTCCGCCCCATATGCAGCATCGGTCGCCGGGTCGTTAAAAGGCGCGGCAGGGCGCCGCCTTTGCTTGCCGCCAGTCCCACAAGGCAGACAAAGATACCCAGGAAATAACCCCAGACCAGTTCCAACGGCGGCAGCTCGGCGGTCATGTATTTCGCCGCCGTATCAACCACCGTGATAAAGCCGATGGCCCCCAGCAGAAATAGAATTCCGGCCTGTGTTCTCTTCTGCTCTTGCACGGTTGCCCGACCCACCATTGATGCGCTGTCGCCACCCAGCATAGAGCCGAGGCTTGCCATTGTCCGATCAGTCGTGACAATGGCATTCGGTTCTAGTGTCCTGGGTCAGAAGTACGTCGTATTTAGGACGGCCATACAAGCCCCTCGGCGAGGAGGGTGGTCCGCCGTGATGTGGGGCATCACAAGGACCGCCCGACGACGTCCGAGGGGCTTGTATGGCCGCCGACTCGGTCGTGTAAAAATGCCTCCGCATTGAGTCGGCGTCCCAATAAGATATACAACCACACCCG
>JAJFGG010000059.1 GCA_021776235.1 Alphaproteobacteria bacterium | reverse complement strand
GGCGGCGATGTGTGCCTTTGCGCCCTACGATATCGAGAACGTGCAATCGGTTGGCATAGACGTGGTCATGAACCGGCCCAAGAGCAATGCCTATCGCGCGCCGGGAGCCCCTCTCGCCGCCCACGCGGTCGAGAGCACGTTGGACGAACTGGCCGATAAACTGGGTCTTGACCCGGTTGAGTTTCGTTTGAAAAACGCCGCCCGGGAAGGCACCCGCGCGGCCTATGGGCCGACCTTTCGCAGGATCGGCTTTGTGGAAACGCTGCAGGCTGCAAAGGCGCATCCCCATTACCGGGCGCCGTTGGGCCCGAACCAGGGCCGCGGCATTGCCTGTGGCTTTTGGTTCAATGTGGGTGGCGAATCCAGCGCCCAACTGAATATCAACGAAGACGGCAGTGTCACGGTTATCACCGGTCATCCGGATATTGGCGGCAGCCGCGCTTCGATGGTGAATATTGCCGCCGAAATGCTGGGCATCGACTACCGGCATGTCCGGGCACAGATTGGTGATACCAATGCCATTGGTATCAGCGCGACGACCGGCGGCAGCCGCGTCACGTTCTCGGCCGGTATGGCCGTGACCCAGGCGACCGAGAAAGTCATCCGAACCCTGCGTGAACGGGCCGCGAAAATATGGGAAATCGACGTTGACGCCGTGTTGTGGGAAGACGGCGCGGCCCGCCCCGCCGGCGCCAACGCGGGAGAGTTCGAACCCTTGCCCCTGGCGGCACTCGCAGCAAAAGCCACGGCCACGGGCGGGCCCATCAACGGCCAGGTTTCGATCAACGCCCAGGGCGCGGCGCCGGCGTTCGCCACCCACATTTGCGACGTTGAAGTCGATCAGGACACCGGGCGTGTCGAGGTCATCCGCTATACCGCGGTCCAGGACGCCGGCCGCGCCATTCACCCAGGCTATGTTGAAGGTCAGATCCAGGGCGGTGTCGCTCAGGGTGTGGGGTGGGCCTTGAACGAGGAGTATATTTACGACGCTGCCGGACAATTGGAAAATCCCGGTTTTCTGGATTACCGCATGCCCGTTGCCTCGGATTTGCCAATGATCGAAACGGTCGTCGTCGAAGTGCCGAACGATGCCCATCCCCACGGCGTACGGGGGGTTGGCGAAGTGCCCATCGCGCCCCCCATGGCGGCGGTCGCGAACGCAATCGAGGATGCCGTTGGCTTGCGTCTGAACGATTTGCCAATGTCACCGCCCAAGGTATTGGCGGCATTGGACAAGCGGCTAAATCAGTAAATATAAATCAGACATCAGTAGAGGCTGGTAAAATGAATTTGACCACCATCGAGTACGAGAAAAAGGGCGCCATCGCCTATGTGACCCTGAACCGGCCCGACAAGCTGAATGCCATGAACGGGCAGCTGCATGAAGAGCTGGCCCGGGCCTGGGCGGATTTTCGCGACGATCCCGATCTGCGGGTGGCGATCCTGTCCGGCCATGGCCGCTGCTTTTCCGCCGGCGCGGACCTGTCGGGCGGGGCGCCGGAGCGTTATGAATACACGGGTGATTTTCCCGACATCAGCCAGACCCAGCGGGTCTACAAGCCGATCATCGCGGCGCTGCACAGCCACGTGGTCGGCTATGGCATGTGGATCGCCCTGGACGCGGATTACCGCATCGCCACCGAGGATGTCTCGTTCTGGCTGCCCGAACCGCAATGGGGCATCGCCACCATTCCCGCCGCCTGGTTTCCCAAAATCATGCCCTGGGCCATCGCGGCGGAGACGCTATTATTCGCCGATCGGATTAGTGCGCAGCGGGCCTATGATGTGGGCATGATCAACAAAATCGTGCCTGCGGATCAACTGATGGCCGAAGCGGAACGGGCGGCCAACCGGATCTGCGAACTGAGCCCCGTCGCCGTGCAGGGCATGAAGGAATTGATGGTCCGGGGCAGCGCGCTCGACTATGGCGCCATCGACGGGATCACCGGCGAGGTACAGACCCGCGTGATGAATTCCGAGGACCGCAAGGAAGGCGCCCGGGCCTTCATCGAAAAACGCAAGGCTAACTGGCCGGCGCGTTGAGCCTGTCCCAGGGGTGTTCCGCCTTTACGCCTGGGTGGTGATTTTTTCCAGTATGGGCAACAGGTAGCCGCGAAAGGCCTCGGGGTTCTCGGACATGGGAAAATGGCCCATGCCTTGCATCACCTGGAACTCGGTGGCGTTGATCTCTTCCGCCAACTGGCGGCTCAATTCCGGTGTGGCCGAGGTGTCGTATTCCCCGGTCAGCAGATAGACCGGGCATGCCGTGGTGTCGATGCCGGCCGCCAGGCCGTTGCGCATGTCGCCGTCGGTAAAATAGTAGTTGAGATCGCCCATGAAAACGCCCGGGCCGCCCTGCATGTAGTGCCACAGGGTTTCCCAGCAGTCGGGGCCAGGGGACTGCGGCGCGATCAGCCCGGCCATCAGCGCGCCGGAAACTTCCGGCCCGTGGACGTCGGGGCGGTGGATGGTGCGCATGCCCTCGGGCTCGCCGTCGATCATGTTTTCCGCATAAAGCGCGGATTGCAGGCCGATCACTGCGCGGAACTCCGGGCCGTGGCGCAGGGCCAGATGCAGCACCGCCCGCCCGCCGATGGAACAGCCCATGACCACCGGATTGTCCAGGCCCAGGGCCCCTTTCACGGCCATGACGATGGCCACATAGCCGTCCGTCGTTAACTCATAGATCTCGTCCTGAAACCCGCTCGGGGGCGACGATTTGCCATGCCAGGGCAGGTCGAACACCAGCACCCGGAAATTCGCCGTGATCTCGCTATCGTTCAGGATCTCCCGGTACTGGCGGCCATCGGCGCCAGCGGTATGCAGGCAGATCAGCGGGATGCCCTGGCCGGCCTCCTCGAAATAGATGCGGTGCCGCCGGCCCTGAAAATCCAGGTTGAGGTAACGGCCCACGATGGGCTCGATCTCCGGCGCCGCCGGCCCGTTGACGGCATTTTCCGGCCGCGGGCGGCTTAGGGAAAACAGCAACTCCAAGGCCAGGAGATTCTGATAGAAGGCGAGAAGATCGCCGGTTACCGTCAAATGGCCGGTGCGGCGCATGGCGCTTAACGATTGCAGGCCGGGGCTCGGCTCGGCATCCAGCAGTTCACGCCAGTCCGCGGCACTTGCATCCAGGCACAGTGTGATGGCGCGCCCGGGCCTCTCGCCCCCGAGCCGCACCCCGTCGCCGTCAAGGTGAAGGAATTGGCTTTGCCCGTCGCTGCGCAGTTCAATACAGGCATCGGCGTATCGCCCTCGCCAGGCGATGTTTGGGTGTGTGTTGCCGCGGGCTATGAGTTCCTGAAACATCGTTTCGTCCCTGATAATCACAATTATTTGATCGCTGCGGTTCAGGTTGCCCTGGCCTGCTGAACTTTAGCAAGATCGACCCCGACTGGGAACGTCCCAGGGGCAATCCGGCGGGCTTAAACCGTCTGGCGCCGGTCTGTTGAGCCATGGCGTGGCGTTGGGGTGCTGAAGTATGACTTCGTGACGCCGTCACCGGGTGCGCCTGCCGCCGCGGCCCGGAAACGGTTTGTTTCCCATATCGTCGGCATCAGGCTATTGCCTGCCCACGACCGCTACGACAGAATGATAGGCGGTGTCGGCGCCAAAAAAGGGAAACCCTTGTAGCGATTACAGTGAAATGGGCGCAGGCGAATGCAACGGCAAAAAATTAATCGGGAGATCTCAAATGAAGAAGACTATTTTACTATCAGTGGCTGTCCTACTCAGTGCGGCGCTTGGTTTTAGCAGCGGTGCCCTGGCCCAGAAAAAGCATGCGCCGAAAGCCGTATGGGGGGCAATGGTTGGCGGTCTCAGTGATATTCAGGGCATCACGGCCGCGATGATGGTATTTGATATGAAACGGGCTACGAAAATCGCTGAGGAATTGCAGGCCCGCGAGACCTATATCTCGAAGATTGAACGGCTGCCCGCGGCGGTGCGTGAAGGCCATGGCAAGGTTGCCGAAGCCGCCGCCAAACTGGTCGCCGCCAGCAAGGCCGGCGAAGAGCAGGATGTGGTGAATGCGTTGAGCGGCGTTATGCAGGCCTGCAATGATTGTCATTACAACAAGCGTGACGCCGAACGGCGGAAGAAGATGAAATAGTCGCTTCAATAGGGACTCTTGTTTCACCGAATATGGCTACAGACAGAGCATCGTCCGGCGTCGCCCAGCGTTGGCGCGCGGGCGGTGCTTTGTTGTTAATTCTGCTTGCCGTTTGCGCGCCTCTCTCGGCGGGGCGCGGCAATGATCTTGTAAAGCGCGGCGAATATGCCGTCCGTGCCGCCGGCTGCATCAGTTGCCATACGGACAGCGCGGGCAAGGGCGAACCGTTCGCGGGCGGGCGCGGACTGAAGACACCGTTCGGCACCTATTACAGCCCCAATATCACCGCCGATAGAGACACCGGCATCGGTGGTTGGAGCGACCAGGATTTCCTGCAGGCCCTGAAAAAGGGGCGACGGCCGGACGGCTCGCACTATTTTCCGGTCTTTCCCTACACCTCCTATACCTTGATGCGGGATGGGGACGCCCTGGCCATCAAGGCCTATCTGTTTTCCCTGCCGCCCATCGTCAAAAAGAACCGGCAGCACGCAGTGACCGCGCCGTTCGGTTGGCGCTGGCCCATGCGGTTCTGGAATATGCTGTTCTTTGACGCCGGTGATTTCGCCCCGGATGCGACGCAGGACGACGAGTGGAACAGGGGCGCATATCTGGTCAATGCCCTGGCCCATTGCGGCGAATGCCATGGCCCGCGGAATTTCGCCGGCGCCCTGGACCGGAATTTCTGGATGGCCGGTACCAAGGATGGTCCCGAGGGCGACGCCGCGCCCAATATCACCCCGGCGCCCGCCTCGGGCCTTGGCTGGACCGTCGAGCAACTGAGTTTTTTCCTGAAAACCGGCACCAAGCCGGACTGGGAAGAGGCCGAGGGGGTCATGGGAGAAGCCGTGCGGGATGGCTATAAATACCTCACCGACGGCGACCGCCGCGCCATCGCTCGCTATATCGGCGATCTGCCGCCCATCGAACATCACATCGGCGGATAGACCAGTTTCGATATTCATCGAATCAGGTCTAGCTATTGTCGCTCACGCCCGTGCGCCAAAGCGCACGGCTCCGCGTGGGCGGCGCGTTAGCGCCGGGCCGCCGTCGCGGCCTGGATTGCGTAATTCGAAATTGAATTCGGTGGTTCCAAATCGTTTTTCAGCAGCCTGCTAAAGTCTCAGAAACCCATGTCACTGTATGCCGGATGCTCTATGCTGCCGGCCACAAGACCATGCCCCGCCACAGCCATAGCCCGTCCTGAATGATAGCGAACCACACCGCGCGCGGTATTGCGTTTATGTGCCTGGCCGTGACCCTGTTTCCGTTCCTCAACGCCACGGTCAAGGTCCTGGGCGCGGACTATGTCATCCAGCAGGTGATCTGGGTGCGGTATCTGGGTCATTTTGGCCTGATGTTGCTGATCTTTCTGCCCTTCCATGGCCTGGGGTTGTTTCGCACCCGGAACCTGGGCGCCCAGGTGGCGCGCTCGTTGCTGCTGCTGGCCTCGACCACCTGTTATTTCCTGGCCCTGAGCTATCTGCCCCTGACCACCGCGGCCGCCATCTCTTTCACCTCGCCCTTTATCGTCACCGCCCTGTCGGTGCCGTTTCTTGGCGAAAAGGTTGGCCCGCGCCGCTGGAGCGCCATTGCGGTGGGTTTCATCGGCGCCCTGATTATCATCCGCCCCGGCGGCGCCGCCTTTCACGGCGCCGAGCTGTTGGTGGTTTGCAGCGCGACATTCTATTCCTTCTATCAGATCATGACCCGGCGCCTGGCGGGCCAGGACAGCCCCGCCACCACGATCACCTATACGGCAATCTTCGGCGTCATTCTGACCTCTCTGGTAGGCCCGTTCTATTGGGTGACGCCGGCCGCAACGGCGCCGTTCGATTGGTTGCTGTTCGCGGCCATGGGGCTGTTCGGCGGTCTGGGCCATTTGTTCGTGGTCAAGGCCTTCCAATGGGCCGAGGTCTCCGCCGTCTCGCCCTTCGCCTATGGCCAGCTGGTGGGGGCGGTCATTCTGGGTTTCTTTATCTTCGGCGAATTCCCCGATACCTGGACCTGGATCGGCAGCGCCATCATCGTCGCCTGTGGCGCCTATATCACCTATCGTGAGACCGTCCTGGGCGCGGTCAGGAATTCCAAAACGGACAAACGCTGACAATGGGTCATTCTATGGGCTATAAACGGACCGGAAAAGCAGATCCCCAAGCAGAGAGTAGATGACGTGGACATTCAATATTCGGCCGAAGAACTAGCCTTTCGCGACGAGGTGCGGGCCTTTATCGCGGAGAACCACACCCCGGAGATCCGGGCCAAGACCGCCAAGTCCATGACCGGCTATATCCACAAGGAAGACCATGTCGCGTGGCAAAAGGCGCTGTACAAAAAGGGCTGGATCGCGCCGAACTGGCCGGTGGAACACGGCGGACCGGGCTGGAACGCGACGCAGAAGTATATTTACGAGACCGAGATGCTGCGCGCCGGCACCCTGCGGCCATTGGCATTTGGCTTGAAGATGGTCGCCCCGGTGATCATGGAATTCGGCACCGAAGAGCAGAAGACAAAATACCTGCCTGATATCCTGCAGTCCAATGTCTGGTGGTGCCAGGGTTATTCAGAGCCGGGCTCGGGCTCCGACCTGGCCTCGCTGCAGACCCGCGCCATTCCCGACGGCGATGATTACATCGTCAATGGCTCGAAAATCTGGACCACCATGGCGCAACGGGCTGACATGATTTTCTGCCTGGTCCGCACGTCGACCGAAGGCAAGCGCCAGGAGGGCATCACTTTTCTGCTGATCGACATGACCACGCCGGGCATCACGGTGGAGCCGATCGTGCTGGTGGATCAAACGGCGGCCCCGGAGCAGGAGGTCAACCAGGTCTTCTTCGCCGATGTCCGCGTGCCGCAGGCCAACCGCATTGGCAAGGAGAATGACGGCTGGACCGTGGCCAAATATCTGTTGGAGTTCGAACGGGGCAATGCCTATGCGGGTGGTTTGCATGGTGGTCTGGCGCGGGTTCGCGAGATGTCGAAACAGGAGCGTAGTGATGGCGCCCGTTTAATCGATGATCCGGCCTTCGCGGCGAAACTGGCGGCCCTGGAAGTCACGGCCAGGGCGGTGGAGTACACGGAACTGCGGACCTTGAGCGCCTTGAGCGCGGGGCAGCGGGTCGGCGCCTCGTCCTCGATCCTGAAATGCCAGGGCTCGTCCATGACCCAGGCGGTCGGTGAACTGGCGGTCGAGGCGACGGCCTATTACGCCAGTCCCTTTGACCGCGGCGTGCTGGATTATGGCGCCAATGTACCCGCCATCGGCCCGGAATATGCCGCCGCCGCCGCCGGGCGCTATTTCAACCAACGCAAGGCGACGATCTATGGCGGCTCCAACGAGGTGCAGCACGAAATTGTCGCCAAGCGCATCTTGGGTATGTAGGCGGCCATGACGGTCTATCTGCACGCCCTGCCAAAACGGCGCCTGGGGAGCAAGGCGCTTGCCCCCTGGGCTCATATCCGCAGCACCATCGCCACCGACGCCATGAACAAGGCCAACGCCCTGGATGCGGCCATCCGGCCTGTCAGAGACGGTTATGAAATGCTGGGCCAGGCCCTGACCGTACGCGCCATGGCCGGCGATATCACACCCCTGCTGCACGCCCTGTCCCTGGCCAGGCCCGGCGACGTGCTGGTGGTGGATGCTGGCGGCTATGCGCAAAACGCCGTGCTGGGCGGCAATATGACCAATGAGGCCATGCGCCAGGGAGTGGCGGGCCTGGTGATCGACGGCGCCATCCGCGATGTCGCGGAAATCCGGGCCCATGGCATTCCCACCTTCACCCGCGCCGTGACCCCCGCGGGCCCCAATTTCAGCCAGATCGGCGATGTCGGCGGGCCGGTTTCATGCGGCGGCGTGCAGGTCAAAACCGGCGATCTGGTAATCGGCGATGACGACGGCATAGTCATCGTACCGCGGGGCCGGATGGCCGCCGTGCTGGAAACCTGTCAGGCAACCCTGGAGGCGGAAGCAGAGTGGGAGCGCCGCATCAGCGCCGGCGAGGTTTTTTCGGATATTCTCGACCTGGCCCCGATGGAACCGGCGCCTTAGAGCATGCCGGGCGCCGCGTTCGGTGGTACAAGGTTAGCCTTTCAAGTTGGCCGCGAAGAAGTCCAGGGTGCGGGTCCAGGCCAGTTGTGCATCCGGCTGGTCGTAACGCCCGCTGCTCGGATTGGCGAAGGCGTGATTGGCCTCGTACCAGTGCGAAGTATAAGGCCTGCCGGCCTTGTCCATGGCCGTCTCGAAGGCCGATACCATCTGTTTGTTGATCCACCGGTCCTGGGTTGCGTAATGGCCCAGCACCGGCCCCTTGAGCCGCGCCAGGCGCTCGGGCGTGCCGCCGACCCGGCCGTAATAGACAACCGTCGCATCGGCCGGTTCGGCCAGGGAGGCGCCCAGGGACCAGCCGCCGCCAAAGCACCAACCAACAGTGCCCAATTTGCCATTGGACAACTCATGAGCCTTTAGCCATTGGGCCCAGGCGGTCAGGGTATCGACGGCCTCAGCTTGAAGAACATTGCATCTTCTTCTTCTCTAAAGGCGAAACAGTTGTGAACGCGACGCCAATCCCGTTCTGCATATTCGCTACACCAATCTTCGGCTTGGTCGCGGTTAACTTCTTCGATAGCGATAATGTGTTTATTGTCTTTGTAGAAACTGGAAAGTATTTTTCGTGATAGTCGTTCGTAACTGTCCATAGTGTGTGCTCCTTTTTCCAAATTGCTAATATTATTTACGTGATAAAGCCAAAAAGTGACGTTTTAGCCCCTTTTTGAAACAAATTTGCATAAATAGGACTGAGGAAGGTAACCATTCAGAGAGAAAAGTATGTATATTAATGAAAAACGTTTGAAGAAAGCGATGGGCGACCATCTTACCAACGAAAAACGCCTGCAAGAACAAGAAGAACGTAGGAATGCAGTTCGTAATTGCCTAATTGAAATGTGCGTGGAGTTGTTGGCGAAACAGTCTCCAAATCGTAACCATGACGACATTCAATTGAGTGCGCGTGATCTAGCCAACGATATTATGGCTAAGGCTACGGACGATGATGTTCTTGAAATGACAAAGGCAAAGCCGAAAGCTAAACCAAAAGCGAAAGCATAATTGAGACCTGACCCCGGCATGTGAGCCTAATTGGGACTACGGCCTCCAATCCAGTAATAACCTCTCCCACATATCGATAACGTTCTTTGCAACTGATATAAGCGGGCGCTTTTCCAAACTATCCGTGGTGACGACCAGTTGAGGCGGACCGTCCCATTTTCCTTCATCCCACCTTGCAACACCCCATCCCAAAGATTCGACCCCGGTTTGATCACTTCGCTTCACCTTACGACCACCACTTCTATCTTGCGTAAGTTCAATATGTTTGTGGGCGTCATGAATATCCCAGACCAGCCCAAAATCGACGCATTCTGACTGAACCAAATATTCTCTGTACTGCCTTGGTGAATTTACGCTTCTGACCTTAGTTGCATCATTACTTTGCCAATACCTAAAACAAGTTTCAGCCATAATATCCAAGTTAGCGATAGTAGCTTTAGCCTTCCACTCACTCAATTCGTCAGCCACCCATTCTTCAAACGGCGGCTTTACGTGCTCATCAAAAAATATTTGTGGGTGCCGCGACATTCTTTCCCCCATTTCATCCGGTTTGCGAAATCTTCTAGGTTTACTGTGGCATAGGTGGACGGCGCCTTGTGGCAAGGCTGGATTTTGGTTTTCAATCTAGATAATGCTTTTCGTATTATGAACTTGACACTGCCCTAACACTCCATAGTTGTCAATAGTATAGTATTATTCTAACAGGTATCGAGAAGTGATTTGCATGCTGAAACAGTTAGTTCGGGCAGTAAGGGTGCGGTCTGTTTGAAAAGGTAGATTAAGGATACTTTTTATTTTTTTCCCCACAGGTCCCTAATCATCTTTCCAAGCTGCAACAGTTGAAAATCCAATTGGGCAAATCTATGAAATTGTCCATCAGTCATTTTCTCATCCTGCTCCATCGTAAAATTACGTCGCGGGGGTTCAACTACGTCCAGTGTGTCAAACCACTCAGCGTCCGCTACACTAATTTTCTTGAGGCTCGCATAAACTCGCTTTTGCCAAATTAGGGATTTGTCTTCCCAAGGTTCCGCATCATCATCATAGTTACCTTGTAATTGATAATACGCATAATTTCGAATTACTACACCCTCCTTTCTCAATAATGAAAGTTCAACGCGAGCTTCTTCTATCTGCGTTCTCAGTTTATGGGCGTATATGAAAAACCACAGCAACAGATACCCCATCCCAAATGTGATGCCTAACATCCACGATGGAATTCCAAGGATTGCGCCTTCGTTCCCACCTTTCATAATGCCTTGATCTATAAGCTGGCCATTTATCCAGTCAGCGTAACCCACTAAAAGGGCTACCAGCAAACCAAGTATTTCCAACTTTATACCGGTAGCAGCTTGGAGAGTTTTCCATAAGGATATAATTTTTTGCATTATAGGATGGAACGTGCCTTAACACTCTATGGCTGTCAATGAATATGTCAAATGTATGAAAGTTTATGTAAATGATGAAACAGCTAATAAACTAAATAGCAGTGCAAGAGAATGAACTCGGCGGTAAAAAATAAGGAACAATAATGGCTATCAAAATTTCAGAACAAGGCACGACAGTAACTACAAGTGCAACCACAGCATCTATTGCAATCCCTAATGCAGCAGACGGAAACCCAGCGAGAGTGGTTCGCTTGTGTTCCAACACTTCAGCATATGTAAGAATGTTTTCGAGCATCAGGGCAACGGCAACCGTCACTTTGCGTGGCGAGAGTGCTACGACCGTAGGCGACGATACGTTGCGTTTCACCAGAAACTGTCTAATCACTTGGCAGCAAGCGTATATATTTGATTGAGGGAAAGGTACAATGCGAAAAGAAAAAGTTCAGTGGGGACAACCAAATCGGTGATCCAAAAATAGGCTCGCTGCCAATGATAAGCTCTCAATTCTGCGTCCGTTAGTTCGCCTTCATAATTTTTGCCTTGAATTTTGCCAGTTACTTTCTCTTTCTCCTGTAAATACTGACGGCGCTGGGAGAGCACGCTTTTCAAAATTCCACGATCTGCGGCAGGTTTGTCTCTCGCATAGCGCTTCTGACGCGTGGTGCTTAGGCCTGGTGCGGACTTTGCTACTTTATGAGGAATGTATCTAAGCTTCCATTCAAGATAATCCAGAACTGCAAGACCATAGAAACGGATAGCGTAGTAAATCAAAACCACAAACAAAACCTGCCAAACCCAAATTTCGTCGACGGCACTTATCTTATAGAAAAAGAGTTGGAAGTCTGAGTTGGTCCGGGGCACCCATTCAAACACAATGATAGGCGCGGCAGCAGCCATCATGTTCCGACCATATTTCAAGGTGCGTTCGGAAAAGCTTTGATATAGTGTAATTTCGTCGTTGGCAGGCATGGCAGGGCTACAAGCTCTTAATGTGGTTCTGGCTGCCTAGGAAAAAGGGCAATGTGGCCCGGAACTTGAATTGACGAAACAAGAAACCGGGCCACGATATGCGTGGACTAGCTCACATGTGTCCCTCTATGTCTGAAGCAACGTTTCTACCAGCAATACACCGTAACAGATGCCGTTGCAGGGTGATGCATACCAATATTGAAGAACCGTATCTCGGCCTCACGATCATTTGTTGTAAAGAACTGTGCATGTGCTCCGCCTTGCATTATTCGAATGCCTTTTGGTTTGGAACCTACTCTGCATTCGACTGTTTCCTTAAATACATTGTTTGGCGGTACAGTTACATTGAATTCAATTTCTTGAACATCAACTTCAAGGCCAAAGGCCTGAAGTGGAAACGCAATTAAAGCAACCGTGATCAAAGCACCCTTAAACATTGTTTATTCCCCGCTGTTTGCTTATTACGCATTTCGACACGCTATCGTATACCTTGAAATACTAATTTGCAACAACGATAACGATTACGCGTCCATGGGCCAAGGTCTGCCAGACTTTAGCAGTTGACCTCAATCATAATCATCTATCCGTATGCTCATATACGACCCCATAAAGTTACCCAATGCCCGTTTGTAAACCTTTTGACACCTGTGCCCATAGGTATGATAGGGACATAGTTCCAGCATTAGGCTTTTTACGAAAATTTATCCTTTAAAATCAATAGCTTTCAACAGCGGTTTTTGTGCTCCGCTAGCCTAGTATATCTGGGCCATATGAACGCCATCAATAGGTCTATTTTGCAGCCTACGATATTTGCCTATGGTGCCTGTAGTATTTTAAGTCATCTGCTAAAATTCAGAAGGGTACCCCACGCGGAGCCTGGGGCCTTCCTTCCTTGTCCGCGTAAAAATATTCACTCTAGTTTATTGCTCCGTCAAAAAAAACCATCCATCTGATCTGGCAATCGGAAAGATCATTTGGCATCATCGGAAAATTATTTGGTCACCAAAAAAATATTGGTCATCAAAAAATTCGCCCTTCGATGCAATCCGCAAAGGGCTATCGCTGACGGATTCTTATTCCGGCGCAACCGAATATTCCGGCCGCATCAGTGAGGGATTATTGCTCCGGCGTTCTCGCTTACCATTATATGGTCAAAAACAATTCTTAACGGCTCTGATGCAATCACCCGCAGCCCAAAAGGCGGCCCCTCCTGTCATGTCATGCATTACACAAGCCGTTGAGTAATTCGCTGTGCTAGTGCAATGTGGAAATTGGTCACAGCCACCGCCACACCTCCCATGGCAATGGGCGTTTGTACCCGTGGTTTGGGCATTATATTGTTCGCCGCCACAATAGGTACATTTGCCCCAACCGTTGTACCAAGAAACCGGAGTTATCGGGCAGCATCTTCCTTTAGTAATAACGGAGTTAAAGCAAACGTCCGGGGGAGAGCCAAGAAAATTCCATTGGCCAACATACACCGCCGCGTCTTTTAGCCCAGCAGGTGTTCCAGGTGCGTGTTCGGTGCGGATTGAACCCTTCGCCCGCATGGGGGCGAAATGAGGTATCATCGATGCGAACTGAAACAGGAGATCGAGCGGTGCTGAGCCAACGAGATGCTCAATCTTAAGCAGCTTTTGTTGTGTCTGCCCGGCTACAGGCTCTAGCAAATATGCTAATTCTTGCACAGAATTCAAGACGGACTTAGGCAGCTCCCCCGATATATAGTCTTCGGGCCACTGAAAAGTGTCGGCAGTCACATCAACTCTAGTATCATATGATAATACGAATTTGTTGCCATCAGCTATGATCGTCACTTGGCTACGAATTGACTCCTCGATTTCAGCTTTGAATTCTAGACGACCGTCATGCGAGTGCCCGACAAGAGAATTGAATTTACGACCGTCGTTCGTGGTGGCCCGAGAGACATTTCCTTCAAATCCAATTTGGGCTGAATTTTCTACGGTAAGCTCCACAGTCGCGACCGTCTCGAAGTTTTCACCGAGAATTCCTATTTTGGAATCGCTTCCGGCCGAGCATCCGCCGAAGCTGATCAAAGATACTGCAATTGCTATTGATTTAAATTTGGATAGGTGTGCCATATTATTAACCTTCGAATTTCATCGAACTGGGTGTCATAAGAGATGCATCGCGCTACCACTTATACGTTTAACAAATAAAATCCTATCTCGAATTAGTATATGTGTCAATGGCGCCGACTGTGGAACGGCGTGCAAAATTGCCCGCTACCACCAAAAATCTGATCTGAAGTAGGCTGTCAGCTGCAAGATGCAGACTGCCAACTTGACCAAAAATAAATACCAATATGCAAGCAAAAGGCGACCGTATCGAAAATGAAAAAAGAATACTGACCGACCGCCACAACCGCCACAAGCACCTAAGCAAGCATGAATTCAAAAAAGGCTAATCAGGAAATCCCAAAGGGGGCCACAACCGCAAGCCATTAGACCTAGATCAAAACGAAATCGATGTAACGGCACTAGCAAAGACATATACAACAGCGGCAATTGAGACCATTGGCGAAGTTCTCTTGAATAAGAAAAATACGGACACAATGAGACTTAGAGCGGCTGGCATACTAGACGACAAAAAGAAGTTCCTCGCATGGCTTAACGACGGCGACAATAGATTCTTTAGAACCGCAGAGGGCCACGTCTAAGTGGCGCTAACGAACTACTCGGACTTACAGGCATACATTGCCGACCATCTAAGTCGCTCTGACGTAACCTCTCAAATACAAGACTTTATTGTCTTAGCAGAATCAGAGTGCAACAAAGAAATTGTAGACCGCCAGATGCTAACGTCTACGACCTTGGCTACGGTTGCAGATACCAAAATTGTCGCATTACCAACAGATTACCTGCAAGCATCAACGGTAGTGATAGATGCTGCTACAGACAAGCTATTGCAGTTCGTCTCAGATGTTCAATAAGGCATTCAACTTCGGCAAGAACCGCTTCACAAAAATGACAAACAAACGGCTCATGCAGCTATTTGACCAGTTCGGCATTACGCCACGTGCTGGCGCAAACACACAATCAAGATTTATGGCGGGTGCAGAAGACCTAGCGGGTCGCGCTCCATCAGGCGCAAACACAATGCAACGTGCGGCAGAAAAATTCATTGCAGAAATAGAAACTGCATTGGGTGGTTTGAAGACACAATTTGGCAAGGCAACAGACGCAGAGACAGCGGGCCAAGTGTTGAGAACGGCATTCGCCGGTAAACATGCCGCATTCAAAGCAAGACAGGAAAAGCTTTACGACAAAGCGTATTTGTTACCATTCGCAGCCATAGGCGATCACAGATACCTTGCAGCCGGAAACGACAGTGGTAGAATGGGTTTTTCAAATCAGGAGTGATCTACATGGTGCAGTTTCTTGACAGCGAATTATCAAAGGGCGATATGAGAAAGCTAACAGCCCTCCGCAAATCTCTAGGCCCGGATATTGCGGATGAAACTTTCGCCAAATGGTTGGCAGCAAAGCCATCTAAAGCAGATGTCAAGGTTGATAAGAATATCCAGGCAATTGAAGATTTGCTCACACCCGCAGTGTTGAGTGGATCAATACGCCTGCCACGAGGCGGATATATGATTACACGTGGGCGCGGCAGGGTGGTCGTTACCCCCGTTGGATAGATGCCGTCTATCACACATGGCGCGGGTCAAAACACGCACAAATGGAGGTCTGCATGGCCGAGGAAAGTGGAGAAGACGACGGTATTGATTCCTTGCTACGAGAATTTTCTGTCAGTGAGCGCTATTTCACAGTTTCGATTAATGATGAGGGTCGGCCACCATTAGTTCGACATGTTGGAGATACGCTATATCTGGTTGACAGCGATCTTACGAATGCTTACGCCATCGCCGAATTGCAGGAGTTCATTATTCCCTACTTGGAAAATACGGAGATGCATATTGCGGATGTAGTTCGGGCGAGACTTAAAGCGATTGCTCTTGATTTCGAAATTCTCAGTGATAACGAGTATGTGGTTCAGCAAGCACTCAGCTACTATTCAGTAACACCACCTAAAGAAATTAATGCTAGGGTAGTTGAAGCAACCCATTCAAACCCGCTGGAAACGCTAATTTTGGTTTCAGCCACTGCGGCAGTAATGACGACACTCAGTACGATGTATGCCATCAGAAAATGGCGTCAATCGAAATCAGAACAGGAAGCCCACCAAGCTGTAACTAAAATGATCGACGCAGTAGCTATCCGAATTGCGCATGGCGATGAACGCACGGTAAAAGCCTTGCGCCCGATTGCTAGCGAAATTGTTAGTAAGGCATTTCAGGGATATAGCAGCACTGTTTCAATAGATGTAGCAAAAGCGGCCAAACTGAAGTTTTAGGTTAGTTACAAATGGCAGATCAGAAAATTGTTCGATTTGGACACGATCTTGAAGGCGTTAATCGATGCCCGCATTGCAGTGTAGCTAACCCTCAACTAGTTAGGATGTGGCATTCAGGCGATCCTTTTCCGAGAAATACAGAGGGGAAAACAAGTGTGTGGGCCATTTATCGCTGCACATCATGTGGTGGCGGATTGATAGCAAAAGGTAAACCCGGAGAACATACATCAAACCCAGAAATTGTTGAAGTTTTTCCGCCGGCTAAGGACGCTGACATTAATCTTCCGGATACAGCAAGAAGGTTTTTGCAGCAAGCATATGAGACTTTGCACGCTCCTGATGCTGCCGTCGTCATGGCAGGCAGTGCGGTCGATGCGATGCTAAAAGATGTCGGGTACGGTGAGGGCAGTCTCTACACGAGAATTGATAAGGCCGTACAGGAACACGTGCTGACTGAAGGAATGGGTGATTGGGCGCATGTAGTGCGGCTAGGGTCTAATCGACCAAGGCACGCTGACAAAGATAATCCCCATGTTTCGCAGGATGAGGCCAAGCAGGCTGTGGAGTTTGCTGAGGCATTGGGTATGTTTCTTTTTGTTCTGACGGCCAAGATTTCCAAAGGGCTTGAAGCTGCCGGCGGTGAGGGTGGCACCTAGAGGTGTAGGGCAATTGATGCGATGAAAATGGATTTCATATACCTGCTGTATGATATGACAGAGTGGGAAATTGTGTCATCGACTGCGGGCATATTCATTACAATATTTGTTACAGTTGCGGGCTTCTTATGGTGGTTGATTTGGTTGCTGCATAAGACAAAATTCGGAAATCTTAAGTCGAAATGTTCCATTATTGAAAGAGAATTAGGACTGAAGAATGCAAGCATCGAAAGGGAATTAAGTCTGAAGACTGCATATATAGAACTAATAAAATTGCAAATTAGCACAAATAGCCCAGCCACCCCAGCGAGCGGCGGTGGCGATGATACCTTAATAGGCATCGAGGGTTGGCTCGGTGGCACCGACGCCGCAGCGGAAGGCGAATGGCGCTGGATAAAAGGGGCCGAGGTGGGCGATGGCAATATCGTGATTACTACAATGCCGCAAGATTTTGAACAACTTAATGACGAACAGAAGATAGCAGAAGTTGAGGATTGGAATGAAGACCTTAGGGATCTGTTTGCGAGACTAGCGACTGAAGAACACGTCACTATAAAGAGATTTCCAGAAACAGACCGAGAGAGAGAGTTAGCAAAAGATATTTGGTTCTTTACGGCATCAGGTTTGATGAAGGAGGTAGACCATACTCCTGACTACATTACTGTCACATCATCTGATGCCGCTAATCCGCTGTTGCCATACGTCAAGACTATTCCATCTGTTGGAACTGCTATTCATACTGCTGATTTGGTTCCATCAGCGGTACCTAAGTATATTAAATCGGCAAAGAATGATGAGGACAATGAGTAGGCCGCAAGTGGCTGTAAAGTAGCGGCAGATTGATGTTACTGCTCCATTAGTTCATAGCACAGAATGAGAACTGATTCTTACACGTCACTTACACGTGTCATATGTCGATTGCAGGGCACTGTTTTTTAACGGAAAATTCCTCATACACAATAGCCCCACCATTCGTGCACCAGCAGCACAGCCGCCGCCGGCGCGGTATCCGGCCTGGCCAGCGCGGTACTGACGGTCTGCCCGCCTGGCGTGGTCAGGGTGACGGCCGCCAGGTTGGCCGCGGCGGCACGGGCCAGCCCTGTGTCGGCCAGGACGGCAGCCAGCGGCAGGCCGGCCGCGGCTTTGACGAGCGAACGTCGCGTGAGCATGATCGGAAACCTCCTCTGTTGCTGCTGGAAGCGCTAATTGTAGCGTATGTTCGATGCTACTTTAAGAGGGTGGTAAGTTGGCGGCTCACCGGTTGCTTGTTTTTGCCGAAATTGGGTAGGTATTTGCCACGATCATTTGGAACCCTGGCCCAAAGGGAGAATGTGAATGTCTCAAGATATCAGAACGCCGCAGGTTGTCCGCGAGCGGGAGGTGAAAATGCTTGGCCCCGGCTACGACGAGTCACACTACATCTCGGTGCCCATCAAGCAGTTTTACAGTCTCGAGAACGTGGGCAATATCGGCGTTTGCCATATGCAACCCGGTGATGAAACCTGTGTCTTTGCAATCGAGGCGCATGATGACGGTACCGCGCCTCATCACTACGGCCCGTGTGACGAGTTCTACTACATCCTCGAGGGTGAATTCACCGTCTGGTGGGGCACCGATGCGTCGCAGTTGGATGCATCCTACGTTCTGACGAAGGGGGACTGCACCTACTACCCCACCGGTTGGAAGTACAAGGTCAAGAATACGGGTAATGTGCCGGGTAAGTTTTTCTATTTCCTGACATCGCCGCCCGGCATCGAGCGCCGCTTTGATTGACGGTTAGAAGCGCGGACCAGGCGATCTCAATGGGTCTCTATCAGCGTTCGTTGGTATAAGCCCGGCTTCTACGATCTGGTACCCGGCTCGCCTTCGAAAATTGAATGTGCTACCGATTTCGGCAGGTGATTGGCGCCTTTCAATGAGTTCCGGAATAAGGGTATGTGAGGCCGACTATCGGAGAACGCACTGGGCGGCGCAAGCGCCGAGTGGATCGGCAAAGTCGACATCGCTGCCCCGCGAATATGCTAGGATTGGGCCATGGGAGACGACGCGGAGCAATTCGGATTTGGCCACGCCAGAGGCGCCGACTGGCACGCCGCGGCCCTGGCCTGCGCCGGGCAGATTGTCCCGCCGGCCGGCGCCAATCTGGGCTTTGTCTACGTCACCGACCCCCTGGCTGGTGAGCTTGGCAAGATCACGGCGCTGCTGGTTCAGGAGACCGGGGTTGCCGACTGGGTCGGCACCACCGGTGTGGGCATCTGTGCGACGGGGCGCGAATATTTCGACGAGCCGGCAGTGGCGGCAATGGTCGGCCGCTTTCCCGGCAATTCGTTCAGCCTCTTTGACCACTTTGACGATGATCCCACGGGCTTTGTTGCCGGGCTCGGACCTTGGGCGAAGCGCGGCGAAGGGCACTTCGGCGTGGTCCACGCCGACCCGCGCGATCCCGAGATGATGCAGCGTGTGCCCGCGCTTGCCGAGGCGGCCGGCTGTTTCCTGGTCGGCGGACTGGCCTCGTCGCGCGGCAGCTACGGACACGTCGCCGGCACCCTGACCGAGGGGGCGCTGTCGGGCGTGATGTTCTCGGCGGAGGTCCCGGTGGCGACCGCCCTGACCCAGGGTTGCTCGCCGATTGGACCAGTCCGCGAGATCACGCAATGCGAGGACAACGTCGCCATAGAGATCGATGGCCGCGCGGCGCTGGAGGTACTCAAGGAGGACATCGGCGAGGTCCTGGCGCAAAATTTGCAGGGCATCGGCGGCTACATCTTTGCCGCTTTTCCCGTTGCCGGTTCGGACCGGGCCGATTATACGGTGCGCAACCTGGCCGGCCTCGACGAAGCGCAAGGGCTGTTGGCGATCGGTGCGCCACTCGAGGATGGACAAAGGATTATGTTCTGCCGCCGCGACGGCCAGGCGGCACGGGACGATCTGGCCCGTATGCTCGCCGATCTCAAACGGCGCGCGCCCGGGCCCATCAAGGGTGCGATTTACTTCACCTGCCTGGGCCGCGGGCCGAACCTGTTTGGCCCCCAGTCAGCGGAACTCTCGGCCATCCAGGACGAGCTTGGCGATGTCCCGTTGGTCGGCCTCTTCTGCAACGGCGAGATTTCCCACGACCGCGTCTACAGTTACACTGGCGTCTTGTCGCTGTTCTTATGAGGTCTGCATGACAGAGCATGAAGCCAAATTTCAGGTCGGCGATGTGGTTCAGCACGAGCTGTTTGACTATTTGGGGGTGGTTTTTGATGTCGATGCTGTCTTCAGCGGTTCTGAGGAGTGGTACGAGAATGTCGCCCGCTCCCGGCCCCCGAAGAACAAACCATGGTATCACGTGCTGGTCGATCAGGCCGTTCACACGACTTACGTTGCGGAAAGACATTTGGTATCGGCGACCGAACCGCAACCAATCCAGCATCCGTTGACCGGTCATTATTTCGGCGAATTCAACGGTAAAAGATACACCCTGCGCCGTCGTTTGAACTAATGCACCCGAGGTCGTATCGAACCCTCGAAACGGCCCTCAAACTCATCAAAACCTCTCGTTGTTGGGCAATCCGAGATTATTGATCTTGCTGCGCCGCAACAGCTTTAGCAGCATATTGCGGCAGGCCCGCAAAACCGGGTAGAGCCATTCGGCGCGGCGGCGCGAGCGGAATATCCAGAGATTGAATTGATTGAACAGCCCGGAAGAACTGACTATGAGGGCAAGCTTGTGCATCGCCTCGGCGCCATAGAAGTATTGATCGTTCAGTTTCAAGACCATGCCTTGATCAATGTCGAAGCCCCGGGCCGTAATGGCCTGTATCACTTCCGGGTTGCTGCGCGCATCGACAAGGCGAGACCG
>JAJFGG010000058.1 GCA_021776235.1 Alphaproteobacteria bacterium | reverse complement strand
GTGGCGCCCAGAACCTTGAGCATCCGAATGGCTTAGGGTCGCCACCAAAGGCCGCCCACCAAGGCCCCGTGGCGGCGTTGCGGTTTTTGGACGATGTCCCACATCGACCTGCAAACCGCGCCTACCCACGGGGCCTTGGTGGACGGTCAAATGACCCAGAATAGCCCGGAAATGCTCTAGATGCGGATCGTCGGCGGCAAACACAAGGGCAGACGTTTGACGGGACCGGCGGACCTGGATATCCGCCCAACCTCGGACCGGGCGCGGGAGGCCTTGTTCAATATCCTGTCGCACGGCGACTACGCTGGCCCGGGCGGCCCCATGCCCCGGGACAGGACGGTACTGGATGTCTTCGCCGGCACGGGCGCCATGGGCCTCGAAGCGTTATCGCGGGGCGCGGCGTCGGTCTGCTTTATCGAGCGGAACAAGGCGGCGTCCCGGCTGATCCTGGACACCGCGAAGGCAATAGGAGAAGCCGCCCGCGTCAATGTCCTGAGCCGCGATGCCACGCGGCCGGGCCGGGCCCAGTCCAGCTTTGATCTGGTGATGATGGACGCGCCCTATCGGACGGGACAATCGGAACCCAGTCTGAATGCCCTGGCTGAATTGGGTTGGCTGCACGAGGGCAGTATTTGCTGTATCGAGTTGGCGAAGCAGGAAGATTTTCAGCCCGGTCCCGGCTTTACCAAACTGGACGAACGGCAATACGGCGCGGCGCGGATGGTGATTTTACGCTGGGATAATTCCGACGGTCAGGTACCTTTGCGAAGGTAGATCAGCGGCGTCCGAACAGGCTTTCGATATCGCTCAACTGTAGTTCAACATAGGTCGGACGGCCGTGACTGCATTGACCCGAACGCGGGGTGGCCTCCATCTCCCGGAGCAAGGCATTCATTTCCGCCACATTCAAACGGCGGCCGGCCCGGACGCTGCCGTGGCAGGCCATGGAGGCGCAAACACTATCCAGACGCTCGCGCAAGGCCAGGGCCTGGTCCATCTCGGCCAGTTCGTCGGCCAGATCACGCACCAGTCCCTGAATATCGCTTTCTCCCAACAGCGCCGGAATTTCGCGCACGACCACAGCGCCGGTCCCGAAAGCCTCCAGGACCAGGCCCAATTCGGCCAATTCATCGGCCCGTGCGCTCAGACGCTGGGCGCTATCCTCATCCAGTTCCACGACATCGGGCAGTAACAATAGTTGCCGTGCCACACCGCGATCCGCCAGTTGCGCCTGCATGCGTTCCATCACCAGACGTTCATGGGCCGCGTGCTGATCGACGATCACGATGCCGTTCGCGGTCTGCGCCACGATATAGGTCTCGTGCAACTGGCCCCGGGCCACGCCCAGGGGATAATCATTGGCCGCCGCCATGGTATCGCCGTCCTCGGGCAGCGGCTCCAGACGCGCGGAGGGTTCGGTGACGGCATTAAAGGGCGCTTGAAAGGCCGCGGCCGCCTCCATCAGGCCAACACCGCCCCGCCCGGCCCCACGCGGCCCCGCTCCCTGCCGGTATGGCAGATTAAAGCCTTCTTCGCGGACCCGGCCCAGGGCGGCCATGCTGACCGTGCTTGAACTGCGGTGCCCTGCCCCCGCCAAGGCGTGACGCAGGGCCGAAACCAGCAATCCACGCACCAGACCTGGATCGCGAAAGCGGACCTCGGCTTTCATGGGATGTACGTTCACGTCTACCTGTTCCGCCGGCACTTCCAGGAATAGCGCCGCCATGGCATGCCGGTCATGGGCTAGGACATCCATGTACCCGGCCCGCAAGGCCCCTGCCAACAAACGATCCCGCACCGGCCGACCGTTGACGAATAGATACTGCATGCGGTTGTTGGTGCGGTTCAGGGTCGGCAATCCGGCATAGCCGGTCAGGCGCAGACCTTCCCGTTCCGCCTCGATTGCCAGGGCGTTGTCGGCAAATTCCCGGCCCATAATCGCGCCAAGGCGGGTTAAACGGGCGTCAAACAAATCACCGCCGCTGGCCGTCAGGTCAAGGCTGCGCCGTTCACCATCGGAAAGCGTAAAGCCTATATCGGGGCGGACCATTGCCAGCCTTCTTACCGCATCGGCTGCGTGTTGAAATTCGGTCCGCGTGGTTTTCAGGAACTTCAGACGCGCCGGGGTGGCAAAAAACAAATCCCTTACCTCGACACGGGTACCCTTAACCTGCGCGGCCGGCATAACTTCGCTGACCCGGCCGCCGTCGACGCTGATGCGCCAGGCCCCGTCCTCATTGCTGGCATCGGCGACGCGGGAGGCGATATCCAGGCGGGCCACGGCCCCGATCGAGGGCAAGGCCTCGCCGCGAAAGCCCAGCCAGTTAATATGTAGCAAATCCTCGTCGGGCAGTTTTGAGGTTGCGTGCCGCTGTACCGCCAGGGCCAATTCGTCCGCCGTCATGCCAGCGCCGTTGTCGCTGACGGAAATCAATTCCCGCCCGCCGTTCAGCAATACGATATCGATTTGCGTGGCGCCGGCATCGATGGCATTTTCCACCAGTTCCTTCAGGGCGCTGGCGGGCCGCTCCACCACCTCGCCGGCAGCAATGCGGTTGACTGTAATTTCCGGCAACCTGCGCAGACGGCTCATGGTGCGGCCGCCTTCAGATAGCGCCGGGCCATTGACTTGCTCTCCTCTACCGCAGGCTGGCCAAAGGGATCGACTCCCATCAAATCCGCCGCAAATAGGGTTTCCAGCATGAAATGCATCAACAGCGCCCCCAGGCTGGTTTCATCCAGGCGTTGCGACAGCAGACGGCGTACGGGGCGGCCATGCTTGATCAGGGTATCCGCCGTGGCCGCTTGCATGGCCGCCACCAGATCGCCGATCCGCCGCCCCGCCAGATAGCTCTGGCCCAGGCCGTTGGCCAGGTCCGCGTCAACCAGCGGACCCCGCCCAGCCTGTTGCAACATTAACAAGGTGAATTGCTTGTCTGCGGGGCCATCAAGATACAGCTGCAACTGGCTGTGTTGGTCGACCGGGCCCAGGGCATCTATGGGCGTGGTGCCCTGGCCTTGCTTACCCAGGCTTTCCGCCCAAAGCTGGCGGTACCAAAGCACGAACGGCTTGAACGCCTCGCCATAGGCCAGCAAGACTGATTGTCCCAGGCCATGGCGTTGCAGACCAACTTGTAGCGCCGCGCCGATGGCCGACGGGCCGTCGGAGTTTGCCAAAGCCTGCTCCAGCACCATCCTGGCGCCATTGCGTACGGCCGCAGCATCCAAGCCCAGGATCATGGCCGGCAGCAGGCCGACCAGTGAAAGAACGGAAAACCGCCCGGCAACATCCGGATCGTGAGCCAATACCCGGATGCCCATATCGCCGCATAATTGCCGTAGCGCACCCTGTCCCGGTTCGCTGATGGCCAGGAAATGCTCAGCCAGGGCGGCGGCGCCAAGGCTATCGCGCACTGTGGCGATGGCGGTCAAGGCCTGGGCCAGGGTTTCCCCGGTACCGCCCGATTTTGAGATTACAAGAAACCCGGTATGGGCAAGATCATCCGAAGCCAGGATCGCGGCCATCAGATCCGGGTCCAGATTGTCCGGTACGCATAGTTCCGGCGCGCCATCTCGATTGCCTTGGCCTTGGCCGGCGAGAGCCGCCAGGGTACGGGCGCCGAGCGCCGAACCGCCGGTGCCGAATAGCACTACCCGGCGAAAGCGCCGGCGCCAATCGCTGGCAATCATTTGCAGGTCCATCAGATCATCGCTGCGCTGGGCCAAAGCCAGGGGTGCGAGGCCCCCCGCCGCTAGTTCAGCGGCGAAACGCAGGCGTGCCGCCTCGCATTGCCGCAACAATGGCGCCATTTCGCCCTCGGCCATGCCCACTGCGCCAACGGCGGCCTGCAGACAGCCGGAAATATCCTGTTGGATGGGCAACGTATCACTCATGACAACAAGCTAGCAGAGCCCAGTCATCGCCGGAAGCGGGCTCGCGGCCCTATTCGCTGCTGCTCAGTCCTGCCGGCTCGCCAACGACCACGGTCAACAGGTTTTCCGGGCGCAACAGCCGTTTCGCGACACGGCGAATATCAGCCATGGTCACGGCATTGATCAGGCTGGCGCGCCGGTCCATGTAGTCGATACCCAATTTCTGCCGTTGAATGGCCAATAACAGGCTTGCGATTCGCCCCGATGAAGTTAAGCGCAGAGGGAACGAGCCGTTCAAATAGGTCTTGGCGTTGGCCAATTCAGCTTCGGTAATGCCGGTCTCGCCGGCCAGGGCAATCTGTTCCTTGATCACCGTTAGCGCCTCCCCCACCCGTTGGTTCTGCGTACCGACGCCACCCATATGAATCGCCGCATGATCCAGGGGATAAAGATAGCTATAGACCGAATAGGCAAGTCCTCGCTTCTCCCGCACCTCTTCATACAGCCGCGAAGAAAACCCACCGCCGCCCAAAACATAGTTCAGGACATAAGCCGCATACCAATCGGCATCATCGCGCTTTAGACCGGGGCCGCCAAACAACACCCGGCTTTGCGGATTCGACTTGCGCACCACCTTCAGGACACCCGCACCCATGGGCATGATTTCGGGCACCGGCTCTGTCGCCACGCTAGCCGGCAGGGCGCCAAAGGTCTTGTCCAGCAGGGGCCCCAGTTCCGCTGCCGATATATCGCCGACGACGCCAATGGTCAGACGGTCAAGGGCCAGGGCCCTACTCAGAAACCCCCGCAGATCATCCGCCGTAATAGCCTTGACGCTTTCAATGGTGCCATTGCCAGGAAGACCATAGGGGTGGTCCGGAAAAGCCGTGGCAAACCATAGCTGTGCGGCGATGGTGCCGGGATCTTCCTGGGCCTCTACCAGGCCCGTGATGATTTGCCGGCGCACCCGTTCGACGGCCTCGGCTTCGAAATGGGGTTCGTTCAAGGCCAGACGCAACAGCTCGAACGCGGCATCGCGGTTGGCGCTCAAAGTCCGCAGGCCACCCGAAAAACTGTCACGGCCGGCGCTGAAACTCATGCGCACCGCTAGATCTTCTAGCCGCGTTTGAAAAGCCAGGGAATTGTACGGCCCCGCACCTTCATCCAACAGGCCCGATACCAGATTGGCCGTACCCTTACGTCCCGGCAGATCCAGGCTGGCTCCGCCGACAAAGGAGAACTTTACGCTTAACAGAGGAATTTTGGGTTCCCGTACCAACCAGGCGGTAATCCCGCCAGGACTGCGTACTTCCTGCACTTTGGTGGCATTGGCCACGAAGGGTGTCAACAGAAGCAAACCAAGGCAAAGCGCTGCCGTCGAAAATGACCGCATCCGGATGGGCATCATTTTCCCTCTTTCACTTTGGGCAGCAATAACCCGGTAACCGAATTTTCCGTCTTCAACACAGCCCGGCCAGCTGTCATGACCTGTTCCATGGTTACGGCCCGGACCTCATCAGGCCAGGCTTCAACCTGTTCCACACTAAGACCCGATGTCAGGGCGTCGCCAAAAATTCGGGGCGAGGTGAACATACTATCCCGGGCATAGACCGCGGCCGCCAATAAACCGGTGCGCGACCGTTCCAGATCCGCCGCCGGCAGGCCATCCATCAGCACCGCCGCTACAGTCTCATCCATGGCGGCTTCAACCTCGCCCAGACTGACGCCGGGTGACGGGGTGGCATGCAGCATGAAGCGGCCCAGATCCAGGCCGGTCGCACTGTAATAGGCGCCTGCACTGGTCGCCAATTTGCGCTTCACCACCAATTCGCGGTAAAGCCGCGACGTCGTGCCGCCGCCCAGCATATCGGCAAACAAACTCAATGGGATCGCATGTTCGCTGGCCCCGGCCGATCGGGTGGGCGCGAGATAGCTGCGCCGCCAATCCGCCTGACTGACGCGGCCGTCCTTGAAGACAACCTGCCGCGATGCCCGTTGTGGCGGCTCCTGCGGACGCCTGCGGGGTGGTGTGGAAACGCGCGCCAATGGCCCATAATGTTTTTCCGCCAAGGCAAAGACCGCCTCTGCCTCGACATCGCCGGCCACCACCAGCACAGCATTGTTGGGCGCGTAATACAGGCGATAGAAGGCCAAAGCGTCGTCGCGGCTCAATTTTTCGATTTCGTGCTTCCAGCCAATTACCGGAATGCCGTAGGGGTGGGCCAGGTATTGCGCGGCGCTCATGGCTTCGCGCATTTGTGCGCCTGGATTGTTATCGGTGCGGGAACGGCGTTCTTCCAGAATCACGTCCCTTTCGGTAACAACATCGTCCGGCGTCAACACCAGGTTGGTCATGCGATCGGCTTCCATGCCCATTACCAGATCCAGTTTATCCTGGGCCACATTCTGGAAATAGCCGGTGTAATCATAGGACGTGAAGGCGTTGTCGCGGCCGCCATTGCGGGCGACGGTCTTGGAAAACTGACCCGAAGGCACCTTTGGCGTGCCTTTGAACATCAGATGTTCCAGGAAATGGGCAATACCGGATTTGCCCGGCGGTTCGTCCGCGGAACCGACCTTGTACCAGACCATATGGGTAACCACGGGCGCGCGGTGGTCCTCGATCACGACCACCAGCATGCCATTTGCCAAGGTATGGGTCTTGGGGTGAAACAGTGCGGCCGACGCCGATGACTGAAAGCCGGCAATGGTTAGCGACAGCATACCGATAGCGATGAATAGTCGTGACATGGGCCTAAAGCGACCTTTCCCAATGTAGCAACCAGAATGGTTATGTCCCCAGATATGTGCCAGGGGAAACGAACGCAAGGTCTCAATCGAAAATCATGCTCAAGACCTCGTGACCTGAACCTGGATCAGTCTTAGAATATGCCTTCCAGCAAACCACGCTTACGCCGTTTGATTACCGGCGTTTCGTTTGCATCCGCTTCATCGCCGGCGGCGGCGGCCTCACGCAAACGTTGCGATTCCTTGCCCGCGTCAACGGCGGAACCGTAGGGCTGTTTTTCCTGCCAGAACAGCAGCCGGTCGGTAAAGGACGCATCCTTCTCTGCCAGCACGGAGGTTTCCCGGTTCACGATTTGCCGGATGGATGAATCCGTATCCAAGGCCCCGGCCCGACGTAGCAATGCGAGTTCCCCGCCGGTTGGTTTCTCTTTTGGACTTTCACCCGCAGCACCGGTGGCGGGTTTCTGCCCCGCCGCCTGGGCCTGACCAGCCGTCCCCGTGCTATTTGCCCACAGCGCGGCCCGGGCCTGGTCACGCGGCGCGACCTCTTGCGGGGGCTTGGCGCCCGGACGTGGTGGCCGCAAGGAAAAATCAGGGGGCATGACCAGGGGCGCCTTGGTAATAACCGTGAATTCGTCCGGCACCTGTTTTGTCAATCCGGCCTGTTCCTTCAAGCTATCGCAAGCCGCCAGAGCAAAGGCCAGGACAAGCGCCGTGGCCAGGCCTAGCCGCCGCGGTTCCGTGGCGGCGGCGAAGCGAATGATTGCAAACCTTGCCATGGTCCTAATGGCCCTTCACCTGGTTACTTTTCGACCCCGGCTCGTCCCCTGCGGCGGCAGGGCGGAAACTATCGTACAATAACATGGCCACGCCAATTGTAATGGCACTATCCGCGACATTAAAGGCCGGCCAATGATAACCCAACAGGTGAAAATCAAAGAAATCAGCAACGGCACCACGCCAGACCCGGTCAATAATATTGCCTGCCGCCCCGCCAATCACCGCGCCCAAGGCCAGAATGGGAACGCGGTGCGTCTGCCGCCGCAACCAGAACACCAGGCCGAAACAAACGAGCGTCGAAAAAAATGCCAGCAGCCAACGCCCGGCCTCGCCGGATTGCAGCATGCCAAAGCTGATACCCCGGTTCCAAACCATCACGAGGTTGAAAAAACCATTGACCGGCAGCCAACCATTGTTTTCCGCCAGCCAGCCAATCAACCAAGCCTTGCTCAACTGATCCAAAACCATAACAACGGCGGCCAGGGCCAAGCCAAGGCGCATTACCCGGGCCTCATGCCGCCGCGTGAGCCGCCACCGCGGTCACGCACCGTTGACAGATGGTATCCTCGTGGTTTTCAGCGGCCGTTACCTCCGGCAGGATCTGCCAGCAACGGACACATTTGCCGCCCTTCGCCAGCCCGACGACAACGCCAATATCCGCGACATCCTCCATTGTGAAGGCGCCCGCCGGCGGCGCCCCTTCGTGCAAGGTAATGGCCGAGGTAATACAGATTTCCGCCGCATCCAATCCGGCCAGGGCCGCCAGATGTTCGGCCGGCGCATAAACTGATGGATGTCCCTGCAGACTGGCGCCGATCCGTTTCTCCTTGCGCTCGATCTCCAGGGCGCCGGTGACCACCCGGCGCAATGTGCGAATTTTGGACCAGCGTTCCAGCAGGGCCTCGTTCCGCCAATCCCCAGGGATATCGGGGAACTGGCGCAAGTGTACGCTATCGTCATCGGGAAATCGTGCGCGCCAGCATTCTTCCGCCGTGAAGCAGAGAATGGGCGCCAGCCAGGCGGTCAAACAGGAATACACCTGATCCAACACCGTACGTGCGGCCCGGCGTCGGCTTGACATGCGCTCGTCGCAATACAGGGCATCCTTGCGGATATCCAGATAGAACGCCGACAAATCGTTGGTGCAAAAGTTGCCCAAGGCCACGTAAAGGCGATGATAATCAAAATCCGCACAGCATTGCCGCACCAGGACATCCAGTTCCGATAGCCGGTGCAACACCCATTGCTCCAGTTCGGGCATCTCGCCAACGGGCAACCGTTCCGCTTCATCGAAGCCGGCCAGATTACCCAGCAGAAACCGCAACGTATTGCGCAGGCGGCGATAGGCGTCGACCTGGCTTTTGATAATCTCGTCGCCAATCCGCTGATCCACCGCATAATCGGAACTGACCACCCACAGGCGCAGGATATCGGCCCCGAATTGGTCGCAGATTTTTTGCGGTGCGGTTACGTTACCCAGGGATTTGGACAT
>JAJFGG010000057.1 GCA_021776235.1 Alphaproteobacteria bacterium | reverse complement strand
ATACCGGGCCTACCCGTCATAGAAGATGCGGACGAACTGACCGAATGCGCCCACATCGGACAGCACACCAGCACAATCTTGGCCGAGGCCGGCTATGGCGCCGACGAAATCGCCGCGCTTTTGGCCAGCGAAGCCATCGCTGAAAGCGCCCCCTGAGCCGGGCATGGATGCCGCCCAGCTAGAAGGTTTGCCGCGCCTGGTCTTCGATCTGGTCCAGGCTCTGGTCAAACCACTATTCGCATTCAAGCAGTACGATTCTTTTCTCTACTGGCCGTTTTTGCTGGTTGCCCTGGCCCTTGCCGTACTGGTTTTCCTGCGGCATCGCCGGGATGGCGATGGCAATTTTTTTCGGCGCTATTTCAGCCGGCGGATCTGGGGCCATGTTTCTGCCAGGGCGGACTATAAATTCTACTACATCAACGGTGTTTTGTTTCCGGCGATTTTCGCACCCTTGATCGTCTCCGGCGCCTGGGTAGGAGGGCTGGTCCAGTCCGGCTTGACCAGTCTATGGGGCGAAGGCGTAGCACAGGGCGGCGGCACCTGGACCAGCGTTCTCTACACCCTGGTGTTCTTTCTGGCCTATGATTTCGGGCGTTACCTGGCCCATTTTGTTCAGCACCGCTTTGACATCCTGTGGCATTTTCACAAAGTGCATCATTCGGCGGAAGTTCTGACGCCATTCACGTCCTTTCGGGCCCATCCTGTGGACTTGATATTGATGGCCACGTTTCCCAGCCTGGCGACCGGTCTGGTCAATGGCGCCTTCAATTACTGGTCCGGGGGCTCGGCCGGCTATTACCTGTTCTTCGGCCTGCACGCCCTGATATTCATCTATAATCTGGTTGGCAACCTGCGCCACAGCCACGTCTGGTTGAGCTATGGCCCGGTGTGGAGCCAAATCTTCGTCTCGCCGGCCCAGCATCAGATCCATCACAGCATCGAAGAACGCCATTGGAACCGAAACATCGGCTTCGCTCTGGCCATTTGGGACCGCCTGTTCGGCACCCTGTATGTACCGAAAGAGCATGAACATTTTACCATGGGCCTGGGTGACGGCACCGAAGCGCGTTATCACAGCCTGACAGGTATGTACTGGCAGCCGATCCGCGATCTATTCCAGACAGGCGGCAAGGGCGTGGCGGAGGACGGTTGACCGGCGCGCTTGACTGGGCAATAACCTAGCCGCAATTCACACCAGGGTTTTACGGGGCCAAGATCCATGAAGCGAATATTCTCCGGGGTCCAGCCCACGGGCAATCTGCATTTGGGCAACTACCTGGGCGCGATCCGCAATTTCGCGCGCCTGCAGGATGACTATGAATGCATCTATTGCGTGGTCGACATGCACGCCATTACGGTTTGGCAGGACCCAGCAGAACTGCAGGCCAATACCCGCGAAGTGACGGCGACCTTTCTGGCCGCGGGCATCGACCCAACGAAGCACATCATCTTCAATCAAAGCCAGGTTCCGGCCCACACTGAACTGGCCTGGATCTTCAACTGCGTGGCCCGCCTGGGCTGGCTGAACCGGATGACCCAGTTCAAGGAGAAGGCCGGCAAGCATCGTGAAAACGCTTCCGCCGGACTGTATGTCTATCCGGTGCTGATGGCCGCCGATATCCTGCTTTACAAGGCCACTCATGTACCCGTGGGCGAGGACCAGAAGCAGCACCTGGAATTGACCCGCGATGTGGCGCAAAAATTCAACAACGATTTCGGGCGCGAGATTTTCCCCATTGTGGAACCTTTGATTTTTGGCGAGGCGACACGCGTGATGAGCCTGCGCGACGGCAACAAAAAAATGTCAAAGTCCGATCCCTCGGATTACTCCCGCATCACCATGACCGACGGCCCGGACGAAATCGCGCAGAAAATCCGCAAGGCCAAGACCGATCCCCTGCCCCTGCCCGAAACCGTCGACGGCTTCGAGGGCCGGCCCGAGGCCGCCAACCTGATCACCATCTATGCCGCCTTGGCGGATAGCAGCGCGGAGGCGGTATTGGGCCAGTACGGCGGGCAGCAGTTTTCCGACTTCAAAAAGGCCCTGACCGACCTGGCGGTGGAAAAAATGGGTCCCGTGGGACAGGAGATGCAGCGCCTGATGGCCGATCCCGGCCACGTGGACGGCATCCTGAAAGACGGCGCCGAACGGGCCGACGCCCTGGCCCGCCCCATCCTGCGCGAGGTCTATGAGGTGGTTGGCTTCCTGAACGCGCGTTAGACCAGTTTCGATATTCATCGAATCAGGTCTAGCTTTTTTCGCTCACGCTCGTGCGCCAAAGCGCACCGCCCCCCAAGAGCTTCAGGGGTGGCGGCGCATTAGCGCCGGACCGCCGTCGCGGCCTGGATCGCGTAAATCGAAATCGAATTCGGTCTAATCTTCGAGTCGCTTGCCGGTCCCTGGGTCGAACAGGTGCAAATGCGCCGAAGACACCCGCAGCGGCAGGACGTCACCCATTTTGGCCGTTACCAGACCCTGCAGGCGCACGGTCAAATCGCTGCGGTCATTGCCGATATGGCCATGGATCAGGGTGTCGGCACCGAGGTGTTCGACCAGGCTGACGTGCAGATGCGCCACGCCATCATCCTCACCCGAGATATCGAAATGTTCCGGCCGCACCCCCAGGGTAACCACCCGTCCCGCATGCCCGTTGCCATTGCCGCCGGCGCGAGCCCAGCATTCGCCATCGGGAAGTTCCACCGCCGTACCGTCGCCGCTGACCCGCGCAGCGAGCAAATTCATCGACGGCGAGCCGATAAAGCCGGCGACAAACGTGGTCGCCGGCCGCTCGTATAGTTCGATCGGCGTGCCAAGCTGTTCCATATTGCCCTCGTTCAGCACCATCAGACGATGCCCCAGGGTCATCGCCTCGACCTGGTCATGGGTAACGTAGATTGAGGTGATATTTAGATTATCCTGCAGGCGCTTGATCTCGATACGCATCTGGACCCGCAGCTTGGCGTCAAGATTGGACAGGGGTTCGTCGAACAGGAACACCGCCGGCTTGCGGACGATGGCGCGGCCCATTGCCACCCGTTGCCGCTGACCACCGGAAAGCAAATTCGGCCGCCGCTCCAGCAGTCCGTCCAGTTCGAGAATGCGGGCGGCCTCTGCCACCCTCTCGGCGATCTCGGCCTTCGGTACGCCATGATTGCGCAGACCATAGGCCATGTTGTTGTAACAGCTCATATGGGGATACAACGCGTAATTCTGGAACACCATGGCGATGTCCCGTTCCATGGGCTCCAGGTCGTTGACGACGCGGCCGCCAATGCCGATTTCGCCGCCGGAAATGGTTTCCAAACCGGCAACCATGCGCAGCAGGGTGGATTTACCACAGCCCGACGGCCCCACCAGCACCAGAAACTCGCCATCTGCGACATCCACGTCTACGCCGTGAATAGCCTTGAAGCCATTCGGGTAGACCTTTTCGACATCTTTTAACTGAACTCCGGCCATGGGCCTCTCCCGCGGTTTACTTTTCTGTTTCGACCAGCCCCTTGACGAACAAGCGCTGCATCGTCACCACGACGATCACCGGCGGCAGCATCGCCAGGATCGTTGTCGCCATCACCAAATGCCAGACCGGCAGGGTTTCCGAGACGTTGACCATGCGCTGGATGCCCATGACCACGGTGTAGAAACTCTCCTCCGTGGTAATCAACAGCGGCCAGAGATACTGGTTCCAACCATAGATGAACAGGATCACGAACAACGCGGCGATATTGGTGCGCGATAACGGCAGCAGAATATCGACAAAGAATTTCAGCGGCCCGGCACCATCGATCCGCGCCGCTTCGGTCAACTCTTCGGGTACGGTCAGAAAAAATTGCCGGAACAGAAATGTCGCCGTCGCCGATGCAATCAATGGGATCGACAAACCGGCGTAGCTGTTCAGCATGCCCAGATCGGCCACCACCTTGAAGGTTGGCAGAATACGCACCTCGACCGGCAACATCAGGGTCAGAAAGATGATCCAGAAACAGGTCATCCGAAAAGGGAACTGAAAATAGACGATGGCATAGGCCGCGGTAAGCGAAATCAAAATTTTGCCGATGGTGATCGACAATGCCATGATCAGGCTGTTGAACATCATGGTCCCGACAGGCACACCACCGGCGTCCTCGATGCCGGCAGTCAATACCAGCGCATAATTCTCGAACAGTTTGTCGCCCGGCCACATGGGGATCGGCTGTGTCAGCAGCGCGTCAATCGGATGGGTCGAGGCCACAAAGGTGATCCACACGGGCAGCATCACGATGCCGATGCAGACGATAATAATCAGATGGGAAATAATGTTCAGATAGGGCCGGTTCTCCACCATCAGTATTCGACCTTGCGTTCGATATAGCGGAACTGGAACACCGTGAGGGCAATGACGATGGCCATCAGGATCACCGACTGGGCCGCCGAACCACCCAGATCAAGGCCGATGAAGCCATCGCTGAACACCTTGTAGACCAGGATGGTGGTTGACTGGAAAGGCCCACCCTCGGTGGTGGCATGGATGATGCCAAAGGTGTTGAAGAAGGCAAAAACACTGTTGACCACCAACAGGAAAAAGGTGGTCGGCGAAAGCAGCGGAAACACAATGGTCCAAAAGCGCTTGACCGGCGAGGCGCCGTCGATCGCCGCCGCCTCGATCAGCGAACGGGGTATCGATTGCAGCCCGGCCAGGAAAAACAGAAAGTTGTAGCTGATCAGATTCCACGAGGCGGCGATGATGACCAGGATCAGGGCATCTGTGCCGTTGAGATAATGGTTCCAATCGTAGCCCAACAGACGCAGGACATAAGCGTTGATGCCAACCGTCGGGTTGAACATAAAAAACCAAAGCACCCCCGCCACCGCCGGCGCCACCGCGTAAGGCCAGATCAACAATGTCTTGTAGACCATGGCGCCGTGTATTACCCGATCGGCCATCACCGCAAGCAGCAGCGACAGGCTCATGGACAGCGCCGCCACCGAAACGCTGAAAATAACGGTGGTATTGAACGAGGCCAGATAGTGTTCGTCGCCGAATAGTTCGACAAAATTCTCGAACCAGACGAACTCGCTGGATAGACCGAAGGCGTCCTCAATCAACAAGGACTGATAGAGCGCCTGACTGGCCGGCCATATGAAAAAAATCAGCGTGATTACAAGCTGTGGGGCGAGCAAGGCATAGGGCAGCCAGCGATGCCGAAAGACAACCCGCTTAATCATAGCTTAGTCATGGATTTATCACCGCATACTCACCATGAACACTGGAAAGTTGCAGGCCGGCGGTCCGAAGACCGCCGGCCTGACTTGTCTGGACAGTAGGTAATGTCCCTAGCTGCCTTTGTTGGCCCTCTGGAACTTGCGCAGCAGCACGTTGCCACGCTTAGCCGCATCGTCCAGGCCCTTCTGAGCGGTCTTTTTGCCGGCCCAGATTGCTTCCATCTCTTCATTGATGATGTCGCGGATCTGCACGAAGTTGCCGAACCGCAGGCCACGGGAGTTTGGCGTGGGCGTATTCAGGCTAAGCTGCTGGATGGCCGTATCAGTGCCAGGGTTGGATTTATAGAACCCCTGTTTTTTGGACAGATCGTAGGCCGGTGTGGTGATCGGGACATAGCCGGTTTCCTGATGCCACCAGGCCTGAATTTGCGGTGACGACATGAAGTTCAAGAATTGGCCGACACCCTTGTAGCTGCCCTGGTCATGCCCTTTGAGCACCCACAGGGTGGCGCCACCGATGATGGAGTTTTGCGGGGCGGCAGCCGCACCGGTGTCCAACGGCAGCATGCTTTGCGCGAAGTCGAACTTTGCCTGCTTTTTCATCGAGCCGTAATAGGCCGAAGAATTCATCCACATGCCGCATTCGCCGTTGGTGAATTTCGGCAGGCTTTCGCCACGGCGGCCGCCGTATTCAAACACCTTGTCCTTGCTCCAGTCGGCAATTTTCTGAAGCATGCCGGCGACCTTGGCGTTGTTAAAGGTGAATTCGGTGGCAAGGCCTTCAAAGCCGTTCGCCATGGTACCGATCGGCAGGTTATGCCAGGAAGAGAAATTCTCCACCATTACCCAGGATTGCCAGCCGAAGGAAAAGCCGCATTTCATGCCCGAGGCGAGCAGTTTCTTCGAGGCCGAAGCCATCTCGTCCCAGGTCTTGGGCGGCTTGTTCGGATCGAGACCCGCCTTCTTGAAGGCGTCGCGGTTGTACCAGAGCACCGGCGTCGAGCTGTTGAACGGCATCGACAGCAGATCGCCGTTAGGCCGCTGATAGTAGGAAATCACCGCCGGCAGATAGATCGACTTGTCGAACGGTAGGCCGGCATCCTTCATCAGATCCTCGACCGGATAAACCGCGCCCTTGGCGGCCATCATGGTTGCGGTGCCAACTTCGAACACCTGCACAATGTGGGGCTGTTTCTTGGCCCGGAACGCCGCAATGGCGGCCGTCATCGTCTCGGTATAATTGCCCTTGTAAACCGGCACGATTTTGTAATCCGTCTGGCTGGCGTTGAAGTCACTGGCAATTTTGTTGACCCGTTCGCCGTTGACGCCGCCCATGGCGTGCCACCATTGAATCTTGGTCGCGGCGAATGCGCTGGTCGCTGACATTGCCGTCAACGTAGCCGCCGCCGCCATTGCAATTGCTGTTCGTCTTTTCATCTTACTTGCCTCCCCTTTTGTGCCTCATTGCGAAGAAATTATTCCTGATGTTTCAAGTCTTTTGCAGCTTGATGATCACAGCCGGCGCAACTGCTCCGGAATTTTTCCATTGGGCCGTAAAACACCGCACCGCGCCGAGCGGCGCAGGCCGGCACCAATGCCTATTGTCGCAGAATTCGCCGGCGCGGATGACGCGGCGGCCAAACCGGCGCAATTTCCCTTTGGTCCTGTTGCGGGTCTTCCGTCCGGCGAATTCGCCGTACTTGCCACCCATGGCGCAATGTTCTTGGCAATACCGGCTTGTGTCAAGATAACAATTTTCGAAATTGAAAATAGTTTTCGCCGAAAATGAAAATTGTTGGGCAGCGGCATGAATTGCGATAAACCAATGGGGTTCATTTCAACACCAAGCATTGGGGACAACCCGAAATGGCCAAACAGCGCGATCGAGAGGCCAATATCCTCGAACAGGTGCAACGCCATGGCTTTGTCACCATCGACGCCTTGGCCCGCGAATTCAAGGTGACGCCGCAGACGGTGCGTCGGGACATCAACCACCTGGCACGGCAATCGCTGGTCCGCCGCTACCACGGCGGCGCCGGGCTCCCATCAAGCGTTAAGAATCTATCCTACTCGACCCGTAAAATCCTCAATCAGGACGGCAAGCAGCGGATCGCACAATTACTGTCTCGGCATATCCCCAATGACGCCTCTGTATTCATCAATATAGGCACGACCAACGAGGAAGTGGCCAAGGCATTGCTGGATCATAGCGGCCTGCGGATTATCACCAATAACCTGAACGTGGCCAATGTTCTGGCCGGCAAGACAGGATTTGAGGTGATTATCGCCGGCGGCCTCGTGCGTCACCGCGACAGCGGCATCATCGGCGAGGCAACCCTGGATTTGATCAACCAATTCAAGGTGGATTTTGGCGTGATTGGCATCAGCGGCATCGACGAGGACGGCTCGCTGTTAGAGTTCGACTACCGCGAGGTCCGCGTCGCCCAGGCAATTATCGCCAATTCGCGGCGCGTCTACCTGGCCGTGGATCATTCGAAATTTAGCCGTAACGCCATGGTCCGTCAGGGCAGCATTGTCCAGGCCGACGCCCTGTTTACAGACCGGGCGCCGCCCGAAGGCATCGCCCTGCTGCTGGAAGAACACGGCATCGGCGTTCACATCGCTGAATAAACTTGACCATGGTTGGCGCACGGCGGCTGCACCATTGTTGCGGTAACAACTGTTTCAGATCCGAAAAGATTTTCATTTGTGAAAATAATTTTTTCGGATTAGCTTAATTGGCCCCTGCTGTGCCTCGTCCCAGATGGGGGCATGTTCACGCGCCAGGGGGTTATTCTGCCGGAAACTGAGATTTACGATCTGCTTGTCATAGGTGGCGGCATCAATGGCGCCGGTATAGCGCGGGATGCCGCCGGCCGCGGCCTGACGGTCGCCTTGTGCGAAATGAATGACCTTGCCAGCGCCACGTCCTCGGCCAGCAGCAAGCTGATCCATGGCGGCCTGCGATACCTGGAATACTACCAGTTCCGTCTGGTACGCGAGGCGTTGGCGGAACGTGAGGTGTTGTTGCACAACGCGCCGCATCTGGTACGGCCGCTGAAGTTTGTACTGCCCCACGTCAACACCATCCGGCCGGCCTGGCTGGTCCGGCTGGGCCTGTTCTTGTACGATCATCTCGGGCCCCACCCCAGCCTGCCGAACTCGATGACGCTGAATTTGCAGCAGGACGCAGCCGGCCGGCCGGTGCGTGGCGACCTTCGCAAAGGCTTCGCCTATTACGATTGCTGGGTGGATGATGCCCGTCTGGTAGTGCAGAACGCCAAAAGCGCGGCCAATCTTGGCGCGCGGATCATGACCCACACCAAGCTGACAGGGGCCCGACGGATCGGCGACAGATGGCAGGCTGATCTGGTGGACCAGCGCGCCCGGAAGAAGCTACTGATAGATGCCCGGGCCCTGGTCAACGCGGCCGGGCCATGGGTCGAAGAGGTACTGACCGAGATCGAAACCGGCAGCACCGGCAGCACCGGCAAGCCACGGCAAGAGCGGCGGACCATCCTGGTAAAGGGCAGCCATATTGTCGTCCCCCGGCTGCATGACGGCGACTTTGCCTATATCCTGCAGCATACGGACCGGCGGGTGATTTTCGTTATTCCGTACGAGGACGATTACTCGCTGATCGGTACTACCGACGTTCAATTCGGCGGCGATCCATCGACGGCGAAAATCTCGACCGCGGAAATCGACTATCTGTGCGAGGCGGTCAGCGCCTATTTCGCGCAACCGGTGACGCCGGCCTACGTGCGCTGGTCGTTTGCCGGCGTGCGCCCACTGTTCGGCGATGACGCTGACGATCCCTCGGCAGTGACCCGTGATTACCTGCTTGAACTGGATACCGGCGAAAGCAGGACGGCACCGCCGTTATTGTCGGTATTTGGCGGCAAGATCACCACCTATCGCCGATTGGCAGAAAGCGCCATGGCCAGGCTGCAGCCGCATTTTCCCGATCTGATAGGCGATTGGACCGCGTCAGCCCCGCTGCCGGGTGGCGACCTCGCGGCCGGCGGCCTGGACGGCCTCAGCAACAGCCTGCGCGGCGATTATCCCGAAATATCGGCCGCCCTGTTGTCCGGTCTGGCCCGGCGCCATGGCACCCTGGCGCGTGAGATATTGGCCGGAGCGGCAACCAACAGGGACCTTGGCCGAGATTTTGGCGCCGGCCTCACCGAGCGTGAGATCAACTACCTGATCGCCAAGGAATGGGCCGCAACCGCCGATGACATATTATGGCGGCGGACCAAGTGCGGCCTGCATCTGGATGACGGTCAGCGGCAGGCCGTCGCCGCGCATCTGGCCGAGCGGCAAAGCATGGCGAAATGAAGCCGCCGGGCAGCATTCCGAACACCCATGGAAGTCTGACGGTGCGCGCCCGCAACAACGATTTTCCACCGCCGCATGCCGTATCACCTGCCGGCTTTCGGCAACGCCGCCGCGGCAGGCAGGGGCAGGCCCTTTTCCGCCATTACCGCGCGCAAGCGGTCGGGATAGTCAGTGATGATGCCATCGACGCCCAGGTCGATCAGTTCAGCCATGCGCCAATCTTCATTCACAGTCCAAACGATGACCTTGAGACCCAGGGCGTGCGCCTTCTGCAACTGTTCGCTGTCCAACTCCCGGTAATAGGGCGACCAGATGCTGCCCCCCGCCGCCTTGACCAACGCCGGTACCGAACCACCATGCGCGTCAATATCAAAGCCCGCGGTCCACGCCGAGGCGCCGGGCTGACCGGCTTGCAGATTATCCAGCCAGCGTTGCTGGGCGGTCAGATAGACGGTTGGAATGTTCGGAGCGTCCCGTTGTACCCGGCGCAGGGAACGCCAATCGAACGATTGAATGCTTGCCCGGTCGGCAATGCCAACCTGGCGAATAACCGCAAGGAGGAGGTCCACGAAGTCCCCCACCGGCACTGTCTCGTCAGGCTGGTCAGGCCGCAGTTTAGTCTCAATGTTGAAGCGGACCCGATGATTGCCCAGTCGCTTGGTAAGTGCGACCACCTGCGCCAGCGTGGGGATGCGCACACCATCTTCGCCGACCTGTTCCGGGAACCGCCGGGCATAGCGGCTGTTGGGCGCGATCCGGCCAACATCGAACTGCTGCAGACGAGCCAGCGGCAATTGGTTGAGTGCCGGGGTAGGTTGTTGCAGCCAGGCGCCGGCGGCGCCGCGAACCAGACTAGGCGACAGCCTGAGATCGTGGCTCACCACCACCTGGCGGTCGGCGCTGATGCCAACATCAAGCTCCAAGGTGCTGACGCCAATGGCCAATGCCTTGGCGAACGCGGGCAGGCTGTTCTCGGGCGCCAGGCCGCGGGCCCCGCGGTGGCCCTGGAGATCGAAGCCATCGGCGATCGCCGGCGCCGCCCAAAGAACCCCGAAAAATGCGATTGCGATCAACGGGCTGCCAAAGGCTCGCATCATTTATCGTTGATCCCCATATTTGCAGCGGTGGAACGGATGAACCAAGCATGAGCGGCACTGCGATTTTAATCAACCTTCTTGGTGGCGTCGCGCTGCTCCTTTGGGGACTGCGGATGGTCCGCACCGGCGTCACCCGCGCCTTTGGCAGCGATCTTCAACGCCTGCTGGGCCGCAGTCTGCGCAACCGATTGACGGCCTTCGGCGCCGGTTTGGGCGCCACGGTGGTACTGCAAAGCAGCACCGCCACATCATTGTTGGCGGCCTCGTTTGCCGGCCGCCACCTGATGGCGACCGCGCCGGCCTTGGCGATCCTGCTTGGCGCCGATGTTGGCACCTCGCTTGTGGCGCAGATCCTGACCTTCGACCTCTCGCTGCTGTCTCCGATCCTGCTGGTCTCGGGATTGATAATTTTTCATAGCGTAACCGGCGGGCGGCGGCGCAATATTGGCCGTATCTGCCTCGGCCTGGGTCTGGTTCTTCTGGCCCTGGGGTTAATCGTATCCACATCCGAACCCCTGCGGGATTCGGCTCTGGCACAGCGGATACTGGCATCCCTGACCGACGAGGCGGTGGTCGCGGTGGTAGTCGGTGCGGCGATCGCCTGGCTGTCTCACTCCAGCCTGACCACGGTGCTGCTGATCATGTCGCTGGCGGCCGGCCAGGTGTTGTCCATCTCGGCCGCGCTGGCATTGGTGCTGGGCGCCAATTTGGGCGCCGCCGCGCCGCCCATCGTCGCCACGCTGCGTTCGGGCGTGGTGGCACGCCGACCGCCTCTGGGCAACCTGCTGTTCCGTTTATCGGGTTGCCTCCTCGCCCTGCCCTTCCTAAACGAGGTACTGCCCTGGCTGTCGATGCTGGAAGCGGACGCGGCCCGTCAGGTGGCGAATTTCCATACCGCCTTCAACATTTGCCTCGCCATCCTGTTCCTGCCCCTGATCGGGCCTATGTCACGGCTGATCGAGGCTCTTTTGCCTGACGAAACGAAAACCGACGATGAAACCCGGCCACGCCACCTGGACGCGGCCGCGCTGGACACGCCGCCGGTCGCCCTGGCCAACGTCCGGCGCGAGGTTGTGCGCATGGGCGAGGTCCTGGAGCAGATGTTCAGCCAGGGGTTTGAAGCTCTGTGTAACAATGACAAGGCTCTGGCCAGCAAAGTCGAGAAGGCCGACGACGTGATCGACGGTTTCCATGGCGCAATCATGCAATACCTGACATTGCTCAGCCGGGAACCTCTGGGTGACCGGGACAGTCAGCTTTGCGCCGACCTGCTGATGTTCACCACCAATCTGGAGCATGTGGGGGACATTATCGAACTCAACGTCGTCGAATCCGCGCGGAAGAAAAGCCAGCAACGAATCCAGTTCTCGGACGAAGATTTGGCGGAACTGACCAACTTGTTCGATCTGGTCCGCGACAGCATGCGGCTTTGCTTTGCCGTGCTCATGTCCGACGACATTGCCGTCGCCCGCCAGTTGATCGAGCAGAAGACGCTGTTCCGCCAGCGGGAAATGGCCGCCACTGCGCGGCATCAGCAACGCCAACGATCAGCCGCCGCCAACAAGGCCGGCAACGGGGTCGAAGCGTCTGCCATATTCCTGGACGTGCTGCGAGATTTACGCCGGATCAATTCCCATCTGACCTCGGCGGCGTATCCGATGCTCGACACCGCCGGCGAATTGCGTGCCAGCCGCCTGCGCCCGCGCCAAAACTAGATCTTATTAGAGTGTGTCGGGCGGTGCGCCCCGGCGCATTTGCGTGAACGAAAAAGCCCGGCTCTGTTCGATGGACCGCGAAATCAAGCTAGTACTCCGCATCATTTAATTCGAGTTGTTAACTGTACAGGTATTGAAGTCCGTTTCTTTAGATGATTCGATGGTTACCGATTCGAATTATCACGGTGGTGCATGATGTCACGGAAGAAGTATGTGGTCGAGCTTTCG
>JAJFGG010000056.1 GCA_021776235.1 Alphaproteobacteria bacterium | reverse complement strand
GAGGTCGTGGATGCCCTGCGCCAGGCCGTCACGGCGGCCTATCCACGTCTGTCGCACCGTTATTACGCCTTGAAAGCGCGCTGGTTCGGGGTCGATGCCCTGGACTATTGGGACCGCAACGCCCCTCTGCCGGACGAGGATCAGCGCACCTTTACCTTCGCCGAAGCCCGGGATCTGGTCTTGGCGGCCTATGGGCAATTCTCGCCGGACATGGCCCAGGTCGGCCAGCGCTTTTTCGACAACGCCTGGATCGACGCGCCGGCCAGCCCCGGCAAATCATCCGGCGCCTTTGCCCATCCCACGGTGCCCTCGGCGCATCCCTATTTGCTGTTGAACTATCAGGGCCGGGTCCGTGATGTCATGACCCTGGCGCACGAGTTGGGCCATGGCGTGCATCAGGTTCTGGCCGCCGAACAGGGCGCCTTGATGGCGGATACGCCCCTGACCCTGGCCGAAACCGCCAGCGTGTTCGGCGAGCAGTTGACTTTTCGCGCCCTGTTGGAGGCGGAAACCTCGGCGCCGCGACGCCGGGCCATGCTGGCCGGCAAGACCGAGGATATGTTGAACACGGTGGTGCGCCAGATCGCCTTTTACGACTTCGAACGGCGCTTGCATGACGAGCGGCGGCAGGGCGAGATTTCAGTGCAGCGGATCAGCGAAATCTGGATGGCGGTACAGGCGGAAAGCCTGGGCCCGGCCATCCGCCTGCACGACGAATATGCCAATTACTGGTGCTACATTCCCCATTTCGTGCATTCGCCGTTTTACGTCTACGCCTATGCCTTTGGCGATTGCCTGGTGAATTCCCTGTATGCGGTCTATCAACAGGATGACGCCGGCTTTGCCAGCAAGTATCTTGATATGTTGCGCGCCGGGGGAACCTTGCGCCACCGTGAATTACTGGCGCCGTTTGGCCTGGACGCGGCCGATCCCGGTTTCTGGCAACAGGGATTGGGTGTCATCGAACGGTTTATCGACGATTTGGAAGCATTGTCCTGATGGCGTGGAGATAAGCAGGAATATGGCAAGAGACCGGGAAGGCGACAGTATCGGCGGCCGGGTGCGCCGCTATGCCAAGGTCGGCACCGCCGTGGGCGGCCTGGCGGCGCGCCTGGCGGGCGACCGCATGTTCGGCATATCCATCGATCGCCCCGGCCACGCCAAGGACCTGAAGAAAGCCCTGGGCGGCCTGAAGGGGCCGTTGATGAAGGTCGCGCAGATTCTGGCCACCATACCCGAGGCCCTGCCCCAGGAATATGTCGATGAGCTGATGCAATTGCAGGCCAATGCCCCGGCCATGGGCTGGCTGTTCGTGAAGCGCCGCATGGCCGCGGAACTGGGCCCCGATTGGCAGGACCGCTTTGACAGCTTTGAACACGAGGCCGCCGCCGCCGCCTCGTTGGGGCAGGTGCACCGGGCCAGCCTGGACGGCCAGGCCCTGGCCTGCAAATTGCAATATCCCGACATGAACTCGGCGGTCGAGGCCGATCTGGCGCAATTGAAGCTGATTTTCGCGATCTATGGCCGCTATGACCGCACCATAGATACCACCCATGTCCATGCCGAAATCAGCGAGCGTCTGCGCGAAGAACTGGACTATCACCGCGAAGGCCGGCACATGGCGTTGTTTGCCGAGATCTTGAAGGGGCAGCGTCATGTCCACGTCCCCACCGTCGTGCCGGAATTGTCCACCGGCCGCCTGCTGACCATGGACTGGCTGGCAGGCGAACCTCTGCTGGCGTTCCGCGAGGCCGATCTGGAGACCCGCAACACCGTCGCCCTGAACCTGTTCCGGGCCTGGTACGTGCCCTTCTACAACAGCGGCGTTATCCATGGCGATCCGCATCTGGGAAATTACGCCGTGCGCAAGGATCTGGACATCAACCTGTTGGATTTTGGCTGCATTCGGGTGTTCGAGGGCAAATTCGTCCAGGGCGTGATCGATTTGTACCGGGCCATCCGCGACGGCGACCGGGAACTGGCCGTGCATGCCTATGAAACCTGGGGCTTCACCGGGCTTAGCCAAGAGGTCATCGAGACCCTGAATCTGTGGGCCAATTTCGTTTATGGCCCGTTGTTGGAAGACCGCAGCCGGCGCATTCGGGAAGACGACAGCTCTGGCGTTTACGGCCGCGACGTGGCGGAAAAGGTCCACCGCAGTCTGCGCGAACTGGGCGGGGTGCAGCCGCCGCGGGAATTCGTGTTCATGGACCGGGCCGCTATTGGCTTGGGCGGTGTCTTCATGCACTTGAACGCGGAAGTCAACTGGTACCGCGAGTTCCACCAACTGATCGACGATTTCGATCTGGCCAAAATGCGCCGCCGGCAGAGCCGTCTGCTGAAGAAATTCGACCTGCCCCTGCCTTGAGCCAGCCAACGATGAGCAGTCCGGCGGCCAGACCGGCCAAATGCGCTTCCGGCACCGAAGGCCAAGTCATGTCAACAAAGAGGGATGTTCCAAATATTTTTTCGATCCCGATCTTCAGAACCGCGCCGAGACCGACCAGCGGTACCAGGCGCGATTTCGTCCGCAACCAAAGAAACCCCAAGACAGCGGTGAATTGCGTATTTAGGACCGCTGAAATACCACAATAACGGGCCAACTGCGGCATACCCCACCATAACCAGGCCGAAATGACGGCCGCGCCCGAAAGCAGCAGAGCCACGTGGCGGCGAAAGGGAAGGCGGAGTTCCCGCTCCAGGATGGTACCGAGTATGACAAACGCCCCGAGATTCCAGGCGAAATGGCTGGCATCGGTGTGAACCAGGTGGCCAGTGATCAGACGCCAAACCTCGCCGTCGCTGATCGCGGCCCGGTCATAGATAAGGGCGGCTGGCATGGGGCCGAAAAGGACGTACAGCCCGGCCAGAACCCCCGCCATGGAAAGGGCAGACCATGGCAGCGCTAGGCTGCCATGGTCCACTGGCCTTCGCGAAGGATCACTCACGCCCGGTTTCTCCCTTCCCGGTGCCGCAGCCCTATGACCAATACCGCGAGGCCCAAGACCAACAGGGCGCCAAGGGGATCAAACGCGCCGCTGCCACCACCACCACCGCTGTACGTCGCACGCGGGCTGGAAAATGCCGGGGCGGATTGATCTACGCGGCGGGATTGCACCGGCTGCGATTTTCGCTGGTCACGCGCCTGCTGTTCCTGTTTCAGCCGCTTGGCATTGCCGCGATTAATGCCACGAGCCGCGAAAACATCTTCACGGAGCACCACCATGGATGTGTAGGGAGTGACCAGGCCACCATCGACGGCGAGGTCGGTGACTGCCTGTTTAACGTCCGCCGTTTCGCCAAAGATGTCCATCTGGTGTTGCAGGTCCTCGATCGCGGCAAATGACCAGAGGCGGTGAATTTCCGGGTTGCGGGTTGCCACGTCGGGAAATGTGAAGTGGGTCCGGTAGTTGACCGGCTTGCCCGAGACTTTAGCGGTCAGTTGGACATCCGCCTCTCCTTGGCCCCAGTAATGGCCGAACAATACGAGCTGCTGGCCCCGGTACAGGCTGCCGATGCGTTTTGGCGTGATATCAGCGGTTCGCACCCCGTTGATGGCGACTTCGACATCATGCATGGCTTCGTGCGTCAGCTTGGATGTCGCCGCCAGGACCGCACCGACGGTGTCGTCGCTATTTGAAACGTTCATGGCATGGCCCCCCGATTCCTTGGCGATGGCCTGCAGCAAGGGCCGATTGGCACTGTTACCCATGATCATGGTGAACAGACGAACATCCTGGCGGCCCACCAAGTTTAGGAAGTCACGCTTATCGGTATGCCCCACGTTGGCGACGCCGTCAGTGACCAGAACGATGCCGCTGCTGCGGTCGCTGTCCAGGCCCTTCAATCCCATGGCAAGGCCGGCATAGAGGTTGGTTGAATTATTGGGTGTGATGGCCTGCAAACCGGCAACGGAACGCTTGACATTGGCCGCTGTGGCATTGAGGAAGCCGCCACTTAAATCACGGGCTTGGCCATCAAAGGTGATGATGCGGAAGCGGTCCTCGGGCCGAAACTTCGCCAAGCCCTCACTGATGCCCTGCACCAGCGACTGGAACTTTCCGGACATGGAGCCGGAGGTATCCAGCACAAAGACCCAGTCGCGCCCTTCCGAAATGGCTTTGAGGTCGTCGCCGGGCGTCAGCACCATCATGAACGTGCCCTTGCCGTTCGCTGTTTCCTTATATGGGACCAAATCAATAGAGCCGGGAAGACCTGCCTGTTGCCGCCAATAAACGGCAATATCCTTGTCCAGGCGATGTGTCGGCTGCCCGCTGGCGGGCCTGGCAGCGCCTTCTTCCCTTGCGGTCGCGGCGCCATTATCCAAATGAATATGCCATGCGCCGTTTGCGTTTTGGCTGATGGCCGCGCCAGGGTGATTAGGCAGACGCACGGCCGCTACCGGATAGGCCGGACGCAGATGCAGATCAAAACTGTAACTGCCGGTAACCTTGTCGTTGGCGGTCCAAAAGGACAGCTTATTCTCGTCGACGCCGCCATCTTCCAGGGGGTAGAGATATCGTCCCACGCCGGTATCAATATGGGCAGGCTGCATATAACGCAATCGGATGCGGGTATCCTGGCCCGGGGTAACCGGCCAGACTGATATGTCGAAGGTCTTGTAACCGTCCTGTTCTGCTAGACCAGCTTCATGGCCTGCGGCCTTTTCTTCTTCATAAACCTTGCGGGCCCGTTTTTTGGCCAGAACTTCACCGCTAACCGGCTGACCATTGATCCAATACGTGAATTCGGCCACGGCCGCCTTTTCCGGAACGGGGAAGGAATAAATCGCCTCGAATACGCGGTCATGGGTATTACGGAAAACCTGTTCAACGGTGGTTACGGCGTAGCCGTCCTCGACCAGCACCTTGACTGCATGATCCTTGATCGAGAGGGCGGGAACACCGCCGTCCCTTGGTGACAGTAATCCGGCGGCATTCGTCTGACCGCCGCCGGTTAACAGCACCAGGATAACCGCCGCACCCATCGCGGCCGGCGCCAGCTTGTGGACGCATTGCTTAAACATGGCTTTCTCCTTTGGTTTAGCAAACTTGGTTGGATTTTAAATGAACAACGTTCAAAACAAGTAAGACCGACCAGATGCTCTGTCAATGATCTTATTGAACAATGTTTAATTAATTTTGATTCCAGGAATGCCGGATGGGGCGGGTCAAATTTGCAGGGTTCGGGTTGAATCCCCCGAAATGGTGCCGTTAGGTCGAAACCTTCCGTTGCTTGCCGCGTCTGCTTTGCTATAGTCCGCGCGTTCCGAAGGGCGGCCAGGCCGAAGGGCTTGAGCGTGCACCATCGCGAACAGCCTGGGCGCGCCAACAACAACATCATGCGGCATCACGCCGCACCGTATGCCGTGCTTGGTTCGCCTAATCTATGCCGGCACGGCGGTGTGGTCTGACCAGTTGGGAAGTGAGAATGAAGATTGCCGTATTGAAGGAACGGCGGGCCGACGAACGGCGGGTGGCGGCGACGCCCGAAACCGTCAAAAAGTTTACCGGTCTTGGCGCCGAAGTTGTGGTTGAAGCCGGTGCCGGCGCCGCGGTTCATATAACCGACGATGATTTTCAGGCCGCCGGCGCGGCCATGGCCGCCGACGCCGCCGCGACCCTGGCGGGCGCGAATGTCATCCTCAAAGTGCGCCGGCCCATCATGCCCGACGAAGAAGGCACGGACGAGTTGAGCCCCATGGCCGCGGGCCAGATCCTGATCGCCATGCTCAACCCTTTAATCAGGCGGGCCGATTGCGATGCCTATGCGGCGGCCGGGATCGACGCCTATGCCATGGAACTGATGCCCCGCATCAGCCGCGCCCAAAGCATGGATGTGCTGTCCAGCCAGGCCAACCTGGCAGGTTACAAATCGGTGCTGGACGCGGCGGAGGAGTTTGACCGGGCCCTGCCCATGATGATGACCGCGGCGGGCACGGTTGCCCCGGCCAAGGTTTTCGTCATGGGAGCCGGCGTTGCCGGCTTGCAGGCCATTGCCACGGCCCGGCGTCTGGGCGCCGTGGTCTCGGCCACCGATGTGCGCCCGGTGGCCAAGGAACAGGTGGAAAGCCTGGGCGCCACATTTGTCATGGTGGAGGACGCGGAATCCGCCCAGGCGGAGACCGAGACCGGCTATGCCCGGGAAATGAGTGACGAGTATCAAAAGAAACAGGCCGCCCTGATCGCCGAAACCATCGCCAAGCAGGATATCGTAATCTGCACGGCCCTGATCCCGGGCCGGACGGCACCGGTATTGGTGGACGGGGCAATGGTCGCCGCCATGAAGCCCGGTTCGGTAATCGTCGACCTGGCGGTGGAAAACGGCGGCAATTGCGCCCTGTCGGAAATGGGCCGGGTGATCGAGGTGAATGGTGTCAGGATCGTCGGCCATGCCAATTTTCCGGCCCGGCTGGCGGTCGATGCATCGAACCTGTACGCCCGGAACCTGTTCAATTTTCTGTCGCCCCACATTGACGGGGAAAATGGCGGCCTGGCTTTCGATTTCGAGGACGAGACGGTAAGCGGCGTCTGTCTAACCCGAGACGGCGCCGTGATCCATCCGATGCTGAACGCGAAGGAGTGATGAGCAATGGACGTGGCGAATAGCATCGATCCCTTCATCTATCGCCTGGCGATTTTCGTGTTGGCGATTTTTGTCGGCTACTATGTGGTCTGGTCGGTTACAGCGGCGCTGCACACGCCCTTGATGAGCGTGACCAATGCCATTTCCTCGGTCATTATCGTTGGCGCCCTGATCGCCGCCGGGCCGCTGGAGATGTCCTTGTCCAAGATTTTGGGCATCGTCGCGATCGGTTTGGCCGCGGTGAATATTTTCGGCGGTTTCCTCGTCACCCAGCGCATGCTGGCCATGTACAAGAAAAAGCAGTAGGGGCCCCGGATCATGTCGGCAAACCTGACGGCCCTGGCCTATTTGATCGCCTCGGTCCTGTTCATCATGGCCCTGCGCGGCCTGTCTTCCCCGGAATCGGCCCGCGGCGGCAACGTCTATGGCATGATTGGCATGGCCATCGCGGTGCTTACCACGGTGATCAATCCGGATGTGGTCTCCTATGGCTGGATCCTGACGGCCCTGGTGATCGGCGGCGCCATCGGCGCCTTTATCGCCCGGCGCATCGCCATGACGGATATGCCGCAACTGGTCGCCGCATTTCACAGCCTGGTCGGCCTGGCAGCGGTGCTGGTTGCCGCCGCCGCCTTCTATAATCCGGCCGCCTATGGCATCGCGGACGGGGCCGGCGTCCTGAAAATGGCCAGCCGCATTGAAATGGGCATCGGCGTGGTGATCGGCGCCATTACTTTTTCGGGCTCCATCATCGCCTTTGGCAAATTGCAGGGCATCGTTACCGGCAACCCGGTTACCTTTACCGGCCAGCATGCCCTGAACGCCCTGTTCGGCGCCGCGATCGTCGTGCTTGGGGTGCTGTTCGCCATTCAGCCAGAGGCGCATTGGTTCTGGGCCATGACCGCCCTGGCCTTTGTTCTGGGCTTTCTGCTGATCATCCCCATCGGCGGCGCCGACATGCCGGTCATCGTCTCCATGCTGAACAGCTATTCCGGCTGGGCCGCCGCGGGGATCGGCTTCACCCTGGAGAACACCGCCCTGATCATCACCGGCGCCCTGGTCGGCTCCTCGGGCGCCATTCTGTCCTACATCATGTGCAAGGCCATGAACCGCTCTTTCATCTCGGTGCTGCTGGGCGGCTTTGGCGGCGATACGGTCGCCTCGGCGACCCGCAGCGACAGGCCGGTGAAGGCCGGCAGCGCCGACGATGCGGCCTTTATCATGAAGAACGCCTCGTCCGTCATCATCGTGCCCGGCTACGGCATGGCCGTGGCCCAGGCCCAGCACGCGGTGCGCGAGATGGGCGATATGCTGAAAGAGCATGGGGTCAAGGTGACCTATGCCATTCATCCCGTGGCCGGCCGCATGCCCGGCCATATGAACGTGCTGTTGGCCGAAGCCAACGTCTCCTACGACGAGGTCTTCGAACTGGAGGAGATCAATTCGAACTTCGCCAATACCGACGTGGCCTTCGTCATCGGCGCCAACGACGTTACCAACCCCGCCGCCCACGAACCGGGCAGCCCCATCGCCGGCATGCCGATCCTGGACGTGGACCGGGCGCGGACCTGCCTGTTCGTCAAACGCAGCCTGTCGCCGGGCTATGCCGGTATCGACAACGAGCTGTTCTACGCCGACAACACCATGATGCTGTTCGCCGACGCCAAAAAAATGGTCGAGGACATCGTCAAGGGGCTGTAGCGGGCGGCGGGGGCGGTCCGCCGCGTCCTTCGGAGCGCAAATTTCAAGACCCAGGATTTTAATTCAGCTCGCCATCCATCTGTCATCGAAGCGCATTGATTGCTACGATTGGGTACATCCCTTAAGGCGCCTTGGATTTCTAGAGAGATGATTGAGAAAACAACAGATCGAGACCGAGAATTCATGCGCCAGGCGTTGGCACAGGCGCAGAAAAGTTACGATGCGAATGGGATACCCGTTGGCGCCGTTCTGGCTAGGAACAATGAGCGCACGCCCTTGGCAGTGGGGCACAATCAACGGGTTCAGAAAGAAAACCCCATATTGCACGGAGAGATGGATTGCCTGCAGAATTACGGCAGGCAGAAAAATTATCGTGGGACCACGCTCTACACCACCCTTAGCCCTTGTATGATGTGTGCGGGAACCGTTGTTCAGTTCAAAATCCCGAGTATCGTAATCGGCCAAAAAGAAGTGCGTGTACCTGCCGACAAACCATTCACGGGAAACATCGATTTCCTGAGATCCCGTGGCGTTGAAGTGCGGCTATTGAACGATCCCGGATGCGAGGCCCTGTTTGCAGAGTTTCTCAAAAACAATATGGATCTGTGGCTCGAGGATATTGGCGAAGATTAGAGCATTTCGCGGACAAAGGACTGCGAAAGTTTATCATGCCGCAAGCATCGCGCATATAATGCAGTCAACCAGCAGGCTCCTTTGTGTCCTTTATCGGCGAATAATATATGGCGCTTTCCCCGAAGGCAGGCGGACAAGTTCCGCGACCTCTTCGATCCGCACGGCCATGTCAGGGGGCAACTTCAACCGTGCATTCTCCATCAGGTGCTGGCGGTCTTCCAATGAGAACCCAGGCGCGGACAATACCCTGAAACATACCGTATGAGGATCCTCCTGAATTATCTGCAGGCGGAGAATATGTTTAATATCCCTGGGCAGGGTGTTGATGGCGACAATCACTTCGCCTCTTGGCGAAATCAGATAATCGCTGTCCCGCCCGACAATGCCAAGTATCGGTTTCAAACCCAGGCTGGCTAACGCCAAGTCCTTGTTGGAATAGTCGGCTGCGTAAATCGCCTGGTCCCCGGTCCTGAAACGGATCAGCGGCATTGCCTTATTCCAATGGCCGGTGCCGATGATTTCCGCCATGGCCGTGCCATTGGCGGCGTCAATCGGTAGCGGCCGCAATTCCACGTGGCCATAAGCCGGATGAAAGAAAAACTCGTCAGCGCGGTGACTGACGGCGAGGGCAACCCGCTCCGCCTGACCGTAGCTATCAATAATCTGCGCGCCGAAGGCGTCAGCCATGAATTCTCGAGCTGGCGTATGCAGGATTTCTGATGAAGACAGGATATAGGGTATTTTGACGTCAAGTCCCTGCGTGACCATGATGCGAGCCAGGAATTCGCCGGCACTGGGATAGATCCATAGAAGGTCCGGTGCAAAGTCCGTCAAGGCGTCGATGTACCAGGCGACGGTCTCGGGCCTCAAGTGTTGTGATGAAAGAATCAACCGTTGGCCATTTGACACCACCTTGCCGAATGGTGGTTTGTGGTCGGATGGCGCTTTGATGTTGTCGCTCCGCAACACGGCGATCCGGGCCGTGCGAAAGCTGTGTCCCGTTGTCGTCAAACTATGGTCGGTGAAAGCCTGTTCGGCGGCGATATTTTGCAAACTGCGCCACAGACGGATGGGTAACCCCGTGGTGCCCCCGGTGGCTGCGGGGATCGACACGAAGCGCCGCCGCACGAACTCAGCGCCGGCATCGCGTAATTTCGATTTTTCCAATACCGGCCAACTGCTGATATCTGTCGTCTTACCTCGTCCGCCGCCCGCTGCCTTTGCCCAGCGCAAAGTGCGCCGGACGAGCTGATCAGACACTTGCTGCCGCTGTGTCCGATTGAAACTCTCATGTTCCTGCAAAGTGGTGCGGACGCGACCGTAATATAATGGGTTATAGCGCAGCTGATCGTTGAGTATGGCGCTGGCCTTCGCCCTCGCCGTAGCCTCGGCCATTATTGACCACCAGGACATGACTACCCGACGCTGGTCAGACCGGTCATGACCGTGCCTCGGTATAAGTCGAGCGGAATATCAAGGGGTAATACCACCTTGAATTGGGCCGGAATTGCAACGGGTTCCAGAGTCATCTTGACCACTCAGGCCTTTCCGGGTGCCGATCAGGCGCTGTTTTCCAGCAATTCGACCCAGTTGCCGTCCGGATCTTCGATCATGGAAATGCGGACGCCCGGGCGGACATCCTTGGGTTCGACCGCCACCGTATAGCCGGCCGCCCTGCATCTTCCGGTCATCCCATCCAGGTCTTTTACCGTGATCGTCCAATAGCGTATGCCCGAGGCCCCGCGCGGACCGCCGCCGTTGTCGGCTTTGTCCGGCACATCGTCGTGTTTGACGATTTTTACCAGGGTCGTGCCGCACATCAGACGATGCATGGTGCCGCCGCCGGTCGCCGGCGTATCGGCGACATGTTCCAGACCCAAGGTGTCGCGATAGAATTTCAGCGCCGCTTCGCCATCGCGAACGACAATGCCGATATCAATGGAAGCTTTGCCCAGTTCGATGCTCATCTGTTTCCACCCCTGCTTGTCCCGTCGTACGGATCGCCTATGATCATAGCCTATCCGCCACCGATGAACATGGCCGACGACGGCGCGCCAAGCCATTCGGCAACAGTGATGCACGATCTGGTCCCGGAAACTTCCGGGTGGTGCAGGCTGAAAATTCGCACCGCGGTATCCAGGGCCCAGATCTGCGGCACATGCCGTGCCCGCAGTTCGCGGTAGGTGCGCGTCACCACGATACGGCAGCCGCAGGTCTTCGCTTTGTCACACATTGCCTCACTCTCCTTTCGCATTTGCATCCTTCAATATTCAAAAGTCTGCGGCCACGGGCGGCCATTTCTATGCCTCGGCAGCAATCATTTGCTTATTCCATAATTGCGAATGATTATCACTCGCAATTATGGAATAAGTAGCTTTTGCAGAAAATACTGTCAAAGAAAATCGAGCAACTTCCAGCGAGCGCCTCAGAAAAATCCATGTTGGATAGCGAAATCGACAGTGGCTCGGGATGGGCTGCAATCCCTGGAATCCTGCGGCAAAGGCTGAAACCGAATTATTCCATGTTGGCACTTGTTGACGGACTGAGTTGCTTCGCCGGCGATCTCAACATATCGTCTTTCCGAAACGGACCTACCAAGCCTGAAAACGCTAGAACAGTCAGAGGGTGAATATTGTGAGTAAAAAGAACTATCGGATCGCGCTGATCCCGGGCGATGGGATCGGCCACGAAGTGGTGCCGGCGGCGGCGGCGGTGCTGGAAAAGGTCGGCGGCCAGTTTGATTTCGGCTTTGAATTTGCCGAGTTTGATTGGAGTTGCGAACGCTACACCAAGACCGGGCAGATGATGCCCGACGACGGCGTCGAACAGTTGCGCGCCTTTGACGGCATCTTTCTGGGCGCCGTCGGCTACCCCGGCGTGGAGGATCACATTTCCCTGTGGGGCCTGTTGATCCCGATCCGCCGGGCCTTTGACCAGTACGCCAATGTCCGGCCCCTGAAACTGTTCGAGGGGGTCAAAAGCCCCCTGGCCGGACGCAGCGCCGGCGAGATCGACATGGTCATCGTGCGCGAGAACGCCGAGGGCGAATATTCCCAAATGGGCGGCCGCATCTATGCCGGCACCGAGCGGGAAATGGTGGTCCAGGAGAGCGTCTTTACCCGTTACGGCGTCGACCGCATCATTCGCCATGCCTTCGAGCTGGCCAGCCGGCGGGCCGCTGAAAACGGCAAACCCGGCCATGTCACCTCGGCCACCAAGTCGAACGGCATCATCCACACCATGCCGTTCTGGGACGAGCGTTTCGAGCTGATCGCGGCGGAATATCCAGAGATCGAAAGCGACAAGTTTCATATCGATATTCTGTCGGCCCATTTCGTCCAGCATCCTGATTGGTTCGATGTGGTGGTCGGCTCGAACCTGTTCGGCGATATTCTGTCGGACCTGGGTGCGGCCGTGGTCGGTGGTATGGGCCTGGCCCCCGCCGCCAATCTAAACCCCGAGAGCGCCCATCCTTCGATGTTCGAGCCGGTACACGGCTCCGCCCCGGACATTGCCGGCAAGGGCATCGCCAATCCGGTGGCGCAGATCTGGACCGGCGCCATGATGCTGGATCATCTGGGTGAAAGCGAGGCCGCCCGGGCCGTTGAGGCGGCGATCGCCACGGTGCTGGCCGACGGCACGGTGCGCACCCCCGATCTGGGCGGTCAGGCCAATACCGCAACCCTGGCCCAGGCCATCGCCGACGCGCTGTAAGACCAAGGAATATTGATGAGGCCTACGGCACCGCAGAACGGGCGCCCGTCAGGCCGGAAGGTCCGCAATTTTCGGGAAAATAAATGCCCTTTACGCCATTTCATATGGGGCCGGGATTACTCATAAAGGCAATACTTCAGGGCAGTTTCAGCTTAATGGTGTTTGGTTGGGCCCAAATATTGATGGATATCCAGCCCCTAATTGCCATCTTGACCGGTGCGGGGTGTTTGCACGGTTTTTCCCATACTTATGTGGGTGCGGCATTGATTGCCGCAGTTGCCGGAATTTCCGGCAAATATCTGTCCGAGATTGGCCTGCGCGTCCTGAATGTGGCCAGGCAAGACAATCCCATAAGAATAGCCTGGTGGATTTCATTGACGAGTGCCTTCATCGGTACTTTCAGCCATGTTCTTCTGGACAGCATCATGCACGCAGACGTCGTGCCGTATTTTCCATTGCATACGGGCAATGATCTGCTCGGCCTCATCAGCACTGACGATTTACACAAATTTTGTTTGTACAGCGGTCTCATAGGAGCCGGTACTTATTACATTGTACGGTTTTTCATTCGGAAACCGTCCGTCTAACAGCAACGCCCGGTCAGCCGTGCACCTAGGTGCAGCGGCATGGCCAAAAAATGCCGGTTGCTTTGATGGAATTTGAAACCGGATTAGCTGCCGGTATTGATGGCCTTCCAATAGCTTGAATTCAGCCCTTTCATCAGCCGGTCGTGTTGGCCCTGCATGCAATACCGCATGTCGCCCGGTACCGCCCGATCAGCATAATAGCGGCAAAGGTCATAGGCGTTCTGGGCCATATGGGCGGCCATGGGGCTCAAACCGTCGTGCCGGGCCCGGGCCAGCAAGACCTGCCAGTTTTTCGCCGTGGTGGCGGCATCGGCGTCATGATTTGGCAACAGATTGACCAGCCTATTGGCCACCCGCGCGGCCGCCATGGTCTCGGTATCCTTGTCGATAACAATGCCGCCAACAGGCCGCAGTGCCTCTTCCACATGGGCCAATTCGCCGGCACTGATGGGATTGTCATCGCCCACGATGGCTTCGGGGGCCAGTGTGACGTGCTGCCGCAGGCTGACGGAAACCGATTGCAGCCCCAGGCGTTGCCGCAAACCCGGCGCCAGACTGATCCGCACGGCAGAGTGTCCGCGCAGGGATTGGAAGCGCAGGGCGTCCCTGGCCGCAAGGACCACCCGGCGACCGTCCCGGGCAATGGCGCTGACCGCGACCCGGCTTTTTTCCGTCAGCTGGTAATTGGTGCCAGGCTGCGGCGAAATCCGCTCCGGCTGCAGGCAGAAAGCGGTAAACTCGGCACTGCAGGCGCCGTCTTTGCAGACAAGTTGCACCGGCCGTTCCGTCGCCACCACGGCCAGTGACTGAGGCGCCGCCCCTGCCCCGGCCGCCGCCATCGATAGGCCAAACAAGGCCATACCCGCCGTCAGGAAACGTACAACCTTGTCATCTGTCATGATCACCTCCCAATTGCCGCACAGGTCCGCCCGAAGATAATCCCAGAATTGTCATCGAGCACCGGAATCGACGTTATGGTAAATTGAATCCGGGAGGATTGCGGTAACGCTTTTGTGATCAGCGCGCCAAGCGCGGAACGGCCGGCAGGAACCAGGGTCAGGTTATTTTAGGGACTGCGGCTGTCTGATAATCCGAGGCCGCCTTGATCATGTCCGCCGCCTGCTCGGCGATCATGATTGTTGGCGCGTTGGAGTTGTCGCCGGGAATGCGGGGCATGATCGAGGCATCGGCCACCCGCAGGCCCGCCATGCCATGCACCTGGAACTGGTGATGCACCACCGCCTTGGCGCTATTCATTGCAGTTGCGCATAGCCGGCTGCCTCGGCCCCGGTCTCCATCTCCAGCATGATGCCGTAATCGCCCAGGGACAGATCGGCGAAGCCCAGGATCATCAGGTCCGCGCGCACGGGCGCCAGATCCGGGTCGGCCAGAGCCCGGTCCAGGGCGGCCCGCAGCCGGGTCCAATCGTCCGTCGTGGTGCCGGCGCCGGTAACATAGGGCAGCGCCGGGGCCGCCTGGGTCTGCGCCAAGACCCGCGTGCCGGCCACAGAGGCGGGGTCGTGGCGGGCCATCAGAGCATGGGTGACACAATCGATGGCGGCGATATCCGCCTCGCCACGGGTAATCATGGCGATGGAAAGCTGATGCTTGCCAGCCACCTTGACCTGGGCAAAGAAGCGCCCGTCCCGGGCCAGGGGCGCGATGCTGTGGCGCAACACGTTCATGCCCGATTGGGAATCCCAATCGTTGATGGCGCAGACGGCGCCGCGCAGATCCGCCAGTGTCCGCGCCGGATTATCAGCCCCAACCACGATCAGGCTGCGGTAGTTCGGGCCGTCACAGCCCAGCGCGCCATAAACCGGCGTCGCCAGAAGCTGCAAATCCGCCCGGAAATGCTTCAGAAAGGGATAGCCGCAGGTCTGACTGAGCAACAGATTGGGCGCCCGCCACAAATCCTCCCGCGGTCCGCCGCGCCACAGGGCGCCAGGCACATCGCCGATGCCTTCCAACCTACAGGCCCGGGCCAGACCGGCCCACCAGGCATCGGTAGCGGCGCGCACCGGCTCCAGATCGTACATGGTCAGGCCGGCCAGCCTCATGGCGACGCGATCACCTCCGTGACGGCGCGGGTATTGCCGAACGAGGGGATAATACAGGAATGCCTGCCCGCGCCGCCGGCAACCACGATTTGGATATCATCATGGCTGGCGGCGATATGAGCGCCGCCGTCGCCGTCCGCCAGCAGGCGGCCGGGCACATATTGGCGCATGATGGTGCGCTGAGGCTGGGACAGATCATGCCCGGGGATGACCGCCTGCTCGATCAGGAAATCCTTTATGTCGGCCTTGGAAAAGCCGTCTCCGGCGATGATTTCGGCGTGTTCCGGTCCCAGGACCAGCATTATTTCACCACCCAGGTAACTGTTGTTCAGGCCCGGCGTGGACATGGTGCCGCCGATGGTCAACAGCACTTCCTCGGCCGTCTTGCCGTAGTGATCGTTGACGTTATGGGGGCCTTCCACACCGCACAGGGTAATGGTGCTTTGTCCCGCAGCATAGCCCCGCTCCATGGCAAGGGTCTCGCCCCAGGGATTTTCCCCTATGCTTTCCGCAAAGCAGAAGCCGAACTTGGCCGGCGTGCCCATGGTGGCCCGGTCCAGAATTCCAGGTGTGCCGCCACCCACGTTCAGCAGAATGGAACGGATCGCCCGGCCGATGGCGGCATTGGCCAGGCTGCCCTGACCCATGGCGTTATAGCTGCTGTTAACGTCGATGGCCTCGACCACCGGGCCGGAGATCAGGGCCATTACCGTACAGGGGTGGGTGGTGGTGTTCAGGGCCTTCAGATTTAGGGCGGGCTGGCCCAAGGCCTTGGCCGCGGCAACCAGCACCGGCAAATGGCTGGGCAAACAGCCCGCCATGACGGCATTGATCGCCACCTTGGCCACCGTGGCCTGGCCCTGGCGCGGCTCTATCCGGGCCAGCAACTCGCCAGGATCAAGGCCGCAGTCGCCCAGCATTCTCTCGTAACGTTCCGGCGTCGGCGGCACGACCGGCAGGCCGTCGGTCCAGCCGCGGCTGTAGAACAGGCGGTTGACCCCCTCCAGATCGTCCGGGCCATTCAGGCGTTCGGGGGCATCGGGGGCGGAAAAATTGCCCTCGAACATGGAGCGGTAGCGCAGGCGCTGTTTGACCGGCGGCTCCTTCGCGATGAATTCCGCCCGCAGCGCCTCGGCGTCGGTCTGCCAGATGCGGATTATGTCATCGACCACGCCGCGGGCCATGCGGGCCACTTCATCGGGCAGCAGCTTGGCCACCGGATGGGGCACAACGGCGATGGGCAGGCCCGGCATGCCGAGGCATTGGGATTCCGCCTTGCCCAGCGCATAGAATTCGTCGCTGCAGACAGTGGCGACGGGGATACCTCGTTTTTCCAACGTAATGCCGTCATGGATACACCACGACGTGCATGAGCCTCAATCCCCGAAGGCGGCGGCAACCATGTGGCAGCGGTTGAGGAACTCATCGCTGAAGACGGCCGGAACCGACGCCGCCTTCTGACCGCGCAAAAACGTCACATTATCGAAGCGTTCGGCCAGCAATGCCTGGATATTATCCAGGAACAGGTCCGCGTTGGCCTTTTGATTGGAATGCAGGCCGATGACAATTGTCTCGCCACTGGCGCCAGCCAAGCGCCGGCGCGGCGCCAGCGGCGTATCTCCGTTTGCGAAAATACCGCAGGGGTTCATCAATTCGCGGGGCATTTATGTTTCCTGTCCGATTCAACCGGGATGATTACATCAGGCCACGCCCCGGGGCACAAGGGCTCAGGTGCGGGCTGGAGGTCGCGGGGCAAGCCATGCCATGATAGGCCCGGACGAGACAGGAGGGCGAAGCATGAAGTTCGGCATTCACATTCCCCAGATCGGGCGCAAGGCGGGACCGGAGGCCGTGCGCCGTGGCGCGCGCCAGGCCGAGGACCTGGGTTTTGACAGCATCTGGGTCAACGACCATCTGGCGATCCCCCATGATGCGCCGTATCCACCCTCGGCCAGCTTCTACGAACCCCTGATCACACTGACCTGGGCGGCGGCGGCAACCAGCCGGGTGCTATTGGGTACCTCGGTGCTGGTGCTGCCCCTGCGCACCCCGGTGCATCTGGCCAAGGAACTCGCCACCCTGGATCTGTTGAGCGAGGGGCGTTTGATCCTGGGCACCGGCGTCGGCTGGTTGGAGGGGGAGTTCGACGCCATGGGCGTGCCCTTTGGTGACCGGGGCGCGCGGACGGACGATATCATCAACATTCTGCGGGCCTGTTGGAGCGAGGATCCAATTTCATTCGAGCCAAAGGTGGTCGGCGCCGCCTTGCAGGGCATCCGCACGCTGCCCCAGCCGGGCCGCCGCATCCCCATCTGGGTCGGCGGTAATTCCGCCCCCGCCCTGCGCCGGGCCAAGGCTCTGGGCGACGGCTGGCACGGCACCCGTATCCCGCCCGAGGATGCGGCCACCATAGCGGCCGACCTGCGCGCCGCGCGCGGACCGGATTTCGCCATCTCCATGCGTCTGTTCTGGGATCCGCTGGAGGATGATCACGACGAACTGAAAGCCCTGACCGAGGCCTATGCCAAGGCCGGCATCGATGCCCTGGTTCTGGAGCCGCGGCAGCGCGGACTGGAGGATTGGCTGCGGGCGGTAGAGGGTCTGTGGACTCTGTTACAGCCGTGGCACGGCTAGCGCATGTCGGGATGGAATTTCCAACCGGTCTATTTCGCCGGCCAGATTTTCCCTGCCCGGGACGGCGCTTAACGGCCCCGTCATGGCGATACCCGTGACGGTCATTGGTGGTTTTCTCGGCGCCGGCAAGACCACCCTTTTGAATAATCTGCTGGCCCAGGACACCGGCCTGCGTTTTGCCGTCGTGGTCAACGATTTCGGCGATCTGGCGGTGGACGGCGATCTGCTGTCGGCCCATGGCGGCGATACCATCACCCTGGCCAACGGCTGTATCTGCTGCACCATGGGAGATGATTTGCTGCTGGCGCTGACACGGCTGGTGCGCCGGCCCGATCCGCCGGAGCATATCCTGGTGGAAGCCAGCGGCGTCGCCGACCCCCGGCCCATCGCCGAAATGGCTGCTCGGCAGCCCGGCCTGACCCGGGACGCCGTGGTGGTGCTGGCTGATGCCGCGTTGGTGGAAGAGACGGCAGCAGATCAATATGCTGGTGACACCATCCGCCGCCAGTTGGCCGCGGCCGATCTGGTGATCCTCAACAAATGCGACCTGCTGGACGACTATGACCAGAACGAGGTGCGTCAATGGTTGGCGATTGAGGCCCCCGATGCGGCCATTCTGAAGGCCACTCAGGCCCAGGTGCCGGCCAACCTGTTGCTGGGTGCCGGGCTGGGGACGGCGACAGCCGCCGCGAAGCCCTACCACCACGGGCATGGCCATGAGGATACCTTTCGCGCCGCCTCGGTGAACCTGCCCCGGCCCTTGGACGAGGCCGCGTTTCTGGAGCTTGTAGCAGCCTTGCCCCGGTCCATCCTGCGCGCCAAGGGGATCATCCGGTTGCGACAGCGATCCGGACACTGGGTCTTTCAATTGGTTGGCCGTCGCCACCAGCTCAGCCCGGCCGAGAAGCAGCCGTCCGAAAACAATCTGGTGTTCCTGGGCACCCCGGAAATGCCGGACGCGGCCGCCCTGCGCGGACTGTTTGACAAAACTTTTGCCGATTAGAGCAAAAGCATGTAGGCGGCCAGAACGAGCATCGCGACGCCGCCCAGGCGGCCAATGAAATCGCCCCGGAGCAGCACCTTTTCTCCCAGCACCAAGCCCGCGATCAGGGCAGCCCAGAACAGGTTCATGACGCCCCCCAGAAACAGCAGAGCCATCAGCAGCCAGCAGCAACCCAGGCAATAGGCGCCATGGGCAAAGCCCATTTTCAGGGCGCCAAGATCACCCGGTTGCCAGCGGGTCATCAGAAAGCTCAGGGGCGAGCGGCATTTGCCCAGGCAGGCCTGTTTCCAGGGCGATAGCTGATAGACGCCACAGGCCGCTAACAGCGTTATGCTCAAGGCCCGGCTGGTTCCCACCATCATGGGCGAAAGCAGGGCGGCTTCGGTCAAGGCCCATTGCGCCAAAGTGGCCAACAGGCTGAAGCCGACCCAAATCAGGAGATATGTGGCGGTGAATAGGCTGATGCGCAGGGCCGGGTTTTCATCCTTCGCCTGTTTGCGCGTGATCGCGGCGAACAGCAGGATCATCGGCGCCGCGCTGGGCAGCATCATGCCCACCATCATGACCGACCACATGATCAGCATCAGGGTAAAAGTAACTGGTGACCATTGCGCCAGAGACGCCGTCATGGCGCCCATCTGTCCTTTGGCGACCTGCCCGGCAGCCATATCCGGTCCGCCCATCAGGCTCATGTCGCCGGCCGCCATATCCGCGGCGAGGATAGCGAGATAAATCCATGACAAAACGGTCATGGCGGCCAGGGTAACCAGAACCAGAAACCGGTCGCGCCGCAGGATACGTTCCATGCCGGTCATTTTTGCAATCCAATGGTCGCCGACAACCTATCGAGTGGGAGCATGGGCACTTATGGTTTCCGTCGTTCCACTATCAGATTTCCGTAGTTGCCCAGCAGGATCAGGCCGCCGCCGACAAAGACCCAAAGCTCCAGCGGTTCCCCATACATCAGTACGCCGACCACGGCGATCAAAGGCAAGCGCAGAAAATCCATGGGCGCCACGACGATGGCGTCGGCCAGGCTGAAGGCGCGAACGATACAGAAATGTGCCGTAAAACCCAGGATCGCGACCAGGATGAGCCACAGGCCGGTCACCAGGGATGGCCAGATCAAATCGTGAATGGCCAGCATCAGACCGACGGGGGTCTGTATCAGGGCCATGTAAAATAAAATGGTCACGGGACGCTCGGTCCGCGCCAGACGTTTGGTCCCCATCAGGGAGCCAGCAAAGCCCACGGCACCGATCAGCATCACGATGGAGCCTAGGCTAACGTCTTCCAGCCCGGGCCGCAGGACGACCAACACGCCAACAAAACCCATGGCCACCGCGGCCGCACGCATCCTTGTCAGGCGTTCGCCCAACAGCAGCGGCGCCAGCACCGCGACCCAGAGAGGTGTGGTGAATTCCAAGGCGAACAACTGCGCCAGAGGAATTAAGCCCAGGGCGAAGAACCAACCAAACTGGCCCACCAGATGGGAGCTATTGCGGACAATGTGCAAGCCAATGCGCCGGGTGCGGAAAAATTCCAAGCCACCGCTGCTGCAGGCCGCATAAAGCACCACCATACTCAGGCTGATGGCGCTGCGGTAGAACATCAACTGATAGACGTCGAGTTCCTCGAACACGGCACGGCCCGCCACCGCCATGGTCGAGAATGAGACCATAGCGCCGACCATCCACAGCGCCGCCCCCGCTAGGTTGGGTGCTGCTGCCGTGGCGGGTTCTTGGCTCACAAAAGAAGGATCAGCGGGGCAGAATGGTGCTGCCCATCAGGAACTGATCCACGGCGCGGGCGCATTGCCGGCCTTCACGGATCGCCCAGACCACCAGAGACTGTCCGCGGCGCATGTCCCCGGCGGCGAAAACGCCTTCGACCGATGTTTGATAATCCAGGGTATCGGCTTCGACATTACCCCTGGCATCCAACGCAATGCCCAGATCCTCCAGCATTCCAGCCTTGGTTGGATGCACAAAGCCCATGGCGAGCAAAACCAGATCCGCCTTCATTTCAAAGGCGCTGTCGGGTATCTCGTCCATGGTCATGGCCCCGGCGTCGCCCTTGTTCCAATTAACGCGCACCAGTTCCAATGCCTCGATCTTGCCATTGACCGCGCGGATCTTTTTGGTCAGCACCGACCAATCCCGCGCGCAACCCTCTTCATGGGAGCTTGAGGTGCGCAGCTTCATGGGCCAGTGCGGCCAGGTCAGCGACTTGTCCTCGTTCACGGGCGGCTTCGGCATGATTTCCAACTGTGTGATAGACGCCGCGCCTTGGCGATTGGAGGTACCGACGCAATCGGATCCCGTCTCGCCGCCGCCGATGACCACCACATGCTTGCCCGTGGCCAGGATTTCCCGGCCATCCCCATCGGCCATGTCCAGCGGTTCGCCGGCTATGCGCCGGTTCTGCTGGCTCAGAAAATCCATGGCGAAATGCACGCCGTCCAACTCCCGCCCCGGCACCGGCATATCGCGTGGATGTTCCGCACCGCCGGTCAGCACCACCGCATCGAATTTCTCCTGAATTTCCGCGATTGGAATGGCGCCGCCGATGTGACTGTTGGCGCGAAATTCGACCCCTTCGGCGCGCATCTGCGCCATGCGCCGGTCGATAAACTTCTTCTCCAGTTTGAAATCAGGAATGCCATAGCGCATCAGGCCGCCGATCCGGGCATTTTTTTCGTACAGAACCACGTTATGTCCGGCCCGGGCCAATTGCTGCGAACAGGCCATACCGGCCGGGCCCGAACCAACCACAGCCACTGTCTTGCCCGTCCGGTGCTTGGCGATGCGGGGTACGATCCAGCCCTCCGCCCAGCCTTTTTCGACGATCGACACTTCGATGGTCTTGATGGTGACCGGCTGGTCCGTGATGTTCAGGGTACAGGACGCCTCGCACGGGGCGGGGCAGATGCGCCCGGTGAATTCCGGGAAGTTGTTGGTCGAATGCAGAACCCGCAGCGCCTCGTGCCATTCACCCTGATAGACCAGGTCGTTCCATTCCGGAATGATGTTGTTGACCGGACAGCCATTATGGCAATAGGGGATGCCGCAATCCATGCAGCGCGCGCCCTGTTGCCTCGCCTCTGGCTCTAACAGGGGAACGGTGAATTCCTTGTAATGGTGAAGCCGCTCTGCCGTGGGCGCGTAAGAATGGTCCCGGCGGGCGATTTCCATGAATCCTGTTGGCTTACCCATATGTTTTACTCGCCTCCCACGGCCACGCTGACGCCGGCCCGCGGTTCATCTATCGGGGCCCGTGCCCGGGACTGCATTTCCTGCAACGCACGACGATAATCCACCGGCATCACCTTGACGAAACGCGGCAGATAATCATCCCAGTTTTTCAGTATCATTGCGGCCCGGTCACTGCCGGTGTAGTGCAGGTGGTTCTCGATCAGGCCGTAAAGACGCTGTGCGTCGTGACGGGTCATGTCGTGCACCAGATCGACCCGGCCATGGGTCTCCAGATCACCGCCCTGATGATCCAGGTCTTCCAAGGCCTGGTCCTCATCCGCGATCGGTTCCAGCTCTACCATGGCCATGTTGCAGCGCTGAGCAAAATCATGGCTTTCATCCAGCACATAGGCGATGCCGCCGCTCATGCCGGCTGCAAAGTTCCGACCCGTGGCACCCAGCACGACAACCACGCCGCCGGTCATATATTCGCAACCGTGATCGCCCACGCCTTCAACCACCGCCGTGACACCGGAATTACGCACACCAAAGCGTTCGCCGGCAACGCCGCGGAAATAGCATTCACCGTCGATGGCGCCATACAGCACCGTATTGCCGACCAGGATATTCTCCTCCGGCGTGATGGTGGAAACCTTGGGTGGATAAATGACCAAACGGCCACCCGACAACCCCTTGCCCACATAGTCGTTGGCGTCGCCCTCCAACTCGAAAGTAACGCCGCGGCTGACAAAGGCGCCAAAGCTTTGCCCGGCGCTGCCCGTCAGCTTGACGTGAATAGTATCGTTTTCCAGGCCCGCGGTGCCATACCGTTTGGCGATCCGGCCCGAAAGCATGGCCCCGACCGTACGGTTGATATTGCGGATCGGCAGATCGATTTTAACCGCCTGGCCACGTTCAATGGCCGCTTCCGACAACGCGATCAACTGGTGATCGAGGGCTTTCTCCAGCCCGTGATTCTGTTCCTCGCAATTGTGGATCGCCACGTCCGGGCCTGGCTCCGGCATATGCAGCAACGGACCCAGGTCAAGGCCCTTGGCCTTCCAATGCTCGACCGCGTCCCGGGTTCCCAGCCGCTCACGCTGCCCGATCATTTCGTCAAAGCGGCGGAAGCCCATTTTTGCCATCAACTCGCGGATTTCCTCCGCCAGGAAGGTGAAATAATTGATCACATGTTCGGGTTGCCCCGGAAACAGCTTACGCAGTTCCGGATCCTGGGTCGCCACGCCCACCGGACAGGTATTCAGGTGGCATTTGCGCATCATGATGCAGCCCTGAGAAATCAGCGCCGCCGTTGCAATACCGAACTCGTCAGCCCCCAGCAGGGCTCCAATGACCACGTCCCGGCCCGTGCGCAATCCGCCATCGACCTGCACCGCAATGCGGCCCCGCAGACCGTTCATCACCAAGGTCTGGTGGGTTTCCGCCAGGCCAATTTCCCACGGGCTGCCGGCATTCTGGATCGAGGTAATGGGCGAGGCACCGGTGCCGCCGTCATAGCCCGAGATTGTGACATGGTCCGCATGGGCCTTGGAGACGCCGGCGGCAACAGTACCCACACCCAGTTCGGAAACCAGCTTGACCGAAATGCGGGCCTCGGGATTGACATTCTTCAAATCGTGGATCAATTGCGCCAGATCCTCGATGGAATAGATGTCGTGATGGGGCGGCGGCGAAATCAAGCCGACGCCCGGCGTGGAATGACGCACCCGGGCGATCCAGTCATCAACCTTGTGGCCAGGCAGTTGCCCGCCCTCGCCCGGTTTGGCGCCCTGGGCCATCTTGATCTGAATATCCGAGGCATTGACCAGGTATTCCGCCATGACTCCGAACCGGCCCGACGCCACCTGTTTGATGGCCGAGCGCATGCTGTCGCCATTCTTCAGGAGGCGGTTGCGTTCCGCTTCCTCGCCGCCCTCACCGCTGTTCGACTTGCCGCCGATGCGGTTCATGGCGATAGCCAGATTGGTATGGGCTTCCCAACTGATGGAACCAAATGACATGGCGCCTGTCGCAAAGCGTTTGAAAATGGCCGAGGCCGGTTCTACCTCATCCAAGGGGATGGCTTCGTCCGCCAACTTCAATTCGAACAGACCGCGCAGATTTCGCAGCTTTACATCCTGTTCGTTCATACGCCGGGCGAAGGCCTGATATTTGCCCCGGTCATTGGCGCGCACCGCATGTTGCAATAGCGCCACCGTTTCCGGCGTCCAGGCATGGTCTTCGCCCCGCAACCGGTAGGCCAGTTCACCGCCCACTTCCAAGGTGTCCCGATAGGGCAGGGCGTCGCGATAGGCGACCAGGTGCCGGCGCACGGTTTCCTCGGCAATTACTTCCAGACCAACGCCGTCTATGGCGCATCTGGTCCCGGTGAAGTGCTGATCCAACAGTTCCTGGCTCAGGCCAACGGCGTCAAAAATCTGCGCGCCACAATAGGATTGATAGGTGGAGATGCCCATTTTTGACATCACCTTCAGGATCCCCTTGGCGACCGCCTTGATATAGCGGTGGTGCAATTCACTTTCGTCCAGGTCTTCCGGCAATTTCGGCCGCAGGCCCGACAAGGTATCAAAGGCCAGATAGGGATTGATCGCCTCGGCACCGTAACCCGCCAGCAGGCAGAAATCGTGCACCCGCCGGGCCTCGCCCGTCTCCACCACCAGCCCCACTTCCGTGCGCAGGCCGGTGCGGATCAGGTGATGATGCACGCTGGCCGTGGCCAACAGAATAGGGATTGCGACGCGGTCCGCATCAACGCCGCGGTCCGACAGGATCAGAATGTTGTAGGTTGGTCTTTCCACCACTTCTTCGGCCAGGCGGCAGAGATTTTCCAGGGCCTTGGCCATACCCGCGGCACCTTCGGCGACCGGATAGGTGACATCCAGAGTGTAGGTGCGAAAAGCACGGTCGACCTGGTTCTCGATACGCCGAACCCGTTCCAGATCCATGTTGGTTAGGATCGGCTGCCTTACTTCGAGCCGTTTATTCGTGCCGGCGTCGTCCGGGTCCAGCAGGTTGGGCCGGGGCCCAATCAGCGACACCAGGGACATCACCAGCTCTTCACGGATCGGGTCGATGGGTGGATTGGTAACCTGGGCAAAACATTGCTTGAAATAATCGAACAACCGCTTGGGCCGGTCCGAAAGCACCGCCAGGGGAACATCCATGCCCATGGAGCCGATGGGATCCTGGCCCGTCAGGGCCATGGGCGTCAGGAAGAATTTGGTATCTTCCTGGCTGTAGCCAAAGGCTTGCTGACGGTCCAGCAAGGTGCGGGCGTCGGGCGCCATGGGGCCGACTTCATCGGGCAAATCCTCAAGCTGGATCTGCGTCTCGTCCAGCCATTTCTGGTAAGGCTTGGCCTGGGACAATGACGCCTTGATCTCTTCGTCGCCGATGATGCGGCCTTCTTCCAGGTCGATCAGGAACATTTTGCCCGGCTGCAGGCGCCATTTCTGGACAATTTTTTCTTCCGGAATATCCAGCACACCGACTTCCGACGCCATGATCACCAGATCGTCGTCCGTGACCACATAACGGGCCGGCCGCAGACCGTTGCGGTCCAGGGTGGCGCCGATCTGCCGGCCATCGGTAAAGGGGATCGCGGCGGGGCCGTCCCACGGTTCCATCAAGCCGGCATGATATTCGTAGAAGGCGCGCCGGCCGGCATCCATCAAGGCATTGTCATTCCAGGCCTCGGGGATCATCATCATCATCGCATGAGACAGGGAATAGCCGCCCGCGACCAGCAATTCGAAGGCGTTATCATAGGTTGCCGAGTCCGAGGAGCCGTCGCCGATCAACGGCCACAATTTTTCCAGATCGTCGCCCAGGACTGCGGATTTCATGGAATGACGCCGGGCCGCCATCCAGTTGATGTTACCGCGGACCGTATTGATTTCACCGTTATGGCACAAATAGCGGAACGGTTGCGCCAGGCGCCAGGATGGGAAGGTGTTGGTGGAAAAGCGCTGATGCACCAGGGCCAGGGCGGATTCCGCCCGCCCATCCCGCAGATCCTGATAATAGGTCGACAGGTTGCCCGACAGCACCATGCCTTTGTAAACAATGGTACGGCTGGACATGGACACGATATAGAAGCCATCGGCCGCCTCGGCCGCGCTTCGCCAGACCGCCTGGTGGACTTGCTTGCGTATAACAAACAGCTTTCGCTCGAAAGCATCCTGGTCGGGGGTATCGGGACCGCGGCCAATAAAAAATTGCCGGATCAGCGGCTCTTCCGACTTGACGCTTTCGCCCAGACAGGAGTTGTCAACGGGCACATCGCGCCAGCCCAGACAGATTTGCCCTTCCTCGGCCGTGATTTTTTCAATCGCCGCCACGCATAGTGCCGCCGTAGCCTCGTTTCGAGGCAGAAACAACATGCCGACGGCATAGTCACCTGCGGCCGGCAGCGTAATGCTCCCGCCGTCAGGCCCGCCACCATTGCCGGCGCATTCTTCGCGCATCAGGCGGTCGGGAATTTGGAGCAGGATTCCGGCACCGTCACCGGCCAACGGGTCAGCGCCGACCGCGCCCCGATGGTCCAGATTGACCAGTATCTGTAGCCCCTGACGAATAATTTCGTGGCTTTTTCGGTTCTTGATGTTCACCAAAAAACCAACGCCGCAATTTTCGTGCTCGTTTTCCGGGGTGTATAAGCCTTGCGGCTTTGGCAAGCCCCTAACATTCATATCGTCACTTCCTAATTCCAATTGATCCCAATACGCCGGTATCTTTTTGCTCGCGACTATTGCGCCGCAAATTTTACAGCACCGTCGGCTCTGGGCGAGCCATCTGCACGCACCTCATCGCTAATTGCGCCCGGTTGGTCAAGGCCCCGATCAGCCGTGCGTGTCTGGCGCCAGAATAATATAGCACAAATTTCACAGAAGCGTGAGTCGCAGCATCGTGGCGGCGCTCGCGTTCGCCATTTAACCAATTTGGCGAATTGTTGTGCAATCTTAAATCGTATATCGCTAATTTACATACGCATTTTACTCATTATATCGCAGCTATTCAATTAAGCCTTGCGATTGGCAATGGATTAGCAGGAGCGTCGACGACCAATCGCGGCGGTATCTTGGCTTAAGGCTGCTTTGTCGGCAATAGGGGAAATGCACTCAGGACATGGGGGGAAACGACCGCAGGGGCAGCGGTCAGCTGCTCGGACGATAATTCCCCCAGGCGGGCCAGACCCATCAGGCCCATGGCGATCTGCATCTCCTCGGCCAGTAAATCAATGGCCCGGACCAGGCCTTCTTCACCTGCCGCGCCCAGGCCCATGGCGGTCAAACGGCCCAGGGCGACAAGATCGGCGCCCAGCGCCAATGCCTTGATGATGTCCGTGCCGCGCAGATAGCCACCGTCGACGATCACCGCAGCCCTGCCCTCAATGGCAGCAACAATCTCGGGCAATACCGCTGTGCTGCCCTGGGCCTGGTCCAACTGACGGCCACCGTGATTGGAAACCCAGACACCATCGACACCGAGATCACAGGCCATGGCGGCATCTTCCGCCGTCATGATGCCCTTTATCAGCAAAGGTATATCGTGAACCCGCTTAAAGCGTTCCACGTCCTTCCAGTTCAGGGCTGCCTGATGGTCCTGACCGCCGGCCGTTCTCCGCCAGGGTTTGACAAAACGGTTGACGATGTCCCGCTCCCGCCGGCTGTAGACGGCGACATCGACAGTCAGACAAAAGGCGGTGTAGCCGGCAGCCTGGGCCCGGTGTACATGATCGTCAATCCAATCCGCATCGCCGCGCACGTAGAGTTGGAAGATTTTCGGACCCGCCGCCGCTGCCGCTGTAGCCTCCAGACCGGGAGCGGAGACCGAACTTAAGGTCGTCAGCATGCCGTGGCGGGCCGCCGCCCGGGCCGCCGCCGCGCCGCCCTCCGGGTCAAATGATTCCAACGAACCAATGGGCGCGAAGGTGAGCGGCAATTCAAGGTCGACACCCAAAAACTGGCTGGAGATGTCTATATTGCGGACATCGCGCAGCATGCGCGGGCGCAGGGCCAGCGCATCCAGGGCCATGCGGTTGCGTTTGGCCGTGGTCTCGGTCTCGGTCGCTCCCAGCATATAGTCCCAGATATTGCGGGGCAGGCGGGCCCTGGCTTCGGCAGCGATTTCGTGCAGCGCCTGGAAGCGCAGAATTGTGCCGGGTTTGCTACGGTCATCTCGAAACACGTTCAGGCCTCCACGGCGTCTAGTTTTAGAACTTTGGCCTTTGCGTAGGTCAGTTTGGTGGTGATCTTCCCGGCCCCGTTGAAATGCAGAATATCCAGGCCGCGCCATCCCGTCCGGCCACGCTTGGTATCGAAGGAACAGAGCCAACGGATCATGGTTTTAGCCTGCGCCGGGTCGATGAATAGATCCTCCGCCGCGAAGCGCATGACGCCATACTCGCCGTCGAATTGCGGTTGAAAGGCCGTGCGGATGGCGGCCAAACCCTCGGCCACCGCGCCATCATGCTGGTCATATAGCGCCCCCTCTTCGGCGAAATAGGCCATCATCGCGTCCAGGTCATTGTCGTTGAAGGTTTCCGTAAAGGAGCGGGTCAATTGTTCCAATCTGTCCCGGCTCAATGTGCTGTCCTGCATCTCCATATCCTCCTAATCGTAGCCGAAAAGCCAGCGCGATGTGCCATCGTGAATGTTGCAGACCGAGTGCCGGGCACCGGCGGCAATAAACACTTCGTCGCCCGGCCCCATTTGCAGCCGTGTCTCACCCACGGTCATTTCCAACCCTCCGTCGACAACTGTCACCAATTCGTTGGTGGCATGGACGAAATCCAGCCATTGTTGCCCGGGCGGATCGACAAACAGGTTGCAGCTATAGCCGCGCTTTTGCCAGTCGGCGGCAACCAGGTCGCCGTCGACCGGGGCCTCGTATTTTCCTGGCTGTAGAATATCCATCATGGTCCTTCCCCCCGCTCGCCCGGACGAATGTACGCAGCAGCATTGCAGGGCGCCAGAACTTTCCCGCTTGACCAGTCCGGCAATGTCGAGAAATCTGAGCCCGGATAACATTGGGGGGACGCCATGGCATTGACGGTCTTAAGCAATGGGCTGCTGTTCGACGGGCATTCGCCCGACTTGCAGGACGGCACCCATGTGGTGATCGAGGGCAACCGTATCAGAGAGGTCGGCCAGGGTGGCGTGCCGAGAGGCGACCGGGTGATCGACCTGGGCGGGCGGGTGCTGATGCCGGGACTGATTGATGCCCATGTCCATATCATTGCCACCACGGCGAACCTGGGCAGCATCGGCGATGATCCGGCCTCGTTGACGGCCATGCGGGCCGGCAGGATCGCCGAGGGCATGCTGCGGCGCGGCTTTACCTCCGTTCGGGATGCCGGCGGCGCCGATTGGGGCATGGCCATGGCCATAGAAGAAGGCCTGATCGCCGGCCCGCGGCTGTTTTATTCCGGGCGGGTATTGAGCCAGACCGGCGGTCACGGCGATGCGCGGCCACGGGTCCATGATTGGCAAGGTTGCCAATGCTGCCTGCCCAGCGCGCAGTTCACAGCCATCGCCGATGGCGTTGACGAGGTACGCAAGGCGGCGCGTACCGAGCTGCGCCGCGGCGCCACTCAGATAAAAATCATGGCTTCAGGCGGCGTCGCCTCGCCGACCGATCCGATCTGGAACCTGCAATATTCCGAAGACGAGATCGCGGCGGCAGTGTGGGAGGCAACCTCCTGGCGCACCTACGTGATGGCGCATGCCTATACGCCCGAGGCCATCAACCGCTGTGTGCGCCTGGGCGTGCGCTCCATCGAACATGGCAATCTGATCGACCGGGTAACCCTTGATTTGATGCTCGAAAAGGATGCCTGGCTGGTGCCCACTTTGGTGACCTACAACTCCCTGCACAAATATGGCGCCGACTATGGCCTGCCCCCCGAAAGCGTGGCCAAGGTTGACGATGTCCGGGTCCAGGGCCTGGAAGCTTTGGCAATGGCCCACGAGGCGGGCGTCAACATAGGTCTCGGCACCGACCTGTTGGGTGGCATGCACAAAGACCAGTCGAACGAATTCGCCATTCGGGCCCAGGTGATGCCGGCCCTGGACGTACTGCGTTCCGCGACCTCGGCCAACGCCCGCCTGTTGAACCAGGAAGGCGAATTGGGCGTGGTGGCGCCCGGCGCCCTGGCCGATCTCATCGCTGTCGACGGCAACCCCCTGGACGATATTTCCTGCCTCGACGGCCAGGGCGAGGCCATAGACTTGATTTTAAAGGACGGCGTTGCGTTCAAGAATGCGCTGGTCTGATTTTATCTACGGCCGCGAGAAAAGAGACACCCATTTGCTTGCCGCAGAGAGGACGCCAGCAATTGAGACAAGGACGCAGCCCAATATGCCCCGCATTTCGGTTTAGTCGGCCATGAAAGAGACGGAAGCTCACCTATGCCCGCTTTGCCACGGCCCGTCCATCGAGCCTTACCATGTCGATAGGACCCGCGACTATCTGCACTGCCGGGCCTGCGATCTGGTATTCGTGCCAGCCGCCCAGCATCTGTCGGATGCGGCGGCAAAGGCTTATTATGATCTCCACGACAATCGGCCCGACGATCCCGGATACCGGCGTTTTCTTGACCGTTTGTTCGCGCCGTTGGCTGAACGCCTGGCGCCCGGGGCCCGGGGCCTCGACTTTGGCTGCGGCCCCGGGCCGACGCTGTCGAAAATGTTCGAGGCGGCAGGGCACACGGTTACCCTCTACGATCCCCATTACGCGCCCGATAAATCCGTCCTGTCGGCAGCCTACGACTTCGTTACCTTGAGCGAAGTGGCTGAACACCTGGCCCAACCGGGTAAGAAACTTGATGGCCTGTGGGCCGGCCTTGTCCCTGGCGGCTGGCTGGGCATCATGACCAAACGGGTCCGCGACCGGCAGGCGTTCAAGACCTGGCATTACATCACTGATCCGACCCACATCAGCTTCTTCTCGGAGGCCTCATTCCATTGGCTGGCCAGGCGCTGGTCGACCATGGGCCCGCCGGCAACTCTGGTCATCGTGGGAAATGATGTAGTCTTGATTGAGAAAGGCCGATAGCCGGACACCTGTTTGAATTTCTCCTAAATCACGCCATTCTGGCGCAAGGCGGCGATGGCGTCTGCGTCAAGGTTCAGCCATTCGCCTAGAACCTCATCGCTTTGCTGCCCCAGGGTCGGCACGCCACGTTGGGTTTCGACCGGCGTATCGGTCAGGCGGATCGGATTGCCCTGCATCGCCACGGTGCCCAGATTGGGGTGCTCCACCTCGATGATTTGACCGCGATGCCTGACCTGGGGATTTTCAGCCAGATCCGCCACATTCGCCAGCCGGGCACAGGGGACGCCAGCCGCCAGCAAATGGTCAAGCAGCCAATCCCGATCATGGCGCGCGAACCAGCCGGCTACGGTCTCATCAACCAGATCGGCATTTTCCAGCCGTCCCGCCGACGTGGCGAACGCCGGGTCCGCCATGACCTGGGTTTCTCCCATGATTTCCAGCAGGGCTTCGAAATGCTTTTGATTGCCGCCCATCAGGTGCAGACGTTCGCCATCGCGGGTACGATAAGTATTGGTCGGCGCGCTATAACGGTCCCGGTTACCCATGCGCCCCATCACCGTGCCATCGCGATGGTGTTCGGCCACTGCCGTCATCAGAAAGGACATGGCGGTATCCAGCAGCGGCACGTCGACCACCTGGCCGCGTCCGGTTCGCGCCCGCGCGTGCAGGGCAGCCATCACGCCCAGGGCGGCATTGGTGCCGGTGGAATAATCAATCACGATGGAACCGATCATTGTCGCCTCGCCATCGGGGCTTCCGGTCAGGTGCATCAAACCACCTTCGGCCTGGGCGATGGCGTCGAACGCAGGCCGCGTGGCCCAGGGGCCGTCCTGCCCAAAGCCTGAAATGCGGGCCATCACCAGGCGCGGATTCAGGGCGCTTGCCTCTTCCCAACCAAAGCCCATGGCTTCCATGGTGCCGGGGCGAAAATTTTCCACCAGGACATCGGCCTCGGTGATCAGCGAGGCCAGAATTTCGCGGCCGCCCGGATGGCGAAGGTCCAGCGTCAGGGAGCGCTTGTTGCGGTTGTACATCAGCATGTAGAGCCTGTCGTCACCTGTCGCGGCGCCGGGACCGCGCATGACATCGCCTGTTCCCGGCTTCTCGACCTTGACCACGTCGGCCCCGAAATCGCCCAACATCTGGGCGCAATAGGGCCCAGCGACATAGCGGGCCAGATCAAGCACCTTTATCCCCTCCAGCGCACCGGTCATGGGCCAGCATCTCCTAGTATCGTTGGTTTTCTTCTTACGTGGCCAATGGGTCTGGGTGACGCTACCAGCTGCCTGTATTCTCCATCGATGCCCACGGCTCTTGCGACGGCAGGGGATCGCCGTCCTGCAACAATTCGATCGAGATATCGTCCGGGGTGCGGATGAAGGCCATATAACCGTCACGGGGCGGCCGGTTTATGATAACGCCCGCATCCATCAGACTCTGGCAGGTTTGGTAGATATTATCGACCTGGAAAGCCAGGTGGCCAAAGTTACGCCCGCCGGCGTAGTCTTCGGGGTCCCAATTATAGGTCAGCTCAACAACCGGCGCCTTGGTCGCCCTGGCCGCATCCTCGTCCGCCGAGGCGGCCAGGAATATGTTGGTGTAGCGTCCCTTTTCGCTTTCGCTACGCCGGGTCTCGACCATGCCCAGCAAATCGCAGAAAAAATGCAGCGTTTCGTCGAGGTTCGAGACGCGAACCATGGTGTGAAGATATCTCATGCGCAGTTCCGCTTCTTTGGTTTAGAATACTAGGGTGAGTAGAGCATATCCGGTAATTCCCTGGCAGGACACCACGTATCGCCTTGACCCTCTAAGCATAAAGGAAGACGTCCATGGACGGCAGCATATCATCCGAGAGCAAAACCGCATTGCACGGCATCAAGATCCTCGATCTGACCCAGTTCGAGGCCGGCCCCTCATGCACCGAAGCCCTTGCCTGGATGGGCGCGGAAGTGGTTAAGGTCGAAGAGCCAAAGAAGGGAGAGCCGGGGCGCTGGAGTTTTTCTGATCAACCGGGCGTCGACGCAAACTATTTCTTGTACTTCAATCTGAACAAACGCAGCATCACCTGCAACCTCAAGGATGACGAAGGCAAGGCACTGCTGGCCAGGTTGATCGAAAGCGTCGATGTTGTCATCGAAAACATGGCGCCCGGCACCTTCGCCAGACTGGGCTTTGACTATGAACGGTTGAGCGCGATCAACCCCCGGGTGATCTTCGCCCAGATCAAGGGCTTCGCGCCGGACAGCCCGCACGCGAACTATCTGTCTTTCGATATGATCGCCCAGGCGACGGGCGGCACCATGGCGATCAACGGCGAGGCCGGCCGCCCGCCCGTGCGTCCGGGTTCGACCATCGGCGATACCGGCACCGGCATGCTCTGCGCCATGGGTATTTTGGGCGCCTTGTTCCAACGCCACACCACGGGACGCGGCCAGCACATCCAGATCGCCATGCGCGATGCGATGCTGAACTATTGCCGCACGGCGATGAGCAAACAGGTCCCCTCCGATAGCGCTTTACCCCGGGCCGGCAACGATATCGTCGGCTCTTCGCCCGGCGGTCTCTATCCGTGCAAACCGGGTGGACCGGACGACCATTGCTTCATTTTTGCCTCACGGGCCAACGAGGAACATTGGCGCCGCCTTGCCCGCATAATCGAGCGCGAGGATTTGCTCGATGATCCGGCCCTGCAAGACCCCTCAGCCCGCTATGTCGCCCGCGATGTTGTGAACACGGCGATTACCGACTGGACCATGCGGCATACCAAGGAGGAAGTGATGCAGGCGATTGCCGGGGCTGGCGTGCCTTGCGGTGCGGTTTTCAACACACTTGAATTGATGCATGACCCGGACTTGCATGCCCGCGGCATCATGACCAAGATCGAGCATCCGCAACGCGGCGAAGTCAACGTCGCGGGATGGCCTTTGAAAATGTCCGACAGCCACGTCCCGGTCGCATCCTCGCCCCTGTTGGGCGCCGACAATGAAGCCATCTACGGCGACTGGCTGGGTTGTTCCAAGGATGAGGTCATGGATATGCGCGAGCGCAAGATAATCTGACAGGCCACGCAAAAGAACCGTCAAACCGAAGTAATCCGTAAATTTTGATCCGAAGGACCTATGGGAGAAGATAATGGCTAAAGTCACCGGCGCCACCTTGATGGCGAGAAGTCTCAAACAACAAGGCGTCGAGTATATGTTCGGGATTGTCGGCTTTCCCGTACAACCGATTGCCGCCGCCGCCCAGGAAGAAGGCATCACGTATATCGGCATGCGGAACGAACAATCGGCATCCTACGCTGCCCAGGCCGCCGGATATCTGACCGGGCGCCCCGGCGCCTGCCTGACCGTTTCGGGTCCCGGCGTCGTGCATGGCCTGGCGGGTCTGGCCAATGCGCAACAGAATTGCTGGCCCATGATCCTGATCGGCGGCGCCTCGCCGACCTATCAAAATGGCATGGGCGGCTTTCAGGAGGAGCGCCAGGTTCAAATTGCCTCTCCCTTCTGCAAGTTCGCCCATGCCGTCGAACATGTTCACCGAATTCCGTTTTATGTCGAACAGGCGGTCCGTCATTCCATCTACGGGCGGCCGGGGGCAGTTTATCTGGATATGCCGGACGATATCATTCAGGGCGAAGTCGACGAAGATGAAGTCCAGGCGATGGCGACGATCCCCGAGCCGCCGCGCATGCAGGCGGTTTCGGAAAACGTGGAGGCAGCCCTGGATGCCATGGAATCGGCGGAACGGCCCCTGGTGATCGTCGGCAAGGGCATGGCCTGGTCGCGGGCCGAGGACGAAGTCAGGGCTTTTATAGAACGCACGCAGTTGCCCTTCCTGGCCTCTCCCATGGGCAAGGGCGTGATGGATGACAATCACCCCCTCTCGGTCGGCGCCGCCCGCAGCCATGCCTTGAAGGAAGCCGATGTAATCTTTCTGATGGGCGCGCGGTTGAACTGGATCATGCATTACGGCCAGTCACCGCGGTTCTCCAAGGATGTCCGTGTCGTACAGCTGGATATCTCGCCGGAGGCGATCGGCAACAACGTGCCGACCGAGGTGCCCCTGGTCGGTGACGGCAAGACAATCGTCGGGCAGCTCAACCAGGCCCTGGAGAACCGCCAATGGTTCTACCCCTCGGGCACCGATTGGATGGCCGCGATCGCCGAGAAAGCGGACGCCAACGCCAAGGCGATCCAACCCATGATCGACGATCACTCCAGCCCGACGAATTATTACCGGGCCCTGAAGGATATCAGTGCCTGGGCCACCGAGGACGCGGTGATAATTGGTGAAGGCGCCAATACCATGGATATCGGCCGCACCCAGCTGCCGAATGCGGCGCCCCGGCTGCGTCTTGATGCCGGCACCTATGGCACCATGGGTATCGGCATGGGCTTCGCCGTCGCGGCGGCGGTTGTGCATCCCGAACGGCCGATTATTTCGGTCTCCGGCGACTCGGCGATCGGGTTTTCCGGCATGGAGATAGAGACCGCCTGCCGCCACAATCTGCCGATCAAGATCGTGGTGCTGAACAATGGCGGGATCGGCAAGGGCATAGCGGAATTCCCCACCGATGCACCGCTGCCCCCCGGCATCCTGACCATTGGCGCGCGCTATGATCTGATGATGGAGGCATTTGGCGGCAAGGGCTTCTTTGTGGAAGACCCGAAGGATCTGGCTGGCGCCCTGGAACAGGCCAAGGCCTTCGATGGTCCTGCCCTGGTCAATGTCCGCCTGCACCCGGAAGCGGGCCGCAAGCCGCAGCAATTCGGCTGGTTGACGACCTGATCATGGCCTTGGACGGCAATTCGGGGAGATAGAGGATGCGATTGAAAGACAAGGTCGCGATTGTTACCGGGGCCGCGTCTGGCATGGGGACTTCGACCGCGAAGCTATTCGCAGCCGAAGGCGCCAGGGTAGTCGTGGCCGACCTCTTGGAGGCGGAGGGCGAAGCAGTCGTTGCCGAAATTGGCGCGGCCGGCGGCGAAGCCCGGTTTCAAAAGCTTGATGTGACGAGCGAGGCGGCCTGGGAGAGTTTGGTTGCCGATACTATTGCCGCCTTCGGCCAAGTAGACGTCCTGGTCAACAACGCCGGCGTCAGCGGCAGCGACCCGGATCGGCTGAGCATGAGCACCTGGGACGAGCAGATGAACGTCAATGCGAAAGGCGTCTTCCTGGGCATGCGTGCCGTGGTCCCCGCGATGCAGCAGGCAGGCCGGGGCTCGATCGTGAATATCTCGTCCATATCGGGGTTCGTGGGCCAGAAATTCGTCCACATGGGCTATAACGCCGCGAAAGGCGCGGTGCGTTTGGCGACCAAGGCCGCCGCCGTGCAGTTCGCGGGCGATGGCATCCGCGTCAATTCGGTGCATCCAGGTGTCATGCCCGCCATGCGGACCTCGCAGATGACCGCCGATCCGGAGGTCCGGCGCAAGATGCTCGCGGCCATACCCATGGAGCGCGAGGGCCGGGTAGAGGAAGTCGCCTACACGAACCTGTTCCTCGCCAGCGACGAAGCCTCTTACATTACCGGCATTGAAGTCCCCGTGGACGGTGGCTATCTGGCCATGTAGCCGGGGTTGAGAACGCTATCGTCTCACCAAAAACGGACAGAACGAGAAATTTTAGGGCGAGGCCGGCGGACCGACACGGCTCATGGCGTGAATTGAACTCTTTTGGGGGTCTCTGACAGGGCTTGAACCGCACCCGCTACCAGATCGGCCATGATATCGGCGGCGGGACGGCGTTCGGCAAGCAGGCCGGCGCCCTGGCCTGCCGCATTCATGTACAGATCCCAACGGTCGGCACGTTGGGCCGCGCTTAAGAAATCCTCCATCAGAACGCGTTGATGCGGCGATGGTAGCGGTTCCAGTCCCGATTGCGCCCAGGCATCCGTGACAGCATTGCGTTTGGCGCGCAGGGTCTTGCCGGTCCAGGCTTGGGAGACCCTAAAATCAGTGGCCCGGCCGGCGACAATGTCATCCTTGACCACGTTCGGCAGGGCGCATTCCTCCGATACCAGAAAAGCAGTGCCGACCCAGACCCCTATGGCGCCAAGGGTCAGCGCGGCGGCAACGCCCCTGCCCCCGACAATGCCCCCTGCCGCCACCACCGGCACCGGCGCGACCGCATCAACCGCCTGGGCCACCAGGGGCAGGGTGGCGACAGGACCCGTATGGCCGCCGCCTTCGGTGCCCTGGCAAACCACGATATCGACGCCGGCATCGCGGTTGCGTTCCGCATTTCGGACCGTCCCGGCCAGCCCGATCACGACCATGCCCTGTTTGCGGGCGCGGGGGATGATCCGGGCCGGATCACCCAGTCCGGCGGCAAAGATCGGCACCTCTTCCTCCAGCACCACCTGGATCTGCGCCTCGGCATAGACATCGGAATTGACGATATCGTTCTCTACTGGTGCGGGCGGCAGGTCAAACCGTTCCAACAATTCGTGCATGAAAGCGACATGGGCCGGGAAATCGCGGCGCAGCTCTTCGCGAACACCGGTGCGGGTGGTGGAGGCCGCGGCGAGAGAGGCGGGCAGCAACAGATCGACGCCGAAGGGCTTGTCCGTCAACTGGCGCACCCGCTGGATACGCCGGCGGACCTCTTCCGGAGACAGGGCCGAGCCGCCCAGTACGCCGCAGCCCCCCGCCTCGGATACCGCCGCCACCAAGTCGGGCGGCGTGCCCATGCCCCAGACTCCCATGCCGGCCAGCATGATGGGGTATTCGATCTGCAAAAGATCGCAAAGTTCGGTGTGCAGAATGGGGCGGCTGTTTTGATTGGTCATGGGGGAACGCTTTTCTACATATGACTGGAGGTGCTATCCTAGCGCAGGACCAACCGGGAGAGCCAGATATGACGGATCAGACACCAGGTGACTTTGTTGAAGATGAAGGGGAATTGCGCGGCCTGTATAGTGAGGTCAGCACCCTGGCAGCGCAGAAAGCCGTTCCCACCCTGGAACTCCACAGCCGGCGCTTTATCGAATTGTCGCCGTTTCTGTGCATTGCCTCCGCCGACCCGGCCGGCCCCGCCGATGTCTCGCCCCGCGGCGATGCCCCCGGCTTTGTCAAAGTGCTGGATGACCACACCCTATTGATCCCGGATCGGATCGGCAACAACCGACTGGATACCTTCGCCAACATCACCAGGAACCCGCATATTGGCCTGATCTTTCTGGTCCCCGGGATGAACGAAACCCTGCGCGTCAACGGTCAGGCCCGGATCTGTACCGACGAAGAGGTGCTGGCGGATTTCGAGGTACGGGGCAAGGTGCCGAAAACCGGCCTGCTGGTCGCCGTGGAAGAGGTGATGTTTCAATGCGCCAAGGCACTCATACGGTCCCGCTTGTGGGAAGACGATTACCGGGTTGAACGAAAAACCGCCATGCCGCCCCTGGGCCATATGATTCGCGACCAGATCGATGCGGCGCAATCGGCGGAAGAGGTCGAAGCCCATGTGCAAACGAGTTTGAAAGAGCGGCTGTATTAGAGCATTTCCGGGCTATTCTGGGTCATTTGACCGTCCACCAAGGCCCCGTGGGTAGGCGCGGTTTGCAGGTCGATGTGGGACATCGTCCAAAAACCGCAACGCCGCCACGGGGCCTTGGTGGACGGCCTTCGGTGGCGACCCTAAGCCATTCGGATGCGTTGTACCGCTTGCCCGATGAACCACATCGCGCCACGCGACACGCCTACCCGAATGGCTTATGGTCACCATCAAATGACTCACAATAGCCCGGGAATGCTCTAGTGGCGAAACTATACCTCGTGCGCCACGGTCAGGCCGCCGCTTCGTGGGACGAGGATCCGGATCCCGGCCTGAACGACCTGGGCCACGGCCAGGCTGCCGCGATGGCGGCGGCGATGGCGCCTCTGGGGCCCTTGCCCGTTATGGCCAGCCCCTTGCGGCGGACGCGGGAAACGGCGCAACCGTTGGAAGCCGCCTGGAACCTCACCGGCCTGGTGGAGCCGGCGGTCCGTGAAATCCCCTCGCCCACAGAAGATTTAGGTAACCGCCGGCAATGGCTGCGCCAGGTCATGTCCGGTACCTGGACCCAGGCTGATGCCGGGTTGTACCCGTGGCGCCAGGGCGTGATCGATGCCATGTTGGGCTTATCGGAGGACACCGTCGTGGTCAGTCACTTCGTCGCCATCAACGTCGCTGTTGGCGCCGCCCTGAATGACGACCGGGTCACCCTGTTTCGGCCGAACAATTGCTCCGTCACCGTTTTGGAGTCGGACGGCAAGAATTTGCGCCTTGTCGAATTGGGCGAGGCACTGGAAACCGACATCGGTTAGGGCAGTAATACAAACGACGCTGATGGATATGCCGGAGAATATTCATGAACAGGCGCAAGCTTTACGCGATGTCGCGTCAGGCTATGCGCTCAGCAAGGCGCTCTATGCCGTGGCCGAAGCGCGGGTCGCGGATTTTATGGATGAGGCGCCGGTGCAGGTATCGGAATTGGCGGAGAGGACCGGCAGCAACGAAGGCGCCCTTTATCGCATCATGCGTACCCTGGCTTGCCTGGGCATATTTCATGAACATGACGGTCACCTGTTCAGCCATACGCCGGTCAGCCGCTTGCTGCGGGCGGATCACGAGCATTCACAGCTGGATGGCGTGCTATTTCGCGGCTTGGAGTTTTATGAAGCCTATATTGAGATGCCCCACACCCTGGCGACCGGCGCCTCATCCTTCGAGCGCCGTTTCGGTATGTCGATGTTCGAATATCTGAATGCCGATGCAGACATGCAGACGCGGTTTCAGGCCTGCATGAAAAGTGACACGCGGGCACAGCAGGTTGGGATTCTCGAGGCTTACGACTTTGCCCCCTTCGCCTCCATTGTCGATGTCGGCGGCGGCGATGGCACCCTAATCACGGCCATTTTGCGCCGCCACCCGGACACAATTGGCGTTTTGTTCGACCGTCAATCCGTGCTCGATCAGGTCCGTGCAGGGCCGGGCGGCGTCCCGCGGAGATGCGAACTGCAAGACGGCGATTTTTTCACCGCGGTGCCCAAAGGCGGCGATCTCTATATCTTGAAGTACATTATCCACGACTGGCAGGATGAGGATGCGGTGGCGATTTTGCAAATCTGCCGGCAGGCCATGGATCGCAGTGCCAAAATGTTGGTCATCGACGCCATTTTCGGCCCCCCCAACGTACCCAATACCGCGCTGACCCTGGATTTATCCATGCTGGCGGCGGTGGGCGGGGTGGAGCGGCGCCAGGATGAATTCGTGGCCTTGTTCGATCGGGCCGGTTTCGCACTGAGCCGGATCGTTGCGACAAACTCGCCGCTCTCCATATTGGAAGTCATGCCAGCCTGAGACGCACTTCAAGCCGATTGGGATACCGCGGTCTGATCGCCGGAACGCCGCCCTCCGTCGATGGGCAAGCGCACAATCACATCGGTACCGCGCCCAGGTTCGCTTTCGATCCACAGGTCGCCACCGTGCAGTTCCACCAGACGCCGGGCGAGCGGCAAACCCAGGCCGGTGCCCTCGTAGCGCCGGCCAAGGGAGCTGTCGACCTGCGAAAACGGCTTCAGCGCCAGTTCGATTTCCGCCACTGTCATTCCTACGCCGGTGTCGCTGATCCGGATTTCGACTTCGCCGCGGTCCCCGTGGCGGGCACTCAGTTCCACTGAGCCATCCGCCGGCGTGAACAGAATAGCGTTGGACAGCAGATTCAATATGGCTTGTCGCAACGTCACTTCACTGCCCGCTATCATCGGCATGCCATCTTCGATATTGCAGGTCAGTGACAACCGGGCCACGGCTGCGCGATTCTTGACCTGACCAACCGCGCCCTGCAAAAGCGCCCGCAGATCGACTGTTTCACCCTCTATCTCGAATTTTCCAGCCTCTATCTTGGTCACGTCCAGGATGTCATTGACAACGGAAAGCAGATGCCGTCCCGAGGTATTTATGTGCCGTAGGTATTCATCATAGCGGTCGTCACCGAGCGGTCCGAAGATGTGCCCTATCCCAATATCCGAAAACCCGATAATGGCGTTCAGGGGGGTCCGTAATTCATGGCTCATCATAGCCATGAAATTCGCCTTGGAGTCGTTGGCCTCCTGGGCGCGCTGCGCCAATTGCTCTTGCCTTTGCAGGCTAACGCGCAGAATTCGATTATGGCGAAACTCCCGCCGGGCGTAGACTTCTTGATGATAGTGATTAAACGTGGCGGTCACAGTAACAAAAAACAGGAAAATGCTCTGATACAGGACGTCGCCGACCGAGGCAAAGCCGACCACGTAGATAACGGATGCATAGCCGGCAAAGGCAAGCCAACTGATCACGGCCGCAACGGAAAACCGCAGAAAAACATAGCCCTGAGTGTAGATAATCGCCAAAAGGCTCAAAAGATAATAGATGATGTTGCCCGGCGGCGGTGTCGCCGCCAATAGAAACATCGTCGTGGCATGGGCAAGAACGACCGCCGAGATGCGGACAGCTTCATGAAAAGGCCCCACGGCGCCGTGCCATGTGTGTAGTGTAACGGCAAGCGCCATGGGCACAATAAGTAGGTATCGGATCAACCAGGCCCGGGTAAGTTCCTCGCTCAGCACGAAATATTCCAGAATACCAAAAAGGCCCAGGAATACGGCGGCACAAACCATCCAAACCCGGTTCAATAGAACGGTCTGACGGGCAAGCCGGCGGACGAACGCGGCTTCCAGCCCCGGATCGCTGAAGCGAAGTATCAGTGGATGAATGTTACCACCGATCAGCGCGCCTAAGTCGCCTTCATCGGGATCTGTCGATACACTAAGCTCGTTCATAAGTATTGCTGGCCGGTGAGTGGGGCGAACCGCAGGCGTAGACAGAATTCATCAAGCACGCACTTTAGGTCGCCGGCACCGAAAATCCACCAACATTATTAAGCATGGAGGTTTCTGCCAGCGTCACGGAAAATTTATACAAGCGGTTTACTTTCTACTGGTCGGAATTAAATGAATTCTACCCATCGCAATCCGCAAAGAATTGAAGGCGCTGACGCTACCTGAGAAATTGTTTCAATCGCTCCTTCTTAAAGACAATTGCCGCATTCGGACTAAATGTGCGCTGAACGTGTTGATAAGATAAACGCGGCGCATCAGGCCGACCAGGAAAAAGGCGCAAAATGGCCGTTGTTACCTTGCCCCACCATATCCAGATCAAGGCCGAAGCCGTTGATGCGGGTGTGTTTGGACCGCGCCAGCGCCAAACGGCTGTTGGCCGGATGGGCGGTATTATCAAGATAAAACGGCTCGCCGCTGCCGTTGCGCGAGGCGACGCCTTCGATCTCGTAGGATAGCACATCCGGGATATTGACCGCCCGCTTCAGGCCGTCCTTGACGAACTCGATAGGCTTGTATTGGACGCCGCGAAAGTCGCTGACCAGATTGTCGCGAATCATTCCGGGGATACCGCCCGCCTCACCAGCCACAATGGCGGCCAGAGCCGTACGCTGATCTTCGTCCGCTCCTTCGTCCACCACATTGGCAAAGACCCAACCTCCGTCCGCCATGACCCGGCCCGAGCGGATCACCAGGGCGAATATTTGCCCGGCAAGATCGACGTCACCACATTGACCCTGATCGATGCGGAATGCCATGAGAGCGGTACAGTGTTCCTCGGTCGCCTCGCCCTGGGGATTGGTATAGATACAAGGGCACAAATATTCACAGTTGCAGCTTTCCATATATTCACCGCTGATCTGCCAACGCCGCTCCGCCATATTCACCTCCATTCGGTTGCAGCCGGGATGCTCATAAAACTCGTCTCCCGTCCTGGGTTGTCGTCACGGCGCCAATGCCTTGAGCAGCCGCTGGGCATCCAGCGCCAACTGCCGCGTCAGATCGCCGGCGCCGAGGTCGCGGCCAAGGCCGGCCGCCTGTCCGGACCACAGAGACGAGAATTCCGCCCTTCCCTTCGCCTCCGCCTCGGCCTTCAGCGGCGCCAAGGCAGCACCCGCCGTTGGGAAGGCCGGCGTCATTTCGGACATCGGCCCAATTTCGCGCATGATACGGTTGAGCAGGCCCCGGGCAGGCCGGCCGGAAAAGAGATTGGTCAGGGCGGTCTGATCATCCCCGGCTGTCCGCAACGCGGCGCGGTGCAAATCGCTGATGCGCGCCTCCGGCGTGAACAGATAGGCCGTGCCGACCTGCGCGCCCGCGGCACCAAGGGCAAAGGCCGCCGCGATGCCCCGTCCGTCTGCGATCCCCCCCGCGGCGATGACAGGGGTCTTTACAGCATCCGCAATTTGCGGCGTCAACGCCATGGTCCCGGCCTGGGTTGCGATATTCTCGGTCAAAAACATGCCGCGGTGTCCGCCCGCCTCGACGCCCTGTGCGATGATCACATCGCAACCACGGTCCTCCAGCCAACGGGCCTCTTCGACGGTGGTGGCCGAACTCATGACAAGACTTCCTGCCGCTTTCACCCGGTCCAGCAGATTTTGACCCGGCAGCCCGAAATGAAAACTCACGACCTCCGGCTTCAGGTCTTCGACAATCTCACACATGGCGCCATCGAACGGCGCGCGGTCGACGGCGGGCGCCGTGGCCGCTGGATCAAGTCCGAATTCTTCATAATATTCCGCCAGATGCGCCCGCCAGGCGGCCTCGCGGCTGGAATCCGGCGCCGCCGGCGTATGGCAGAAAAAATTCAGATTGATTGGATGCTCGGTCCGTTGCCGAATGACGCCAACCTCGGCCCGCACCTTGTCGATGTTCAGCATGGCGCAGGGCAACGATCCAAGTCCGCCGGCCTCGCATGCCGCAATGGCCATCGCCGAGCCGCCCGCGCCCGCCATGGGCGCCTGGATGATCGGCAGTTCGACGCCGACAAGATCCAGAAAATCGCGATTTGGCCACATGATTTTGTGCTCCATTCAACAAACTGGTTCTCCAATACCGGCAGCCGATATCCTTGGCGCTCAAGGCAGCCGATAGACCCGCCGTGCCGTGCCGCTGAACAAGGCGCTCCGCTCGGCCGGCGAGGCGTCCGCGGTCAGGCGCTTGAAGGCATTCCAAAGGGCGGCGTAGCCGATACCCATCTTGTCGACGGGAAAGTTGCTTTCGAACATGCAACGCGCCGGCCCAAACAGTTCAATGCAGGTTTCTATGTTGGGGCGCCAGCATTCGGCCAAGTCCGCAGAAGTCGGCGGCGCCGGCAGATTGAAATAATCGATGCTGGCCAGGCGCATCATCATGCCGCCCAATTTCATGGTGATATTGGGGCATTGCGCCAACTCCGCCATGGCAGCCTTCCACTGCGCGAAACATTCATCCTGCCTGCCGGCATAGGGGCCATAGCCCAAGAGCCCGCCCGTATGATTCATGATGATGCTGGCATCGGGACAGGCCTGTGCCAGAGCCACCAGATCAGCCAATTGGGGATGGTAAAGCCAGGCATCCAGAGACAGGCCCAGCGCCGTCAGACGCGCCAGACCGGCCCGGAAATCGGCCTGGCCATACAGACCGGGTCCGGCTGCGTGATGCCCGTTGCCGATGATCGGGTCGGCATCCCAACCGGCGGCATGGCGAATGCCGCGCAAGCGTCCGCCGCCGGCCTGCAGCAGCGCTTCCAAAACGCCCGTCACCCCATCGCCCAGAGTTAAATCAGCAAAGCCGACAATGCCTGCGGCCACGCGGGTCGGGCCATAGCTGCCGCTTTCGCTCATGGCGGCGACACCGGCGGCGAATTCGACCTCACCCACCGCGCGCAAATCGGGCCGCCCGCCGGCCCGGTACATTGAGCCGCATTCCATATAGACCGTGGCCACAACGTTATGGCTACCGCCTTGGCCCGAGCCCACGTCTTCCAGCCACTCCGGCAGCAGATAGCGATGTTCCCGTTGATCCCAAAGATGGTGGTGGGTATCGATGATGGGCAGAGCCGGGTCGAGAATATCCTCGGCCGGGCGCCTGGCCAACCACGTCTCGTTGGGTGGAAAGATGCGGCCAAAGGGGGTCGGCTGTGTGGTCGCGGTCATGGCCCGGTCAATCCCCCCGATCAATCCCCATGCGGCAGTATCAAGGCATCCATGGCGATGGCGCCTTCGCCCTTGGCCTTAACGAGAAAAGGATTGATATCGATGCTTTCGATCGCATCGGCGTGGGCCGCGGCGTAGACCGATAGCCGGCACAGCCCCAGCGCCAAGGCATCCACGTCCGCCGCCGGCTGGCCCCGCACACCATCGAAAATGGCCCGGCCGCGCACCTCGTCGATCATCCGGTGCGCCTCGTCCAGGCCGAATGGGGCGACGCGGAAAGTCACATCCTTCAGCACCTCGACAAAAATACCGCCCAGGCCGAACAGAACCACCGGGCCGAAGACCGGGTCACGGTGCACGCCGATAATGGTTTCGACACCCCCTGATATCATCGGCGCCACCAGGATGCCGTCAATGACCGCATCCTTGGCCTGCTGCCCCGCGGCCGCCATGATCGCCTGATAGCCGGCCCGTACTTCATCCACCGATTGCAGGTTCAACTTCACGCCGCCGATATCGGATTTGTGCTGAATATCGGCGGAGACGATTTTCAGGACCACCGGATAACCCACTTCCATGGCCGCCTGGGCTGCATCATCCGCCGAAGCAGCCAAACGGCCGGGCGCCATGGGCAGGCCGGCCTGACGCAGAATTTCCGCCGCCTCCACTTCCGAGAGGGGCCGGTTCGGCGGCGCGGCGGCACCTGCCGGCAGGCTGGGCGGGGCCTCCCCATGGGCCTGGACGAAGGTGCGGCCAAAACCGACCAAAGCGGCAATTGCCCGAACCGCCCGGTTCGGATCCTCGATCACCAGGTATTTCAGGCTTTCCAGGTATTCCCGTTGGGGCTGACGGCAGACCATGGACAGGATCATCAAATCGTCGGGGAAATCCCGGCGCACCCGCTCCAGAACCTCGGTGATCTGGCCGATCATGCGTTCCGAGAAACCGACGGTAGAGAGAAAGACCAGGATGGCGTCACAGTCGCCGTCGGTCAGCATGGTCCGCAGGCTGCCCTCGAACACCGGCATGTCGTTCAGCATTTGCGCCGTGGTATCGACCGGATTGCGCACCGCGGCCAGGGGCATCAATTTTTTTAAGGCCTTTTGCGCCTTGGCGGGCAGCTCGGGCACCTGCAAATCATGCAGCGCCGCGATGTCCGAGGTGAGCACGCCAATGCCACCCGATATGGTCACGATGCCCAGCCGGTTGCGGGACGGGAACTGCCCGGCGGAGGCGGCGGAGGCAACATCCAGCATCTCATCCAGGGAATAGACCCGGCAGACCCCATATTGCCGGAACATGGCGTCATAGATGGCATCGGCGCCGGCCAGGGATGCGGTATGGCTGCTGGCGGCGGCGGCGCCGACCTCCGATGACCCGACCTTCATCATCACCACCGCCTTGCCGTTGGCTCTGGCGGTGGCGAAGGCCTGCATCAACTGTTTCGGTTTACGGGTGCCCTCAATATACGAGGCGATGACCGTGGTTTCCGGATCTTCGGCACAAAAGGCGACGCAATCGGCTACATCCACGTCCACCTCGTTGCCGGTTGTGATCCAGCCGCGCACGCCCAGGCCGCGCTCGCGCGAGAGCACCATGATATGGCCGCCGACGGCGCCTGACTGCGAGATGACCGAAATATTGCCCGGCTTTGGCCAGCCATGTTCGAAGGAAGAGGCAAAAGTGCCAAGGGCGAAGGTAGCGGCGTTCAGCACACCCATGCAATTCGGCCCGACCATGCGCATATCACAGCCCTGTGCGATCGCGGCCAATTCCGCCTGCCAGGCCGCGCCCTGTTCATCCACTTCCGCGAAGCCGGAGGAAAAGATCACCACGGACCGGACGCCGGCCGTGGCGCAGTTGCGTACCGCCTCCACCACCAGGGGCGCGGGTACGGTCACGACGCACATGTCCACCACTTCCGGCACCTCGCGGATATCCGTGTAGGCCTGCAGGCCCTGGATCATGCCGCCGCGGGGATTGATGGGATAGATTGTGCCCGCGAAACCCGCCTCTTTCATGAAGCGGATCGGCCGGCCGCCGAATTTAAAAATACTGTCCGATGCGCCGATGATGGCGATGACCTTGGGATCAAACAGCGGGGCAAGGGAACCGGACTGACCTGACACGGCGATACGCTCCATCCTCTGGCGGCCCATGGCCGCGGCATGACACAAGATCTGTTGCCATTTTTGGCGGCACAATCCCATCCGCCACTCACTTCGAATTGCCGATTGTCGCCGCTGGGCATGGCAGCGTCAATGCATCCCGGCTGGGAACCCGGCAAATCCCCGATCGGGCTGCCATTGTGCCCGCCAGAACAGCCGGGTAGGCTTCAGCCGAACCCGGCGCACAGGGCCTCCGGGGGCCGCCGCGGCTATGGGAGTCGGACATGGAATTTGCCTTTACGGAAGAACAGGACGCCATCCGGGATACGGCGCGGCGGTTTGCCGCCGAACGCCTGGCGCCCGGCTTCCGTCAGCGCGAACAAGACCGCAGAATTGGCCGCGACCTGGTCGCCGAGATGGGTGCGCTGGGTCTGATCGGCGCCGACCTGCCGGCGGAATACGGCGGCCTGGGCCTGGATTGCCTGACCGCCGGCATTATCATTGAAGAGATCGCCGCCGCCGACCTCTCCGTTGCCTATATCCAGTTGATCGGCTCGTTGAACGGCCATCTGCTGGCCGATCACGCAGCGCCGGAACTGGCCGCCAAAAGCATTGGTGATCTGTGCGCGGGGCGCAGTATCACCGCCCTGGGCCTGACCGAACCGGGCGGCGGATCCGATGCCGCCAGCCTGAAACTGCGGGCCCGGCGGGATGGCGACGACTATGTGCTGAACGGCGAAAAGACCTCGATCTCGTTGAGCGGCCAGGCCGACAGCATCCTGTTGTTTGCCCGCACGGGCAGTGAAGAGCAACGCGCCCATGGGGTCAGTACTTTTTATGCCCCCCTTGATCTTCCGGGCGTCAGCCGCAGCGAATTCGACGATATGGGCAGTGGCGCCGTGGGCCGCGGCTCGTTGTTCTTCGATGACGTGCGCATCCCCGCCGGCTGTCTGTTGGGCGAAGAGGGCGCCGGCTTTCGCCAGGTCATGAACGGCTTTGATTTTTCCCGCGCCCTGATCGGCCTGCAGGTGCTGGGCGTGGCGCGGGCCTCGCTGGAGGAAGCCTGGCAGTACAGCACCGAGCGCGAGGCCTTTGGCAATCCCATCGCGGCCTACCAGGGGGTGACGCAGCCATTGGCGGAATGCGAGACCCATTTGGCCGCCGCCACCCTGCTTTGCTACAAGACCCTGTGGCTGCGCGATCGAAACCTGCCCCATACCAAGGAGGCCGCCATGGTGAAATGGTGGGCGCCCAAGGTGGCCTTCGACATTATTCATCAATGCCTGCTGACCCACGGCCACTACGGCTATACCAAGGACCTGCCGTTCGAACAGCGCCTGCGCGATGTCCTCGGCCTGCAGATCGGCGACGGCACGGCGCAGATCCAGAAAATGATCATCGCCCGGGAAATTGTCGGGCGCGTCGCCGTGCCCTATTGAGGCTGCCGGGTGATGTTTTGGGGCTGATTTTGCTGCAAAGGAGAGACAGATGAGCGAAAGCGAATTACCGGTTCTGACCCGGGTCATGGACGGCGTCGGCATCATGACCCTGAACCGGCCGGACAAGTTCAACTGCATTTCAACCGGCCTGATGGACGGCATGAGCGCCGCCATCGAAGCCTTCGACAACGACCCCAGCGTGCGGGTCATTCTGCTCAACGCGAACGGCAAGACATTCTGCACCGGGGCCGATCTGGACGAGGTCATGGCGGCGCGCCAGAGCGAGGCGGCCATAAAGGCCTTTATCGGCCGCATTCACGCTGTTTTCCGCCGCCTGGAAACCTCGCCCCTGCCCGTGGTGGTGGCCATCAACGGGCTAGCCCTGGCCGGCGGCATCGAGATGATGATGGCCTGTGACGTGGCCTTTGCCGCCCAGAGCGCCAGGATCGGCGATCAGCATGCCCAGTACGGCCTGATACCGGGCGGCGGCGGCACCCAGCGTTTGCCCCGTCTGGTCGGGCTGCGCCGGGCCCTGGATCTGATGTACACCAACCGCTGGCTGGACGCCGCCGAGGCCGAACGCTGGGGCCTGGTCAACTATGTGGTGCCCGACGAGGCCCTGGCCGAGGCGGCTTTGGATTACTGCCGCAACCTGGCCGGAAAAAGCCGCGCCGGTCTGGCCGCCATGAAGCAGCTCTCGCGCCAGGGCCTGGAAATCAGCCCCTCCGACGGCCTGGCCCTGGAAGAGGCGGAGGTTCCCGGCGGGCTGATGGGAGCGGACGTGGCAGAGGGCCTGGCCGCCTTTCAGGCCCGCCGCGAACCGGATTTCGCCTGAAGGAGGCCCGTATGCCGCGTTCCTACCCGGATCGTCCCATGGTCGGCGTTGGCGCCGTGGTCTTCAGGGATAATCAGGTTCTGCTGATCCGCCGTGGCAAGGCGCCGCGCCGGGGGGATTGGAGCATTCCCGGCGGCATGCAGGAGTTGGGCGAAACCGTATTTGCCGCCGCCGCGCGGGAAGTGCTGGAGGAAACCGCCGTCGGCATCGGGAACATCGCCCTGATCGATGTGATCGATGCCATCACGCCCGATGATCAGGGCCGGGTGCGCTACCATTACACCCTGGTCGACGTGGTGGCGGATTGGCAAAACGGCCAACCCATCGGCGGCTCCGATGCCATGCACGCGGAATTCATGCCCCTGCATCGGGTGCCGGGCACCGGCCTGTGGTCCGAGACCCAGCGTATTATCAATATGGCGCGGGACCTGCGCGGGATTTGAAATGCCGCAACCCGATCTGGCACCACCGGTAACCCTGGCGCCGCGTCAACTGGGGGCCGTTAACTGGCTGGGCCTGTGGACCCTGTATCAAAAGGAAGTCCGCCGCTTTTTGAAAGTCACGGCCCAGACGGTGGTTGGGCCCCTGGTCATGGCCTTGTTATTCCTGGCCGTCTTCGCCGTTGCCCTGGGCAGCCGGCGCGGCGACGTGAACGGCGTGGCCTATGTGGTCTTCCTGGCACCCGGCCTGATCATCATGTCCGTGGCCCAGAATGCCTTTGCCAATGCCTCTTCTGCGCTGTTGATCGCCAAGACCCAGGGCACCATCGTCGATCTGCTGATGGCGCCCCTGCGCCCGGTGGAACTGGTCCTGGCCTTTACCCTCAGCGCCGTGACCCGGGGCCTGCTGGTCGGCCTGGTGATCGGGGTGGCCATGGCGCCCTTCGTGGCCATGGAGATACGGCATGCGGGCCTGATCCTGTTCCATGCCCTGGCCGCCGCCTCTGTTATGGCCCTGTTGGGCATATTGGTGGGCCTGTGGGCCGAACGTATGGACAACCTGGCGGCCATGACCAACTTCGCCATTGCCCCCCTGACCTTCCTGTCCGGGACCTTCTATGCGGCCAGCGATCTGCCGGAGGTACTGCAGGGCGTACTGCTGGTGAACCCGTTCTTTCATATGATCGACGGCTTCCGCCAGGGCTTCATCGGCCCGGGCGCCGGCGGCCCCGGCCCCGGCATCGCCATCATGGTTGCCGCCAACATCGCCATATTCGGGCTCTGCCATGCCGCCGTCGCCAGGGGCCGGCGCCTGAAACCCTAGAGCATGCCGGGGCTCTTCTGTTTGCTTTGCACCTCGGTATTTAGGTCTGCCAGTTCGCGGCGATCACCGGCGCCAGATCGTCCTGATACGACCCTGTGGGCAATGTGGTCTGACCGAAGGCCGGCGGCGCGAAGGCGGCCATGGCCGTGACCAGGTTCTGCACCGCGCTGTTGAGCAGATAATCGCCGTCGCAGGGCCGCATCGGGATTATGGGGTCACGGAATTATGGGGTCACCCATTAGGCATTCAGTCAAGCAGGCACATTGATTTTTTTCCGCCGCTGTTGTGTCGGCGGTTGTATTGATCCAGTTGTTCCCGGCTGGCTGCATCGCCTGGTGCAGTTTTCTATTGGTTCGGCATCGCGCGCA
>JAJFGG010000055.1 GCA_021776235.1 Alphaproteobacteria bacterium | reverse complement strand
GGGGCGGCGGACGACCGCCGGGCCGCAGTCGCGGCCGTTGGTGGGGCGTGGTTCGGTTAGATTGGTGCCGCACGCGGTGCGCTGCGCACACCGGCGTGAGAGATTGCAGCTGCCCCCGCGCCGGTGAATATTGCAACACCGTAACGGCCGCGACTGCGGCCCGGCGGTCGTCCGCCGCCCCTCGCGGAGCTGTGCGCCTCGGCGCATCGCGCGAGCGAAAACAGCTAAAGGGGGCCAAACGCCCGGCCTAACCGAACGATGCCCCACGAACGGCCGCGACTGCGGCCCGGCGCTACTGCGCCGCCCCCGCGGAGCTATGCGCCTCGGCGCATCGCGTGAGCGAAAACAGCTTAAGGGGGGCTTAGCCCCCCTTAAGGCTAAATTTGCGGTCGCAATAGGGGCACTCCACCCAGGTCTTTTCGCCCATGTTCAAATAGACCATGGGGTGGCCCAGGTCGCCGCCGCCGTCGCAGCGCACCATGGTGGTATCGACTTCGACGGTCTCCGGGGCTTCCGTGGCTTGGGTGACCGCATCGGTGATCTGACCGTTCACGGGAGTGGGGAGTGCCATGCTGTCATCCGTTTTCTACAGGGTCATGCCGCACGGCTCCGGTCCGGCCTGACGGACGGCGTCGTGATTGACCCGTTTGCCTGCTGGATGATACCCATTGCGGCCCGACAAGCAACAGGCCCGCCATGCCCCCTACCGCCGACCCTGACCGACCCACCCAGCCGACCGCGTCCGATGCCGCGCCCAATGCCGCGCCCGGCGGCCTGCCCGAGCTGGCCAGCGAGGCCGTCGGCCTGCGCAAGACCTATAGCGGCCGGCGCCGGGCGGAGGCCCTCCGCGGCATCGATCTGGCCATTCCCCGGGGCGCCATTGTCGGCCTGTTGGGGCCGAACGGCGCCGGCAAATCCACCTTCATAAATATTCTCGCCGGCCTGGTGATCAAATCCGCAGGTGCGGTGCGGATCTGGGATTTCGATCTCGACCGGGAGGCCCGCCGGGCCCGGGGCGCCATCGGCGTGGTGCCGCAGGAGATCAACATCGATGCCTTTTTCACCCCGCGGGAGCTGTTGGAGTTTCAGGCCGGCCTGTACGGCGTGCCGTCCAGGGAGCGGCGCACGGCCGAGATCCTCGCCGCCGTGCATCTGACGGCCCAGGCCGACAGCCCCTCGCGCAGCCTGTCGGGGGGCATGCGGCGCCGGGTTCTGCTGGCCAAGGCCATGGTGCATGCCCCGCCCATCCTGGTGCTGGACGAGCCCACCGCCGGCGTCGATGTGGAATTGCGCCAGCAGCTGTGGGATTACATCCGCGGCCTGAACCGGGCCGGGGTGACCGTGGTGCTGACCACCCATTACCTGGAAGAGGCGCAACAGTTGTGCGACAGCATCGCCATCATCCACCACGGCGAACTGGTCGCCCACGAGGGCACGGCCCGGCTGATCGAACGCCTGGACCGCAAGGCCCTGACCATCCTGCTGGCCCGGGATCTGGCCGCATTGCCCGCCGCGCTGGCGGCCTTTGACTGCCAGCTGCATCCGCCCCGTCGCCTGGCCATCCACTACCGGCCCTCGCAGACGGGCATCGAGGAAATTCTCGCCGCCGTACGCCAGGCCGGCCTGGGCATCGCCGATCTGAGCACCGAGGAAGGCGACCTGGAAGACATTTTCCTCGCCCTGACCGCCAGCCCGGATGGGACGGCGGCCGGTCGCTAGGCCGCCAAGGCCCCAAGACCGGTGCTGAAATTCAAACACAGCAACGGCCGCGACCGCGGCCCGGCGCCCTGCGCCGCCCCCGTGGAGCGTTTCGCCACAGCGCATCGCGTGAACGAGAAACGCCGCTTGCGGCAGCGGCAAAAATCCCCTAGCTTCCCCCCGTCCCGGACAACCGGGCCGCACTGCTTTGGCACCCGTAGCTCAGCTGGATAGAGCGCTGCCCTCCGAAGGCAGAGGTCACAGGTTCGAATCCTGTCGGGTGCGCCACAATACTCAAGCAAATTCAAAGACTTAAAGTATAAAATCGCTTCCAAATGGGAGATTTTGTCTCGTTTTTGTCTCACCCATGAGACCTTAATTTCCACAAAAAGAGGGATGTTCTCAAAGAAAAATGGTAACCTGTTTCCAAGGTGCCTTTCTTCATCAGAGCAACCGCATGAGAACGATCACCATGGAAGTCAGTGCTGGATGCAATTTGCACCCAATGGCCAAACGGTAACTCGTCCCGTGCGGCTGGCTGGCTTCGAGAGAGACACACACTATCATGACGTTCTCCTAGCCAGCGCCGACCCCCGGCATGGCCCCCAGCCGCGCCGCGCCAACCCCCGCAGGAGACTCTAGGCCCAAATCAACTGGCTAACTTTCTGTGGCGATTTTGGAAAGCGAAGATTAAGCGAGTACATCCACGATGACGATGTCTGCTTAACCCCCAGTTTCAAGCATAAGATAAGGGGATTGTTATGTCGCAAGTTGTTAAGGGTTGTCGGACACCTGTCGCGGCGATGAGACTGCCACGGTCTTGATCGGCAGGTGTCGGACAAGCCTCAGGGAAGGAAATCGCGGGGGGTTTAGCCTCGCTGTTGCGGCCTGCTCGGTCTATGGGAATTTGA
>JAJFGG010000054.1 GCA_021776235.1 Alphaproteobacteria bacterium | reverse complement strand
GCTGGTGGTTTGAGGACCTGGAATTGGACGTTTGGGAAGCTTCTGGCGATTGCCTGTGTTGATTTCCATACGAAGCCGTCGGCGGGGTCGACCCAGTACAGGTTTTCGAATTTCCAGTTGAGGGTGCGGGCGCTGTTTCGTTCCCGGACCAGGATGGTATCGAAGTCGAGTTCGACGATTCGCAGTTTCCTGGGTCCGAGGCTTTGGAAGACGGAATCGATGATCAGGCCGTAATGGGGTCCGATGTCGATGTCGAGGTATCGTGTATGGCGTAGGGGCTGATCCTGTTGCTTCAGCTTGTGCAGGCTTCGGTTGACCGGGTCTCTGCCTTCGTTGCGGGTATTTTTGAGGTTTTCCGGGAAGCCGAATGTTTTCACCACGCGGCCGCCGCGCAGGGCGAGCACGGAGCGGTCGAGTCCGGAGACCCAGTGCTGCTCGTCGCCCTGGCTGCGGGCCAGCAACAAAAGCGCCTGGGGTCCTTTGCCGAGCCTTGCGGTCATTGAGGCGTATGGTAGTTTGGCGATGGTATTGCGCTGCAAGGCCAGATCGGGATAGCCGAAGGTCTGGGCTTTTACCACATTGAAGGCATTTTCGACGACGGGGGAGTTGAGGCAGCCGGCCAGCAGCAGGCTGGCGCCGCCCAGCAGCACTGACCTGCGTGCCAGAGACCGGTGTGTCAGAGGCCGGTGTGCCGGTTGTCCGCTCAGGTCCACGCCATGCCCGGAAGAGTGGCGGATCAGGGACCTGCGGCCGGGTTTTGCGGTGGTCATGCTGGTGGGTATAGGCAAATTGCCGGCGCTATGCCAGAAGGTTCCCCTTTCCGGGCGCTTTGGGGGTATTCTCCGGGGCGGCTCTATTGCCTGGTGATAGGCCTGATATTGAGGACATTGAATGGTTTGCAGCGGTGAACAGGCAGCGGCGGTGAGGCCTGGTGCGGCGATGCCGGATGGGACGGTGGTCCGATCCGGCTGGGCGGGTTTATTCCGGGGTCTGTTGGGCTGTCTTGTGCTTGTTTTCTGGCTCTGTCTGCCGCCGCTCCCGGCTGGGGCGCAGGTTGGCGTCTCCGGCGGCCGCGGCGGCGGCGGCGCCTTGGGGGGTCTGTTGGAGCAATTGCAGGATCTGCAGAGTTCGGGGGCCATTGGCAATGGCCTTGAGGACAAGGTTGATTCCCGCCTGAACGCGGCCCGGCGGGAAGGCGCGGCGGCGATTTCCGGGGACCGGCGCGGCGGCGAGGGGCTTTTCCCGGAGCCGGGCGAGCCGCAACAGCACGGTGTGCTGAGCCCGGAACAACGGCTGCTGGCGGCGCGCTTTTGCCGCGACGACCTGAGGCCGGAACAATCGGCGGCCATTCCCTTGATCCGGCAATTTTCCGCCCTTGAGAAGGACTATTGCCAGCGCGCCTCGGAGCTTTTGCTGCAATACGGCTACGAGCTGTTTGGTCTGGAGGCGAAGCAGGAGAGCCTGGATACGGGGGCTATTTTCCCGGAATACGTTCTCGGCATCGACGATCAGCTTGTGGTTACCTTTATTGGCCGTGTGAACCAGAGCTACAGCATCCGGGTTGACCGCAAGGGTCGTCTTTTGCTGCCCAATTTCAAGCCCATTCTGGCGGCCGGCCATACCTTTGGCGAGATCCGCCGGGAGATTGCCGCGCGCACGGCGGCGCGTCATCTGGGCACGGATGTTTACGTCTCTCTGGGCGCCGTGCGCCTGGTCAATGTTCTGGTTCTGGGTGAGGTGCGGGATCCGGGGCGCAAGCATCTGACGGCGCTGAGCACCCTGATCGATGCCATTCGTTTGGCCGGGGGCATTGAGAAGACGGGCAGCGTGCGGCGCATCCATATTCAGCGCGGCGATCAGATTTTCTGGGTTGACGCCTACGACCTGCTGTATTCCGGTCTGGCGGCGCGTGATCTGACCCTGCGGGACGGTGACCGGGTGATTGTGCCGCCCCTGGGCCCGACCTTTGCCCTTGCCGGCGATGTGAAACGTCCGGGCATTTACGAGATGCCGGAGGGCCGCCGGGGCCTTACGGTGGCGGAGGCGCTGCGGTTTTCCGGCGGCACGATCCGTCCGCGGGGCAATCTTTATCATCACCTGAGCTTTCTCGAGAGCGGGCACCAGCAGTTGCGGGAACATAAGAACCTGGCGGCGGCGGTTCAGGACGGCGACATTATCCGGGTCAGCCAGAGCCAGAACATCCAGTTGGGCGCGGTCGATGTGCGGGGCCATGTACAGGTTGAGGGGCGCCGTTCGCTTGTGGCGGCGGCCAGTGTGGCGCAGTTGCTGGGCGATGCCCGGTCCCTGCGGCCGGATCCCTATCTGCTGTTTGGCGCCCTGGAGACGACCGATCCGAAGACCCGGGCCCGGCGGCTGTTTCCGCTCAATCTGAAGGCGGTTCTGCACGGCGGCGAGGACTATGCCCTGCGCGACGGCGACCGCCTGATCGTGCTGGGGGCCCAGGATATCCGCTATCTGTCGTCGGCCAATGTCCAGGATGTGGTGAACCACCGGATTGATGCGGAGGTCAAGCGGCGGGCCCTGGGATCGGCGCCGCCGAAAGCCGGCGCGGAGCAGGGTGAGACGGCGCCGGGCACGGAGAGCCCGCTGTCGTCGATCCAGCAGGCCCTGGCGGGCGGTCTTGACACGGCGGCGCCGGCGGCCGCTTCGGCGACGGCGGAAGAGCTGGCCCCGCAAAGCCTGGAGGAGAAGATACGGAACGCCTGCGCGGGGATGCGTCGCCTGCTGGCGATTGTTTCGGTCAATTCGGCCAATCGTTTTGCCAACGCGGTGCGGACCATTGATAGCGCCGGGGTGGACCGGTTAAACCGGCAGGATTGCCCGCAGATATTCGACGACTATGGCGGCCTGCTGCCCCTGGCGCTGGAGCATACGGTGGCGGTCAACGGCGAAGTGCGCAGCCCCGGCGCCTATCCCGTCGCCTCCGCTGTCAGCCTGACGGAACTGATTGCGGTGGCGGGGGGCCTGAGCCGTCAGGTTGATCTGACCCGGGTGGAGATCTCGCGCTACACGCCGAACTCCCTGAAGGGCCGCTCGGACACCTCGCGGGGCCTGGTCAACCTGGCCAAGGTGGGGGCGGACAAGGTCATGGTCGGTCCCGGCGACGTGGTCCGCTTCAACCCGGTGGCGAGCGACCGTGACACCGGCCCGGTGCTGTTGATGGGCGAGTTCGTGCGGCCGGGCCTGTATGAGATCCGCCGCGGCGAACGGCTATCGGAGGTGATCGCGCGGGCCGGCGGTCTGACCCCGCAAGCCTATCCCTATGGCGGCATCTTCACCCGTCAGCGCGTGCAGGCGATACAGCGGGCGGGTCTGCTGCGGGCGGCCCGGGAATTGAACTCGTCCCTGGCGGTGGTCGCGGTGCAGCGCAACGTCAATCCGAACACGGTGCTTGCCCTGCAGCGTTTTTCCGAGCAACTGGGCTCGGTTGAGGCTTTGGGCCGGGTGGTGACGGAGACCGATCCGACGGTGTTGCAGGTGCGGCCCGAGCTGGATGCGGTTCTCGAGCCCGGGGACCGTTTGTACATGCCGAAGCGGCCGAACTTTGTCTCCGTCGTCGGCGATGTGCTGAACCCGGGCGCCATGCAGTTCATCGCCGGGACCACGGCGGATCAGTACATCCGCCAGGCCGGCGGCTTCCAGCGCTCGGCGGATGAGGACCGTATCTTCGTGGTCTACCCGAATGGCCAGGCCGAACCCCTGGCGGTCAACGTGTGGAATTTCAATCCGGTTCAATTGCCGCCGGGCAGTTCCCTTGTGGTGCCGAAGGACCCGGCGCCGCTGGATCTGTTCACCTTGATCCGCGAGGGCTCCGCGGTGATCTCTCAACTGGCCATAACCGCCGCCTCGCTGGCCGTGATCAACAACAATTAGGCGCGCCGTTATAGCAATGGTCATTGCCATGACCGGGCGCCACAGGACGGCAGGGCCGATGTTGAATGCGCCATCCCAGCGGGATCATGCGGGGGACCGCCGCAAGCGCCCGCGGCTCCGCCGGCAGGTCCGCCGCTGGTGCCGCCGGCTGGCGGGCCCGGCAGGGCGGCTGGGTGTGGCGGCGCTTTTGCTGTTGCCGCCGCCGCGAGCGGCGCAGGGTTCCCATGTGCCGGCGGCGGAGCCGGCGGTAGCGGGGCCTTTGAACTGGTCGACGGCGAACGATTTTGGCGGCGTCGGGCTGTTGCAGAACCGGACGGCCCGCTTCCGGCCGGACGGCGAACTGGACGTCGGGGCGGTGTTCCTGGATCCCTACAAGCGCTACTACATCTCCTTTCAGGCCCTGCCCTGGCTGGAAGGGACCTTTCGCTATACCGAGATCACCAACCGTTCGTTCTCGGAAGGCGGCCTGGCCTCGGACGAGGATTTCCAGGACCGCGGCGCCGACCTGAAGTTCCGCCTGCTGGAGGAAAGCCGGTATCTGCCGCAGATCGCCTTCGGGCTGCAGGACGGCATCGGCACGGGTTTGTTTTCCAGTGAGTTTCTGGTCTTCTCCAAGGCCTATTACGACCTGGATTTTTCCTTCGGCGTGGGCTGGGGTTATCTGGCCTCGGGCAGCGACATCGAGAACCCGATGATCAACATCTCGGACAGTTTCGCCAACCGCACCAGCGGCGGCAACTTTGGCGGCGAGGCCAATTTCAGCGATTATCTGTCGGGCCCCAATATCGGCCTGTTTGGCGGCGTGGCCTGGCGCACCCCGGTGAAAGGCCTGACCGTGAAGCTGGAAACCAGCACCCAGGACTATCAATCGGAGCCCCTGGGGAACCAGTTCGAGCAGGACCTGCCGTTCAATCTGGGCTTTGTCTACCGCCCGTTCCCCTGGCTGGAGCTGTCGGGTTCCTATGAACGGGGCAATACCGCCATGTTCCGCGCTTCCCTGCGCGCCAATGTGGCTGATCCGGGCCTGCCCAAGTTCGACCCGCCGCCGCCAAAGCTGACGCCGCGCGACCGGAAGACCGGGGACGGTCCAGGGGACGGATCAGAGGGCGGCCCGGCGGTGGCGGGCGATCCCGGCTTTGCCCTGAGGCCGCAGGCGGGCGGCGGGGTCATCCAGCCCGGCGACCCGGTGGCGGTGGCGCCGCAAAGCCGCCTGGCCCACCGCGGCGGGGATGAGACGGCCGGGTATGGCGCGCCCAGGGATGAGGGGCCCGGGAACAGCGCCATGGTCGATGCCCTGTTCGCCGGCTTCGCGGCCCAGTCGATGCAGATATCCTCGGTGGAAAGCACGGCCGGGGAGACCCGGATCTATCTCTCCAGCGGCCTGCGGGAGGCGCCGAAATGGCGCCAGGTCAAGGCCGCCCAGCATGTCGCCGCGGTGCTGCCGTCGGCCAGCCGCCGGGTCACCCTGATCGAGCGCCGGGACGGCCGGGTGGTGCATCAAAGCACCCTGTTGGGGAACGAGATCGAACGGGGCGCCATCGTGGATTATCTGTTCGACAGCCTGGAGGGCAAGGGCTTTACCATCGACAGCATCGATTTCAGCCACCGCCGGGCCCGCCTGGTGGTCAGCCAGGTGCCGCTGCTGGATGGCGAGGTGGAACAGGCGGCGGCGGCGGTCGTCTTCGACGCCGCACCGACGCCCATAGACCAGGTTGAGATCGTGCAGCTGGCCCAGGGCCGGCAACAAAGCCGGGCCGTGGTGCGGCGCCGGGACGTGCGCCGCAAGGCCCGGGTCGACCAGATGTTCGACAGCCTGGAGGCCGGCGGCTTCACGGTGGAATCCCTGGAGCTGGCCAAGGGCGAGGCCAGGGTCTATCTCAGCTCGGCCTCTGATGCCCCCGGCACGGTGGATTACCAGGCCGCGGCACAGCTGGTTGCCGAGCACGCCCCGGCCAGGCTCTCGTCGGTGCAGGTGGTGCGCCTGGTTGCCGGCGTCGAGGCGGCGCGGGTGACCCTGCGGCGCGGCGCCCGCCCGAGCGCCCAGGCCCCGGCCGCGGGGCGGCAGGCGGGCGGCGCGGCAGGCGATGCGGCGGGCGGCTTCGTCGCCGATCTGACGGACAATGAAAAGACCGAACTGGCGCTGAAGATCTTCAAGGATCTGGAAGCCGCCAACTTCACCGTCGACAAGTTCGAGATCAGCCGGCGCAAGGCGACGGTCTATCTGACGCCGACGAAGTTCCGGGAACCGGCGCGCAACGTAGGCCGGGCCAGCCGGGTGATCGCCAATCATGCCCCCGACAGCGTCGAGGAGATCGAGGTTGTCACCATGAACGCGGGCCTGGAAACCGCCCGCGTCAAGATCCTGCGCAAGGATCTGGAGGCCGCCGCGCAACGGCGCGGCAGCCCCGAGGAGATCTGGGCCCGGGCGACGGTCTCCGGGCCGCAGGCCTCGCCGCCCTTCGGCGAGAGCCCGCCCGGCGAGGTCACCGTGGTCAACAATCCGCGCCGCTACCCGAACCTGGGCTGGAGCATCCGGCCGGCCCTGCGCAGCCATATTGGCGGCCCCGATGCGATTTATCTGTATCAGGTATGGCTCGCCCTGTCGGGCTCGGCGGAGCTCTACCGGGGCCTGTATGTGGACGGCACCCTGGGCAAGAACATCAAGTCCACCCTGGATGAGATCACCCTGGATTCCGACAGCCAGCTGCCGCACGTGCGCAGCGACCTGAAACTGTATAATCAGGAAGGCGAGGACGGCAACATCGTCCGGCTGCAAGCCGACTACCTCTTTCAGCCCGCCGAGGAGATCTTCGCACGGGTCTCCGCCGGCCTGTTCGAAGAGATGTTCGGCGGCGTCGGCGGGGAAATACTGTACCGCCCCTACGGCTCGCGCCTGGCCCTCAGCGTCGATATCAACCAGGTTCGGCAACGGGACTACGATCAGCGCTTTGACTTCCTGAACTACGAAGTCACCACCGGCCACCTGAACGTCTATTACAAGCTGCCGTTCATGGGCCTGCTGGGCGAGATCCACGCCGGGCAGTTCCTGGCCGGCGACCGCGGGGCGCAGTTCGCCGTGCTGCGGGAGTTCAGCTCCGGCATCGCGGTCGGCGCCTGGGCCACCTTCACCAACGTATCGGCCGAGCAGTTCGGCGAGGGCAGCTTCGACAAGGGCATCTCAATGCGCATCCCCTTCGAGGCCTTCCTGACCTCATCCTCCCTCAGCGGCGGCTCCCTGGCGTTCCGGCCCCTGACCAGGGACGGCGGCCAGATGCTCGGTATAAAACGCCGCCTCTATGGCGTCGTCGAGGGCGGAAACCTCGACAGTGTCATCCACACTTGGGGCAAATTCATGGATTGACAAACAGACCTTCAAACAAATGCTAAGGGACAGCCGCACCGGACGGCACCGGCAACCATTGCATTTGACCCTGCCACACGGGCACAATTCAACGAGACAATTGGCGCAACGGCCCCTGGGCCGATGGAGGACCATCATGAGCGTGGCAGCAAACTATCAAACCTTGCAGGTGCGAAAAGAAGGGCCCGTTGATTGGTTGAGCCTGGACCGTCCCAAACGCCTGAACGCGCTGAACGCCACCATGGTAGAGGAACTGAACGATTATCTGGAACGCCTTATGACCGATGCCAGTGTGCGCATGGTTGTCATGCGCGGCAGCGGCCGGGCCTTTTGTTCGGGCATAGACATCAAGGATATCCATGCGGGACGCGGCCTCGTGGGCAATAGCACGCCGGCCGATATGGCCGGACAACGGCGCGTAGCAGAGATTGTCCGCCGCATGCGCCGCTGCCCACAACCGATTATTGCCCTGGTTCACGGCGTGGCTACGGGCGGCGGCTTCGCCCTGGCTTTGGCGGCCGATATTCGCATCGCGGGCGAAAGCGCAGCCATGAACTGCGCCTTTATCAATTTGGGCCTGACCTCGTGTGATCTGGGCCTGAGCTATCTTTTGCCGCGTATCGTAGGGGTTTCCGTAGCCTCGGAACTGATGCTCACGGGCCGCTTTATCGACGCCGGGCGTGCCCTGCAGACAGGCCTGGTATCGGAAGTCGTGCCCGATGACGCAATGGAAACCGCCGCCCGGCCCTATCTTGACGAGATGACCGCCACGTCGGCCCTGGGCCTGCGTTTGACCAAGGAAGGCATGAATATGGGCCTGGACGCCCCCAGTCTGGAAAGCGCCATCGCCATGGAAGACCGCAACCAGGTCTTGACCATACAGTCAGAGAATTTTCACGAAGGCATGGCCGCTGTTCTTGAAAAACGGACGCCGCAATTCGACAAATAGATGAGCCATCGTATATAACGCCGTGCAACAGAATACCGGCGACGAGATGCTTCGGAGAGATCTCAAATGACAGTCCAAGGTGAGCATGGTTTTAATCTGGCTATCCAACTCGGACAGTTGCCCGCATCTGGGCGGCATTCATGGATAAACTTGATCCGGGTCAAGCCTCGGATCCGGCGCTCTGCTAGGATTACTTTGCCCCACATGGTTGGGGATAGTCCTTCTGAAACGAGGCACAAATGATACCAATCGCCCTATCAAACCGAAGCGGATCCCGGTCAGCGCCGCACTGTTTTTTGCTTGCCGGGGCCGTCGTGTTGGCCGCATGGATGTTTGGCCAAGGACCGGCGACGGCAGCGGAAAACCCGCCGCCGCGCGACCAAGGGCAACTGATCGTCATGCCCAATGTGGATGCGGCGCGCGGCAGGCGTCTATTCGTCACCAAAGGGTGCGTCAGCTGTCACAGCGTCAAGGAGGTCGGCGGCAAGGCCGCGCCCGCGCTTGATGCGCCGGAGGATGGCACCCCGGTCAATCTTCTCGACTTCGCCGCGCGGATGTGGCGTGGCGCTCCGGCGATGCAGGAACTGCAGTCGCTTGAGCTTGGCTACCGGATCGAGTTGAGCGGCGGGGAAATCGGCGATCTCGCCATGTTCGTATCCGACTTCAAGGCGCAGCGGGGCTTTTCGATCGACGAGATTCCCGAGCTACTCAGGGACTGGTTCATCGACGAGGCGTATTGGGATTTGGGCGAATGGCCCCAGACCGATGAATGGCGATTCCCCAAGTGAAGGACGGCCAATGAACCGCTATCTAGGAATAGTTCTGCTTGCCGGCGGATTGCTGACGGCGTCCGGCCCGGCCTCTTCCGGGGACGCCGAAGCAGGGCGTGCGTTGGCGCAAATCTGGTGTGCCCAGTGTCATGTGGTCGCGGCGGATCAGAAACAGGTCAGCGATGTTGGACCGCCTTTCGCCCAGATCGCCAACGACCCTGCCAAGTCAAATCTGAGTATCGCGGCATGGCTGGCCGACCCTCACCCGCCCATGCCGAAACTGAGCCTGACCCAAAAACAGATCGGCGATCTTGTCGCCCACATCAAGACCCTGAGGACCGACTGAGCGCGGCACCGGGGTGCCTGCAATCTGTTTTAGCTTCCAGGCAGTAACATTAGGAGACTTTTAATGACCGATCTTGCAAACCTAAGGCAAAATCTTGTTGCCCGGCTGGAGGAACTGGGGCATCGGGTGGATGACTTTGAAAGCAGCTTGAGAGAGCCCTTGGACCCGGACTTCGCCGAACAGGCAACGCAAATGGAAGGCGACGAGGTTGCCTCTGCGTTGGAACATTCGGCCATAGAGGAAGCACAGCATATCAAGGCCGCGATCGACCGAATTGACGCGGGCGACTACGGTGATTGCGCCAAATGCGGCAACAAGATCAACCCGGAACGGCTGAAAGCCCTGCCCTATGCCACGGAATGTGTAAACTGCGCAGCCTGATTATTTGTACGCCTGATTTTCACAGGCAAAAGCCCCACCATAGGTAATTAATACCTCATTGTACCGATGAACTCGAACCGGCCGGGCGAGCTGGGCCGCTGCAACTCGGATATATGATTCCTTTCCCCAACTATGCAACCATCACCCGGCCTGCTATTTTCCTGTAAATTTGGTCTTTGATAGGAAATGTCATGAAATTTGGGCTGGTACCGATCAATATTGGCGTTGCCTCGCCGGAACAAATGATCACGACCGCGCAGGCGGCGGAAGAGGCCGGGTTCGAAAGCGTGTGGACCTTCGAACACGTCATCGTGCCCGTGGATTACGACTCCAAGTATCCCTACAACAACACCGGCAAGATGGGCGCGGCACCGGAGACACCGTTTGTCGACCCCCTGATCGCGCTGACCGCCATCGCGGCCCAGACCAATACCATCCGTCTGGCTACCGGGGTCAACATTATCTCGCAAACCAATCCCCTGTTGCTGGCAAAACAGGCCGCCAGCCTGGACTTTCTGTCGGGCGGCCGTTTCATGCTGGGCGCGGGGATCGGCTGGTTACAGGAGGAATTCAAGGCCATGGGTGTGCCCTACGAGCGGCGCGGCGCCCGCTTTGATGACTACATGGTTGCCATGAAAAAGGTCTGGGCCGGCGATGTGGTCGAACATGAGAGCGATTTCCTCTCCTGGCACGGCTTCAAGAGCTATCCCCTGCCCGTACAAAAGCCCACCATCCCCATCATCATGGGCGGCAAGGCGGGCAAGATTTATGAACGAATTGCCAAGCATGGCGACGGCTGGTTCATACCCGGCGCCGGCCTTGATGATCTGCCGCCGATGCTGGCGGCCCTGCGCGCCGCCTGCGAAGCCGAGGGGCGGAACTATGACGAGATTGAACTGACCGTCATGTGGGGCCCCAAGGGCGGTGCCGAGTCCCTGAAGGCTTTGGCCGATCTGGGTATCTCGCGCGTCGTCACCATTCTGGGCGGTGATGGTATCGACGGCATCAAGGCCATTGCCGAGGCTCATATCCATTGACCGCAACGGTCACGCCGGAAAATCGGCACGGATCTGACGGCGTAGAGAACAGGATACAATAATGGACGAAAGCAGAATTCCCATATTGGTTGGCTGCGGCCAGGTTACCCAACGGGAAACGGACCCGGAAGCGGCCCAATCACCCATGGATCTGACGGCGACCGCCGCCCGGCGCGCGGCGGAAGACGCGGGCGCCGGCGATGCACTGCTGGGTAGTCTCGACACGGTCCTGGTCGTGCGCTCCTTCTCCGATTCCTCATGGCGCTTTGCCTCGCCCTTCGGGCAACAGACCAACCCACCGAAATCATTGGCTGGGCGCATCGGCGCCAACGCCGCGCAACGGCAGATTTATACCTTTGCAGGCGGCAATATGGTGCAATGGTCCATCAACCGGCTGTTTGAGATGATCACCCGCGGCGAGGTCGGCGCCGCCCTGATCGCCGGCGGTGAGGCCCTGGCGACGCAAAAGGCGGCGCAACGCGCCGGTCTTGCGCTGGACTGGCACGAAGATCCCGGCGGCGAACCGGAAATGTGGGGCGTGGACAAGCGCGGCTGGAATGACGTGGAAGACCGCCACCGCATGGCCGGCGCCATCTTCGCCTACCCGCTGTTCGAAACCGCCATTCGGGGCCACTATGGGCGGACCATAGAGGAACATGGCGCCGCCATGGGCGCCTTGTTCTCCCGCTTCGCGGCCGTCGCCGCGGCCAACCCCCTGGCCGACCGGCGCCAGGGCTATAGCGCGGCGCAGATCGCCACGCCCGGGCCCGACAACCCCTATATCGGTTTCCCCTATACCAAATTGATGAACGCCAACGCCTTCATCGACCAGTCCGCCGCGCTCATTCTGACCTCGGTAGCCAAGGCCAGGGCATTGGGTATTCCCGAGACGAAATGGGTTTACCTGCACGGCTGCGCCGACGCCTACGATCATTGGTACATATCGGACCGCCGGGATTTCCATTCCTCGCCCGCCATGCGCACCGTGGGGGAAGAGGTCATGGCCATGGCAGGGGTCAGCCTGGATCAGATCGGCGCCTTTGATATCTACAGTTGCTTCCCTTCCGCCGTGCAGATCGCCTGCGAGGAAATGGGCATCCCGACGGATGATCCCCGCGGCCTGACGGTCACCGGCGGGTTGCCTTATTTCGGCGGTCCCGGCAACAACTACGTCACCCATTCGATCGCCGAAATGATGAACCGGGTCCGCGCCGAACCGGGCCTGAAAGGGCTGGTGACCTCAAACGGCAATTATGTCACCAAGCAATCGGCGGGCATTTACAGCACCGACGCGCCGGAGAAGCCTTTCGCGCCGAAGGATCCCGCGATCTATCAGGCTGTCATCAATGCCGACAAGGGCCGCGCCACCGTCGAAACCGCCACGGGCCCGGCGGAGATCGAAACTTACAATGTCATGCACGACCGCGCGGGCCCGTCCTTCGCCATTCTGATGGGCCTGTTGCCGGACGGCCGCCGCTTCATCGCCAACACCCCGGATGATCCGGCCCTGTTGGCTGACATGGTCAGCCGGGACTATCTGGGTGTCCGCGGCAAGGTCGCCCATAACGAGGGCCTGAATATCTTCAGGCCCGATTAGCGCGGCACCGGAAGCGCAGCCTATCTATCCGTAGATTAGAGCACTTCAGCATTATTCGGTGGCCTGCGGTTGGGCTGCATCGGACAACCCGGTGCCAAAGCGCAACAGACGACCGGAATAGGTCTCCGTCTGCTGGTCGTCACGGATCGTAACTTCGCCGTTGACGAGGACGTAGCGATAGCCCCGGGCCCGCTGCACCCGGCGCCATTCGCCGCCTGGCAGATCATGCACGATTTCGTCGGGCAGAACCTCGAGATTTTCAAAGTCATAAACGATGACGTCGGCGGGCGCGCCCTTTTTCAGCACGCCGCGTCCCTCGAAACCGCCGAACTGTGCGGGCAGGGCAGACAGCCGCCAGTGCGCCTCTTCCAGGGAGATCATATTGTTTTCACGTACGATCTTCACCAGGGTTTCGGTCGGATAGCGGCCGGCGGTCAGGAATTTCGTGTGCGCGCCGCCGTCGGAAACACCAAACAAAACGTACGGATCGTCGACGATTTCCTTCAGGTTCTCCAGGCTGCCGTTGGGCGGGGCGGCGAAGAAATCGGTTTTTAGATCCTCGTCCACCGCCAGGTCGAGCATCACATCCACCGGATGCTTGCCCATTTTCTCAGCGGCCAGCGCCAGGGTATGATCCAGCCATTGCTGGTTCTTTTCCAGTTGCGGCCCAACGATGACGATGTCGGGCAACGGCCCGATGGCGGTACGGGGCATGTTGTCCCGCAAGGCCTGCCGCCGCGCCGGGTCCGCCAGTTTGGCCTTGCGCTCCGCCAGGCTGCCGGTGGTCGCCTCGCACCACGCTTCAATGTCGTCGAACAGATTCCAATTCTCGAATGTGAAGGTGAAGCCGGCGTCGGTCGTCAGACCCTGGCCCACGACCCGGATGCCGCGCTCGCGGCAGCTGCGCAGCCAGGCCAGGGTGCGGCGGTGGATCTCGGGCCGGTGATCAAAGGCCTGAACCACATTCATGACGATGGGCCGGCCGGAAATCTCCGCCATCTCCTCGTAAAAGGCTTGATCCCGCGCATTATCGCCCGAAACCAACAGCATTTGCATGAAGCCCTCGTTGCGCCGGCGCAGAACCCTGGCAAATTCCCGGCAGGTATCATCATGCATCATATCGGTAGGCATGGGCGTGCCGTCATAGTCGCGCTGTACCGCCGCCGGCCCCCCGGGCAGCATGCGCTGGGCCGACCAACCACAGGCGCCGACGTCCAGGGCCTCGTTCAACAATCGGCACATTTCGGCATGTTCCGCCGCGGTCGGTTTACGCCCGGCCTTGGCGTCCTCCAATCCCATGACCCAGATCAGCAACGGGCCGATGGGCACATAGGGCAGCACATTCATGGCCTTGGGCGCGCGTTCGACACTATCCAGAAACTCGGGGAAGGTGGTCCAGTCCCACGGCATGCCGGCCTGCATGGAGGCGAGGGGAATGGCCTCTACCCGCGTCATGGACAGCATGGCGCGCTCGCGCTCTTCCGGGCGTACGGGAGCGAAACCAAATCCACAATTGCAAATCACCACAGAGGTGATGCCATGCCAGGCGGAAATTGTGCAGTAGGGGTCCCAGAACAGCTGCGCATCGTAATGGGTATGCAAATCGACGAAACCGGGGGCAACGATCAGACCCTCGGCGTCGATCACCTCGTCACCATCAGAGGCATCGATGCGGCCGATCTCGGCGATCAACCCGTCCCTGATGCCGACGTCGCCGCGGAAACGCGGCAACCGGCTACCGTCAACGATCATGCCGTGCTTGATAACGCGGTCGTAACGGGCCATGGCGGTCGGTCCCCCAAAGTTGGAAAATGCCGCTAAACGTTCAAACAAACCACGCGGCCTGTCAAGGCGACGGTTACCCGATACGTGATGAACATCGACGCGCTGCAAAAATATTCTTACCGCGTGTCGATTTATGCAACTGTCATTCGTCCTATGACAGACGACGTCAATGGTGAACGTCCAACATGGAGACTTTGAGATGCAATTTATGCTGCTAATCTACAGCGACGAATCCGCCGGGCCCAAGCCCGAAACCCCCGAATTTGGCGAGTTGATGCAAGGTTACGGCGCGTTTACCGAAGAGGTAAAAACAAGCGGCGTCATGGAGAGCGGTGCGCCCCTGCAAGCGGTGGCGACGGCGACCACGGTGCGGGTCCGCAATGGAAGCACCGAGATCATCGACGGTCCATTTGCCGAGACCAAGGAACAGCTTGGCGGTTTCTATATTCTCGACTGCGAGGATTTGGACACGGCGCTTAGCTACGCCGCCAAGATTCCCACGGCAAAGCACGGTTCAATTGAAGTCCGGCCCATAATGGTTTTTGAGTAGAGACGGGGCAGAACGACGCAGACGTCCGGCGACAATACCCAGGCAGCCGTCGAGGCAATCATCCGCGAGGAGTGGGGCCGGGTTCTGGCGACACTCGTGAGGTCCGTGCGTGACCTGGAACTCGCTGAAGACGTGCTCCAGGATGCTTTCGTCGCCGCGCTTCAGCACTGGCCCAGGCACGGGGTGCCGGCGCATCCCCGTGCCTGGCTGCTGCGGACCGCACGGCACAAAGCCATCGACCGATTTCGCCGCGACGCGAACTTCCAGCTTAAGCGCACCGAAATGGAGATTCTGACCGAACTCGAGAGCGGGGCCATGCCCGACGATTTTGACGAAGCCATCGAGGATGACCGCCTACGCCTGGTTTTCACCTGCTGCCATCCCGCCCTGTCGGAACAGGCGCGCGTTGCCTTGACCTTGCGGACCATCGGGGGGTTAACGACCACCGAGATCGCACGGGCTTTTCTGGTGCCGGAGACGACGATGGCACAGCGTCTGGTGCGGGCCAAACGCAAGATCAAGGGGGCTGGAATTCCCTATGTAGTGCCGGCGCCGCACCTGTGGCCCGAACGTCTGAATTCCGTACTGGCGGTCATCTACCTCGTATTCAACGAGGGTTACGCCGCCACCTCCGGCGACCAGCCGACCCGCGCGGCGTTGTGCGACGAGGCCATTCGCCTTGGCCGAATTCTTCTTGAACTGGTACCGCGGGAGCCCGAGGCCGCAGGCTTGCTGGCATTGATGCTGCTGCATGATTCCCGCCGTGACGCACGGGTCGATAGCACGGGCCATCTTGTCACACTCGAGCTGCAGGACCGCAGTCTGTGGAACCTACAACAGATAAACGCGGGCACGCGCCTGCTGCGGCGGACAATCGACCGGGACCGTGTTGGCCCCTACCAGATTCAGGCGGCCATCAGCGCCGTGCACGCGCGCGCCGGGAACCATGACGCCACCGACTGGCACCAGGTAACTTCTCTGTATAAGCATTTGTACGAACTGCACCCATCCCCCGTCATCGCACTCAACGGTGCGGTCGCGCTATCCTTTGCAGCCGGGGCCGAAGCCGGTTTGCTGGCGTTGACCGAACTCAACGGGCAAGGCGCGCTGGAACATTATCAACCCTTCCATGCCGCCCGGGCGGATTTGCTGCGAAGAGCGGGGCGGGCGCAGGATGCGGCCATCGCCTACCGCCGGGCGCTGGTGCTCACACGCAATGTCGCCGAGCAACAATTTCTGGAAGCCCGCCTCCAGGAACTTTTGCAATAAGCCCGAAGATGGCGGGAACGCGGGAAGGCAGATCAGACAGTCGGTCAAACCCGGATTATGCCAAAGTCCGCTGCTCAGCCAACGGGGCGAAAACGTCCTGGCCGCCCTCGAAGCCCTTGAGCGCGAAGCGGCCAAGGCAGTCATAGGCGCCGCCCTCGGCGGCGGCGAAATCGGCCGAAACCACGATACTGCGGCCAAGTTCGCCGGCAACGGTTTCCAGACGCGCGGTCAAATTCACGGCCGCGCCGATGGCGGTAAAATCAAGCCGGCTGTCGCTGCCCACATTGCCGAATAAGACCCGGCCCGGATGCAGCGCAATGCCGCAGCGGATTGCTTCGTCGGCCTCTTCGGCCTGCGCCAGCGCCTCGATCGCCATTTGCGCCGCCGCCAGTGCATCGCGGCAGCGGGGGCCCAGGTCGCCCTCTGCCGTGAAGGGGAATATCGCCAGCAATCCGTCGCCGGTAAACTTCAACACTTCGCCCTTCCGCTCGGCGATTGGCGCCACCAGTAAGTCGAAGAAGGCGTTCAGCCTTGCGACGACCTGGGCCCCGTCGTGGCTATTGGTGTAGCTGGAAAAGCCGCGCAGGTCGGCGGCCAGGATAACGGCATCGATCTCCTGGACGTCGCCAAGCTGGATGTTGCCCGAGAGTATCCGCGCGCCGGCGCCGTGGCCCACATAGGTATCGAGGAATGTCACTGCCGTGCGCCGCAATGCGTAGATTTCCGTAGCGCGGGCAAAGGCCGGAGCCACCGCGTTGAAGGCGGCCAAATCATCGTCCCTGAACCCGCCTGGCCGCCGGGTTGCCCAACTGATGGCATGGATTTCACCATTGGAAAAGAACAATGGCTGCATCAGATAATCGCTTGCTCTTTCGGCCCGCAGATCATCGACGATATTGTACGTGTCTGAAAAATCAGCGTCGCCCAGCCGCAGACGGACCACTTCGCCGGTGCTGTAGACATCACCAACCGGGCTGGCCTTGAAAAGGTCACTGTCCAGCACCGTATAAGGCGCCTGCGTCATGCTCACCCCATCGCTCTCGTTCCAGGTATAGCGCCGCCCCATGATGGACGGATGCAAGGTGCGGATGAAAACGGCGGCGCGGTAGATGCCGACGCCAGCGCCGCACAGACGCTGGCACAGCTCTTCCAGCACCTCGCGCGGTCCACCGAAACGCCGTGCCGTGATTAACCAATCCACCGCATCATTGATCGCGTCCCAGTCAACAGGCCGCGCGCGGCTAGACATGGGCCGCCACCAATCGCCATTCTCCAAGCCTGTTCGGATACTGGATCAAAGCCATAATCCCCTGGTGACCCGTCACGCAGTAATACCACTTTGCAACGATCCGTGATAGGAACCCGTAGTGATCGCCGACCGCGAAACATCACGTGGCATTGATACTCTTCTGTGTCCTATTGCCGAAGACCCGAGAAAATCCGTGTCAGGGCACGAATTATCAAATATTTATCGCTCCGCAGGATATACATGCGGCTGGAAAATTCACGATTTACGACTGGCGAGCGAACATGCCCATTAAAATCCCCGACGATTTGCCGGCCCGGCGCACTCTGGAACACGAAGGTGTGCGCGTAATCGCGGAACATGACGCCATCCGCCAGGATGTTCGCCCGCTAAAAATCGCCTTGCTGAACCTGATGCCGGAGAAGATCAAGACCGAAACCCAGATAACACGGCTGGTCGGGGCGACCCCGCTGCAGATCGAAATGACCTTGCTGAGCACGGGAAGCTATACCCCGCGCAATACCTCCGCCGAACATATGCTGGCCTTCTATCAACCGTGGGAGGCGGTAAAGGAGGAAAAATTCGATGGCCTGATCATCACCGGCGCGCCGATTGAAAAACTGCCCTTCGAAGAGGTGATTTACTGGCCCGAGTTGACGCAGATTTTTGATTGGACCCAAACCAATGTACACGACACTTTCAATATCTGCTGGGCCGGACAGGCCTCACTCTATCACTTCTATGGGGTCAACAAACGTGAATTGCCGGAAAAGCGTTTTGGTTTGTACGACCACACCATCGTGACGCCTAATTCGGTCATGCTGCGCGGTTTTCCCGATGACTTTCAGGTTCCCATCAGCCGCTACACCGAAGTCTGCGAGGATGAAATTCCCGACAATCCGGGACTGCGTATCCTGGCGGCTTCGCCGGAGGCCGGGGTTTGCCTGATCCGCGATCATTTGCGCCGCCAGGTCTATATGTTCAATCATCTGGAATACGATACCGGGACCCTGGGCGACGAGTACCGCCGCGATGCCGAAGCAGGCGAAACGACCGCCTTGCCGATAAACTATTTTCCCGACGACGACCCGAACCGCACGCCGCGCAATCACTGGCGCGGCCTGGGTCATTTGCTGGTGGGTAACTGGATCAATGATCTGTACCAATCCACGCCCTATGACATAAATCACATTCGCACCGACCCACTGTAACCCCGTTCCAGGCGGCACATGAGGCTCGCGCCGGGACACCGGCGGCGATGAAGCATCCCTGGCAGGCGGTTATCGAAAGAACGGGTTTTTCTGGGCACCACGGCACAAGAGAGATACATTGCCGTCAAAGTAGAAACTAACGTAATGAATGGGGAATACCATGTCGACCACCTCCAGCCTTGGCCGCCACGGGCCGGTACCAAGTGAATTTAGCGCCGTTGAATGGGAAGCACGCTGCGACCTTGCGGCCTGTTACCGCCTTGTAGACCATTATGGCTGGAGTGACCTGTTCGGTACGCATATTTCATTGCGGGTGCCGGGGACAGAGCATTTTCTGCTAAATCCCTATGGCATGCTGTTCGGCGAAATTACCGCGTCTTCCTTGATAAAAGTGGATCAGGACGGCAACACGGTGGGGGAAAGCGACTATCCCATCAACCCGGCCGGTTTCACCATCCATTCGGCGGTGCATCTGTCATCCGACGTGATGAATGCGGTACTGCACACGCACACGCCGGCCGGCAACGCGGTCGCCTGTATGAAAGACGGCCTGCTACCCAGCAATCAAAAAGCCTTGCTGATCCTTGGTCTGGTTGCCTACCACGACTATGAATCCGTAGCCCTGGATCACTCCGAACGGGCGCGCATCGTCAGCGACCTGGGCGATGGACGCATCCTGGTCCTACGCAATCACGGCCTGCTGAGCGTGGGCGAGACCATCGCCGAGGCGTTCTTCTGGATGTACCGCATGGAGACGGCCTGCCAATACCAGGTGGACATCCTCAGCTGCGGTCAGGAACTGCAATTTCCCAGCAAGGAAACCCAGGACTACACCATCGAGGTCGGCAAGAAGATCAATCGCAAGCGGCGCGCCGAAATGGAAACCCGCCAATGGGCCGCCATGTTACGGCAATTGGAACGGGACGTCGGCACCGATTGGCGGAACTAGACCAGTTTCCATATTCATCGAATCAGGTCTAGCTCTTGTCGCTCACGCTTGTGCGCCAGCGCGCACCGCTCCGCGAGAGCTTCAGGGGCGGCGGCGCATTAGCGCCGGACCGCCGTCGCGGCCTGGATTGCGTAATTCGAAATCGAATTCGGTCAAGAGCATTTCCCCGATGCTCTAAGCGACGGCCCTGTTCGGCTTTTCCGGCAGCTTGAAGTTGAAGATGCGGTTGGCGTTCAGGCCGAGGATTTTGGCGCGGGTGCCGTCGCTGATGCCCGACATGGTGCGTTCGATGGCCTCGGCCGAATGGGGCCAGGTGCCTTCGTGATGAGGGTAGTCGTTGGCCCACATCATATTATCCGTCAGACCGAATTGTTCGACCAGGGCCAGCCCGACCGGATCTTCCTGGAAGGCCGCCGCTCCGTTCCGTTTGAAGTAATCACTGGGCAGACCCTGTAATTTCGGCCGTACCCAGAAATGATGCTTGCGATAGGCCTCATCCATGGCCTCCAAGGCCCAGGGTATCCAGCCGATGCCGGCCTCGATCAGGGCAAAGCGGATCTTTGGAAAACGCTCCAGTACACCGGAGCCGCACAGGTTCGCCATGGGTTCGATGGTCGGGCTGAGGGAGTGCGAGACGTAATTGATCACCGCCCCGCCGTTGCCCTTGGAAGCGCGGGGATCGCGCCCGGTGGAAACATGGAAGGTGATCGGCAGGTCCACTTCCTCGATCAAGGCCCACATGGGATCGTACATGGGCAGATTGTAGTTGGGATCATCCACGTCATGGCCGCCAAAAATTGGCTTGCAAGGCAGGGTCAGGCCGCGAAAACCCAACTTTGCCACCCGCTCTATCTCTTTCAGAGAACCCGGTATATCTCCGGTTCCCAGCGCCGCCAGAGGCGACATGGTGGCATTGTCGGGGCCAAAGAATTCCCATGCCCAATCGTTCCAAACCCGGCACTGCGCCATGGCGAAGACCGGATCCGGGGTCGCCCACATGGCCAGGCCCTTGTTGGGAAAGACCACCTCGGCGTCGATGCCGTCGCGCTGGTGATCGGCCTTGCGGCCGGCCACCGTGTCGCCCGAGCCGTTGCGCTCCTGATCCTGGCCGGTCATGGCCGCGATACGGATTTTCGTCGGGCGGTAGCCCTCGACGAGGCTCCAGCGGTCACCCTTTTCGTCGACCCTGACCTGGGGTATGCGGTCCCGGTATTTGGGCTCGATCCGCTTGACCCAAAGATCAGCCGGTTCGTTGGCATGGGTATCGGCGGAAATCATCAGGTATTTGTCCGCGTCATCGGCCCGCGCCGTGCGCGGCCAGTCCGCCACGCCGGGGGTTTCCAGTCGCCATTGGTTGGCGTCATCGACTTGGCTTTGCTCGCTCATGCGGTCCTCCAGGATCTCAACGATTCGGGTTTGGGAACCCGGCTCAGGAGCTCAGGCGCCATTGCACCAGGGTATAGGGTGTGTCAGCGTCGTCATGGGGCTCGAACACAGCTTCCACAGCCGCGCCGATCGGGACTTCCTGATCAGGCGGGCCCAGCAGATTTCCCAACATGCGGATATTGCCCGCAAGAGGCATTTCAACCAGCACCACTGTATAGGGGCCCATCTCGCGCAGGGCGGGGTGCACCGGATGCCAGGGCCGTTCCCAACTGTATATCAGGCCGTTGCCGGCAATCTTCTGCCATTGTATATGGAAAGACTGGCATTGATGGCAGAGCCATTCTGGACCCCATTGCCAGGTACCGCAACCGCCGCAGCGCTGGACCATCAATTCGCCGCGCCGGGTGCCTTCCCAGTAGGCCGCGTCCAGGCCGTCGCCCGAGGGCACCGGGGCCGGCATGCCGGCAGGCAGATAGCTATCCACGGTCATGACAAAGTCTCCTCTGATCCCATGATCAGGCTGCTGACCGGGGTCACCATGGGGCCGGCGATGTTGATCGCCAGTTTGGCGTTGGGCACCTGGTTGCAGGATTGCCCGCGGATCTGGCGCACCGCTTCCAATTGCAGGCCAAGGCCGTGCATATAGCATTCCGCCAGATTACCGCCCGAAGTGTTCAAGGGCATCCTGCCCGCGGGCGCGGTCAGGTTTTCCAGGGTGAAGAATTCGTTGGCCTCGTCCGGGGCGCAAAAGCCATGTTCCACTACCGCCATCATCACGCCGGTGGTGAAATTCTCATAGCTCTGCACCACGTCGATATCGCCGGGCGAAACCCCGGCCATTTCATACAGGCGCGGCGCCACGGTGGCGAAGGACGAGGAGCCGAAATTGGAGGCATTCATCACCGGCGCGCCACAACGATGGTCCGAACCCTGCGCGGCACCCAGCAGATAGGCCGGCGTTTGCCGCAAATCCCTGGCCCGTTCGGCGGAAACCAGCAGCAACGCCGCGGCGCCATCGTTTTCCTGGCAGCAATCGAACAGCCGGTTGACGGGCTCGACGATCCAGCGGCTCGCATCGTAGGTCTCCGCATCCAAAGGCCGGCCATACATGACCGCCCGTGGATTGCTCTGGGCGTGCTGATAAGACGCCATGGCGATGGCGCGCAGGACGCCGCGATCGACGCCATAATCGTGCATGAAACGGGTCGCCCGCATGCCGTACTTCTGCGCCGGCGACATCACCCCATAGGGCGCCATATAGGCGGCGTCGCCGGAAACCGTAGGATCCGGCGCGGCCTCGCCAAAGCGCCGGAACTGCCCCTGCGCCAGAGCCCTGAAAACCACGACGCAGTCCGCATAACCCGCCGCCACCGCTGCCGCGCCATTGGCCACGGCGGCCGCGACGCCGCCGCCGCCGCCGCCCCATTGCATGTTGGAAAAGCGCAGATCGGGAATGCCCAGCGCCGCCGCGATGCGGGACGGATCGCTGCGGTCGTTGGAATAGGAGGCAAAGCCGTCGACTTCCTGGGGCTTGATGCCCGCATCCTCGCAGGCCCGCAAAATAGCCTGCAAAGCCAGGGCGAACTCGGCATCGGGCGACTGACCGTGCTTGTAGTAAGTTGTCTCGCCAATGCCCGCGACCGCGACCTTGCCCCTGATGCCGCGCCCGCTCACGATCCTGCTCCAGCCGTTACCGTCGTTATCACCCGCACTGAATATCCCCTCCAAAGCCCAGATTAATCGCAACGCGAGTAATTCTAGCACTTATTCAAAAATGACCGCGAATCCGAATTACACATCAGGAAACCAGCCGAACGGACCGCATTTGCGCCCGCCCGAGGGGATGGTGTACCGTGCCCGACCTGGCGCAGGGTCGATCACATCGGGAGTATGAAGCATGGTAGAGACGGCGGTATTCGAGGCGGGCGGCTATCGGTATGTGCGCGGACCCTTTCAATATTCAGGCGGGGTCGCGGCGGAGCCGGGCTTTGCCATCGAACGGGTCCGCTTTGCCCGGCCCCGGCCCATCGAAGACGGCTTTCGGGCGATCGAGGCGCATTTGACCGGGCTTGGGCGGCCCACCACCGCCTATTGCGCCTGTGAACTGCGGTCACCGGCGCCCTTTACCGACGCCGGCTTCATCGCCTTCAACCGGGTATATGTGGGCACACTGGAACGCTGGGGCATTTTCGAGAACGACGAAAATCCGGTCGCCCGCTCCAACGTCTGTCCTGAAATCAACCCGCCCACGGAACCAGTCTTCGAGGCCTTCTGCTATACGGTGCCCATTGAGGGACCGGCCAGTGCAGTGAAAAGTTTCGTCATCGCCGGTTCTGGCGAGGCCGAGGAGGGACCGGGCGATTACGCGGAACGGATTGTCCGCCTGGGCGATATCAGCGCCGAGGCCATGACCGAAAAAGCCCGCCATGTCCTGGGCGCCATGGAAACCCGCATGACCGCCCTTGGCCTAGGTTGGGCCGACGCCGGGACCTCGCAGGTCTATACGGTGTATGACCTGCATCCGTTTTTCGCCTCCGAGATCGTCGCCCGGGGCGCTGCTGCCGCGGGCCTGACCTGGTACTACGCGCGCCCACCGGTCACCGGCCTGGACTATGAAATGGACGTGCGCAACGTTCCCGTGGAACGGATAATCTAGATTTTGCGGATAGTGATTACTGCCAGGCGCACCTGCATTTTGCGGGCTTTTCAGGATTGAAAAGGCAAATGAAACGCCAAGGCGACAAGAAAGAAATTCTTGTGTGGGACCGGGCGACCCGGGTTTTACACTGGACGCTCGTTACCTTGGTTGTTCTTTGCTGGCTTACGGCCGAGGCCGGGAGCACATGGTTTTGGACCCATCTTGTCGCCGGCTACGGCGTTTTACTACTGGTGCTATTTCGACTGGTCTGGGGCCTTATGGGTAACCGGCACGCCCGGTTCAGCAGTTTTGTTTGCGGCTGGCGTGACGTTCGTGAGCATGCCGTTGCTCTGCTGGCCTTGACACCGCCCGGCCATGTTGGCCACAACCCCCTGGGCGGCTGGATGATCCTGACTTTGCTTACCGGCTTGGTCGTGCTGGTCGTAACCGGCCTATTTGCTGCCGATGATGAGGTCGCCGGCGCATACGCCGTGCTAATAAGGCCGGGGATTGCCGATGCCCTGGCGGAAATTCACGAGACCCTCTATTCCGTTCTCTGGCTTTTTGTCGCACTCCACATTATCGGCGTCCTGAGCATCAGCCTGCTGGGTCGCGAAAACCTGGTCCGCGCAATGTGGACAGGCAGCAAAAGAATCCCAAGCGACAATCCTGAAACGGATGCAGCGGAACCATCCACAGCGCGGTATCTGATTGCGCTGGTATTGGCAGCCATAGGCGTCGCCGCTGTAATCTGGGGCGCGCCGGTGTGAAATTCGGGCAGGCGCATCGCGCGACCTGGTCTATCGGGCAAGCGGCGCAACGGATCCGAATGGCTGAGGGTCGCCTTCAAATGCCCCACAATAGCCCGGATATGCGCCAACTACCCGACACGGCCTAATGGGTCGTCGAAACGTTGCAGCATGACGTCTTCAAAGCTGACGTCATTGGCGGCAAACCAGCTGCCGGGGCGGACACGGTAGGCTTCATGCCGCCAGGGCGCGGCCGGTTCGGCGCCGGATGCGGCAAGTGCCTTGGCGGCATCCAGCAAGGTACGGCGAAAGCGGACCACGGCCGCATCGGTGGCAGTCAGATTTTCCCGTGTGCGATCCAAAATCGGGCCCTGGCTTTCCTGGATCATGAGGTCCTGTTCGGCCAGTCCCTTGACCCCGGTATAGGTCGCGTTGCGCTGGGTCTCCCGATCGATCAGATAGTCATTGCCGCGGTTCTGCAACGGCACATAGTCGGGCCCGGTGTTGGCGATGATGCCATGACCCTGCAGCAACTTCGCACGCTCTTCGCCTTCGATCGGCCGTTCCGGATTCCAACCATAGCAATACATCCAGCAACTCTGATCGGTAATCGGCACCAGGGTGAAACCGAAATAGGTTTCGCCCGGAAAGGTCGACGGACCGGTGCCATGGGCCGGCAGGGTAAACTGCGTAATCCGCCAATAATTCTGACCGTCATCCGCCGCCCGCACGCCACCAACCACGAAGCCCACCTCATGCGGCAGCACCGTGAATTTGGGCATCGGGTCATTGCGGATCCAGCGCAGGCGCCGCTCGTCGGCCGGTGCGTCGGGGTTTTCGTTGGAGGCAACGCCGGGGGCCGGCATATGCAGAAAGGAAAAATGCGAGGTATCCAGATCACCCTCCATGACCTGACCCCAATTGCAATCCACATACTGTTTGGTGACATAGCGGTTCGCCGCCGGCAGCACACCGAACTCCAACTGCGGCAGTTCAGGTAAGCGGCCCTCGGGCATGCTTTCGGCGGGCGGGCCCATATAGGCCCAAACCATTTCACCCCATTCCCGGGTAGGATAGGCCTTGGCCCTGATGGTATCATGATGCCGGGCCCCGGGCGGAATATTGGGCAAATCCATCGCCTTGCCCTCAACATCAAATTTCCAGCCGTGATAGACACAGCGCAAGCCGCACTCCTCGTTTCGGCCAAAAAACAGGTTGGCGCCGCGATGCGGACAATGGGCGTCCAACAGACCCAACCGGCCGTTGCTATCCCGAAAGGCGACCAACGCCTCTCCCATCACGGTAACGCGCAAGGGCGGGCCATCAGGCTCCGGCAATTCTTCCATCAACGCCACCGGCTGCCAGAAGCGGCGAAAATACTGTCCCATGGGCGTATCCGCGCCGGTACGGGTCAACAGCTCGTTGTCCGCGATTGAAAGCATACCCTGGCCACCCCGCCCGTTACGTTGTCTGGTAACCGCATTGTTCGGTGAAGTAGGCAAAACTGTCAACGGCGCCGCGGCATGACCAGGGACAGGACAATAGCCCGGAAATACTCTGGGCATTTGGCAAATTTCCACTAAGCTCGGACGCAGGCAGACTGGAAGATGGGGATGGACATGGAAATTGCCAAAATCGATGGGCCGCGGCAGCCGCCCGCCGGCGGCGGCGAGGCTGAACAACTGGTTATTCTGCTGCACGGCTACGGCGCCGACGGCAATGACCTGATCGGTCTGGCGCCCTATTTTGCCCGTGTCCTGCCCGGCGCCTATTTTGTCGCGCCGCACGCACCGGAACGCTGCGAAATGTCGCCCATGGGCTATCAATGGTTCCCCATCAGCCAGTTCGACCCATCCAGCCGCCTGACAGGCGCCCAAGGGGTGGCACCCGTGCTGGATCAATTCATCGATGAAGAGCTGGCCCGCCACGGCCTTGACGAGAAAAACCTGGTCCTGGTCGGCTTCAGCCAGGGCACCATGATGGCCCTGCATGTAGCCCTGCGCCGGCCAAATGCCGTGGCCGGCATCCTGGGCTTTTCCGGCCTGCTGGCCGGGCCTGAACTGTTGGCGGAGGAGGCCGTCGCGAAACCGCCCATCATGTTGATCCATGGCGATGCCGACGAGATGCTGCCGGTCAAAAATCTCCACGAGGCCGTGCAGGCCCTGGGCGCCGCTGACTTCTCCGTGGAATGGCATGTCAGCCAAGGTGCGGGCCACACCATCGCGCAGGATGGACTGGATCTGGGCATGGATTTCCTGCGACGGGTGTTTTAGGCGGCTTTGTCGCCGGGGAGCAGTTGCCATGAACATTCGCAAGACCATGATGATCACGGAAACCGTCAAGGCGGACGGCTTTGGCAAAGCCTGCGACCCCATAACCAGGGTTGTCGCCATGGCGGTCCTGCAAAACCCGTTCGCCGGCCGCTTCGTCGACGATCTATCGCCTCTGTTCGATCTCGGCGGCCAGCTTGGCGAGCGGCTGATGGCCGACGCCGTGGCTTTGCTGGCGGGGCCGCCTGTCGGCTATGGCAAGGCGGCGATCGTCGGCGTCGCCGGGGATTTAGAGCATGGCGGCGCCATGATTCATCCCAAATTGGGCAAACCCATGCGTGCGGCCGTGGGCGGCGGCAAGGCGTTGATACCTTCGAACGCCAAAGTCGCGGCGGCCGGCGCCACCATGGACATACCGCTGGGTCACAAGGACGAGGCCTGGTCGTTCGATCATTTCGATACCATTACAGTGATGGTCGCCGACGGGCCGCGGCCCGACGAAATCGTGCTGTGCATGGCTGTCTCCGACGGCCCCCGTCCACATCCCAGGGTCGGTAGCGCTCCGATCGTGGATTAGCCTAGTGGTCTGAATCATCTAAAGCATAGGGTATAGGTTTTTCAACTTGATGCGGGCATCGTCGGTTGTAAACCGCCAATCTGCTTTGACGTTATGTTTGTTGCGCCTTTTCAGCCACGCCCGGACGTGTTGTTCAAGG
>JAJFGG010000053.1 GCA_021776235.1 Alphaproteobacteria bacterium | reverse complement strand
TAATCCATAGCCGCCAACGGCATGGCGGTCACGCCTAGGTACAAAGCGCATCCCAGCAGGGCCGCAACCATGCCTTTGATTTTACCGTACATTACAATTCCCCCCGCAATTGAGCACCGGCAAGCCCCACGCACATAGTAGCCCCCGCCTGGGTCGATCATATCCGCCACGGTGCCCTGGTCCAGTGTAAAGAATGCGGGTCAGGCCACCGTGGCGGATATGTCTGGCCTTCCATCAACACGGTCAGGTCCAGCTTGGCGTCCGGATCCGCTTTCGGCGCGGCCCCCAGCAGGGTCATCAGTTGCCGCACCCAGCCGACGCGAGTTTGACCAGGCTCAACCCTGATCCGGTACTGTGCCGGGTGAGCAGCGCCAGTTCCGGCATGACGGCATAGCGGTCGATCAGGGCGCGGGCGGTCCGGGCGTCAGCAGGGTCATGGCGATAGCTGTAGCGCTTGCCATTGCGGGTCCATTCAATCTGGCAGGCGCGGTCAAGGTCGGGATCAAGGATCATATCCAGGGTTGGCACCGGCGGACGTCCGGTGGCATAGAGGTTATAGGCAGGAAAATTGTCATCAAATATCGCCAGTTGAAATCCGCGCCGCCAAGCTTCGACAATGCGCCTGGCATGACTGACATGATCGTCAAAAAAGACCAAGCTGCGCCGCCCGTCCGGTGCTGAAATCTCCGTTTCCATCCAGTCGTGCTCATGGTAGTGCGCATTGACATCTACGTGTACGCGGTTCCCAAATTGCACGTCAAAACAATGCAACTCGGCGTCCGGGCAGGCCGCCCGGAGCAGCCAGGTGGTATGGCCCCGGTGCACCCCGCTCTCAACGATGAACGCAGGGTCGATGGCCCGCGCCAACACGAATAGCCAAAGGCTGTCGTTAAAACCAAATCCGCCCAGATTGTCACGCACCGGCCGCTGCTCATAGAGGTCATAAAACGCGAACACGGCCTCCCGCGCACGCTCAAGCGCGCCACTGGGCAAAAAATTGACCTGCGTGCATACAGTATCGGAAACAAGGCGCGCGACTTGTTCTGCCAGCCGGGCCGCGAATTCAGGGTCAAGCATCGCGCGGCGATGCGGGTCCGTCGATTCTGGCAGATCGGTTATCTTGACGACGGAAATCGAGTTCATCTTGGCTCCTGAATTCTATACGGACATTGCTATCATCACCGCAGCTGGGCAAATCTAACCAACCTCGAATTAACCTGTCAATCGAGGCTTTGCATTTCAGATATGGTTCAGGCTCGCCATCCTTCGCCGGCCAGCGTGAAGACGAATTATGCGGCTGGGCGGGTTATAACCGGATGCTTGGGCGATGTCGGCATGGCGCGTCTTTAATTCTAAATGCAGCGGGTGCCAGCCTTAACCGGACCGGCACCTGTCGAGCTAAGCCGAAACCCGTTCGGCGATGGCCAAAATCCGATTCATCTCGCGCAGGACCGGTTTTTCGATCAGCTTGCCGTCGACAACCACCAAACCGGTGTCCGCATCTGCGAAAGCCTGCAGAATCTTCTTTGCCTGGGCCACCGCGACGGCATCGGGTGTGAAAGCGCGGTTGAGAATGGCGATCTGTTTCGGGTGGATAGAGCCTTTGCCGCTGAAACCCAGATCCCGGGCCAGGCGGGCCTCGGTTTCCATGCCGTCAAGATCCTGCAAATCCAGATACGGCACATCGATGGCATCAATACCGGCCCCGGCCGCGGCATGGGCGACGCGGGAACGGGCATATAGCAACGGCTCCCAGGCATTCTTGCAGCGCAGCTCCGCCGCCATGTCGACGCCGCCAAAAAACAGGGCATCGATCCGCGGGCTGGCCTGGGCAATTTCATAGGCCGCCTCAAGGGCCGCATTGGTCTCTATTATGATGTGCAGCCGGGTGAGGTGGCCGCGTTCCGTCAATATATCGTCTAGCCAGACGATCTCATCCGGCGACAACACTTTCGGCAGCATCAGGGCGGGGGGCGGTGTGTCGGTGGCAAGAACCGCCTGGACATCGGCCAGGCCAAACGCGGTTCTGAGGCAGTTGATGCGGACAATGCGCTCCACGCCATCATCGGCCTGGGGGCTGGCAAACAGCGCCAGGCCGGCCTTGCGCGCCGCTGCCTTGTCCTTTGGCGCAATGCCGTCCTCCAGTTCGACACAGACGATGTCGGTGCCGCTGGCCAGCGCCTTGGGGAACATCGCGGGCTGCAGGCCCGGCGAGAATATAAAGCTGCGGCGCGGCCGAACCACACGCTCGATGGGATCATTCATAGACTTTCCATTTCCTTTGCGGCCTCGACACCGTCTCCATGATATTTCTCGTTCCAACCGCCCAAGGGCCTGACCCGTCAACGCTTGCCGATGGCCTCCAACCGGGCCCGGACGAATTTGTGCCAGGGCGTGTAGGTGAAATCGTCGCGGTCTTCGGCGGCGGTCAATTCGTTTGGTGAAATACCGGTCACAACCTCCCTGCCGCCTGCATCCGGGTAGGAAAGGCCGAAGCCGTTGGGCAGGGAAATCGTGCCCGGCAGCATACGCTTGTCCACCTCCACCACCACTTTGACGGAATCCCGCGCCGTGGTCAGCATTGCGCCGCCGCCGTCGTTGATACCCAGATTGGCGGCATCCTCGGGATTGATGGAGAGGGTCAGGGCATTATTGGATTTGGCCCAGGCCGGATCACGGACGATGGTATTGGCGGTGTAGGAGCGCCGCTCCCCCGCCGCCAGCACCAGAGGGAACTCGGCGCTGGTTTCCGCCGCATCATAATTGGCCAGTTCCTTCACCTTATCCAGCATTTCCGGCAGATGCAGATTAACTACGCCGCCGGGCAGACGATTGCGGCGGAAACTGTCTTCCGGCTCGTCGATGGAAAAAATCAGACCGGATTGCGCCTTGAGCAAGGCCGCGAATAGTTTGTTGCCCGCTTCCGCCGGCGCGCCTTCAAAACCCGCCCTGGCCAGGGAGGCGCCTTGGCTGACGGCGAACATCTGCGCAATGCCCCAAATGGCGGCAGCCTCAGCCATGCCACGGGGAAGGCTGGGCCCGAGGGTACGGTAGAGGACATAGGCGCCGTATTGGCTGATCTTCGGGTTGGCCCTGGACGCGGCGGCAAAGGCTTCGGTGTAGGCGTCCAGGCCTTCACTTGCCGCATGGCGCAGGTCCGCCAGCACCTCGTCGTCAAAAGGGTCGATGGCTTCCAGTAAACGGGCGTGGATCTCCGGCTCGGACAGGGTGCCGGGCAGGGGCGCCATCAATGGCCCGCGAAGATGGGCACAGTTTTCGGGAAACTCAAAATTAAAAAAAGTCATCTCCGGCTTTTCATACTGGCTGGATGCCGGCAGTACGTAATCGGCCAGTTTCGCGGTCTCTGTCATGGCGATATCGATGACGACCACCAGATCCAATGCCGCCAAGGCCTCGCGCATGCGTTTGGCATCTGCAAGAGAATGCACGGGATTGGCGCTTTCAATCAGCATGGCTCGGAAGCGGTCGGGATGATCCGTGAGTATTTCGTCCGGTATAATATTACAGGGAACAAGGCCGGAGATAATCCGCGATTGGGTCACGGGCGTCGTCTTGTAGCCGGTTTCATAGCCCCGCTCATCACGCTCCGGACTGATCTTGTCCGGCGTAAATAGGTTGACCAGTTGGCTCGGCAGATTGACGGCACCGGCCTTGCCGAAATTGCCGGTTAACAGGAACAGCAGGACGCAGTGATAACTGTTGACGGTCGAGTTGGGCGCCATTTCAATGCCCAGATCTTCCAGCACCGATAAACTATCCGTCTGTCCCAGAATTTGCGCTACGTCTTCGATCTGCGCCATTGCGATGCCGGCAAAGGCGGCGTAATCCGCCACTGCGATTTCCCGCAGTGCCTGGATAACCGCATCCTGGCCCTGAGCGTGCGCGCCCAGCCAGTCATGGTCGATTAAATCCTGTTGCACCAGTTGCCCCAGGATCGCCGACAGCAGCCAGGCATCCCGCCCTGGCCTGACGCGAAGGTGGATATCCGCCAGCTCCGCCGTCTCGGTGACCCGCGGATCGATTACGATCAGCTTACGGTTCGGGTCCTTGGCCATTTGCCGCAAGGTCACCCTGGCACGGGGAAAGCCGTTCGATTGCCAGGGATTCTTGCCCACCAGTAGGGCCGTTTGGCAATGTTCAAAGTCACCATGGTAAAAGCCGCCCACCATTCGATCGAACACCCAGGACAGGCCGGTTTTCTCCTGCGCCAGGGCGTTGCCGCGGTATCGGCTACGGAGGGCCCGCCGGAGTGCCGGCGAATAACCCCCGCCCAGATGGTTGCCTTGCCCGCCGCCGCCGTAATAGAGGATCCCGTCACCGCCATGCTCGTCACGAATAGCCATCAAGCGCTGGGCGATCTCGGCAATGGCGGTGTCCCAGTCGATCTCTTCAAAACTGCCGTCCTCGCGCCGGCGCAATGGCGTTGTCAGCCGGCCCCTGGCGGACTGGTAATAGTTTAACTGCAGCGCCTTGTTGCAAGTATATCCCTTGCTGCTGGGGTGTTCCTTGTCGCCACGGACCCGAATGATTTCCCGGCCATCGCGCCCACCCAACTGGACCAGCACGCCGCAGTTACTGCCGCACAGAATACAGGCGGTTTTCTTCCATTGTTCTGCTTTGGCCTCGGCCATCTGCTAACTCTCCAGATCCTTTTTCAAATCCTGATACATTTGCAGGGCCTTTGCGGCGCTTTCGTTGCGGTGGACTACGGCACCTACGGCCTGGATCATCGCCACGGGGCTTTCGGATTGAAAGATATTGCGGCCCATATCGACCCCGGCCGCGCCCTGGTCGACGGCCCTGAAGGCCATGTCCAGGGCCTCACCCTCGGGCAGCTTCTTGCCGCCCGCGATGACGATCGGAACCGGACAGCCCGCCACCACGCGCTCGAAGCCATCTTCGATGAAATAGCTTTTCACATAATGTGCGCCGATCTCGGCCGCGATGCGCGTCGCCAGGCCAAAATAGCGCGCATCCCGCGCCATATCGGCGCCGACACCGGTAACGGCCAGAGTGGGAATGCCATAGCGGCTGCCCGTGTCGATCAACTTCACCACATTGGCGATGGACTTATGCTCGAACTCGGCGCCCACATAGATTTGCGCCGTAATGGCGGCGGCATTCAGGCGAATGGCATCCTCGATATCCACGGCGACCAGTTCGTTGGACAGTTCCGTCAGAATGCTTTGCCCGGCGGACGAGCGCAGCACGACGGGCTTGTTGGCGGTGGGGGAAATGCAGCTGCGCAAAGCGCCGCGGGTGCACATCAGGACATCGGCGTGGGGGATCAGTGGCGGGATCGCCAGATCCATGCGTTCAATGCCGGTGGTCGGGCCCTGGAAATAGCCGTGGTCGAAGGCCAGCATCACCGTGCGGCCGGACGTGGGATTGAATATACGCGACAGGCGGTTCTGCATGCCCCAATCCAGGGCATTGGCGCCTTTCAGAAAAAACGGCTCGTTCCGGGCCGGCCTGTCCAAGCCAAAGTCCTTGCCTTCCCTGATATCATCAAGATCCGCCATGGGCAGAATTCCTTTCCCGTAAGTTATCTGATTGTAGGCCGGTCAACGTCCCTGGGTGTAGCGAATTCTGCCTACTTTCGGCCGTTCAGGGCTCTGATGACTTCAAGCAGCATGGTCTTGCGTTCCGCTTCCATTTTGGCGGTGTGCTGGGCCTGCTCGTGGAACATTTTCGTGCTGATGTTGTGCAGGTCCACAAGCCGCTGCATTTCCGCCTGATGGCTATCCTGCAGGCGCTCCATCTCGGCCTCATGGCGGTCCGCAATATCCGCGATGACTGCTTTCAAATCCGCAATCTGGGCCGCATGCAACTGTTTCAGATCGGCAATGCGGGCTTCATTCAGGGCCTGCAAGGGGTCCAATGGCTCCTGCGCGTTAGCTGCCGGGGTTGGTTCGGTTTTCGAAACGAAAGCGGTATGATCGGGGTTCTCCGATTCCCAATCGCCCCCGTTTCCACCAGGGCTTTCATCCAAGGCCGCAGGCGCGGTAATGCCAGCGCGGATGTAACCCGTCAAATCATAGGGGGTTCGGACAAAAACCTGTCCATCGGCGTCGGTCCGGGTACCAATAGCCTGACGCGACATCCGCAGGCGCAGAATTTCGTCGCTGACGCCCAACACGGCAGCGGCATCGGATACCGGCAGCCAGCGCGCCTGGCCATCGCTGATCATGTCAGTTGCCATTGCCAGGGCTCACGAAGCTAACTTCACGGGAAGGGCCTTTCGGGTGGATGCAATCCAGCCGATTATAGCCGTTCGGGAGCGCCGAACGTCAACGCCGGTTGGCGGCCGGGTCCTGAATGCCGGTAATTTTGGCCAGGGCCGCTAGGCGACGCGGAAACTCTCGCCACAGCCGCAACGGTCCGCTTCATTGGGATTGTTGAAGACAAAGGTCGATTGGAACTTGTCGGTCTTATAGTCCATTTCGGCACCGACAAGAAACATTATGGCCGTTGGATCGATGAAGACCTTTACGCCGTCGGTTTCAACTTCTTCCTCGAATCGCTTCTTTTCCTTGGCGTATTCGACCTCGTACATCAGGCCCGAGCAGCCGCCCGTTTTGACGCCGACCCGCAGGGCAAGAACGTCACCGTCGCTGCGCACCATCAATTCCTTGGCCCGCGCGACCGCTGCATCCGTCATTGTGAGTACCGCTGGTCTATCCATGACCGTATTTCCCTATTCCCCAACAGGCCAAGTTTGGCGCTGTTTTCTTGACATAAGCTTAAAACATATCCAATTCGACACGGGCCGCTTCGGACATCATGGACATCTCCCATGGCGGGTCCCAGACCAGTTCAACGACGACTTCACCCACGCCCTCCGCCTCGGATACGGTGCGGGCCAGATGGCCGGGCAAAACGCCGGCTACGGGACAGCCCGGCGCCGTCAAGGTCATCTGAATACCCACATTACCGGCGGGACCAATCCTGTAGTCGTAGATCAGGCCCAGTTCGAAGATATTGACCGGAATTTCCGGGTCATAGACCTCCCGCATGGCGTCAATCACCGCCGCCTCCGATGCCACCGCGACCCCCTCGGCCAGAGGGTCGCCGGCTCGGGCCTTGCCGTCCTCGTCCAATTCCGGGCCGTGCAAATGGCCGAAGGGGTTTGGTCCCCCATAAAAATCCATATCCGACATATTCAATCCCCAACGTTAATCCGCCGCTTCCGCGCGTTCTGCTTGCAAGCTCAACTTTTGCATATGTTTCAACATCGCCATCATGCCCACCTGGCGTTGCATGGTCAGCGCGCCCAGATTCAAGCCGCGGACGTGATCCAGGGTCACTTCAGCCAGTTCGCCACTGGTCAGGCCGCTGAACGAACCGGTCATCATGGAAACCAGGCCCTTGACGATGATGGCATCGCTCTGACCCCGGAAAATACTCCTGTCATTCTCACGGCTGTGAATGATCCAGACCTTGGACATACAGCCGTGCATCAGATGCGCGTCGTCCATGCATTCGGCCGGGAACGCTGTCTTGTCGGCCCGCTTGCCAATATCGATGATGTATTCAAAGCGGCTCTCTTCATCGAGAATTTCCAACGCCTCGACATATTCATCGTACTGGGCCAGTTTTTCTGCGGCTATGGTCATGACGTTACCCGGCGCCCCTCAGCCAAACAGGGTCCGGGCCCGTTCCAGGGCTCTGATCATTGTGTCGACTTCCGCGGTGGTGTTGTACATGGCCAACGAGGCGCGCACGGTGCCATCGACGCCTAAACGGCCCATCAACGGCTCGGCGCAATGCTGTCCAACCCGCACCGCGACGCCCTCGCGGTCCAACGTGGCGGCGGTATCGAAGGGGTGGATACCCTGCTGAATGAATGACAGGATCGCCGCTTTCCCGGGCGCGGTGCCAAACAATTGTATACCGGGCTGGGCCATGAGGCGTTCCGTGGCATAGGTCAGCAGCGATTTTTCATGCGCTGCGATTGCCTCCATCCCGATGGCCGAGACATAGTCCATTGCGGCACCCAGGCCAATCGCCTCGACAATGGGTGGGGTGCCGGCTTCAAAGCGGTGCGGCGGCTCCTGATAGGTGGTCTTCTCAAAAGTCACCGAGGCGATCATGTCGCCACCGCCCTGATAGGGCGGCATCTGCGCCAACAGTTCGGCCTTGCCGTACAACACACCGATGGCATTGGGCCCATACAGCTTGTGCCCGGTGAAGACATAAAAATCCGCGTCCAGTGCCTGCACGTCAACGGTGCTGTGAACCACCGCCTGGCTGCCGTCCAATAGCACGGGAATACCGCGATCGTGGGCCAGACGCACGATCTCCGCCGCCGGCACCATGGTGCCCAGGACGTTGGAGCAATGGGTGATGGCCACAAGCTTGGTATTGCCATCCAGCAATGCGGCGTAGGCGTCCAGATCCAGGGCGCCGGTATCGTCGATAGGCGCGACCTTTAGCTCGATGCCTTTTTCATCGCGCAGCATCTGCCAGGGCACGATGTTGGCGTGGTGCTCCATGGTGCTGACAACCACGCCATCACCCCTGCCCAGAAATTTCCGGCCATAGGTGGCGGCCACCAGGTTGATGGCCTCGGTGGTGTTACGGGTGATCACGATCTGATTTTCCGACGGCGCATTGATAAAGCGGGCGATGGTCTCGCGCACCCCTTCATAGCGGTCGGTCAGGGTTTGACTAAGATAATGCGCCCCGCGATGGACATTGGTGTATTCGTTTTCCAGCACCTCGGTCATGGCATCGATCACGGCGCGCGGCTTCTGGGCCGACGCGCCACTATCGAAATAGACCAACGGCTTGCCGTGCACCTGACGGCTTAGAATGGGAAAATCCTGGCGTATCCGCTCCACATCGAAGCCGCCCTCGATATTGTGGCCCGCTCGCCTGGTAGGTTGCCCGGCCGGTTGCCCGATCGCATTCATGACGCCATCCAATCTGCGACCAGGCCGTCCATGATCCCGCGTACCGCTTTGTCGCTGATTTTGTCTAGGGTCTGAGCGGCGAATGCCGTCATCAACAGCTGCCGCGCCTCAGCCTCCGGAATACCGCGAGAGCGCAGGTAGAACAGGCCGGTCTCATCCAACTCGCCAGCAGTCGCGCCGTGGCTGCATTTGACATCGTCGGCCAGGATTTCCAATTCCGGCTTGCTGTCGATTTCCGCCTGGTCCGAAAGCAACAGGGTCTTGTTCAACTGGTGACCCTCGATACCCTGGGCGTCCCGGCGTACCGTGATCTTGCCCTGAAAGACGGCATGGGCCTTGTTGTCCAGGATGCCGCGGTAATCCTGATGGCTGGTATTGCCGCCGACCGCATGGTCGACCCAGATGGCATTGTCGCAATGTTGCTTGCCGCGCAATAAATAGATCCCGTTCAGGGTCGCATCGGCGCCGGCGCCTTGCAGGGCCATATGGATTTCACTGCGAACCAGCTGCCCGCCCAAATTCAGATCGAAGTTCTCCAGTTTGGCATCACCGTCCAATTGTCCGGCCAGGGTGCCGACATGGCTGGCCCCGTTGGCTTCCTGCTGGATCTTGTAGCGCCGCAGGTGGGCCCCGGCCGCGGCCTGTATTTCCGTGACGGCGTTCAGGAAATAATTTCCCGTGCCCAGGTAATGTTCCACCACCGTGGCCCGGGCTCCGGCACCGGCCAGAACCAGATTGCGCGGATAGCTGGCCCCCTGGTCCGACAAAAACAGAATTTCGATCGGCTGTTCAACGACGATGCCGGCATCCAGCGCCAGGACATAACCATCCTGGCTCAAGGCCTGATTCAAGGCGGGCAGGGGTAGTTTCTGCCCGGTCGCTACCTGACCCAGGCTCTCCGCGATGAGGTCCGGCGCGCCGGCCATGGCCTGGGCCATGCCCAGTAGGCGAACACCCTGGGGCAGCTCCGTGGCGTCAAGGTGGAGGATGCCGTTGGTAAAAACCAGGCGATGGCTGTTCGCCAACAGCGGCGGGGGCACATCATCAATTTTCCCTGCGCCGATGGTAAACAGGTGATCCTGGATCGGTTTCAGGCTGGTATAGCGCCAAGCCTCCACTTTGCGGTCGGGCAAACCTGTGGCTTCGAAGCGCGCCGCCGCCGCCGTCCGCAACGCCGCCAGCCAGGGCAGACCGGCGCCGGGCAGTTCGCCCGCCATTTCTTCCTGATACGCTCGCAATGACATGTTCTAGGCCGCCTCCGCGCCGTCGACGAAGGCGCCATAGCCTTTCTCTTCCAGTTCCAGCGCCAACTCCTTGCCCCCCGAGCGGGCGATCCGGCCATGGGCCAGCACGTGGACGTAATCGGGCACGATATAATCCAACAGGCGTTGATAATGGGTGATCACCAGCATGGACCGGGTTGGCCCGCGCAAGGCGTTGACGCCATCGGCGACCACCTTCAGGGCGTCGATATCCAGACCGCTGTCGGTTTCGTCCAGCACCGCGAAATAGGGCTCCAACAAGGCCATTTGCAGGATTTCATTGCGTTTTTTCTCACCGCCCGAGAACCCCACATTGACCCCGCGCCGCAGCATGTCGTCATTGATGTTCAGGCTGGCGGTATGCTGGCGCAGACGCTTCATGAATTGCACGGCATCCAGTTCGTCCTCGCCACGCTGTCGCCGCACCGCGTTGACGGCGGTCTTCAAAAACGTGGTGGACGAGACACCTGGCAATTCAACCGGATATTGAAAGCCCAGGAAGATGCCTTGCGCGGCCCGTTCCTCGATCGTCAATTCCGTCAAGTCCCGGCCCTGATAGCTGATGGAACCGGCGGTGATGTCGTAGCCGTCACGCCCGGAGATGACGTAGGACAAGGTGCTTTTGCCGGAGCCGTTGGGGCCCATGATAGCGTGCACTTCACCTGTGCCAATACTCAGATCGATACCTTTGAGGATCTCCGTGCCGTCAACCTCGGCATGCAGGCCCTTGATTTCCAATATGTTACTCATAATCCTAACCGACGCTGCCTTCCAATGAGATACCAACCAGTTTTTGCGCCTCGACGGCGAATTCCATGGGCAATTCCTGCAGCACCTGCTTGCAGAAGCCATTGACGATCATCGACAGGGCTTCTTCGTCCGACAGGCCCCGCTGGCGGCAATAAAACAACTGATCTTCGCTGATTTTCGCCGTCGTCGCCTCGTGTTCGATCTGCGCCGTGCGGTTGCGGTTTTCAATGTAGGGAACTGTATGGGCGCCGCATTTATCGCCGATCAGCAGACTGTCGCACTGGGTATAGTTCCGCCCGCCCTTGGCGCCCGGCTGCATCCGTACCAGACCGCGATAGGTGCTTTGCGAACGGCCGGCGGAAATGCCCTTGGCGATAATGGTCGAGGAGGTGTTTTTTCCGATATGGATCATCTTGGTGCCCGTATCGGCCTGCTGCAGATTGTTGGTGATGGCGACGGAATAGAATTCACCCACCGAATTGTCACCCTGCAGGATGCAGCTGGGATATTTCCATGTCACCGCCGAGCCGGTCTCCACCTGGGTCCACGAAACCTTTGAATCCCGGCCCCTGCAGGCCGCCCGCTTGGTGACGAAATTATAAATGCCGCCCTTGCCGTCGGCATCACCCGGATACCAGTTCTGCACCGTGGAATACTTGATTTCAGCGTCATCCAACAGCACCAGTTCGACAACGGCGGCATGCAGCTGATTTTCATCCCGCATGGGTGCTGTGCAGCCCTCCAGGTACGAGACATAGCTGCCCTCGTCGGCGATGATCAGGGTCCGTTCGAACTGCCCCGTATTGGCCTGATTAATGCGGAAATAGGTGGACAGCTCCATGGGGCAGCGCACGCCCTTTGGGATGTAGACAAACGAACCGTCGGTAAACACGGCCGAGTTCAGGGTGGCGTAAAAGTTATCGGAATAGGGCACCACAGAGCCCAGATATTTTTGCACCAGTTCAGGGTGGCTTTGCACCGCCTCCGAGATCGGGCAAAAGATCACCCCGGCTTTGGCCAGTTCCTTGCGGAATGTCGTGGCCACCGAAACGCTGTCGAACACCGCATCCACGGCGACGCCGGCCAGCATCTGCTGTTCATGCAGGGGGATGCCCAGCTTTTCATAGGTCCGCAGCAATTCGGGATCGACTTCGTCCAGGCTTTTCGGACCGTCCTCCTGGGATTTCGGCGCCGCGTAGTAATAGGCGTCCTGAAAATCGATATCCGGGTATTCGACCTTGGCCCAGGACGGCTCCTCCATTGTCAACCAGCGCGCATAGGCGCGTAGACGCCATTGCAACAGCCAGTCCGGCTCGTTCTTCTTGGCCGAGATAAAGCGTATGATGTCTTCGTTCAGCCCCATGGGGGCCAGCTCGGTCTCGATATCGGTGACAAAACCGTATTTATACTTGTCACCGGCGATCGATGAGACCTGCTCGGCGGTGTCTGCCGTATAACTCATTGTGGCGTCCTCGTAATCTGTGATTTTGTTTTGATATCAGTTTGTTGAACGCCAGTCTTAATTTTTGATATTAGATCTTCCGAGGCCCGTTCAAAAGCGAACGGCCGAGGCATCATGTCGGCCAGGCTGACGCCTTCCAGGGCGCCTTGAATGGCCCGGTTAACCTGGTTCCAATGGCCGCTCATGGCGCAAAGCGGCAGCGAGCCACACGAGGTGTCGGCACCGTCAATGCAAGCCGTCAGGGCAATGGGACCTTCCAGGACGGTAACGATTTCCGCAACCGATATGTCGACCGGTGCCCGGCGTAGGCTATAGCCCCCGCCAGCGCCACGATGGGAGGTCAAAATTCCGGCTTTGCTCAATTGTTTCAACAGTTTGGAGACAGAGGGCAAAGGTACGCCGGAATCCTGCGCCATTTGCGCCGCCGTCACCCTCGCCCCGTCATCGCCGGCCATATGGCTCAACATGACGACGGCGTAATCTGTCATTTTATTCAGGCGGATCATGGACCACCCCATATACAGGACCAATTTGGTACTGTTTAAATAGGCCTTTGTGCAACGATGTCAAGCGGCATGCTGTCGCAGCCCATATTTTGCAAGGCCTTTGCTATTTCGTAAGCTTTTTTATAGAAGAAGCGCGCGCCCTATAGGCAATGCCGGAACAACCTTCATGTCATTTTCCACCCGACTCATGGCCGTCGCCATGCTGATGTCCGTCATGGCGGCGGCCGTAGCGGCCGAGGAAAAACCGTTGTTCGAATTGGGCCTGGCGGGGGGCGGCGGCTATTTGCCGGATTATCCGGCGGCCGGGCAAAACCATTTCAATGGTATCGTGCTGCCGTTTCCGGTTTATCGCGGCGATGTCTTTCGCGCCGACGGCAAGGGCCTGCGGGGCCGCTTGGTGCATAGCCGCGATTTTGAGTTTGATATTTCCCTGGGCGGCTCGCTGGACGCGGATTCCGATGATAACGATGCGCGCCGGGGCATGCCCGATCTGGACCATCTGGTGGAACTGGGTCCGCGCCTGCAATGGACCGTGGCGCGGGCGGCGCGCTGGGCCAAGATCGATCTGGAATTACCGTTGCGGGCGGTGTTTTCGACGGATTTTTCCAGCGTCGATCATCAAGGCTTCCTGATCGAGCCGCAATTAGCCTATCAACATGCCAATCTGTTCGAAAGCGGGACGAAGTTGAAACTGGGCCTGTCGCTGGTTTTCGCCGATGAAGACCTGCATGACTTCTTCTATCAGGTCGATCCCCAATTCGTGACTCCCAACCGCCCTGCCTTTGACGCCGAGGCCGGCTATCTGGGCAGCCGCCTGCGCCTGTCGCTGCTGCGGCCGTTCGGCAGACGGCTGAAGCTATTCGCCGCTGGCGACATTAATTCCCACCACGGCGCGGCCAACGAAGACAGCCCCCTGTTCCGCGAAAAACTGACTTACGGCGTCGGCTTGGGCCTGATCTGGTCGTTCTACCAGTCCGACCGCACGGTGAATGAATAACCCGGCCTGCCGCTCCCTGGTCGCCTCAAGCTGCGTCCTCCAGCACCATGTCGGCGGCTTTTTCGCCGATCATCAGACAGGCGGCGTTGGTGTTGCCCGAGACAAGGGTGGGCATGATGGAGCCATCCGCCACGCGAAGGCCCTGCAGGCCCCGTACGCGCAGACGCTCGTCCACGACGCCGCGTTCGTCAGGGCCCATGCGGCAGGTGCCGGTGGGATGGTAGGTGGTCTCCGCGGTGCGCCGGATCCACTCCAGGGTGGCGTCGTCGCCCTGAACCGCCTCGCCCGGCGCTTCTTCGACGCCACGGAAGGCGTTCATGGCCTCGGTATTCATCAGATCCCGCGTCCATTGGGTACCGTCCAGCAGACTTCGGCGGTCCAGCTCGGTCGAGAGGAAATTGAAATTTATGGCTGGATTTTCGCTGGGATCGGTGGATTTTATGTGGATGCTGCCAAGGCTTTCCGGCCGCAGCTGATAGACCGTGGCGATCATTCCCGGTTCCGGTCCCAGGCGCCGGGCGTTGGGATCGGTATACCAATAAGGCACCAGATGAAGCTGCACATCGGGACTTTCCATTTCCGGCCGGGTGCGCATAAAGGCCAGCATGGGAGCCGAGGGCAGGGACAGAAAGCCTTTTCTCGTGAGGGCATAGCGCAGGACCTGCCAGCCCAGGCCGATGCCGCTGGCCCTGTCGTTGTAGGTAACCTTGGGTTGGGTGACGCGCCATTTCAGGCGCGGCGCGATGTGGTCGCGCAGGCTTTCACCCACACCTTCCAATTCGTGGCGCACCTCGATGCCAAGGCCGCGCAGGCGTTCGGCCTGCCCGATGCCGGACAATTCCAGCAACTGCGGTGATTTGATGGAACCGGCGCAGAGAATAACCTCGCGGCCCGCTCTGGCCTCCATGGTCTGGCCATTGGCGCTGTAGGCGACGCCGACCGCGCGCTTGCCTTCCAACAGCAGCCGTTCGGCCAGCACCTCGGTCTCCACCGTCAGGTTGGCGCGGGTCATGGCAGACTTCAAATAGCCGCCGGCCGCGCCCGCCCGTTGGCCGTTGCGGATGGTGGTCTGGGTCTTGCACATGCCTTCCTGGCTGGCGCCATTGTAATCATGGTTGCGCGGCAGACCAAGCTCGGCCCCGGCGGCAAACCAGGCATCATAAAGGGGGCTTTCATCGGGGCATTCACTGACATGAATAGGACCGCCGGAGCCACGGATGCCGTCATCGCCGCGCTCGAAATCCTCCAGCTTGCGAAAGTAAGTCTGAACGCTGTCAAAATCCCAGCCGCGGTTGCCTTGCTGGGCCCAGGTGTCGTAATCCAGCGGCTGGCCGCGCACATAGACCAGGCCGTTGATGGCCGAGGAGCCGCCCAAAACCTTGCCCCGGGGTACCGGAATGGCCCGGTTGGCGGTATTCTCCTCGGGCTCCGAGCGGAAGCGCCAGTTGGCCACGGGATCATCGATCAACAAACCAAAGCTGACCGGAAAGGAAGTCCAGATATTGCTGCGCCGGCCCGCTTCCAGGACCAGAACCTTATGCCGGCCATTGGCGGTCAGGCGGTTGGCCAGAACGCAACCGGCAGAACCCGCACCAACAATGATATAGTCGTATTCCATGATCCCCTCCGAGTAATCCTAACCAGATTACGCTGGTTGCGTGCAGGGGTCCATGCTGGCAGCGATATCGCTGGTCCGACAGGGGCGGGGGACAGCCTGGGAGCGGCAGTTTCGACTTACCCTGCCGCCCCGATCCATGCGCCCCGATAGCAAAAGGCCCGCGTCGGTACGACGCGGGCCTTATTACACCGGAAAGTCTATATTCGCCAACGCTGCGCGCTGGCCGGATCGTTAGATGTAGCCATGATCCTGTCTGCGGCCAATCGGGCTCATACCGATATCCTGGCGTATATGATCATTCAGCGCGCCGACACTGGATTGACGGTTTGTCGGCAACAATGATTTGAAGCCTTTCGCCACGGCGCGCCCGGCGACGCCGAGCAGGCGGCCCATTGCCAGAGCCTGCAAACGCCGGCCGTAAAAGACCGCGTCGTTGTAGTCGACCAGAATGGTGGCTTCGCTGGGAGAGAATTCCTGGGCCAGCTGGCGTTCGATCTGTTTGTGGAAACTCATGTTTTGTCCTGACTTTGATATGCGCGGGTCTTGCAGATAGGCCATGCCCGTGTCTTGTATGCTGCAATGCATATACTGTAATAGTTAACAAAAACAATATGTTGCAGTGCCAATTCTTGTGTTGATTTTGCATTGCAGCATTGCATTTTGCACATGGCTTAAAAGCGTGATTGCCACGTTGCCATTCAGGGTCCGGGAACGGCATAATCGGCGCCATGACAAAAACACACAAAGTTCATGGTGGCGGCGGTCGACAGGATGGGGGTGATTGGGCTGACCGCCTGAAAGCCTTGCGGGGGGAACTGGCGGCGCGGGGGCTGGACGGGTTCTTGGTCCCCATGACCGATCAGTATCAGAACGAGTATGTGCCGGCGGCAGCGCAACGCATCGCCTGGCTGACCGGATTTACCGGTTCAGCGGGCATGGTGGTGGTGCTGGCGGATCGCGCCGCCGCGTTCACGGACGGCCGCTATACCCTGCAGATCACCGAGCAGGTAGACGGCGAACTGTACGAGCGCCTGCATATTGGCGAAAAACCGCCGCCTGACTGGATCGCGGCAAATCTGGCCGCGGGCAGCAAACTTGGTTTTGACAGCTGGCTGTTCGCCGAGGACAGCGTGGCCCGCTATCGCCGTGGCGCCGTGGCGGCGGGCGGTGAGCTGGTGGCGGTGACGGACAACCCCCTTGACGCGGTTTGGCGCGACCGACCTGACGAGCCGATGGCGCTGGTCGTACCCCATGACATTGCCTTCGCCGGTGAAACCTCGACCGACAAGCGCACCCGGCTGGCCGCCGGCCTGGCCACCGCGGATATCGCCGCCACGGTCGTCACGGCGCCGGACTCCATTGCCTGGTTGTTGAATATTCGCGGTGGCGATGTGCCCCATTCACCGTTGCCGCTGTCCCTGGCTATTTTGTATGGGGATGGCCGGGTCGATTTGTTTCTGGATGCGGCAAAGCGGGGCCGGGGTTTGACGGATCATCTGGGAAATGAAGTCTCGTTGCAGCCGGCGGAGGGCTTTGCCGCGGCCCTGGACGCCCTGGCCGGACAACGGGTGCAGGTGGATCCCGGGGCGACCGCATCCTGGGTGTTCGAGCGTCTGCAAGCGGCAGAGGTCACGGTTGTCCGGGGCACAGACCCCTGTCAGCTGCCGAAGGCGATCAAGAACGAGGTGGAATTGAACGGCGCCCGCGCGGCCCATGGCCGGGACGGCGTGGCCCTGGTGCGTTTTCTGCAATGGCTATCGGTGTTCGCGCGCCAAGGCGAACTGGACGAATTGGCGGTCGAGGCGCAGTTGGAAGAGTATCGCCGGGATGGCCAGCATTTTCGTGATCTGAGCTTTCCCACCATCACCGGATCGGGACCCAACGGCGCCATCGTACATTACCGGGTCACGGCGGAGAGCAATCGAGCCTTGGGCAACGGGGAATTCTATCTGGTGGACTCCGGCGCGCAGTACCTGGACGGCACGACGGATGTAACCCGCACCATCGCCATCGGCGAACCCAGCGACGAGATGCGGGACCGTTTTACCCGGGTTTTGAAGGGCCATATTGCCATTGCCACCACGCGCTTTCCGACCGGCACCACCGGCGCCCAGTTGGACGTGCTGGCCCGGCACGCGCTGTGGCAGGCGGGCCTGGATTTTGATCATGGCACCGGCCATGGTGTGGGCAGTTATCTCAACGTGCACGAAGGCCCCCATTCCATTTCCAAGCGGCAACAGACCCAGGCTCTATGTCCCGGCATGGTGGTCTCGAACGAGCCGGGCTATTACAAGACCGGCGCCTATGGTATCCGCATTGAAAATCTTTTGGCGGTCCGGGTGGCGGAAATGCCCGACGCCGAGCGGGCAATGCTCGAATTCGAAACCCTGACCCTGGCCCCTATCGACAGGAATGCCATTACCGCCGAGTTGTTGACGGAGCCGGAAAAAACCTGGCTGAACGCCTATCATCAGCGGGTTTACGATGCCCTGTCGCCGCAAATTGACGACCCGGCCCGGGAATGGCTGGATGAGGCCACCCGGCCCGTGAAATAGATTCAGTTCTGCCAGGACACTAGCGTTTCCGGGCTGTTTCCAATCGGTGCAGATCCTGGGTCGCGGTCTGGATATGGTGATCCATGGCTGTCCGGGCGGCGGCGGCATCAGCTGTTTTGATCGCCGCGAAGATTTCCCGATGCTGCGCCAGCGAAGTCCGGGCCAGGGCTTCCGCGCGGTTTGGTGCCAGGGTCAGGCGTTCGCCGATCCAGGTCTGGATCTGCCCGCGGATGACGTTGATCAGGCGGTACAGGATCTGGTTCTGGGTGGCGCGGGCAATTTCAAAATGGAAGGCCGCGTCATGATCCTGGAATTCCGCGGGTTGCTGCAGATGATCGGCCATGCCCTGGATACTGGCTTCAATCGCGGCCAGATTTTCCGGCTTGGCCCGCAAGGCGGCCCAATGGGCGGCGTTGGTTTCCAGCATGTGGCGGGTTTCCACCAGATCATCCTGGCCGTTTAGGTCCCGCAAGAGGCCCCATGCCAAGGGTTTTTGAAATTGCCCGGTTTCAGCCGAGACATAGGTACCGCTGCCCACCCTGCCTTCGAGTATTCCCATGCTGATCAATGGTTTCAAGGCCTCGCGGACGGACGTGCGGCCAACCCCGAAGCGCTTGCACAAATCCCGTTCGGAAGGCAGCCGTTTGCCCGGTTCGAGGATACCGGCCGAGATCAATTGCAACAATTGTTCCACGATGGCATCGCTGACCCTGGCCCGCTTAATCTGACGAAACGGCGTGGTGGGTGCGGTTGATGTCGGGGTCATAATCTTTCGATTGCCGGCAGCTCTTGCTTTACAGCGCCGGACAAGCCTCTTAAAATTGGTCAGACCAATTTTGATCTTAAGGCATCGGTTGCGTCAAGTCTGGATTGTGAGCCGGCGGTTTGTGGGAGAAATTCTGTGGTTGACCCATTTGCCAATCTTGGAACGCGGGTCGAGCTGGTCTCGACCGACAAGTATTTCCATGACGTCTCCATTGGCCTGTATGCCCGTGAAGATGCCACGGGGTGGAATTATCGGGTACGCAGCTTCGCCGGCCATGACGGTCTGGCGGATCGCATCGGCTTTATTCTCGACGCCATGCAGATCCTGGGCGGCATGCAACGGACAGATGCGGCGGATACCTTGCGCTTTGCCTGTGGCGGCGCCCATTTGGTTGCCGTGCGGCGATTGTTCCTGCAGGCCTGCAAGGCGACGCCCGACGCCAAACCGGATGCACCCGGGCATTCCCTTTGGGACAAGAAATCCGAATTGACGGTCGCGGCGCTGGGTCTGGGGCAGGGGGCCTATGCCCTGTCAGCCGAGGGCGCGGGGGAAGGCGATCAGATCAAGCGGCGTTTGCATGCCCTGCGCAACGCCCTGGTAAAGTTGGCGGATGCCGAGGCCGACGAGACTGCGGAGGAACGCCTGGTTTTCGGCTGCGGCCAGGATCACGATCCGTTGGTGGGCTTGTTGTTGCAGGCGGCGCCCAATGTCCGCGCTGTCATGCGAGAGCACGAGATGAATGCGGCCCGTGGCGTCCTGATGGCGCCGGGCAATCAAAAATAGGAGGCGGCCATGGAAAGCCAACAGAACGGACGGGCAATCCCAACCATGACCAGCCGGGAACGGGTGCTGGCTGCATTACGGGGGCAACCAGTGGATCGTACGCCGGTCTGTTGCCCGACCTCGGTCGCCACGGTGGAGTTGATGGACCTGGTCGATGCGCCGTTTCCCGACGCCAACCGCCGGGCCGAGCCCATGGCGCGCCTGGCCGCGACGGCGCATACGATCCTGGGCTTTGACAGCGTCATGCCGGTGTTCTCGATCATTCAGGAATCTTCGGCCCTGGGTTGCAAGATGCAATGGGAAGGCAAGGATAACTGGCCCACGGTGCGTATGAGCGAGCCGATCTGGGAGAGCCCGGACGACATTTATGTTCCCAACGATCTGACCTCCCATCCCGATACCAGATGCGTGCTGGATGCCATCAAGCTGTTGCGCCAGGAACTGGGCGAAGAGGTGGCGATCATCGGCAAGACCATGGGACCATGGTCGCTTGCCTATCATTGCTTTGGCGTCGAAAAATTCCTTCTGCTGTCCCTGGATGACCCCGCGGCAACGAAGGAAATTCTGGAAAAATTAAAGAAAGTCACCATCGATTTCGGCAAGGCCCAGATCGAGGCCGGCGTCGATGCCCTGACCTTGCCCGACCATGCCACCGGTGATCTGGTCAGCGGTGAATATTACCAACGGTATTTGCGCGATCTTCATATTGAATTTGCCGAACGTATTCCCTGTCCGCTGATCCTGCACATCTGTGGCCGCACCGTGGACCGCATGGGCTTTATCGCCGAGACCGGCATGGCCGCCTTTCATTATGATTCGAAAAACAAACCGGCTGAGTCCATGGACACGGTCGCCGGGCGCATCGCGCTGGTAGGCAACATAAACAATCCGGAAACTTTGTTCTCGAAGACGGCAGATGACGTCAAGGCCGAGGTCTTCGCCAACCTGGATGCGGGCGTACAGATGATTGGACCCGAATGCGCCATTCCCCTGCAGACCTCGATCGCCAACCTGCGCGCCATCCCCGAGGCCGTACAGGAATGGCATGCCCGTCATTAAGCCGGAATTTCACCTCATCACACTGATCCAATAATTACATGAAGCGGTAACGCAGCAATGGCGGAATTGAGCGACATCCGGAACCAGATACTCCAGGACGAGATAGAGGAATATCTTGAACGGCCCGAGGAAATTACGCGCTTTATCGAACTATTTAGCCGCGCCAAACCGGCCTTGCAGGATATCGCCGCGGCGATCATCGAGGGCGATGACGACGCCGCCGACAGCCTGACGGCGGCGGCCCTGGAACATGGCATCGAAGCCATTGAGATCATGGATGACGGCCTGATCGGCGGCATGGGCATTGTCGGCATCAAGTTTCGCGAGAACTTCGTTTTCGTGCCGGAAGTATTGAGTTGCGCGCGGGCCATGCGGGCCGGCATGGCCCATATAGAGCCGATCCTGTCGGCTGCCGGCGTCGAAAAACACGGCACGGTCATCATGGGCACGGTGAAGGGGGATCTGCACGATATCGGCAAGAACCTGTGCATCATGATGCTGCGGGGTTCCGGCTTTGACGTCATTGATCTGGGCGTCGACGTGGCCGAGGATACCTTTATCGACGCGGTCGAGGAAAGCGGCGCCAAGGTTTTGGGCATGTCCGCCCTTTTGACCACCACCATGCCCAACATGGGCCGCACGATCGAGGCCTTTATCGATGCCGACCTGCGTGATGACGTACAGATCATGGTCGGAGGGGCGCCGGTAACCCAGGAATTCTCCGATGATATGGGCGCGGATGGTTACGGTCCGGATGCCTTGAGCTGTGTTGCCGTGGCCAAGGAGTTGATGGCGGCGGGTGCCTAGGCGCCCCCCTTAAGGCAGGAAGTATAACGCGTGGCCGGTTCGACGAAAAAAGACTACCAGCAGCGTCTGGACGAGATTTCCGAGATCTTCGCCGATATCATGGGCGGCGCTCAGGATCAGGTGCAGGGGCAGGGACGCTGTCCCTATCGCTCTGCCAAGGATATTTGCACGGCGAAATTTGGTTGCGCCAACCGCGAACGGCCCGGCGCCAAGGATGCCGAACCCATTTGCGCCCATGACGGCGCCCTGGATTTTCGCAGCGCCTGGGAAAGCCGGCCGGAAAGCTATGGCAAAGCCAAGGAAAAAATTGGCCAGGTGCGGCAACAGGCGGCAAAAAAACGGACCGAACGTCTAAACAGCGCCCGTGAAGACCGCCGCGCCGGCATGGCGGGCAAGATGGCCGAGGCGTTGAACCTGTTCGACCTGGCCGATGATAGAGGGCTGCGCCTGGCCAGTTCCTGCGGCCGCTATGGCGACTGCCATGAATGTATCGTTACCGTAACCAAGGGCGCCGAAGCCCTGACACCGGGCACGGAGGCGGAAGCATTTTTGAGCGAGAATTACCGTCTCGCCTGTCAGGCCGAAATTCAGGATACCGGCGCCGAGATCGTTTTCGAGCCATTGATCCGCGCGCCGCGCATCCTGCAATCCTCGTTGGAGAAAGCCATCACTCTGGCGCCGGCCATCACGCGTCGTGACGGCGAAGTCCTGCGGGACGGCGAGGTGATCGATAGATACCGGGGCCATATCTACGGCCTGGCGATCGATCTTGGCACCACCACAGTGGCCGCGACCCTGTTCGATCTGCAGACCGGCGCAAGTATTGCCGTGGCTTCATTTGAAAATCCACAGAGATTTGGCGGCAGCGATGTGATGCACCGCATCTCGTACGATGGCGGACCGCACCGGGGTGAATTGCACAAGGTCATTGTCAACGCCCTGAACCGGGAAATTGAGGAACTATGCGGGCGGTTTGCCTTCAAACGCCATGAAATCTACGAAATCGTCGTGGCGGGTAATTCCACCATGCGAGACCTGTTTTTCAACGGTGATGTGCAACCGATCGGCCAACGGCCCTATAAGTCACCTGTCGAGCTGGCATTTCTGGCGGGTCAGAGGGAAAGTACTACAATTGTGGCCGAGGCCCGGAAGCTGCGCCTGCGGGCGCATCCAAAATGCCTGGTGCATGGCCTGCCGTTGATCGCCAGCCATGTCGGCGGCGATGCCGCCGCTTCGCTTCTGGCTCTGGATATTTCGCCCGATGACGATGACGTGGTCATGCTGGTGGATATGGGCACCAATACTGAAATCGCCCTGGCCGGCCAGGGCCGCCTGATGGTCGCCTCCTGCCCTGCCGGGCCGGCATTCGAAGGCGGCCTGGTACGCCACGGCATGGCCAGCTACGACGGCGCGATCGAAGCGCTCAGCGAAGGCGATGATGATGGTTTTCAATGGCGCACCATTGGCGATGCAGCGCCGTTGGGTCTGTGCGGCTCGGGCCTGATCGATCTGTTGGCGGTTCTGCGGCGGACCGGCCGCATGAACGAAAAAGGCGCCTTGGCGCGGCGCAAGGGCCAGCGCAACGCTGAAATCCCGGTCGCGCCGGCAAAGATGCCCGGCGAAGCTATCACCATTTCCGGCCAGGATATCAGCCATCTGGCCCAGGCCAAGGCGGCCTCCCACGCCGGACAGAATATCCTGATGCGGCGTTTTGGCGTCGGCGTGGCGGATATCAGCCGTCTCTATCTGGCAGGCGGTTTTGCCTCGCATGTGGATTTCAACAATGCGGTGGAAATTGGTTTGCTTGCCCCGGTGGCACATGACCGCATGATAAAGGCGGGCAATACGGCCCTCCAGGGCGCCGGTGAAGCGTTGTTGAATACGGATCGGCGGGCGCATCTGGAACAACTGGTGCGCCGGGCGGAACACGTGGAACTGGAAAGCGAGGCGAATTTTTTCGAGATTTTCGTCGAAGCCTGCTTTTTCAAGCCGATGGCAAAAGCCAAAACCCAATGAAATCGATCCTCGGCAACGCACATCAGTATCAAATCGGCACAAATTTGCCGCAAAGGAAACGCTCATGAAAATCGACGGGATGGATCGGGACTTCATTGTCATTGGCGAAAATGTGCATACCACCCGCGCCCTTTTGCGGCGCAATAAGCGGGTCACCACCGACGAGTCCGGGGCCGATGTCATCGCTTATGCCACCCTGGCCGGAGAACAACGCTTTCTGCCAATTCCCGAGGCCATCAAGGTGACCCAGGATTTTCAAGAAGGCCGGATCAAGCATTTCAAGGCCGCCCTGCAGCAGGCCATGTCGGGTACCGGTGCGGCGCAAGGAGAGGGGATCAGCTATATCCAGGCCATTGTCGATAAACAGGAGGCGGCGGGCGCGGATTTCCTCGACGTCAATGTGGACGAGGTCTCGTTAAAGAAAGAAGAACAAATCGAGGCCATGCAATGGTTGACGGGTAGGGTACAGGAAATGGCGACGCGGCCTCTGTCCATCGATTCCTCCGATATCGACGTGATTGCCGCCGGCTTGGCCGCTTATGACGGACGCAATGGCCCGGCACTGCTCAATTCGGCTTCTTTGGAGCGCCCCACGGCCCTTGATCTGGCACAACAGTACCGCGCCGCGGTTATTGTGACGGCATCGGGTGAAAGTGCCATGCCCGACGGGGCCGCCGGCAGGGTCGCCAATGCATCCACGATGATCGAGGCCGCCCTGGCCAAAGGCATTCCGGCCAATGACATCTATCTTGATCCCCTGGTCTTTCCGGTTTCCGTGGACCCGGAATTTGGCCGCCATTGCCTGGATGCCATAGCCGAAATCCGGCAACGCCATGGCCCGGATATTCATATAACGGGGGGCATATCCAACGCCTCCTTCGGCGTTCCCGCCCGCAAATACATTAACGAGGCCTTTCTGCGCCTGGCCGTGGACGCCGGCGCCGATAGTGGCATCATGGATCCAGTACAAAATGATCCCAAGGCGGCCCTGGCGCCCGATACCCCGTCCCATGCCATTGCCCTGGCCACGGATGTGGTGTTGGGCCGGGACCCGGATTGCGCTACTTATATCAAGGCCTGGCGCAAGAAGGAGCTGGCCTAATGTCCCGGCCCCACAAAACCGGGTATTACTGACCCGGTTCACGGGCTCGCCGCCGCGTAAATGTCGAATTGGAGCCCCAAGGCATTGCAAACCATGGATCTGCTTTCCCGCCTGAAGGGCATCGGTATCCTGCCTGACGACGGGCCCGAGGCACGGCTGCAAAAGAGGCTTTTGGTCCTTTCGACCGCGATGATGGCGACCGCGGCAATTCTGTGGGGCGGTCTCTATTTGTACTATGACGAGGTCATGGCCGCCGCCATACCATTGACTTATTGCGTCGCGTCGTTTGTCTCTATCGCAATATTTGCCAAGCTGCGCCGCTATCGTCTGTTTCGTTTCAGCCAGTTGTTATTCGCCGTAATGTTGCCTGTCCTGTTGATGAATACCCTTGGCGGTTATGTGCCGTCATCAGCCGTCGTCGTTTGGGCCACAGTAACGCCCCTTAGCGCGTTGTTGTTTGCCGAGCGGCGTCATGCGATCGGTTGGATGGCGGTTTTTGTTGTCCTGTTGATTTTGTCCGCATGGTTGGAGAGCCAGGGTTATACGGGCAATTCCGACCTTCCAGAACCCGTAATTCGTGCTTTATTCGTCCTGAACATAGCCGGCCTTTCGATGGTGGCCTTCGCCTTGACGTACTATTTCGTGGGTGAGAAGAACAAAGCACTGGATGTGGTTGCCCAGGAGCGACAGAAATCTGACGAACTGCTCGCCAATATCCTGCCGGCCACCATCGCCAGGCGCTTGAAAGCCGACGATCGGCCAATTGCGGATGGCCTGGATGAAGTCACCATATTGTTCGCCGATATTGTTGGTTTTACGCCGTTCGCCACCCGCCATAGCCCGGAAAAAGTGGTTTCCTTACTGGATGATGTTTTCTCCGCCCTGGATGAACTGGCGGATCTTCATGGTCTGGAAAAAATCAAGACAGTGGGCGATGCATATATGGTCGCGGGCGGACTGCCCGTGCCAACCCCGGATCATGCCCGCGCAGTGGTGGATTTTGCCTTGGATTTGCTGCAATGCCTGGCCCGTTTGCACCGCGAGAAAGGTTATGATGTTGCGATGCGTGTGGGCATTCATACAGGCCCGGTTGTCGCTGGTGTGATCGGCAAACGGAAGTATTCCTATGACGTATGGGGTGATACGGTGAATGTGGCGGCCAGGCTGGAGCAAGCGGGCAGGGCCGGCCGCATCCTGCTCTCTGCCCAAACCAAGGCGCTCCTAGGGGCTGGCTATGAATGTTCCCCCAAGACGACCATTAAGATTACCGGTCATTCGCCGGTCGAGGTGTTTGAATTGATCGGGCGCAAACAGAGCTAACCCGCAACGGCGCGAAGGAACAATATGCTAAGGCGTGTTGCCTTTCTCAACATCCTGCGCCATGTTGCCCAGGTTGCGGCCTATTTATCCCCTTGGGGGCGGTTAGCTCAGATGGTAGAGCGCCTCGTTTACACCGAGGAAGTCGGCGGTTCGATCCCGTCACCGCCCACCATGTGTTTTCCAACTCACGAAATCCAGATAACGGTTAGGTTTATTCAACTGCCTTAATCTTAAATATTAAATAGCTTTATTTTACATAATATACATTATCGGATTATTGTGACACCAGGAACAGCGTTGCCTAATCAATCAACAGCGTTATAGTCCCCCACCATGAGCGATAATTATTCCGACTTGCCACCAATCGCACGCCTATTGGAAATTATGGCCCGACTGCGCGATCCAAACAGTGGCTGCCCTTGGGATCTCGAGCAGACCTTCATTTCGATCGCGCCCTATACCATTGAAGAAGCATACGAAGTCGCCGATGCCGCGGCAAAAGGCGATATGCAGCATTTACGCGACGAACTGGGCGATCTATTGCTGCAAGTCGTGTTCCACGCCCAGATGGCCGCGGAACAGGACGCCTTTGATTTTGACGCCGTGGCAACAGCCATATCCGACAAGATGGTGAAACGGCATCCCCATGTCTTCGGCCTCGACCCGATTCACAGCTCAGAGGCGCAAACCGTTGCATGGGAAGAGCAAAAAGCAATCGAACGGTCCCAGCTTGCGGCCGCCGAAGGACGCCAAGTATCAGCCCTGGATGGGGTGGCCAGTGCCCTGCCCGCCTTGACCCGCGCCCTGAAATTGCAAAAACGCGCCGCCCGGGTCGGCTTCGATTGGCCTGAAATTGCTCCGGTATTGGATAAAATTATGGAAGAATTAGCGGAATTACGGGCCGAAATGGAAGCTGACCACGCGCCTGGCATGGCCGACGAACTGGGTGATTTGATCTTTAGCGTGGTTAATCTCGCCCGACATCTGAAGATCGACCCGGAAGCCGCTGTAAAAGCAGCGAACAACAAATTTGAAGGCCGTTTCCGCCATCTTGAAAGCGCTTTGGCGGCCCAGGGCATAGATCCGTCAGAGCTTGGTATCGAGCAGTTGGAACAGGCTTGGGAAACCGCAAAACAGGGCGTAAAACCATAGCCTTATAAATGTTTTTTTAGAGCCTATAGAAGATCAGGCAAGGCCCACCATTGAAAAATCATATGAAATCACCGATGCCGCCGCAAATGGCGATATGCAGAGTCTGCGCCGCCAAAGCTTCATATCGAATAGTTAGTATCGGCCTAGTGATCAAAAATAGGATTTAGAAACAATCCCTTATAAATCGTCTTTAAGGCCAAATAAGCGATCACGCAATATCCACCAGGCCCCTTCCCCAACCGCGGCCAGCAAGGGCGAGGGATGGTTGATGATGTTAATGTCATAGAAACTGCCGTCCAGGCGCGAGGTATGGCCGCCGGCTTCGGCCAGCAACAACTGCCCCGGCGCGTGATCCCAGGGATTGGTACGCAGATAAACCGCGTAGTGCAGCCTGCCTCGCAGCATCATTTGATATTCAAGTCCGGCCGAATGCAGAACCAAGAGCGGGCCCACGGCATCAAAATTCCGCGCCGCCGTGGCCGCCAGGTCCCGGTCATAGCCGCTTAGATGCAGGCAGCCTGAAAGGCGCGCCAGAGCCGGGTCAGGTCCCAGGGTGACGCGTTGGCCCTGCAAATAGGCGCCAGTGCCCTTCTCGGCCATGGCCATGACGTCATGCACCGGGTCATAGATCCAACCGCCTACCACCTCTCCAGACACGATCAGGGCAACCATGCAGGCGAACAGGGGCACGCCCGCGGCATAATTGATGGTGCCGTCGATGGGATCGATCAACCAACAGGCGCCCTCGCCCCGCAATGCGTGCAACAGGCCGGGATTTTCCGCCACAGCCTCTTCCCCGACCATGACACTACCCGGCAAAAGAGACGATAGGGCCCGATTCAAAGCCCTCTCGGTCTCCAGATCTGCAATCGTGACCGGATCGCCAGGCGTTTTTTCCGAGATTTCGTGCGCCTGCAGACGCTCAAAGCGCGCCAAAGCCTCTGTTTGGGCGGCTTCCTTTATGACCGCCGCAACGGCTGCTGGATCGGGTAAATCAGTCATGCGCGCGGTTTTTTTCTTGCGAAAAAGGGGTCGCCCGCTGGCGACCCCTTCCCCGTACGCAACAACTGGTACACGATTTACATCATGCCGCCCATGCCGCCCATGTCAGGCATGCCACCAGCGGCCGCATCTTCGTCTTCGGAATCAGCGACCATCACTTCCGTGGTAATCAGCAATCCGGCGACAGAGGATGCGTCCTGCAGCGCGGCGCGCACGACCTTGGTCGGGTCAACGATACCGGCTTTGAACATGTCCACATATTTTTCCGCCTGGGCATCAAATCCCAGGTTGTTGTCTTTGGATTCGGAAAGTTTGCCAGCAACCACGGCGCCATCGACGCCCGCGTTCTCGACAATCTGACGCAACGGCGATTGCAGCGAACGGCGAACGATATCAATGCCGACCTGCTGATCGGGATTGGCCGTCTTGATTTTCTTCAGGGCTGCCGAGGCGCGCAACAGCGCACAACCGCCGCCGATTACAACGCCTTCCTCAACCGCGGCGCGGGTAGCGTTCAGGGCGTCATCGACGCGATCCTTGCGCTCCTTCACCTCGACCTCGGTGGCACCGCCGACCTTGATGACCGCAACGCCGCCGGCCAGTTTGGCCAGGCGTTCCTGCAGTTTCTCGCGATCGTATTCCGAAGATGTTTCCTCGGTCTGCGCCCGGATTTGCGCGCAGCGGCCTTCCACATCGGCCTTTTTGCCGTTGCCGTCAACGATCGTGGTCTCTTCCTTGGTGATCGAGACCCGCTTGGCACGGCCCAGCATTTCCGGCGTCACACTTTCGAGCTTGATGCCAAGATCCTCTGAAATCACCTGGCCGCCAGTCAAAATCGCGATATCTTCCAACATCGCTTTCCGGCGGTCACCAAAGCCCGGAGCCTTGACGGCGGCGACCTTCAGGCCACCGCGCAGCTTGTTGACCACCAGGGTGGCAAGAGCTTCGCCTTCCACGTCCTCGGAGATGATCAGCAGCGGCCGCCCGGACTGGGCTACCGTCTCCAGGACCGGCAGCATTGGCTGCAGCGAGGTAAGCTTGGATTCGTGCAACAGGATGTAGGGATCTTCCAGTTCCGCGACCATCTTATCGGCGTTGGTGATGAAATAGGGCGAGAGATAGCCCCGGTCGAATTGCATGCCTTCGACGACGACGTCCAGCTCAGTTTCCAGGCCTTTGGCCTCTTCAACCGTGATGAC
>JAJFGG010000052.1 GCA_021776235.1 Alphaproteobacteria bacterium | reverse complement strand
TATTCCGATGACGGCAAGATGGCCGGCGGGCAGGACGATGTGCCCTTGCCGGACCCCTTGATCTGGATGGCCTATGTGGCGGCGGCGACCCGGCGCATCAAGCTGGCCACGGGTATCCTGATCCTGCCCCAGCACAATCCGGTGATCACAGCGAAACAGATCGCGACCTTGGATTATATGTCCGGCGGGCGTGTGCTGTTGGGCATCGGTGTGGGCTGGATGCGCGAGGAGTTCGACGCCATCGGTACGCCGTTTGATGACCGCGGGCCGCGGACCGATGATTATGTCGGCGCCATGCGGGCCTTGTGGGGCCAGGAGAAAGCCAGCTATCAGGGTGACTTCGCCAGCTTCGACAACATTTATTGCCGGCCGCAACCCGTCAACGGCAGCGTCCCGATCATCGTCGGCGGCCATTCCAGGCCGGCAGCCCGTCGCGCGGGCCGCCTGGGCGACGGCTTTTTTCCGGCCCGGGGCGCGCCCGCGGAATTGATTGCCATCGCCAGGGACAGCGCGGTTGAACACGGCCGTGATCCCGATGCGATCGAGATTACCACCTCGCTGCCCAACGACCTGGATGAAATCCCGGCCCTGGCCGCCGCCGGCGTCAGCCGCCTGCTGGTCCCCGTGACACCCATGGCCGGTCTGCAGACACGCCTTGGCACCCCGGATGAAGTCCTGGCCTGGCGCGATGTCGTGGAAAAATACGCCGAGGTCTAGAGCAAGTCGGGGCGCCGGGCCGCCGTCGCGGCCTGGATTGCGTAATTCGAAATCGAATTCGGTCTAACAACCTGAAACCGAAGCCTGACCGGAGCCGGCGCAAATAAAAAACCCGGCCTTGATCCAGCGTTGTCGAATACCATCCTGTGCCCACCAGGACTGCCGCACATCGTCTGGCGGTACAGCCAATTGCCGGGCCACGGCACTGATCGCGTGTTCGACGCTACCGCTCTCGGCCAAAGCGGTTAGAAAGATGTAGTGTGACTGGCTCAGAAGCAGGGTACGGGTCAGATAATCTTTTCGCACCAGCGCCACGAAGGAGGTTTCGTGTGGCGGAAACTGTGGGTCGTTTCCCTTGCGCACCTCATGATAGTACCAGGCCACGGGAAACTGGTAAGCGCCAAGGGCGAAACAGGGCTGCAAACGCAGTTGGTTGTCCGCGACGCCGGCACCGGCGAATGGCTTGCCCTCGTGCCCGGGCGCGTCGAACATGACGAAGACCTGGCGCTCGAACGTCGCCAGATCGATCATGAAATCGATCCAGCTCTCGCGGTGCGCAGCCGCAGCGTCACGGTCCGGACGGGTTTCAGCCAGATAGCCCGGGAAGCGGCGGCCGAGATCATACAGCGTATAGCTCTCGGGCGGATGCGCCCTGAGGTATTCGCGTGCGAAATCCGTGAACAATTCCTCGCCCAGTGCGTGGCAGAGGGCTGGGAACTGCTCGCGCATGCATTTCAGGATCCGCAGGTAATAGCTGCGCTGATAGATTGCCAGGCATTCGTCGCCGTTTAGGCGCGCCGAATGGGCGACGACCTGCTCGACCTCATCGCGCGGCGTCATACCCGGAAAAACCAGCGCATTCATCATCCACCCCTGCAGCGCTTCCAGAGGCTGACCGTCAGCGCTCATGCCTCCTCCAGGACCGTGCTGCCCATCACCGCCGGCACCAGAAAATCCACGGGGTTAGAGACCGCTTCCGGCCCCTCGCCGGCCGGCATCGTCACACGCCCGGGATCGAAGCGCCCGTGCATGTAGCGTTTGGCTTTCAGCACCTCGGCATGACATTCCGCGAACGACGGGATGTTGCCATCCCATTCCAGCAACGTGGCGGCGCCGTTGGTCTGCCTCCAGGCCAGCCGGTACAGCTCCCAGACATCGGCGCGCACGGGCTGGTCGTGGGTGTCGATAATATGCGTGCCGCAATGCTGATGGCCGGCCAGGTGCATCTGCGCCACCCGTTCGCAGGCGAACGCCTCGATATAGGCAGCCGGATCAGTGCCGGCGTTGAAGCAGCTCACATAGACATTGTTGACATCGAGCAACAGGCCGCAGCCAGTCTCGTCGGACAACCGGCGCAGGAAGTCGGGCTCGGTGATGGTGGACTGGGCAAAAGTCAAATAGCTGCTCGGATTCTCCACGATCAGCGGACGCTCGAGAAAATCCTGCACCACGCGGACCCGCTCGATGACGTGCTTCAGGGTTTCCTCGGTCAGCGGCAGCGGCAAAAGATCATGGGAATTCATGCCCAAAACCCCGGTCCAGCACAAATGATCGCTAATCCAGACTGGTTTCACCTCCTCGGCCAGCACTTTCAACTTGCCGAGATAGCTGAAGTTCAGCGGGTCGCTGCTGCCGATCGACAGTGAAACGCCATGCAAAACCACCGGATAGCGCTCGGCCACCTGGCGGATGACATGGCGCGGGCGCCCGCCCGAGTCCATGAAGTTCTCCGAGATCGCCTCGAACCAATCGACCTTTGGCCATTCGGACAGAATATGGTCGAAATGTACGTTGCGAAGGCCAAGGCCAAGGCCAAGCTTCGGCGGGTCCGTGGTCTCAATGCCGCGATGCGCATCCGCCATGTGGCTGCCTCTGGCTTAGGAACAGCCACCGGCGCCGCTCAGCCCGCTGGAACCGCAAGCCGCCATATGGCCCCTCTGCTCGTTATCATCGGAAACCCAGAGGTAGGCCGGGCCCTTTCCCTCGAACAGCGACGGAACTGAGCCGGGCGTACTGGGCAACGGCTGGCCGGAGTTAACTTTTCCATCTGTCTGTTTCTGGGCCAGTTCTTTTTGCAGCGTCGGCCAGTTGTCCTCGAAAACGGCACGAGCGCGCAGCCAAACGCTCTTGCCCTTGTTCGGCCCATTGGTGCTGAAGCGCTCCGCGTTGATCGGCGTCGCACATGAGCCCAGCGAGCGGCAGGCGTTCTGGCCAGGTTGATTCATTTCCTCGCCTGTGCCGTACAGCCCGCAACCGCCCTGGTTGGCGCAATTGTTTTGAACATGGCAAGAATGACTGGCGGTCGTCGAGCAATAGCCCTGGCCGGCACAATCATTCTGCTGGTTGGGCATCCCGTCTACCGGATGCCCGGCGATGCCGAAACGGTCCGCGCCCTGACAACTGTTCAGCCCCATGCAGGCGTGCAACGGCATACCCTCGGGCTGTACACCAATTTCCGTGGGAAAATCCGGCGCATCTTCGTAAGGGTACGGTTTTGGGGTCGGGTCGCCGATACCGGAATCAGACATTTTTTCCTCACTCATCAAATAGGTTTTGAGACATTCAAGCGCTTTGTGCGGCTCACCAGTATGGGCTCACATCCGGTAGATGCATGGATTGCCCATCGCTTTTGGCCGTAGTGGCGGTCGCGACAAGGCCTGTCACGCTGCTGGCATACGATTTATCCGCCGATGCAGCGACGGCTGCTTTGCCCAAGCCGACCAGAGCGCTAAACGCGGTCTTGCGCGTCCCGAGGTTGATGTTCTCAAACGTCGGCGCCATGAAGACCGGGGCCGTGGACGGGCCAGCGTAAGGGCCTTCCGTGATCTCGATGTCGCGCATCATGTCGATCAAGGGATCCAGCACCCAGATCATCGACCGGTGCATGCCAATATTGAAGAAGAGTTTCTGCTCCTCGGGCGGCAGCTTGTAGACCGTCTCGGTCATAATCAGCATGTACTGAAAGACGCCGTTGCAGAAGTCCGATATTGGTTGAAGGTCGGGCGGATAGCAGGCGGTGATCGGGTTGTCGGGAAAGTTTACGATAACCTCATCCAGCTCGGTCTGGCTCACCGCCGGCGAGATCGCATCCGGGGCCTTGGGGTTTGCCGGCAGGCCTTCCTGGTGGCTCGGGTTCAGCCCGTATTCCTCCATCTGCGCCTGCAACCTGAGAAACTTGAAGTAGTGGGAAAATTCCGATTTAGACGGATCGTCGGTCGGCTCCGCCGCTCCCCATGGCCGCGCGTAACCTTCGCCCTGGTCGCAGATCGTATCCATCGCCAACAGCGCCAAGCTCTTGGTATCGACCGTTAATAACTCCACCAGGCCGGCATGGCTGTCCGGGGAATTTGGGTACTGCGCCACCGCCGCCGCGCTCTGACCGCTGCTGCCGTTGGGCGGTGGCATGGCCCACGGATCGAACCTGTCGTCCGGGTAGATCGAATTCACACAGTTGGGGGAATAGTTGTCGCTTTGCACCTGGGTATTTTTGCTGCCCGCCGTGAAATCATCGTCGGTGATGAATTTGGTGCAGACAAGGCAGCGGATGTAGGAGTAGAACTGGCCGATAGTCTGCCAGTTCCGGTCCTCGGGCCAGGCATCGGCCGTTTCCGGATACTCGATCTGCAGGAAATGCCAGAGCTGCTCGTACGACAGTTTCGAGAGCGGGATCAAAACCTTGTCGCTGCCATCCGGCCCAACCGGTCCCGTCTTCTTGTGGTAGGGCAGGCCGGTCGGGTAGGGACCCGGCGCCTTTTTGTAGAGTTGCGGCTGCACGCCCAGGGAATAGAGGATATTGCACGACAACGTCATGTGCAGCATTTCCTCGATGGCAACGCTCATGATCATCCCGCCGGCCTTATTCGCATACAGGTCGCACGGCCGGATGTTCTCGCCGGTCTTTTCCGTTCGTTTAACTGAATAGTAGCTGTAGAGATAAATCGGAATGGTCGCCAGCTCGACCTCGATCGCCCCCTGGAGGTCCCCTTTCAATCTGGCCAGGACGTCGTCCCTGTTGGAATTCAGGTCGAGGTCCGCGACGAGCGCCAACTCCGCCGGCGTTAACCACGTCGCAGGGTCTTGCGGTGGCGCAACAATAAATTTCTCGTCATTGGTCATGGAACAACACCCCTCGATGTCAGCTACCTTGTGAAGACCAAAGCCTGGTCTCCTCCCCCGGCATTGGCCAGTCCATCATTTTCTATCGTTCCGCAGAAATCCTACGGGTCGGGCCATGAGTCACCCTGGCTCGAGACTTAGCAGCACTTCTCCGAGTTAGCAGGACCAGAAAACACAACCAAAGGTTATAGCCCCTTCTTAACTTTGTCAACAGGTGGCTATGGCTGTCGCGCCTGGACAAAGTTCAACCGGGCCGGAACTTTTACGCCGCCCGCGCCATGGTACGGCGTTAGCTCAGTCTCAACTTCGGCGTGGATGGCCGCAATGGTAGTAGGGGACGGTTCATGCAGCCTGATCAGCCGGCTGGCCGGTCCCACGTTCAAGGCAAAGTCGGCAGTCGCTGAGATGTCTGATGCGCCGATCAGGTCACATGTCTCTGTTTTCACTTCTACATCCTGAAACCCTGCGCCGCTTAATATCTCGGTCACATAGGCGGTCTCGGCAAAGGCCATGGGCCCGGGCGCCCGCGGCGGCGTCGCCTCCGGCGCGCCCAGTTGACGAACGGCGGCCGCGCGCGGGATGGCAAACCAGGGATTGTCCGACAGGGGCCCCCAACAAACAAAACATAGCCGCCCGCCTGGGCGCAACGCTGTGCGAAGATTGGCGAAAGCGGCCGTTGGATTCTCGAAGAACATCACGCCAAAGCGTGATTGCAGCAGATCAAAGGCGGCCGGATCGAAAACATGGCTTTGCCCATCGGCGATCTCCAGGCTCAGGTTCGCGACGCCGCCCTGGGCCTGCGCCCGGGTGCGGGCCAGGCCCAGCATGGGATTGGATAGATCGATGCCCAGCACCGTGCCCTCCGAGCCGGCAGCCGCTGCCGCGCGCAGGGCCGTGGTACCGGTGCCGCAACCGATATCGATGATCCGCTCACCAGGCTGAATGGCGGCATGATGAAACAGACGATCGGTCAGGGAACTCAAATGACGGTCCAGCGCCACCTGATTTGCCACCCATTTTTCGCCGCTGGTAGAATTCCAGAATTCGAACTGCCCGGCGTTTTTTCCCGTACTTGCTTGCTCTGTCATATTTTGCCCCTTAGGCGCCTTGTTCCAACTAGTCGCTCCAACCGCCGCTCAGGGAAAAGAACTGCCCGGTCTGGAACTGGTTGCCCCCGTCCAGCAAGGCGGCCGCGAAATGCGCGATTTCCTCGGGCCTGCCAAATCTGTGCATGGGTGTTTGCTGCTCGACCTTCCGGCGCACCTCCGGGTCATCGGACCCGGTCGCCTTGATGAAACCAGGATAGTCCAAATAGGCCGTGCCCAGGGCATTGACGCATACCCCCTTGTCCGCAACTTCCAGGGCCGCGGCCTTGACCATCATGTTGGCGCCGGCCCGCGTCGCGGAATAAAGCGGCGCATTGGGCATGGGGCGGCGGCCGGTGGCCGAGGTGACAATCACCACCTGGCCATGACCAGCGGGCACCATCACCCGCAACAGGGCTTGCAGGCTATGAAAGACCGCTTCCAGATTGGCCCGTTGCAGGGTTTGCAGTTGTTCAAGACCGGCCTCCATGAAGGCGCCGCCAATGATCACGCCGGTCCGTACACAGGCGGCATCCAGGCGTCCGAAACGCTGCAACCCGGCCTCGATCAGGCGGGCAATGGCGCTGCCGTCATCCAGATCGTGCATGCCGGTCTGGGTGACAACGGCCGCGCCCATGGCCTCGACCTCGGCAACCAGACCCGGCAGGGGATCGCCCAGCACCAGATCGTGCTGCCGTGCAGCCAGGATGCGCGCCAGATCGGGTCCCAGATGCAGGTTGGCATCGGTTATCAAGGCTACGCGTCGGCTCATGGTGATTTCTCCGCCGGAAGTTGTTGGTGAAAGTGTAGCAGTCCCAGTCAGCGTGGCCCAGTCAGCGTGGCCCAGTCGTCGCGGCACAGTTATCGCCGCATAGTCATCGCGGGCCTGGCCTGTGAGCCAGCCACAGACCGCCGACCACGGCGGCGAGGCCGGCCAGGAAAAGCGGACTGACCGGTTCGTCCAGCAGCACCGCGCCAAGGGCGGTGGCGGTGACCGGACCCAGCGCCAGAAACATGGCGACGCGGGTGGGACTGGCGTGCTTCAGGGCCAAAAGCCAAGTGTAATAGCCAAGGCTGGAGGCCAGACCAATGAACAGCACCGCCAACCACCCCGCCAAGGTAAAGGCCGGCAGGGTAGCGAAAAAACCCTCCCCCGCGGCGGGCAAGGTCAAAAACAGCACCGAAGCCAGCATCGCGAAAACGCTGACCTGCAGGGGCGGGTATTTTTCCAGGTAGGGGCGGTAAAAAACCGAACACACCGCGCCTGTCAGGGCCGAGGCGAGCACGGCGATGATACCCAGATAATTGTCTCCGCCGGGGTCGGGCAGGGCGATACGATCGGAAACGGCAAGGCCGACGCCGGCGGCGCTCAGCAGCACGCCGGCAAGCTTCGCCATGGTCAATGCTTCCAGCCGCAGGGCGGCGGCCAGGGCCATGGTCATCAAAGGAAAGGTCGCGAACAGCAACGCGCCCAGGCCGGAGCCGATGAACTGCAAACCGTAGTTCAGCAAGGCCACAAGAATGCCGAACTGACCGATGCCCAACATGGCGATGGGCAGCAGATCCCGGCGCTTGAAGGCGACACGGTGGATCAGCAAAAGCGGTACGATCAGGCCCAGGGTGCCGATGCCATAGCGCAACAGGGCCAGCGACGCGGGGTCGGTTTGTATGATGACAAAACGAGTGGCCACCATTGCCGATCCCACCGTAATCCCGGTGGTCGTGCCGGCAAGGATCGCCAGGGCTTCGGGCCGGTTCAAAGGGCCAATTCCCAGGTTTCAGCCACCAGATCAACGCCGAAGTCATGGCCGGGTTCCGCATGCACCAGTTCAAACCCGGCACTGGCATATAGGCCGCGCGCCGCCTTTTGTACGTCATTGGTCCATAGGGTCATTTTTTTGTAGCCCTTGCGCCGGGCAAAGCGGAGACATTCGTTGAGCAAGGCGCGGCCAACGCCCATCCCCTGCGCCCTTTGGTCGATGATCATCAGGCGCAGTTTGGAAATATTTTCGTCCACCTTCACCACAAAGGCCGAGCCGACGAAATCACCGTCCACTTCGGCAATCCAACTGCATTCCCATTCGGGGTCGAAGTTGCGGATGAAGTCAGCGGCGATGCCGGCAACCAGAGCCTCGAAGGTTTCGTCCCAGCCGAACATTTCGACATAGAGCCGGCCATGCAGGGCGACGACCTGGCCCATGTCGCCGGGGCGGTGGGGGCGCAGCACATAGGCCTTGGCTTTGTCATCGTCTTTTGCCAGCAGGCTGCGGATGCGGCTCATGGCTTCCACCAGGCGCAACTGATCAGCCTCCGACAACGGGGCAAGCAGTTCCGCGTTCACGATGCGAGAGTTCTTTTCCAATTCAATGAACACCTGGCCGCCGGCAGCACTGAGACTGAGGATGTTGTTTCGCCGGTCGACCGCCGCGGGGCGCTTATCCACCAGGCCCCGCGAGCGCAGGGTGCCCAGGATCCGGCTGATATAGCCGGGGTCGAGGTTCAGGTCCCGGCTTAATTCCTTGGCCATTGTCTCGCCCCGGGCCGCCAGTTCATACAGCACCCGGGCTTCAGTAAGCGAGAATTCACTGTCCAGAAAGCCATGCCGCAGGACGCCAATTTGCGCCGTGTAGAATCGGTTGAAGGCGCGAACCGCTTCCACCCGGTCCCTGCTGACTGCCGCTTTCCCCACCATGCCCGCACTCCAAATTTTTCACTTACATGATGATAGCAAATAATTAAATGCTTAAAGCAAACAAAATTACCACGGGCCGATTACGTGAAGCGTCCCCGGGGCGGAGCGGTTCTCCGGCGCCACCTGATCGCGCGGCAAGACCTCATTTAGGGGTTTCGTTCGGGAAGACAGCAAACAAAGGCCATGATGCTGCTGCCGGGCAAGGGTGATACTTGCACTCCGGCCTAGCGCAATTATCCGGCATGGCCTATTTTGAACTGAAGCATTTGATGCAATTCACCCCAGGGGCTGAGATCAAACCCAGGTGACGGCTTCTTGGAACTGGCCGCGCAAGCGCCATGCAACGCCGGTTTCCAAGCGAAAAGGCGGACCGTTCCATGTACTATCAACAATCCGGTCGCAACGCAGGCCTGGGCGCATTGGGAACTCTGGATTGGAGTGTCGCAATCGCCAAAGGGAGACCAACCTCGCAGCGGGGGATGACGCGATGACGAAATCCACTTTTGAACGCTATGGCGGCTTCGCCAAAATCAACCGCGTCGTCACGGCCTTCTACGATAAGGTTCTTGATTCACCGGTTTTGAGTAAATACTTCGAAGCCATCGATATGCGCCGGCAGATTGATCACCAGACCAAGTTTATTGCGTCATTGATGGGCGGCCCGGCCAGTTTTACCAATCAGGAGTTGGAACGCGCCCATGCCCGTTTCAACATCAACCGCGCCGAGTTCGACGAAATGATGGAATTGTTGCAGGAAACTTTGGAAGATTTCGAACTCGACGACGACGATGTCACCGAAGTCGTGCAAAATTTCAACAGCCGGGCCAATTTTGTAATTCGTGGTTGACGGGACGCGCCATGGAAGCGGCGGCGCCAGAGGAGACGACTTGATGTCAGAAGCCCCAGAGATTGACGAGACCGGCGCGAGCGGAATTTCGTCACAGGATCTACCAGATGCGCTGCCACTGGAGAGCTTGGCGGATCTGCTGCGGACTCTGGAGATTGGTGTCGCCGTCGTGGCTTTGGCGGACTGGCGTATCGTTTTTGAGAATGGCCGGTTTTTCCAATGGTGTCCCCCTACGGGCGACGCCGACGCGCCCCTGAATGACCGCCTGCCCGGCTTCAAGGCGGAACGGGCGCGCGACCGCATTGAAAAAAACCGGCCCTATCGGCAAGAGCTGGAAACCCGCGAAGGGGCCCGCTCGACCTGGCTGGAAATCAGTATGCGCGCCTTTGACGGTAGCGCTGACCATGCCGTGTTGGAAATTCGCGACATGACGGCGCAAAAGCGGGCCGAGTATATGCTGGAATCCTATTCCGATGTCTCCGAACGCAATACCCGCGAATTGCAGAAGGAAAAGGACCGGGTGGAACGGCTGTTGTTGAACGTCATGCCGCGCTCGGTCTATGAGGAGATGAAAGACTACGGCACGGTGACACCGCAACGTTATGAAAACGCGACGATCATGCTGCTGGATTTTGTCGATTTCACCGAAATGGCCGTCAGCCGGGAACCCGGCGAGCTGATCTCGGAGTTGAACGACATATTTTCCGCCTTCGACCGGATCGTGGAAATGTTTGGCTGCGAACGGATCAAGACCATGGGCGATGCCTATATGGCTGTCGCCGGTTTGCCGGAACCCAGCCCGGATCACGCCGCCGACATGGCCCGCGTCGCTCTGCGGATCCGGCGCTATATAGACCGTCGAAACGCCGCCCATACCCGGACCTGGAATTGCCGTATCGGCATCGCCACAGGGCCGGTAATTGGCTCTATCGTCGGCATTCAGAAGTATGTTTATGACATTTTTGGCCCTGGCGTGAACCTGGCGGCACGCATGGAAGGCCTGTCCGAACCCATGCGGATCACCATTTCATCGGAAACCTTCGATTCGATCCAGGAAGATTTTGTCTTTGAAGAACGGGGCGATCACGACGTCAAGGGATTTGGCTCCATGGAGCTTTTCTTCCTGGAGGGCGAAAAGGAACGCACCACCATTCGCCGTGAAACCCGCCTGTAGGGCAGCGCCAACGCCTTCTACATCTCACAAATTACGGTCCCGCGGCGCGATGGCCGCGGGACCGGTTCTATTTTGCGCGCGGTTGCAGCCGCTACGATGTTCGATGAAGCAACCCGGCATACACCGGGGCCCACTGAATTTGCGCTAGCTCGGATCAGGCACGAAACGCAGGTAAGGCTTGGGCGCCTTCCAGCCGCCGGGATACTTTTCTTTCGCCGCGTCGTCGGATACTGCCGGCACGATGATTACATCCTCGCCCTTCTTCCAGTTAACCGGCGTGGCCACCTGATGCTGGGCCGTCAATTGACAGGAATCCAGGACCCGCAGCACTTCATCGAAATTCCGCCCCGTACTCATGGGATAGGTCAGGGACAGCTTGATCTTTTTGTCCGGGCCAATCAGGAATACCGTGCGCACCGTGGCGTTGTTCACCGCCGTGCGGCCATCGGACGAGCTGCCTTCATCGGCGGGCAGCATCTCGTACAGTTTTGCTACGGCAAGTTCGGTATCGCCGATCATCGGATAGGTCACCGCGTGGCCCTGCACGTCCTCAATATCCTTGGCCCATGCGGCGTGGTTGTCGACCGGATCCACTGACAGGCCGATGATCTTGCAATTGCGTTTTTCGAATTCCGGCTTCAGACCCGCCATATAGCCCAACTCGGTGGTGCAGACGGGCGTGAAGTCTTTGGGATGGGAAAACAAAATTGCCCAGCCATCGCCAATCCAATCATGGAAGTTGATGCTGCCATCGGTGGTTTCCGCCGTAAAATTCGGCGCTTCGTCATTGATTCTTAAGGACATTATTCACCTCCTTGCGTTTCGTTATGGCGCCGCGTTCTTTCGCCGCCTCTCAAACTGGTCAACCGACATAGGGCAACCAAATCACAAGCACGCTGACAATAGGGAACTTTCCAAACGCGCTAGATCCAGGTCCACGGTGGTACCAATGATTACAATTTCGGTTACCGGCCGCCCATCGCCCCAGGCCGGACCTTGCTCGAGACTATAACGCCGGCCCACCAACTGCAATATGTGGGCGTGGCCCGGGTCATCACAAATATGTAACAGGCCCTTGGCCCGCATCACCCCGCTCGGCCAGGTCGCGATCTGCGCACCCAAGCGGGTCCTGTCCAACGGTCGGGCAGTGCGGAAGGCCACGGTGCGGTAAGCCTCATGCCCTGCGGTCTCGTGATCCTGGGCCGGGTACCGGCGACCCTGGACGGCGGTCTGGCCCAGCAAGACGGCCGCGGGTAGATCGCCATGACAGGCCATGGCTATGCGCCCATCCGGTGCCTGTTGTTCCAGCCATCGCCGGGCCCCGTCACGCTGATCCGCGCTCAACAAATCCAGCTTGCTGAGGATCAGCAAATCGGCGGCGGCCAGTTGCTGGCGTACCGTGGCGCCGACGAACTTGTCCTCCGAGCGCATCTGTACATTCTCGCCATCGGCCACGACGACGATCCCGTCCAGGCGCAGGCCCGGCCAACCCTGGCCGTACATGGCAATTCTGGCCGGATTGGCCACGCCGCTGGCTTCGATCACGATATGATCGGGAGGTGGCTGCATGGTCAATACCTTGTCCAGGGCGTCACCCAGGGCATCGGCAATGGTGCAACAGACACAGCCATTGGCCAGACTGATGGTATCGCCGTCATGGTCGAGGATCAGCTTGGCGTCAATGTCGATGGCGCCGAAATCATTGACCAGCACCGCCAGGCGCCTTTCATGGCCGCCCCGCAGCAGAGCGTTGATCAGGGTCGTTTTGCCGCTGCCCAGATAACCACCGATGACGGTAACCGGGATCATCGCTGGGCCTTGACCGGAAACGGCTGTCCTTCAAAAACCGTACCCCAGATGGGGATCTCACGCAGGTTCTCCGCCCCCACCTCGTAAGGGTCCTGTTCCAGGATCGTGAAGTCCGCCTTCTTGCCGGCCCGGATGGTGCCGATCTCGTGCTCCAGCCCCAGAACATAGGCGGCATCGATGGTGATCGCCCGCATCGCCTGATCCAGGGTCAGGCGTTCTTCCGGCCCCATGACCAGGCCATTTTCACTAATCCGGTTGGCCGCGACCCAGGCACTGTTCAGCGGCAGGGCCGGCGCCATGGTAAAGTCCGTGTGCAGGGCAGTGGGAATATTGTGGCGCGCCAGGGTACCCAGGCGGGCCATTTGCGAGGCGCGCTCATAGCCAAGTTTGTGCTTCCAATAAGCATCACCCAGCTCGTAGACATAGTAGACATTGACCGAGGCCAGGGCGCCCAGGGCCGCCATGCGGCGCACCTGCTCGGGCGTGGAAACGCCAAAATGCTCTATGGTGAAACGGTGATCGAAGCGGGGCCGCTCCCATTGCAACTTTTCCAGGGTATCCAAGGCCAGTTCCACCCCCAGATCACCGGAACAATGGACGTGGATCTTGAAGCCTTCGTTCCAGTAGACCCGCGCCACCGCCTCGAAGTGTTCAGGCGGTGTCATCCATTCTCCAATCGAGCCGTCAATGGCGCCCGGCAGGCCCAATTGCATCAAGCCGGCATAAAAGCCGCCGTCGGCAAATAGTTTTACATGATCGTAAAATTGCAGACGGTGAGTATTGCGTTGGCGCAGTCCCATGGTCCGCTCGATCAGTTTGGCGGCGTCTTTCGGCGCACCACCCAGCGGCGTACCCGGCGGTATCATCTGTACCCGGAACGGCGTGTCATCCTGTTCCAGCACCTTGACCAGGGCATCCCATTCCATATCCAGATCAAACATCCCGGCGGCCATATCGCCGATCGTGGTATGGCCGCCGTGGTGGACGACCTGTCGCAAGCGTTCGAGACCGCCGGTGAAACGCTTCGGTGCCAGGGTGTAGGGGTTGAAATAGCGAAATGCCAGGGATAGGCCGGTTTCGTAAAAGCGCCCTTCATCCGCATTAACCTGAGGATGCCGGTCGGCCTCGGCCGCATCCAGGCCCATCCAATCCAGGGCGGCGTCATTGACGACCAGGGTATGGAAGCCGCGATGCCAGACAATCATCGGCCGGGTGGCGGATATGCCGTTCAGGATTTGGCGGTTGACCTCGCCATGCCAGATCGGATGATGGCCCCAGGCGAACAGAGGCTCCTGTGCATCCGCCATGCTTAAATCGATCTCTTTCAACCGATTCAGGAATTCGTTGTGGCCCCTGGTCGCCGGCACATCCTGCCAGGGCAGGCGCCATTCCATGGCCGTGGTGAAATGCATAGGCAACAACAGCGCCGCCATGGAAGGATGCAGGTGCGGATCGATAAATCCCGGCATAATGACATGGCCGCTGAAGCGCGCGTCGATCTTGTGGGGATGGGCCTGCAACCAGGGCCGCATGGTTTCCAGGCTGCCGACTTCAATGATGCGTCCATCGCGTACCGCCACCGCCTGGGCCAGGGGCAGGGCGGGCTCCATGGTCCGCACCGCACGCGCCGTATAGACCGTAATCTCCGCCATTTTCGTCTCCACCGCTGCGCTAATGTCCAGACTCGGAAATCGCTGACTCCTACGACCCGGAAAACCAGGGTAGCATTATTCTAGAGCATTTATGGGCTAGCCATCTTGCTTTGGCATCCGGGCCAGCCAGATCAGGGGTATGGGCAGGACTGCGATGATGGCGTACAGGCGGAAGGCATTGATGTAGCCAATCATCGCGGCCTGGCGCTTGACCTCCGCCGAGGCCGCGGACAGGCCTTTCACCGTATCGAAGTTCAGATTTCCGATGACCCAGGGCCAGGACAACATTTTGGAATATTCGGAAAGCGGGATGCCCAGTTCGACGCTGTTGATGTAAGTGGAGCGGATCACCACGGCCACACAAATGGATATGAACAGTGACGAGGAAAAATTGCGAAACATGTGGAAAACCGCCGAGGCGTCATCAAGAAATTCGGGGCGCACCGTGGAAAACATGATCAAGGTCAGGGGCACCCATGACATGCCGATGCCAAGGCCCTGCAGGGCGCCGGTCCAGGCCATGCCAAAATAGGTCAGGTTGATATCGTATTGCGCAATGGCGTAGCCGGAGACAGCCTGGCAGAGAAAGCCGAAGGTCAGGGCGGAATGGACGCTCCATTGCGCCAGGCGGATGACCAGCAGGAACGACAGCAAATTTCCGGCGCCGCGGATTGCCAACAGTATGCCGATTGTCGAGTCCGGATAACCGCGCAAATCCTGCAGCATGGACGGCATCAGCACCAACGGCACGAAGTTCAGCATGCCGAACATGAAGGCCAGCACCAGGCCAAGGGAATAATTGCGGTTTAGAAACAGTCGCGGATTTATGAAGGGTCGTTTCGCCGTATTGATATGTACCAGAAATATATACGCGGCCAGGAAACCGGCGGTGCATTCGATGATGGTTTCAGGCGACTCGAACCAGGAATTGCGCTCGCCGCGGTCAAACATGAACTGAAACGCCGCCAGCGCGGCGGCCAGGGCCAGGAAGCCCAGCCAGTCCAGGGGTGGTCCCTGGGGCCGGTTGGGCCGTCTTTTGATAAACGTCCAGATGGCGGCAAAAGTTATGGCGCCGAACGGCACGATCATGAAAAAAACCCAGCGCCAACTGTATTCCTCGGCAATGGCGCCACCGAAGGTCGGGCCGATAATCGGCCCCATGACCACGCCCACACCCCATAGCGCGGTGGCCAGGCTATGCTGATGACGGGGAAATATGTCCAGAATGATGGCCTGTGATACCGGCACCAGGGGCGCGCCGAAAGCGCCCTGCAGGACCCGGTACAGCACCAGGGCTTCCAAGCTATCGGCCAAGCCGCATAGAACAGAGGCTATGGTAAAGCCCAAAGTGCCCGTCAGTAGAACGTTGCGCCGGCCAAACCGGTTCGACAACCAGCCCGATATTGGTGTCATGACGGCGGTGGCAACCAGATTGAAAGTGATCACCCAGGCGATCTGATCCGGCGTTGCCGACAGGGCGCCGCGCATTTGGGGCAGCACCACATTGGCGATGGTGATCGCCATGGCATACAGCATGGTGGCAGAGGAAACGGTGGCCAGAATAATGTACCGACGCGTCGCCGGCATCACTAGGGCCGCTTCGGCGGTCATGGTCATGGCGGCAAGATATCAGGCCACGGTCATCATGGGCGGTTTATTATTCGCCTGTCCGCGGTGGCCCCGGCTACGGTCACAATGCCCGGTTGCTTACCCTTTGGATATGTTCGTACAGCAGGGCGGCCACGGCCTCCGGATGAGTGGCGGGCATGGGATGCCCGGCCCCCGGAATGGTCCGCAGCCTGGCGTTGGGCAGATATTCATGCAGGACCTGGCAAACACCGGCCTCCGGCGCCGTGGTGGCGCCGCCGGTAATGATCATGGTCTCGACCGGCAAGGCGCGCAGCTCGGCCAGTGAGGTTGGATTGCTCATCTGCGCGCGATAAACCTGCCTCTGGGTTTGCGATTTCGCGATGATCTTCGCCTGGGTGTCCTGATCCAGGCTATCCCAGGCATGGGGGTGGCCGCGATAATAATTGAGAAAACCGCGCCAGGCGCCCGGCGGATCATCACTGTCAAGCGCCCTCAAAAAGGTCTTCATCACCGCCACATACTCGTCATATTCCAATTGCCGGCCAGCTGCTGCCAGCAATGGGCAGCCACCCGGTTCGATCAGGCAAAGAGACCGTATTCCCGGCGCCCTACGCACCGCGGCGCGCAGTGCCACCGCACCGCCATAGGAATGGCCCACCAGATGAACCGCGACGCCCACCGCATCCAGCAGGGCCAGGATGATGTCCGCTTCGTCGTCGAATGTCAGCGCGTGACGCGACGGCCCGGCCGGCCAGGGGGCGGTCTTGCCGCTGTTGAACAGATCGGGCAACAGATACCGATAGGCAAGGTTTCCGGCCCCGTCCATGGCGCCACGAACCTGTTCCCATTGGCCGCCATGATTGGTGGCGGCGTGCACCATCAGCACCGGCACGCCATGGCCAATATCGGCGTAGTGTGCCGTCAAGCCATGAACTACGATACGTGGCACCTGTCACATCCTTGCCGCTTATACCAACCCGCGCTGATAGGGCCCCGGAACAGACAGAGAGCTTATCACGGCTGCGCCGATATCACGCAGTGGTGTGCGGCAAATTTTTCGACCGGCCGGAGGCGGCGGGTCGGGCGGGTAATCAGCCGTCCACGGCCCCATCCAGGGACAGATCGGCACCCGGCAAGGGAGCTTCGCCGCCAACCCGATGGGTCACCATGCGGCGGTAGAGGGCGGTGATGGCGTTGCTGCCGGTGCGGTGGAACAGAAAGGGAAAGACGCCATGCAACAGACAGGCCAGTCCGGCCGCCAGCATGGTCATACCAAAGCCCGAGGCCGTCACGAAATGCTCACCATAGCTTTCGCCCACCGAAGCCGGGTGCTCAGTAAAAGATATCAGCGCCATGAAAAAATTCCCCCAAGTTCGCCAAGCTGAATCACTTGCTTAGTATGATGCCAGGAGTGAGAAAATTTGTTGCAATTTTTCCATTAATTTATACAATTTTGTAAAATTTATTCTAATAATCTGAATTTTTTAGAATACAATTCCATTATCGGATTGCAACGGGACGCCTACCTTTGGACGATTTCGATTACCGGATATTGCAGCTGTTGCAGGAAGATGCCTCGCTGTCGGTGGCTGCAATTGCCGAACGGGTGGGATTGTCGCCAACGCCTTGCTGGCGGCGGATCCAGAAGCTGGAGGCCAGCGGCGTTATTCGGGGACGGGTGGCTTTGTTGGACCCAGCGCGGCTGGCCCTGGGTCTGACAGTCTTTGTCCATTTGCGCATTGCCCGGCATGGCAAAGATTGGCTGGATCAATTCACCCGCACCGTCATGGCCATGCCCGAGGTTCTGGAAGTTGATCGTCTGGCCGGTAACTGGGATTATCTGCTGCGCGTATTGGTCACCGACATGCCTGCCTATGATCAATTCTACAAGCACCTAATCGAAATTGAAGGGCTTAACGATGTCTCCTCCAGTTTCTCCATGGAGCAGATAAAATATACCACGGCCCTGCCACTGGCTCATCTTTAGACCAATGTTGATATTCATCACGGCACCGGGAGGAAACTATCCGGAATAGCTGGGGCGGCGGGATATGACCACATCGCGGTGAACATAAACACTGAGTAACAGGCCAAAGCCGATCAATAGGGACATCATCGAGGTGCCGCCATAAGAGACCAGGGGCAACGGCACCCCGACCACCGGGATCAGGCCCATGACCATCGCCATATTGATGAAGACATACAGGAAGAATGTGGAGATCACGCCGGCGGCCAAAAGACGCCCGAATTGATTGCGCGAACGCATGGCGATGGCATAGCCGTAGGCGATGATCAGTATATAAAGACTCAATAATCCAAGGCAGCCAATGAGGCCGAATTCCTCGGCCAGCATGGTAAAGATGAAGTCGGTTTGCCGTTCCGGCAAAAAGGCCAAATGACTTTGCGTGCCTTGCATAAAGCCCTTGCCGAACAGGCCGCCGGAACCCAGGGCGATCTTTGACTGCATGATGTGATAGCCGGCGCCCAGGGGATCGCGTTCCGGGTTCAGGTAGGTGAGCACCCGGTCCTTTTGATAGCCGTGCAGCATGAACCGCCAGGCCAGCGGGATCGCCAGCAGAATGGCGCCCAAAGCGACGGCAAATTTCCACAGCCTCACCCCGGCCAACAACATGATCGCCGTTGCCGTTGCCAGCAGCAGGATCGCCGTACCCAGGTCGGGCTGGCGCATGACCAGAGCGACAGGTATCAGGATCAACCCGGCCGGCATTACCAACCAACGTATTCGGCCTACCTCTTCCAAGGGCAAGCCATGGTAAAAGCGAGCCAGCGCCAGAACCAGGGCGATTTTCATTACCTCGGAGGGCTGTAGCTGGAACAGGCCCAGATCAACCCAGCGCCGCGCGCCCATGCCGACGACGCCCATAACCTCCACCGCCACCAACAGCAGCAAGGCCGCGGCATAGATTAGATAGGCGTGGCGCAGCCAGGCACGGACATCAATCAGGGCAATGAGCAGCATCAAGCCGAGGCCGGCGGCAAAGCGGAACATTTGCCGCGACGCCCAGGGATCGATACTGCCGTTGGCGGCGGAATACAACATGGCGAAGCCAACACCGGCAATCAGCGAGATCAACAATATCAGGAACCAGTTGATCTGCGCCAGCTTCTGCAGCAGGGTCAGATCGACCTGTCGGCCCATTTGTCCGCCCAGTGACATGATCTAGATTTTCCGCTCTTTGCCGCGCCCACCGGCACTCATGCCCACGGCCGATCGCCCCAGAGGGTCATCGCGTAGCACTTCGGTCATGATGTCTTTGGTCAATTTCGCGGCATAGGTGCCCGAACCGCCATGTTCAACCACGACCGCAATTGCATACCGCGGCGCGCCGACCGGCGCGAAGGCGGTGAACAGGGCGTGGTCGCGCTCTTGCCACGGGGTTTCCTTGCTTAGTTTGCCGCCGGCGCTTCGTTCGGCCTTGGTAATCCGGCGAACCTGCGCGGTGCCGGTCTTGCCAGCCATTTTGGCGTTCATTTCCTTATCCAGCTTGTACTTGCGTGCCGTGCCGCGGGCGCCGTTCACCACATCCGACATGGCCTCGGTGATAACTTTCAGATTGGCCGCCGAAACGCCAATGGGTTGGGCGGCGCTATCCAATTGCCGGGCAGCACCGTCTTCACCCGGCCCATCGCCCACGGCTGGCCTGGCGCCCTCACCAGGCACATTCCTGGCGCCCTGTCGCCTGGACAATCTGGGGCGCACGGCCATGCCACCATTGGCCAGGCGGGCGGTCATGACCGCCAGTTGCAGCGGCGTCGCCAGCAGGTAGGCCTGGCCAATCCCGGTGATCAGGGTTTCGCCTAATTGCCAGGGTTCACCGGTAACGGCGAGCTTCCAGTCCTTGCTGGGCACCAAGCCATCTTTTTCACCGACCAGCTCGATACCAAAAGCCTCGCCCAGGCCAAAGCGCCGGGCCATGGCGCCAATGCGGTCAACTCCTATACGACGGGCCAGGTCATAGAAATAAAGGTCACAGGACTGGGCGATGGCCTGTTTCATATCAACCCAGCCGTGCCCACCGTAGCGGTGGCGCCAGCAGTGGAACTTGCTTCTGCCCAGTTTGACGACACCGTTGCAAAAGACCCGATGGCCGGGCCCGGCGATGCCTGCCTCCATCGCCGCCAAGGCGACAATCATTTTGAAGGTTGAACCAGGCGGGTATTGTCCGGCGATGGCCTTGTTGATCAGAGGTTTACGGGGATGTTGCACCAAGCTCCGCCAGGCCTTGTTGGACATGCCCAGATTAAAGGCGTTGGGGTCATAACTGGGGGACGACACCATGGCCAGGACTTCACCCTGGTGAATATCCATGACCACGGCGGCTGCGCTTTCATCGGCCAGGCGGCGGGAAATCTTCTCCTGTAATCCGGAATCAATGGTCAGGACGACATTGTCGCCAGACTGGCCATCATGTCGCGCCAATTCCCGGATCACCCGGCCATAAGCGTTAACCTCGACCCGTGAATTGCCAGCCTTACCCCTCAGAGTTTCGTCATAGAGTTTCTCGATACCGTTTTTACCGATGCGAAATCCCGGCAGTTCCAGCAGCGGGTCGCCGGTCAAATCGGCTTCCGACACGGACGAGACATAGCCGACGATGTGGGCCGTTTCGAACCCGGACGGATAGAATCGGCCTTCGCCGACATCCGGCTGCACCCCAGGCAAATCAGGCAATTGCACATTGACACGGGCAAACTGCTCCCAGGTCAGGTTCTCCGCCACCTTGATGGGTACGAAGGGGCGCTTGCGCTTGACTTCGCGCAACACGCGGCTCCGCTGATGCGAATTGATGGGAATTATACGGGACAATCGATCCAGGGTTTCCGCCACGCCCTTTGTTTGTTCCGCTATCAGAACGACCCGATAATTTTGCCGGTTCGAGGCCAGCTCCTGGCCGAAGCGGTCCAGCACCAGGCCGCGGGGCGGGGCCAACAGGCGCATGGAGATGCGGTTTTCCTCGGCCAGCATCTTATATTGATCAGATTCCAGCACTTGCAGATAATACATCCGCGCCATTAATAATCCGGCCAGGCCCAGTTGGCCGCCCCCCAGCAGGGCCAGACGGCGGCTAAAGGCTTTATAGCGGCTGCCATCCCGTTCCATGGTCATCCTCAGCCTTGCTGGGTCAGGGGTTGCATGCGGGCCAGGAACAACGCCACCAGGGGATAGGCGGCGGTGCCAATGGCATGGCTGACAACCAACGGTACGGACTCGATCGCCGTGGTGTGAAACAGCGAAGCGAAAAACCAGTTAATGACGGCAGCCCCCGCGGCGATCAGCAAATATCCCAGCCAACTGACGGCAAATGACTTGCCGGCCAGGGTGCGGCGCTGACCGGCAGCGGCCCAATGCACCAGGATCAAGACCAGGGCATTCAATCCCGGCGGTCCCCCGCTCAACACATCCACCAACAGTCCCAACAGGAAAGCGGCGCTGGCGGGCATCAACTCCGGGCGAAAAACGCTCCAATAATAAACTGAAATCAAGGCTAGGACCGGCGCCGCCAGCGATGATTTGGGCAGGCCATAGGGCAACATCGCCGCCAGAATAAGAACTGCCGAGATCGAGAACGGGACCCCGGCTCTAACCAGGTTGGCGGCCTTATTGGCCAGTGACGATTCCATTTACGGATCCGTTCCGGCCGTGGAACTGGCGCCATCAAGCGCCGTGGCGTCCGCGGCATCGGCGGCGGCCTCGTTCCGCCGTTCGATGTCTCCGACCGGGACCGCGCGGTAGCGCAGTATGGTGACATATTCCAGCCTAGCCCAATCCACATAGGGCTGGATGTGCGCCTCCCCGTCCATGACGGAGGACACAATGCCGACCGGCAGGCCCGGGGGAAATACCCCGGCATGACCCGATGTCACCACCCGGTCACCAGGATTGACGTTGGCATTTGCCGGCAGAAATGTCAGCCGTGGGCGGGCGGAATTGTCGCCCGCCAGGACGGCCCGGTGACGGCTATGTTCCATTGTCACGGGCACCCGCGAGTTCAAATCAGTCAGCAGCAGCAGACGGGACGAACGCTGCCCGACCTCGACCACCCGTCCAGCAAGGCCTTGGCCCGTTGTCACGGCCTGGCCCCGTTCCACGCCGTCCTGTTTGCCAGCGTTCAAAAGCGCCGATTGCACAAACAGCCCGCTGGTATCGCCGATCACCCGGGCTGAAATGAACTGCGGCGCGGGGTCCAGGACCGGGACGAGCAGAGCCCGCAGGCTGGCGTTTTCCTGTTCCAGGTTGCGGGCAATGATCTGCCATTTCGACAGCCGCGCCACTTGTTCGCGCAGCGACCGGTTGTCACGGCCGGTATTCCAGAAATTCTCGATTTCGGCAATGGCGTGGCGGGCCGAGATGACCGGCGCGCTCAACACCTCCAGGACCGGTGCGACAGCTTCGACCGCCATGACCCGCAGATGGCGAATGGCATCGCTGTGGGTCTTGCCAAGAACCAACAGGGCCACGGCGGCAGTCATTAGCAGTAGCAGGCCAAAGCGTTGCGCCACCCCACGCGCGGGCGCGGCGACCCGCGACAAACTGCTTAATCTTGGCCCTTTCGCCACTGCCGTTCCTGCCTGTCTTGCTACCCTTACTGCCCCCACCGCCAAACATCAGGCGCCGCAGCTAAACTAGTAAGTGGTGTCGAAGATCTCCTTGTCCTTGAAATGCTTCATATCTTCGAGTACGCGGCCGGTGCCCAGCGCGACGCAGGATAGGGGTTCGTCGGCGATGGACACTGGCAGGCCTGTGGAATGGCGCAGCACGAAATCCAAGTTACCCAACAAGGCCCCGCCGCCGGTTAGGACAATGCCTTTATCGACAATCTCAGCGGCCAACTCCGGCGCTGTATGTTCAAGCGCAACCTTGACCGCCTCGACGATGGCGCCCACCGGCTCGGCCATGCTTTCGGCAATTTGCCGCTGGCTGACCAGAATTTCCTTGGGCACGCCATTCATCAAATCACGGCCCTTGATGGTCATTTCCACGCCTTCGCCATTTTCCGGCGCGCAGGCAGAGCCTATTTCCTTTTTCACCCGTTCCGCGGTGGCTTCACCAATCAGCAGGTTGTGGGTGCGGCGAATATAACCGATGATCGCCTCGTCCATCTTGTCGCCGCCGACCCGGACCGAGCGGGAATAAACAATGCCGCCCAGGGACAACACCGCAACTTCCGTCGTGCCGCCGCCAATATCAACCACCATGGATCCAGTCGGTTCGGTTACCGGCAAACCGGCGCCAATGGCGGCGGCCATGGGTTCTTCCACCAAATGGACCCGGCGGGCGCCGGCGCTCTCCGCCGATTCCTGAATGGCCCGGCGTTCCACGGCGGTAGAGCCGGAGGGCACGCAAACGACGACCAATGGCGAGGCAAAACTGCGGCGATTATGAACCTTGCGAATGAAATGTTTGATCATTTCTTCCGCCACCTCGAAATCGGCGATGACACCATCGCGCAGGGGACGAATAGCATCGATGTTGCCCGGCGTACGGCCCAGCATCATTTTGGCTTCGTCACCAACCGCTTGCACCATTTTCTTGCCCTTACGGGTGGTAATGGCAACAACCGAAGGTTCGTTCAGCACAATGCCCCGGCCTTTGACGTAGACCAGCGTATTGGCCGTGCCTAGATCAATGGCCATGTCCGCGGACAGCAAACCAAATAGCTTGGAAAACACCTAATTCCGCCCCCGGCCCAAAGGCCTCAAGTTATTCATTGTCAAACAATGGTCTGTATAGACCGAAATCCGTTAACCAAGTCCTAAGGTTAAACAAATCCTAGCGTTGACAACGTCTGTACCAACGGTCGGATTTGGCGATCTTGGACAACAGGCCCATGTGATGCCCTTAATGGGAAATATGGGCAGCAATAAGGCGAATGAACGCCAACCGGCACCGAACATTTGATACAGAACCAACCAACCGGGCATTATTACCCGATTCCAAATAGTTATTACGACTAATTCGACTCGCGCCGCAAGTACATTTATGGCAGCACTACCCTGAAAACAAAGGAAGGTGACGAATTCTACCCGGTTGGAGTCCTGTTTTAGTTCTTTGCCTTATCCACAAGGCGGCCTTCGGCGATCCACGGCATCATGGCCCGCAGTTTTTCGCCCACATCCTCCGATAGATGTTCAGATGAGCGCCGGCGCATGGCCTTGAACGAGGCTTGGTTCACTTTGTTCTCCAGCATCCACTGGGCCGCGAATTCCCCGGACTGAATGCGCGCAAGGACCTGGCGCATGTTGTCTTTGACACGTGCGTCAATGACCCGTGGCCCGGAAATATATTCGCCATATTCGGCGGTGTTGGAAACGGAGTAGTTCATGTTGGCGATACCGCCTTCATAAATCAGATCCACGATCAGCTTCATTTCGTGCATGCACTCAAAATAAGCCATTTCCGGCGCGTATCCGGCTTCCACCAGAATTTCGAAGCCCGCCCGCATCAGTTCACAGACGCCGCCACACAGCACCGTCTGCTCGCCGAACAGATCGGTTTCGCATTCTTCGCGGAACGTGGTCTCGATCGTGCCCGCACGGCCGCCGCCAATGGCGGACGAGTAGCTGAGGCCAATCTCCAGAGCGTTGCCGGAGGCGTTTTGCTCCACCGCCACCAGGCAGGGCACACCGGCCCCGCGAACATATTCCGAACGGACAGTGTGGCCGGGGCCTTTTGGTGCGATCATGAAGACATCCATGTCATCCCGGGGCTCGATCAAATTGAAATGTATGGACAGCCCGTGAGCAAAGGCAATGGCCGTGCCCTGACGCATGTTGTCGCGCAAATCGTCCAGCCAAAGATCGGCCTGACCCTCGTCCGGGGTCAAAACCATGGCCAGATCGGCCCAGGCGGCGGCCTCGCCCGGGGTCATCACCTGGAAGCCCGCGGCTTCGGCCTTGGGAATGGAGCCGCTGCCCGGACGCAAGGCGACAATGACGTTCTCGCAGCCCGAATCCTTCAGGTTATTGGCGTGGGCATGGCCCTGGCTGCCATAGCCGAAAATGGCCACATTCTTGCCTTTGATCAGGTTCACATCGGCATCGCGGTCATAGTAGACGCGCATGATTGATATCCTCTTCGTTGCTGGTTGCGCCACCTAACCCGGGCAGCTCTTGATTGGGGTTGTTGTTATGGCCTGTCTACATGGCGTCCGCGCCGCGTGCAATGGCGACCACACCGGTGCGGGATACTTCAGTCAATCCCAGGGGTTGCATCAGATCGATGAAGGCGTTGACCTTGCCGCTGTCACCCGTGACTTCAAAGACGAACGAGCCCAGCGTGGAATCCACGGCCCGGGCGCGAAAAATATCCGCGACCCGCAATGCCTCGATGCGGTTTTCACCTTTGCCAACCACTTTGACCAGCGCCAGTTCCCGCTCGACCGACGGTCCGTCCTCGGTCAGATCGACCACGTTGAAGACCGGCACCAGGCGCTCCAGTTGGGCCCGGATCTGATCGATGATCATCTCGCTGCCAGAGGTGACGATGTTGATGCGCGAGCGGTCCTGGCTGGCATCAACCTCAGCCACGGTCAGACTTTCGATGTTATAGCCCCGGCCGGAGAACAATCCGACGACCCGGGCCAGGACGCCCGGCTCGTTATCGACAAGCACAGCAATGGTATGCTTCGGCGCAATTTCAGGCTTTTCACTCATGCTGTCCTCGATAGAATCTTTTCAGCCGAACCGCCAGTCCGGAGGCGGTTAAACCAGCGCCATGCCGTCGCCGGTTACTTTCGGGCGCTCGGCGTTTTGATCATCGGCCAAAATCATTTCATTGTGGGCCGCGCCCGAGGGCACCATGGGAAAGCAGTTTTCCTCTTGCGCCACGCGTACGTCGGCAATCACAAGGCCATCGGTCTCCAGCATTTTCCGGATACTGTCGTCTAGCTCGCCGGACCGTTCAATCACCAGGCCGGTGGCCCCGAAACTATCCGCCAGCTTTACGAAATCAGGCAAGGCCTCGCTATAGGTTTCCGAAAATCGGCTGCCATGCAGCAATTGCTGCCATTGCCGCACCATTCCCATCCACCGATTATTCAGGATAAAAATCTTCAAGGGCAGCCGATACTGCATGGCGGTGGACAGTTCCTGAACGTTCATCATGAACGAGGCTTCGCCGGAGATATCGACCACCAACGAGTTGGGGTGGGCGATCTGCACACCGACCGCCGCGGGTAAGCCATAGCCCATGGTGCCCAGGCCGCCGGATGTCATCCACCGGTTCGGTTCCTCGAATTTATAGAACTGCGCCGCCCACATCTGATGCTGGCCGACTTCGGTCGTGATATAGGTATCCTGGTCCTTGGTGAGTTCGTACAGCCGTTGGATCGCATACTGCGGCTTGATGATATCCGTGTCCTGGGTATAGGCCAGACAATCGCGCGAGCGCCACTTTTGGATCGTCGTCCACCAATCATTCAAGGCCGACGGGTCGGGCTTGTAGCCGCCACTCTTCCATTGCGCCAGCATCTGCTCGATGACCTTGCCCACATCGCCGATCACCGGCAGGTCAACGCTGATGTTCTTGTTGATTGAAGAAGGATCGATGTCCACATGGATCTTTCTCGAATTGGGCGAAAAGGCATCCAGGCGGCCGGTAATGCGGTCGTCGAAGCGGGCGCCGAGACAAATCATCACGTCGCAATCATGCATGGCATTGTTGGCTTCATAAGTGCCGTGCATCCCCAACATGCCCAAAAACCGGTCATCCGAAGCCGGGTAGGCTCCCAGGCCCATCAGTGTGCTGGTGATGGGATAACCCGTCAGCCGCACCAGCTCGCGCAAGCGGGCGCATGCCTCCGGTCCGGAATTGATCAGACCGCCGCCGGTATAAAAGATCGGCCGTCTGGCCCCGGCCATCATCTCTACCGCCCTCATGATGGACGTCGCTTTGCCCTCCATCGGCGGACGGTAGGTTTTATGGTGCAGGTTCTCCAAATCGGGTTTTTCGTAGTGCCCCTGGTTTACACAGATATCCTTGGGCAGATCGATTACCACCGGACCCGGACGACCGTGCGTCGCGACATAAAATGCCTCGTGGACGATACGGCCCATTTCATCCGTATCCTGGACCAGATAGTTATGCTTGGTGCAAGGCCGGGTTATGCCGATGGTGTCGGCCTCTTGAAAGGCGTCGTTGCCAATCAGGTGCGAGGCAACCTGGCCGGTCAAGCAGATGATGGGAATGGAATCCATCATGGCATCGGTCAACCCGGTGACCGCATTGGTGGCGCCGGGCCCGGACGTGACCAGCACCACGCCTGGTTTGCCGGTGGAGCGCGCATAACCTTCTGCGGCATGTACCGCGCCGCCTTCCTGACGGACCAGAATATGGCGAATATTGTTCTGCGCGAACAGGGCGTCGTATATGGGAAGTACGGCACCGCCGGGATAGCCGAAAATAACCTCTACGCCCTGGTCCGTTAGCGCCCGGATCAAGATCTCCGCGCCGCTCAGGGTTGTCGTTTCGCTATTCTGTTCCGTACCCGACATGACCTGCTCCTAATGCGGGTTACCGTCCAGCGCCCATCGCCGGTCGGATCCAACACTGAATAAATCAGCGCCGGACAATGCAACAAAGCCCCTCGAACGAGAGGCTTTGAAAAATCCACCGCACCAATGTTTCCGGCTGGAAAGCGGCACGGGCGGGCGCAACATAATGCGTCATTAGGGGCGGGTCAATAGATTTTGTAATATAAATGGAATGTTTTTTCCATAAAAACTTTCCGAATCTTGCGAATTTACCGTGATCCACGAACACATCTTGTTTCTGAACCATGTCATCTGCCTTTTGGCATAGCGCCGCGTGGCCTGTTGCGCGGCGGCCAACGCCTCGGCGCGGCCAATCTCGCCATGGCTGTAGCGAATAAGCTCCGGTACGCCCAGCGCCTTCATGGCGGGCAGCCCGGGGTCCAGGTCCAAGGCCGCCAATTCGGCCACTTCCGCCAAGGCACCTCGGTCCAGCATGTCCGCCAGCCGTTCATCGCAACGACGATAAAGCTGTTCGCGCGGCCGGTTCAGGACAAAACCGTGCCAGGGCGGCGGCAGGGTGGCAGTGGTGGCCGATTGCTGCTGCCACGTCGCCAATGAGACGCCGGTGCCCTCGATCACTTCGTAGGCCCGCACCAGGCGTTGCGGGTCGGTCGGCTTCAGGCGCCCGGCCATAACCGGGTCCCGCGCCATCAGGGCGGCATGCAAACCGGCTGGGCCCAAGGCGCTCAATTTTGCCCGTGCGGTTTGCCGCGCCGATTCGGAAATATGGGGAATTTCTGCCATACCCTCGGTCAGGACCTGAAAATAAAGCCCGGTGCCGCCGACGATGATGGCGGACTGGCCGGCCTCGTGGGCATTGCTGATCTCGGTCTGAACCAGTTCCAGCCAACGCCCGACCGAGAACGGTGCCGCCACCGATGTAATGCCGTACAAGCGATGGGGTACGGTGGCCTCGTCCTGAATGCTGGGGCGCGCCGTGAGAACCCGCAATTCACTGTAAACCTGCATGCTGTCAGCGTTGATGATAATTCCATCAAGCGCCTGGGCCAGCTGAATAGCCAAACTTGACTTGCCGCTGGCTGTGGGTCCGGCTATCAGGATGGTACTATCCATGCCGTAACGTCTTTCATGGTCCATGATGTCGCAGGTTCTGACCCTTATAGCGAAGCAATTGACGGACGACCATGTCCGTATCGCTCTCTCCGTCATGCCCACAGGTACCGTGGTGGATTGGCTGGCGCCTGGGAAGGCCTGCGATTTGCTGTTTTCCGGAACGGCTGTTGCAAAGGAGGCAGCGGTTCGGCAGGCCCTGGGCCAGGCGTCGGTGGATCTGTTTTGCCAACCGGCTGGGCCGGGCCGGCGGCGTCGGTTGCTGGTGGCGGATATGGATTCGACCATCATCACCACCGAATGTATCGACGAGATGGCCGATGTGTTGGGCCAAAAAGCGCGGGTGGCGGCCATTACCGAAAGAACAATGGCGGGCGAAATCGGCTTTGCCGAGGCGTTGCGGGAGCGGGCCAACATGCTCGCCGGTTTGACGGAAGCGGATCTGCAAGCGGTCTATGACCAGCGCATCCGGCTTAACCCAGGTGCGAATGAACTGGTTGCCACCATGCGCGCCCACGGCGCCCAAACCGCATTGGTTTCCGGCGGCTTCAGCTTTTTCACGGAAAGGGTGGCGGCCGCCGCCGGTTTTGATCATCAACGGGGCAATCGGTTGCATTTTGTGGACGGTCGCCTGAACGGCCAGGTGGCGGAACCGATCCTGGGGCCTGAGGCGAAATTGGCCGCGTTGCAGTCCCTGGCAGCACAAGGAAATCTTGCCCTTGAGGCGACCCTGGCGGTAGGCGATGGGGCCAATGATCTGGCCATGGTTGAAGCGGCCGGCCTGGGCGTCGCCTATCACGCCAAACCGGTATTGGCACAGGCCGCCACAACCCGAATAGACCATGGCGACCTGACAGCCTTGCTGTATCTACAAGGCTATCGGGCCGCGCAATTTCAAAGCTGAAGGATTATTTCTTTTCCTTCTCTTCCACCATCGCATCTTCGTCCAGTTGTACCGCCACGAAACGCCGGTTGCCGGTGCGCTGTTGCACCAACAGCAAAACGGACTTTACCTTTTTCGAAGTGCGTGCCTTGTTAGCCGTACGAATTTCCGCGATCTGTTTGGTCACATCACCCGGCGTCGTGACCGGGGTCTGTTGTACTTCAACGATCAGATCGCCGGGGCGAAGACCAAATTTGGCGGCCGAACTTTCGGCGGCGACTTCCAGCACCAGAACGCCCTTGGCGGCCTCATCCAATTTGAAGGATTCCCGCGCTTCCTCGGTCAGGGTAGACAGGCGCATCCCCAACAGTTTTACATCCTTGGCCGGCTCGGGCTTGGCCTCTGCGTCGGCCTGCGCGAGCTTTTCGTCACTTTCCTCCATCTCGGCAATGGTGACTTCAAGGGTGATGGATTCGCCCCTGCGCCAGGCATCTACCTTGACCGTCTTGCCGATGCGCGTTTCGGCAACGATCCGCGGCAGGGCCCGCATTTCATCCACATCCTTGCCATCAAAGCGCAGGATCACATCGCCTTGCTGGATGCCGGCCTTGCCTGCCGGGCCGCCCTCGCCAACGCCGGCGACCAAGGCGCCGGCGGCTTTCTCCAGGCCCAGACCAACAGCGATTTCCTCGGTGACGGTTTGGATTCGGACTCCAAGCCAGCCACGCCGGGTACGGCCGAATTCGGCCAGTTGCTTGATCACCCGGTTTGCCAAGGTCGATGGTATGGCAAAGCCGATACCAACGCTGCCCCCGGTCGGTGAGTAAATCGCCGTATTGATGCCGATGACTTCACCCTCCAGGTTGAACAAAGGGCCACCGGAATTGCCCCGGTTGATGGCGGCGTCGGTCTGAAAGAAATCATCGTAAGGCCCGGCATTGATATCGCGGCCTCTGGCGGAAATAATCCCGGCCGTCACGGAACCGCCCAGGCCGAATGGATTGCCGATCGCCAGCACCCAGTCGCCAACCCGCGACGCTTCGGAATCTCCCCATTTCAGGGCCGGCAGCTTGCCTTCCGGCTCCACTTTCAACAGCGCCAGGTCGGTCTTGACGTCGCGACCGACCAACACGGCATCGAGGCGCGTGCCATCGGACAGGCGGACGCTGATCTCATCCGCTTCGGCAATAACATGGTTGTTGGTGACGACCAGACCGGTGGCGTCAATTATAAAACCCGAACCCAACGACGTCGCGCGCCGCGGGCCGCGGTTCTTCGGCCGGTTTCGTTCCAGGAATTCCTTGAAAAATTCCTCGAATGGGGAACCGGGAGGCACCATGAATTCAGGTTGGCCCTTGTTGCCTTTGACCACTTGGGTGGTCGCAATGTTGACCACCGCCGGTGACAGGCTGGCAGCCAGATCCGCGAAACTATCGGGGGCGCCGCGGGCCTGCCCGGCCATCGGCAGCAGCAGCAACGCGATGGTTGCGCCCGTGGCGGCAACGGAAGTGGTGACAGTGGTCGTCCAGCATTTGGATAATGTCCCGATCACGTATTTTCTCCCTTACACAAAGTCGGCCGGGATGGCTTGCCATCCGGCGCCGAATTCAATGGCCTGATCCCTTGGCCCAATAGGTATTGCCAATCATGACGCCTTGCAAGTTAACCGCCCCGTTGGCCGTTGAACCGTGATTTCGCGATCGAATGTGACAAAACCATGGCAGCGTCAAAATATTATGTTTCCGCGGACCAGGAACACGGTCCCGGCTACACAAAGGTCTTCACCAACCAGATAATGCCAACGCCAAAGGTCGCGGCGCCCAGGCCGCTGAGGCGCAAGGCCTCATCAGGCTGCTGGATCATCACCGCCATCAAACGTTTCATGCCGGCGGGAAAGGCGGCATACAAGCCGCCCTCCAGGACCAAAATCAGGCCCACCACCACCAACAGATCGATCATTGCGCCAGGGGCTCCAAAGCGGGGCTGCGGGTTGTTGAATATAAGGCCTTGTTATTTTGCCGCAGCCTTGCCCGCGGACCCCATGCTGTTGCCAAAATAGCTGAAGAAATCGCTGTTCGGCGACAATACCATGGTGGTGTCGCCCGATTGCAGGGCGGTCCGGTAGGCCTGCAGGGAACGATAGAAGCCGAAGAATTCCGGATCCTGTTTATAGGCGTCGGCGAATACCTTGTTGCGCAGGGCATCACCCTCGCCACGCGTGATATCGGCCGATTTTTGCGCGTCGGCCAACAATATAGTGCGCTGCCGATCCGCATCGGCGGTGATCTTTTGGCTTCGTTCCGCGCCCTCGGCCCTGATTTCCGTGGCGATACGTTTCCGTTCCGCCCGCATACGGTCGTAGACCGCCTGGCTGTTGGCGGCCGGCAAATCGGCGCGCTTTATACGCACGTCGATGATCTCAATACCCATTTTGACGGCTTCGTCATTCACCAGCCCGCGGATTTCGTGCATCAATTTCGCGCGGGCGCCGGACAGTATGGCTTCAAATCCAACCCGGCCGATGACGTTACGCAAACTGGAATTGACGATGGGAGCCAAGCGGTTACGGGCCGTGATCTCGTTGTTCACGGTTTTATAGAACTCCAACGGATCGGCAATGCGGAAGCGGGCGTAAGCGTCGACCACGATCCGCTTCTTGTCCGCTGCCACCGCTTCGACCGGCGGTGCGTCAAAGTCCAGTATGCGCTTTTCCATGAATTGTACGTTCTGGACGAAGGGCGTCTTGAAATTCAGCCCGGATTCCTGAACCGTTTTTATTGGATTACCAAATTGCAGCACCAATGCCTGCTGGGTTTCATGCACGGTAAAGACACTGCCATAGCCAATCACACCAAGAATTACCAGGATGATGGCCAATATTGTTGCTACGCTGCGGTTCATCACTTGGTCCCCGTCTGTTCGGTGGTCCGGCGTTGCAGTTCGGGCAGCGGTAGATAGGGCAAAACACCCTGACTGCCGCCTTCATTGTCAATGACGATTTTGTTGGTGCCCTGCAGCACGGTTTCCATGGTCTCCAGATACAGCCGCTGCCGGGTCACCGCCGGCGCCAGCTTGTATTCCCGCTGAATAGCCAGATAGCGGGAGACCTCACCCTCGGCCTGGGCCACGGTCTGTTTCTGATAACCCTCCGCTTCCTGGCGGATGCGCTCCGACTCGCCACGGGCGCGGGGCAGGATATCGTTGGAATAGGCCTTGGCTTCGTTGACCAGACGCTCTTCATCGGCCCGGGCCGCCTGCACATCGCGGAAGGCATCGATTACCGCTGCCGGCGGATCAGCCTTGGCCAGTTTCACCTGTGTCACAACGATGCCGGCCTGATATTCATCGAGCGTGTCCTGCATCAGTTTCAGGGTCTGCAGCTCGACTTCGTTACGGCCTTCGGTCAGGACCGTGTCAATTTTCGAACCGCCGACAACCTCGCGCATGACGCTTTCGGCCACCGCCTTGACGGTATTTTCCGGCCGCTGGATGTTGAACAGAAAATGCTTGGCATCGCTGATTTGCCACAGCACCGTGAAGTTGATGTCGACGATATTTTCGTCACCGGTCAACATCAGGCTTTCCTCCGGCAGATTACGCAGGGCCGAGGACCGGCCAAAGTCGCCGGAACTTTTGAAGCCGACCTCAACCCGATTGATCCGGGTCACTTTCGGTGTCAGCACCGATTCGATCGGCGAGGGTAGATGATAGCGTAGGCCCGGTTTTGTTCGTTCAACAAATTCACCAAAACGAAGCACCACGCCCAATTCGTCGGGACCAACCCGATAAAAGCCGGTCAACATCCAACCAACGAGTATGACCAACAGGATCAGGAACACGCCCCGGCCACCCCAGCGCCCGCCCGGCAGGGCGCCTTTGAAGCGGTCCTGGCCTTTGCGCAACAGCTCTTCCAGATTTGGCGGCTGTGGGCCGCCGCCCTGGCCCCAAGGCCCGCGGCCACCGCCTTGCCAACCGCCGCCGCCACCGCCACTACCGCCTTGATTGCTCCACGGCATGAAATTTCCAATCTCCGATTATCAAAATAATGATGCAGTCAGAACGTGTTCAAAGAACACGGACCAGGACGCGTTGCCACGGCCTGCCAAGACGTTATATGACACCTTGCGGCGCTGGGTGCAACGGATGCCCGACAGGGTCGAAAATTTGGGGAGCAAAGATAATGGCGCGGGTCAGCGAAGAGGAAGTTTTAGAGGCATTGCGGCGGGTCGGTGATCCTGCCCGTGAGGGCAATGTGGTCGACCTGGGTATGATCACCGGTCTGGCCGTGCGGGATGGGAATGTGGCCTTCTCCATCGAAATCGAGGCATCCCGCGCGCCCGAGATGGAAAGCCTGCGCCGTGCTTGTGAACAGGTGGTCGCGGGCCTGCCGGGTGCCTTGTCGGTCACCGCCGTATTGACCGCCGAGCGGGCGACCCCGCCGCCGACGCCAAGTCCGCAACAACAGCAGCAGCAACCCGGGGGCCAACAGGCGCCAAGAATTGGCCGCCATGGCAGCGCCGGGAACCAAAAGATGGAACTGCCGGGAATCAAGGCGGTGGTCGCCGTTGCTTCGGGCAAGGGCGGCGTGGGCAAATCCACGGTGACCGTCAATCTGGCGGTATCCCTGCATCGTCTGGGCCTGAAAGTGGGCATCCTGGATGCGGATATTTATGGCCCCTCCATGCCGCGTATGCTGGGGATCTCGGGCCAGCCGCGCTCGGACGGCGACAAGTTGGAGACCATGCGAGGCCATGGGGTGGCCTGCATGTCCATCGGATTTCTGGTTGACCCGGACCAGCCGACGATCTGGCGCGGGCCCATGGTGATGGGAGCGCTGGAACAACTGCTGGGCGATGTGAACTGGGGCGAACTGGATTTATTGCTGGTTGATATGCCCCCCGGTACGGGTGATGCCCAGTTGACCATGGCGCAGAAGGTGCCCTTGGTCGGCGCCATCATTGTCTCGACCCCCCAGGATATTGCCCTGATTGACGCCCGCAAGGGTCTGAACATGTTCCGCCAAACAGAGGTCCCGGTCATGGGGATTATCGAGAATATGAGCTATTTTCATTGCCCCAGTTGCGGCCACCGTGCCGAAATATTCGGCCATGGTGGCGCCAGAGAGACGGCGGAGGAACTGGGCTGTGATTTCCTGGGCGAAATTCCCCTGCATATCAGCCTGCGCGAAACCTCGGATGCGGGCACGCCAATTGCGGCGTCGGATCCGGCCTCGCCTCAGGCGCAAGCCTTCATGGATATCGCCAACGAGGTAAAACAGCGTTTGTGAGGCTGCGCGGAGGCGATCTCCAGGGGGCCCCTACCAACCCATGTTGGTATAATCAGGCCGCCAGGGTCTTGTCGATTTCATCGACCAGATCCCGCAAATGGAAGGGTTTTGAGAGGACTTTCGCGTCGGTGCGCGAGGTCTCCCGGTTGCGCAGGGCCACGGCGGCAAAGCCGGTGATAAACATGATGCGGATTGCCGGGTCCACAGCCACCGCGCGGCGGGCCAATTCGATGCCATCCATCTCCGGCATCACGATATCCGCCAACAGCAAATCAAACCGGCCTTCCGCCAGAACCGGCAAGGCCTCGTCACCCTGGCTTACGGAAAATACCTCATGACCTGCCCGTTCCAGGGCCCGGCCGAGAAAGTGCCGCATGGAATCGTCATCTTCCGCTAAAAGGATCTTCGCCATCAATATCCTCAATACCCGCTAATCTCCAGAGCACCAGAGACTCCAGCCAACGCCTCGCTTTGGGCGGACGATAGTCCGACATGCCTAGCAAAGAGTAAAGATGCAGCTGGTAAACTATTATTATTTTTCGTTTTCGCCACGAAATAGCCAATCCCGACCCTATGGCGTCCGCGCCTCCACGTGCTAGCATTCCGATCGGGAAACTGACCGGTTTGGCTGGTATTGGTCCGCCGATCACGGTGAGTGCGATTTCGGGTACCGACTACCGGATGGGGGCTGGTGGATGACAATGGGTAATGCAGCAACATCGCCACCGCCGTTCACCGTGCTCGGACCCGCCAGACAACTGGTACCTGTTGTCTTTGCCTCGCCTCATAGTGGGCAATACTATCCGGCCGACCTGATGGCCGCGACCACGCTGCCGGAATTATTGTTGCGCCGCACTGCCGATAATTTCGTCGATCAGTTGTTTGCCGCCGCCCCCGAACACGGCGCGCCCTTGTTAAAGGCCGCCTATGCCCGCGCCTATCTGGACCTGAACCGGGAGCCGTGGGAGCTGGACCCGCAGATGTTCGATGAAAACCTGCCAAGCCATATCAACGCCACCTCTTTGCGGGTGGCGGGCGGCCTGGGCACCATTCCCCGATTGGCCGCGGACGGGCGTGATATTTATCGGCAGAAACTGGATTTCACCGAAGTGCGGCAGCGGCTGAACCGGGTGTATTTTCCTTATCACCATTCTCTGGCGCGGATGATCGAAGATACCCAGTTGGCGTTTGGCCACTGTCTGTTGATCGATTGTCATTCCATGCCCTCGACCAGCGGCCTGGGTCCGGCGCCCCGTGGCGGCGACCAGCGGGCCGATATTGTCCTGGGGGACCGTTTCGGCGCCACCTGCGCCCCGGAATTGACTGATTGTGTCCATCGCACCCTGTCCGGCCTCGGCTTCCGGGTGCAGCGGAACAATCCCTATGCAGGGGGCTTTACCACCTACCACTATGGCCGTCCCGGCGCCGGCGTGCATGTCCTGCAGATAGAGATCAATCGGCGCTTATACATGGACGAAATTGAGGTCATTCCCTTGCCTGGCATGGAACGTATCCGTGAAGCCATGACAGCCGTGATCGCAGCCGTCTGCGGTCTGCCCGCGGCCAATTTCGAAACCCTGGACGCCGCCGCCGAATAATCAAAATGGCACGCTTCTTGCTTCTCCCCTCTGTAGGGAAAAGTCGAGGGGGCAGAGAGGGTCATGGCAATCAGACGAAGCATGGGGTTGGGATTTATTCTGGGATTACTGTTGGGGTGGCTTGCCGCCGCGCCCCAGGCCACGGCGCGAACCATATCTCAAGGCGCTGAAAACAAAGAAGAAAATATGTTGGATAGGCCACCCGGGGGCCTTGATTGCCGCCGCATGGTGGGCGCCGCCGAGGCCCGCCATCGCATTCCCTCAGAGATGCTGGCCGCCATTTCACTGGCGGAGTCCGGGCGCTGGAAGGCCGAACAGCAGGCATTTGTTGCCTGGCCCTGGACCGTATATGCCCAAGGCAGGGGACGGCATTTTCCCGATCAGGCGGCCGCGGTGACGGCTGTGCGGGCGTTGTTGGCCCAAGGTGTACGCAATATTGACGTGGGCTGCATGCAGGTCAACCTGCACTATCACCCGAATGCTTTTGACACTTTGCAGGAGGCTCTGAACCCTGACGCCAATATCGATTATGCGGCGCGTCTGCTGCGCCGGTTGTACCTGCGGCATCGTTCCTGGACCCAGGCGGTGGCCCACTACCATTCCGCCACCAAGGCGCTGAACAAACCCTATCGCCGCAAGGTAATGCGCCTCTGGCACAAGGAACGGCGCTGGGCCAACAGTCAACGCCGCGCCATGGTACAGGCCGCCTACAAACGCCGCCGCGCCGCCAGCCGGCGTTAGGTAATTTCGTCGATTTGCTCGATGCTCAGATTGCCCGGCACGACAGTGACGGGCACCCGCATGTTCGCTGACATGGGACCCGCGAGGGCGCTGACCAATGGACCGGGCCCGTCTTTCTCGGCCGAGGCGCCCAGTACCAGCAGTCGGATTTCCGGCTCCGCCTCCAGCAGCGCGATAACTTCGTCCTGCTTGCGGCCTTCGCGAATGGCGAATTCCGGCATGATTCCCGACCATTTGCTGACTTCATCGGCCAGGGTTTGCAAGACTTCCTCGGCCGCGTCCCGCGCCTCTTCACGCATCAGGTTTTCCACCGCCACCCAATGTTGAAAGTCGCCCGGTTCAATGACATACAGCAAAACCACGCCGCCGCCCGTGCGCGCGGCCCGGCGAAAGGCAAAGCGCAGGGCCAATCGGCATTCGGGGGAATCATCCACCACGCACACAAATTTTCGGCGTATCAGGGTACCCTGTTGCAGCTCTTCCATGATTTTGCCCTCTTCATAGCCAGCATGGTGCCAGCACCGTGGGGTAAGAGCAACCAGAATGCGGCGGCGGTCATTTCAACAGGATGTTGGTGATTTCACGCAATTTTGTCCGGGCGCGCAACAGATAGAAGCCCTGGGCGGCCAGATGGCTGGGCAGAATTTGGGAATCCGGAGCGCCGTTGACCACCACGATGGGCGATAACTCCGCCGTCAGCCGCAAGCTATCCATCATCTTCGCCCAGGCGTTGGTCAACTCCCGCTCCGTCAACAGATGCTCAAAGTCAAGGCCCAATTCCCGGATGATCAGGTAGTAGGCATAACTTTGTCCCTTGATGCCATAGAAGACGTCGTCGCCACGGGTATCGATGAGATCGCCCGCATGTTCGGCGATATGGCGGTCCAGATTGGCGGACGAAGCCCCCATATCCAGGGCGAAGCGGTCCAGAGTGGCCAGCAGATTGTCGGCCCGCTTTTCAAATACCGCGTTGCCGTCAACCAGACGCTGATTATAGTTCCGCAGCGAACGGGCGGCCTTGCGGTAACGCGCTTCCGAGGTCGTAGTCGGAGCCAACGAGGTTGACAGATCAAAGACCCAAACATCGCCGGCGTATTGCAATTGACCCGCGGCTTCCTGCAGATCCTTATCGGTTTGCGACGTGCCCCGCGTACGGCCGATCTGGTCGGTCAGTTCAAATGCAAATCGGGCAAGTGCGGAAACAATGCCCTGTTGAAAATTCGGCATGTTGTCCAGGGCCGCCGGCGGCAGGAAGAAGGGATCGTTGGCGACCCAGCGGTTCTCGTCAACTTCGCGTTCGATCAAGGCGGCGGCCATGGCCACGGCGCGGCTGCCCCCTTCGGGTAAACTGGCGTCGGACAACTGGTAGTCGGCATCATCGTCGATGGCATGGGTGATCAACATGCCAACGGGATAATAGAACAACGCCGCAACCAGCAAAGCCAAACCAATGCCTCTCGCGGTGCGTAGGCGGATGCCGCTGAAATTCGGCAGCAGTTGCCGGGCCTGCCCCATCAACCGTTCCGTTGCCATAATAATGGTTCCCTGCTTATGTCCGTGCGTTGAAAAACAACACCATGGCTCTCACATAAGAGGCCCGCGGGCAGCGATCAAGCAGACAAGCGCCCGGATAGTACAATGGGAAATCCGGACGCTATCACCGCAAGGTGGTTTTAGATGGCCGATGGCAACGTAAAGCAGAAAATGGAACCGTGGCCCGGGGTGCTTTCAACCGTGATGGCGCCGCCTTGCAACTCCACCAGTTCCTTGCATAGCTGCAGGCCAAGACCGGTGCCTTTTTCACCATCCGTGCCGACGGTCGAAGCGTCGGTTTCAAATTGGAACATTTTGGTCAGGCGTGCGGTGGGAATGCCGATGCCGCTATCATGAACGGAGATCGCAATTTCACCGTCGCGCCGGCTGGCCTGCAGTGACACATCGCCACCTCGTTCGGTGAATTTTATGGCGTTGCCAATCAGGTTGCGCAAAACGGTTTCGACCATCCGCGGATCGGCAAAGGCCGTCAGCAAGGGGCTTTCCAGGCGTTCTGTTGTGATATCCTTGTTGGCCGCGACGGTGGCATTAAAGTCGAGCGCCTTGTCAATGGCGCCGGCCACATCGAAGGGACGAGGTTCACTTTGCAGTCCGCCCATTTGCAGGCGCGACCATTCCAACAGGGTTTCCAGCAGACCATTGGCCTGGCGCGCCGACTCATGCATCATCCCGGCGTATTCACTGACTTCCTCGGGACCCAGCGTGGCGGCGTGATCGCTGAGGATTTCGGAAAAGCCCAGCAGGCTGTTAAACGGTGTGCGCAGGTCGTGGGCGATGATGGAGAATAGGCGGTTCTTTTGTCCGTCGAGGCGCGCCAATTCGTCCCGTTGTTTGGCGAGGTCCTGTTCCGCGAGCAGACGCTCGGTCATGTCATAGGCAACGCCCGAGACACCGATGACGGCGCCATCATCGCCGAACATTGGCGACATGCTCAAAGTGATGGAGATGGTATGGCCATCCCTGTGGGTCCGTTGAGCGACCTGTTGCAATACCCGCTCGCCGCGCAGAACCTTGCGCCATATGAGTTCCTGGCTCTCGGACTGCAGCGGATTACCCGATAGCAGTTGGAATGGCTGGCCAATCGCTTCGTCGGCGGCATAGCCATATAGCTGTTCCGCGCCCGCGTTCCAGGACGTAATGATGCCATCTGGAGAAAGGCCCAGTATCGATGCTTCCGAAGCCGACACAATTGCCGCCAGTTCCTTGTTCGCGCTTTCCGCCTGACGCTGGGCGGTGACATCCTGGGTGATATAGATGTAGCCCTCATTGGGGTGGCGAAAGCCCTGAATTTCCAGGATTCGCCCGTCGTTCAGAGCATGCTCTCGGGTCAGCTCACCCTCGGCCAGATCCTGCAGCCGCTGGGTGGTCAACGGCTCGTTGCCACCCTCACCGTAAAAGCCCGAGGCTGCCAGATGTCTGATGAATTCGCTGATCGGCATCCCGGCCTGAAATATCTCCGGTGGCGCCCGCAGAATATCGATGACGGTCTTGTTCCAGGCGATGAGTTGAAAGTATTCATCAAAAACCGTGATGCCGATGGGCAGGTGATCCAGACTCTGTTCCAAGGTGATGAGCCGGCCAAAGGCCTGCGTATTGACCGCCGGCATCATGCCCTCGGCAACGCTCTTAATCGATCCACTTGCGGAATGACTCATATTAACGTCCCAATTTTGAGGGCCGGGGTCCCGGCGGCCGCTCGAATTCTGGCCCGCCGTGCGCCGCCGGGGCCGGCGCGCCGCAGGCTCATGCCTTGCCGAAGTCTTAATATGCGGAAAGAATGGTTAACGAGTGGTTACCAAACCATAGGAATTGGTAAATATCCGCGATGCTTTGCCTCTACCGGGCAATGGTGGATGGAGCTGTGGCGCCGGTGCCGGCTCGGAAAAAGTGTCAATGTCTGGAAACAGGGAGAAGGGCAGCCATGATTAAGGCCATTACCTGCATCAAGCGGAAACCCGGCATGCTGGTCGAGGACTTTCAGAGCTATTGGCGCGGCGAACATGCGGCGGTGGTAAAGCACCTGCCCGACATTCGCCGTTACATACAATCCCACGCTCTATTGGGGGGCTACCGCAAGGGCGACCTGCCCTATGACGGCATTGCCGAAATCTGGGTCGATGATGTCGCCGCCCTGCGAGCCATGGCCGGGACGGATGCCTATGCGGCGGTGCAGGCGGACGAAGAAAATTTTATTGATCGGTCAAAAATGGCCCTGCTCCTGACCCAGGAGCATGTCATCAAGGATGGTCCCATTCCCGACGGCGCGGTGAAGAATATTGAATTCGTGCCCCGGAAAACAGGTATGGATGTGGCCGCCTTCCAGGCATATTGGCGTGATGTCCACGGCCCGATCGCGGCCCAAATTCAGGTCATCCGCCGTTATGTGCAAAGCCATGTCCTGTTGGGCGGCTACCGCGACGGCCGGCAACCGCCGTTTGATGGCTGCGCCATCACCTGGTTCGATTCCGTGGCAGCGATGCGTGAATCGGCGCAAAGTGAAGCCTACGACCGCACCCGCGAGGACGAACCGAATTTTCTGAATACCGATTCCGAGATTGATTTCATCATCACCACCGAACATGTCATCGTGGCCTGAACAACAGGGGCAGTAGACCGCTATGCGGAGGGACGTTTCGAAGATACCGCAATTGCGGGCTGAGGTGTTGGATACGGCCCGGCCGGAGGCGGTGGCAAAACGGCGCAAGACAGGCCATTGGAGCGCGCAGGAGCAGATTGATGCTATAACCGAGCCGGCGGATACCCGTCATTTTCTGGTTCTGACGCTACGGGCGATACCTGCGCCGCCGCTTCGAAACCAGCGGAAAAGGATCATCAACGGCGCGTGAACGAATACCACTGTAAGAGCCATAGTAGGATCAGCTCATGAGCATAACCTTTCGGCCCATCAACGCGGCCATCGGCTTCGCTGCCGAAGCAACAGGCATGGATTTGCGCCAACCCCTGGATCACGATGCTTTTCTGCCGATCCGGGATGGCCTTGATGAGTATGCCGTACTGGTTTTCCGCGGTCAGGATCTGGACGAAGACAGCCAGATTGCTTTTTCCCGCCATTTCGGCGCCCTGGAAAAGTCTATTCGCCGCCATCGAGCCCGGGCCGTCAACCATGATGAAATCTCGGATATCACCAATGTTGCCCCGGACGGCACGATCTATCCCATTGATAGCGAGCATATGTCCTACAATCTGGGCAATCAATTGTGGCATGCGGATTCATCTTTCAAGGCGATCCCCGCCCTGGCCTCTTTGTTGCACGCCTGCGAAGTCCCGCCCGAGGGCGGCGCCACCGAGTTCGCCGATCAACGCGCCGCCTGGGATAGCCTGTCTGCCGATATGCAGGCCCGGATCGACGGCATGGTCGGCGAACATAGCCTGGCCCATTCCCGCGCCGCCATGGGCTATGACGCAGATGCGAAATTCCTCGATGCAGAAAAAGCTGAAGTACCCCCCGTGCCCCAGGCCCTGGTGCAAACCAATTCCCGCACAGGCCGCAAGGCGCTTTACGCCGGCTCTCACGTCGCGGGCATCATCGGCCTGGCACGGGCGGAAAGCGATGCCCTGTTGGCGGCGTTGCGGGAACAGGCGACGCAACCGCATTTGCAGTATCATCATCACTGGCAGGTCGGCGATCTGGTCATCTGGGATGACCGCGCGACCCTGCATCGCGGCCGTCCCTGGGACAACAGCTTTCGCCGGGTGATGCGCCGCACTACCGTTGCGGGCGACGGCCCTACGGCATAGGCCGCGCCAAGATTAATCCCGTCCTCTCGCCGGAGCATATTTGCGATTGACTGAAACACACGACGAATATGGATAAATGCCGAATTTTACCAATGGTCCTTGTTATCAGTCCCAACAGGCATAGACATTGCCCTGATGTTGAGTTTGGTGACATCGCGTGTAAAGTTTACAATTGCAGGCGCGGTCTTTCGTCCAGCGGACTGACAAAGTTCGACCGGACTGGTTGGCGCGCTTCGCCATTTCGTCGGCCATCGGAAGCTTGCTGGTAAACAGATTACCGCCTTTGTCGAGGCACGGGCCGGGTGGCAATGCGAGGAGCAAAAATGCAAGTTGTCCTTAAGACGACACGATGAGTGATTATGCCGACCCACCGGCGTTGTTCCGCCCGGTCGCCGCGTTCGAATGCCAGGAGTGCGGTCTTCTGCAACGTCAGCAGGAACTGGCGTCAGGATTTCGGGCCGTATGCTCCCGTTGCGGTCACACGCTTTATCGCGAGCCTGAGGATGGCCTGCGCCGTGCATTGGCGCTGAACATCAGCGCATTGATACTGTTTGCCGCCGCGAACACCTTTCCCTTCATGACATTTAGGTTGGAAGGCCGGGAGCAGCAAAGCACACTGATATCAGGCGCGTTGGAATTCCTGGACCAGGGGTTCCTGCCGCTTGGCATACTGGTCCTTGCGCTCGCCGTGATCCTACCCGCATTGAAGCTGTCTCTAACCTCTTTTCTGCTCGTCAGCGTATTGAGCGGCCGCACCGGGACCGGTCTGGCAAAGACCTTCCGTTTCGTCGAAACGTTGCATTCCTGGGCAATGACAGAGGTCTTTCTGTTGGGCGTCCTGGTCGCATACGTCAAGCTAATTGACCTCGCCGATATCGCGCTGGGCGCGTCAATGTTCGCGCTTGTCGGTGCAATCATTGTCATGGTGTCGGCCGACCGGGCGCTTGAACCGAAACAGATGTGGGACAAGTTCAACGGAGGCCAGGAAAACGGTCTGCTTCCGCCCCGTCTCGACGCGGACTATGTAAGTTGCCATTCCTGCAGCTTGCTGGGCGAACTAGATACGTCTTCAGCACAGGCGCCCTGCCCCCGCTGTGGCGCCGCACTGCATGCCAGAAAGCCCAACAGTTTGAGCCGAACATGGGCCCTGCTTCTTAGCGCCTTCATCCTTTATATTCCGGCAAACGTTTATCCAATTATGACCGTCGTTTCTTTCGGACAAGGGGCGCCGGACACGATAATCAGCGGTGTTGTGCATTTGGCCGGGGCCGGCATGTGGCCGCTGGCCTTGCTGGTTTTCTTCGCCAGCGTGATGGTGCCCATGGCGAAACTCATCGGTCTGTCTTTTCTTCTTGTGACCGTGCAGCTGGATTTCAAATGGCGGCCCAGGGAAAGGACCGTCTTGTATCGCATGGTCGAGGCCGTGGGCCGATGGTCGATGATCGATGTCTTCATGATTGCCATCTTGGTGGCGTTGGTGAAGTTGGGAAGTGTCGCGTCTATTGAACCGGGGTTGGCGGCAACGTCATTCGCCGCTGTCGTCGTCATCACGATGATTGCAGCCGAAACATTTGACCCACGGTTGATATGGGATGCCGCCGCTGGCGGCCGGAAGGACAAAGCCAAGAATGACTGATCCTGGCCAGATTCCCGAGGTCGACGTAAGAAAGCAACGCCGATTACCGGTCATTTGGATCATTCCACTGGTCGCGGCGGCCATCGGCGCCTGGCTCGTCGTTACAACCATACTGGAAAAGGGGCCCGAAATTGCAATACGCTTCGAGACCGCCCAAGGACTTGAAGCCGGTAAAACAAAGATCAAACATAAGGACGTCGAGATCGGCATCGTCGACACGGTAACCCTGGATGCCAAACTGGCGCATGTCGTCGTCACGGCAAAAATGCAAAAAGGCGTGGATGGCTTTCTGCGCACGAACACACGGTTCTGGGTCGTGCGCCCCCGCCTGGCCCTGAGCGGCGTATCCGGGTTGAGTACGCTAGTATCCGGGGCGTACATTGAAATGGATCCCGGTGACGGCGACCGGGCAGAGAGTTATGTTGGCCTGGAAGTGCCGCCGGTTATCCGCTCGGATGTGCCTGGAAAGGAGTTCGTGCTCGAAGCAGACCGGCTCGGATCTCTCGGTCCCGGTGTGCCAATTTACTTTCGGGGTATCGAGGTCGGAGAGATCATGGGTTTCGAACTGCGTCCGGATGCCCGCGGTGTGCGGCTGCCCATTTTCATTAAGGCCCCCTACGACGCGCTGGTCCGCAAAGAAACCGTGTTTTGGAACTCCAGCGGCATTGATATCGTCCTGAACGCGGACGGCATTCGGATCCGGACAGAGTCCGCACAAGCCCTGTTGGCAGGCGGCATAACGTTCGAGACGCCAACCTCGGCAACGGCCGTCGATTTGGCCAAGGTGGGACAGGTGTTCCGGTTGTTCCGCGACCGGGAGATGCAGGAAGACGAGTCCCTGGCCGAGATCATTCCGGTTCTGGCGCGGTTCGACGACTCGGTGCGTGGGCTAAAGGTTGGCGCGCCGATCGAATTTCGTGGCATCCGAATTGGTACCGTTGCGGCCATCACCTTCGAATCCGACCCTAAAACCCTGTCGTTAGGTATTGCCGTTCTGCTGAATATCGAGCCTGAACGGATCCGCCCACCGACCGAACAAGCGACCGCCGACCCTTACGCCACGCTGGAAAAACTGGTTGCCAAGGGCATGCGGGCTCAGCTGCAATCGGGAAGTTTGCTCACGGGCCAGCTTTTGGTGAACTGGGACTTCTTCCCGGACAGCCCGCCCGCTGTCATCAAACGCGACGGCCAGGTTCCCGAAATGCCGACTGTACCCTCTGATTTCGAGCAGATCTCCGGGTCCGTCAATACGGTCCTGGCAAAGCTCTCTGCGCTGCCGATGGCGGAACTGATCGAAGATGTCCGAAATACGGTGCGCGCTGCGGGAAAACTGGCCGAGGCGCCTGAACTGCAGTCTTCCCTGGCATCGCTCGACCGTTCACTCTCCGCCGTGGAACGAGTCGTGAACGACGTCGACGGCGAGATCGGGCCACTTCTGAATTCACTGAAGCGGACCTCCGATAAGGCCGAGGTGGCCGTCGAGCAGGCCGCCAAGGCTTTGGCCAGCACCGACGAGTTAATCAATCGGGATTCGGAAGGGCGCGAAATGCTCTTGGAAGCCCTTCGAGAACTTGCCAGCGCAGCGCAGTCCATAAATTCGCTGGCAACGTATTTGGAACGGCATCCCGAAGCACTGATCCAGGGCAAAGCAGGCGGGGCGACACGATGAAATCGAAGTCCAGAATTGTTGCCAAAGCCGTTTTCGCAATCGCCTTGCTGCAAATTGCGGTTGCCTGCAGCGAAAGCCCGGCAACGCAGTACTACACGTTGACGCCAATTGCTACGTCCGGCCCAGGCGACACTGACGCCAATGATCTTGTTATTGCAGTAGGTCCCATCACCATACCCCAATACCTGGATCGCACCGGCGTGGTGATCCGGGCGAGCGGCACGCGGGTCGTGATCAAGGAATTCCACGCGTGGTCAGAGCCCCTGGCTGATATGATTCCACGTGTCCTGGCTGAGAATATCGGCGCGCTTTTGAAAACGACGAATGTTTTCATTCTGCCGCAGCGTCGCCGCCGGATGGTGGATTTTCAAGCCGAAGTGGACTTCGTCCGATTTGACATCGGCAGCAATGGTGAGGCTGAAATGATCGCCCGTTGGAGCGTATATGCGCCCAAGGAGGACGAGCCGTTGCGCGCCGGACGTCTGCTGGTTCGGCGAGCGGTCAACGGTGACAATACCGATGCCGAAGTTCAGGCCTTGAGCGAAGTGCTGGGCGAGCTATCGCGGCAGATAACGCAAGCCATTCGGGAAATTCGGCCGTTATAGTCCTACCGCAACCTGCCGAAAGCACATTTCAACCAAGGGAACATGACCGCGGGCATCCGCGATAGTGTCCGTGAAACGTGCGATTTATGCCAACGAGCGCTGATAGACGTGATTTTTCCCGGGACCGTGCCTGGCAAGGCCCCAATGTCATTGACATACTTCGTTCCCGCTTTGCCGGCATCGACATAAAGCGTCACATATTCGCCATACTGCACCCTTATAGCTAATTTTTTGACGGCGCCTGGGACTCTCGCCTAGAATTGGGATATTGTAGTCTAAGCAACAAAAATTGCGCTTGAGGGAGAAACCGATGTTATCGGGCAAAGAACCGATCATTATTCCGGCACGAGGTTGTAAGTTCATTACCGGCCATCCGGGTGAAAGCGGTTGGTCATATTGTGGCAAAAGACCGGTTGGGCACAAATCATCCTGGTGTGAAGAGCATCGCGCCGTGGTCTACGGAGCGTCCAAGGCAAAGCGAGTTAAGGAAACCACCATCACCGTAACACCAGCGCCCGCCCGCTCTCCCACTAGTCTCGAAGATCCGATGCTGCTGAGCTGAAAACGGTGTTTCACCGGATCCCTAACCCGGCACGAATCCGTGTCACCGGCCGCAATATCAATTTTTTCAACCCTTCCCTATTCATTGACAATGAACAACGACCCGAAAGAAATTGCGAATTGGCTGATTGAGGAAAACGGTCTTCAGGAGGCCCGGCAACTGGTGCTGGACGCGGTATTGAAGGCGCAAAATCTTGGCGACAACTATCGCCTGAGTGTTTGGCGCGAGGTGCGGCGGGTTCTCACGGAACAATCTGACGATACCCGTCAATAAGTCCCATGCATGACGAAGGTCCCGGATCATGAGCCGGAACAAGGCAAAAATGCATCGTTGGATGGACAAATTCGATCGCGACCCTATCTTTTCTATCGGGCGTCCCGACGGGAGCGATTTATCCCAATTGCGGACTGCAGGTGGCAATGTAAATGTCTGATGAATCCGATAGTTCAGAACCGCGTACGCCTGTTTATGACATAGAGATAAATTGCGCGAAAAATATCGCAGTTGTGACCTGGTCCGGTGACCTGACAATGTCAGCATTTCTGACCTTTACCAAAGAATTTTTGGAACACCCGGACTTTCGAAAAGATCTGGATCGGCTCTACGATTTCCGCGACGCCAAGATCGATTTGCAGTCGGACCAGTTTCGCACGATTTACAAGGCGCTACAGGACGATGACGCTGTGCACGGAAAACGCAAGGTGGCATTCCTCGTTGCGAAAAATTTTGACTTCGGATTGATGCGCATGTTTTCCTCCATCGCAGACCGGCTAAGTGCGGATATGGCCGTGTTTCGGGACCGTAACGAGGCCAACACCTGGCTTGGACTGCCTTCTAGCTTCTAGACCACGCGCCATCAAACGGATCTATGTTCTGTAAACGTGGTCTAATATCAACGCCATACACGCCTATCATTCCGGCGGCGCTCGGCCGCCAAATCGTGTCTGTCGGCGGTCAATTTGGCAGTTATACCAACTCACCCCTGCCCTGCTGCGCGGGCAACCTCGTCGACGGCTTCGGGATTGACCAGGGCGGTCAAATCACCGGGGGCCTGCCCCAAAACCGCCGCCTTAACGACTCGGCGCATGATTTTCATGTTTCGCGTTTTCGGCAGGTCCGACACGAACAGAACGTCCTTGGGCCGGAAGGCATGGCCCAGACCGGCCGCCACGGCATCGCGGACCTGATTGGCGGTGCCCTCGTCCGAAAGGACGCCAGGACCTGGAATGCAGACACACATCACCGATTGGCCGGCGCGTGGATCAGGCAGGCCAATGGCAGCGGTTTCCGTGATCAAACCAGTGGCCATGACCAAACCCTCGATCTCGGCCGGGCCGGTGCGTTTGCCGCCGATCTTCAAGGTATCGTCGGAACGCCCATGCACATACCATAGACCGTCTTCATCCCGGCTGGCCCAATCACCGTGGCGCCAGATATCCGGATACTGACTCCAATAGGTCTCCAGATAACGCGACGGGTCCTGCCACAGGCCGCGGGTCAAACCGATGGAAGGGGCGCGCAGAATCAGTTCACCGACCTCTCCGGCCGCCACGGGCCGACCAGCATCGTCCAGGATATCGGCCTCCATACCCGGCACCGAGCCGCCGAAGCAACATGGCTTCAAGGGATGCATGAATGTGCTGACCAGAATGCCGCCGCCAATCTCGGTACCTCCCGTCCAGTTGAACAGGGGCGCGCGGCGTTGGCAGACATGCTCAAAGCACCAGTTCCAGGCTTCATCGGTCCAGGGTTCACCGGTCGAGGCGACCACGCGCAGGCCGCGCAAATCCCATTTCTTGATGTCATCGCTGCCGCCTCGCATTAAGCCGCGAATGGTGGTCGGCGCGACGCCCAGAAAACTCACCTTGTGCTGTTCGCAAAGGCGCCACATCCGGTCCGGGTCAGGATAATCCGGGGTGCCTTCAACCAGCACCATAGTGGCGCCGGCCAGGCAGCAAACGGTGGTGATCATCGGCCCCACGACCCAGCCGAAATCGCTGATCCACATCATCCGGTCGTCCGGCTTCAAATCCATACAGACCAATAGATCAAAACCGATTTTCACGGTGAAGCCAACGTGGGTCTGGATGGTGCCTTTTGGTTTGCCGGTCGTGCCGGAGGTGTAGACCAGCAGCAATGGATGTTCGGCGTCAACGATCGCCGCAGGCATGAAATCGGGTTTATCCGCGATGATCTGGGTCCAGTCATGATCCCGCCCAGCATTCCAGGCCAGGGCGTCGTCATGGCTTCGCAGGACGATCTGGTGGCGGACCGACGGGACATTCTGTAGTGCCTGGTCCATCACCGGTTTCATGGGGATGGGCCGGCCCCGGCGTTGGGTGCCATCGATGGTGATCACGGCGGACGCGCCGGCATCGTTCAGGCGGGTCGCAATCGCTTCATGGCCAAAGCCGGAAAACAGCGGCACCGCCACGGCCCCGATCCGGGCGGTGGCAAAAAACGCCGCCACGACCTCCGGCACCATGGGCATATAGATGCCCACCTTGTCATCCGGCCCCAGTCCCAGTTCCTTCAGTGCGGCGGCAAGCCGGCAGGTCTGCTGGTCAAGTTCCCGGTAACTCCAGACGCGTACGCTGCCGTCTTCCGCCTCGAAACGAATGGCCTCCTTCTCGTAGGTTGGCGTATCGCGGTGTTTGTCCAACAGGCTTAGGGTGGCGTTGGTGGTGCCGCCCAGGCACCATTTCGTCCATGGTGCACCGGCGGATACGTCGCGGACCCGGTCATAGGGCCGCTCGAAGACAAAATTCATATAGCGGATGGTCCGGTCCCAGAACCAGTCGGGATCGGCGGCCGCCTTGGCCAGCAGATCGTCATAGTCCGCCGCGCCCAGGGAATTAGTGAAATCCTGGATATTGCTCGCCGCAAGATCCGAGGGTTCCGCCTGCCAGACAATCTCACTCATAACACCGCCCTACCACTGTTCCGTTGCGCAAGAATAGCGCCTAAGCAGCGGCATCGATAATGAAATAGTCGATCAAGGCCGCGATGGTGGCGGCAAATTTCCAAATGATTTGAAATTTTGCCGCTGGAATGAAGTCGGAATTGCGTATGATGGATAGAGTTGCATTGCAGCCCGCATGGACCGTTCGAAAAAGAAGGATTTCCCGTCATGAAGGATTTGGGATTCGGTATTTTCCTGGCGCCGTTTCACACCGTGGACGAAGACCCCACGGCGGCGTTGGACCGGGATATGGCGCTGGTGGAGCATCTGGACCACCTGGGCTATGACGAAGCCTGGATCGGCGAGCATCATTCCGGTGGGTACGAAATCATCGCCGCGCCGGACCTGTTCATCGCCGCTGCCGCAGAACGCACCAAACATATTCGCCTGGGCACCGGCGTCTCTTCCCTGCCCTATCACCACCCCTTCACCAATGCCGGACGCATGGTGCAACTGGACCATATGACCAAGGGGCGGGCCATGTTCGGCGTCGGGCCGGGGGCGTTGGTGGGTGATGCTTTCCGTATGGGGATAGACCCGGCCAATCAGCGGCGCATGATGAACGAGGCGCTGGATGCCATTGTGCCTTTGCTGGATGGTGAACGGGTCAACATGAAGACCGACTGGTTTGAGTTGCGCGAAGCCCAGATGCAGTTGCCTTGTTTTAGCCGGCCGCGCATTGAAATGGCCGTGGCCTGCGCGCGTTCTCCGGCCGGCGCCCTGGCCTCGGGCCGGCACGGCCTGGGCATGCTTTCCATCGGCGGCACGTCGGACGAGGCCTTGGAGGCGCATGCCAATAACTGGCGTCTGTGCGAAGAGACAGCGAAGGCATCCGGCCATATGGTCAGTCGGAACAAATGGCGCGTCGTCACGCTGGCCCACGTCGCCCGCAGCCGCGAGCAGGCCAAACGCAACGTGGAGCATGGCCTGGACGCCTGGGCGCAATACTTCCGTGATATTGCCACTTTCCCCATTGTCCCGCCGGAAATCGATGATGCCTACCGGTATCTGACGGAGAACGGCATGGCGGTAATCGGCGATCCCGATGACGCAATCCGGCATATCGAGAAACTGCTGGATGGATCAGGCGGCTTTGGCGTCTTTCTGGAGCTGGCCCACAACTGGGCCGACTTTGATGCGACGTTGGAACATTTCGAGTTGATGGCCCGCTATGTGGTGCCCCATTTCCAGAACAAGAACAAATTGCGCCGGATCTCCTATGATCACAGCCACAAGAACCGCGAGGTCTTCGTCGGGGCGGCCCAGGCAGCGGTGGAAAGCGAAATTGAACGCCACGCCAAGAAAGAGGCTGGATCCCTGGCTGGCGATGACTAGCGTTCAAGGCGGCTGCGCCTGTGGCGACGTCCGCTTTGCTCTGAAAGCAAGGCCCATCATCGTGCACGCCTGCCATTGCAGCGATTGCCAGCGTCTGACGGGCAGCGCCTTCGTGATCAACGCCTGGATTGAGAAAGCTCAGGTGGATCTGCTTTCAGGCGTACCCGCTTCGTTCAAGTTCACGGACAAGGGCCGGAACAATCGAGTCCATTTTTGCCGGCAATGTGGTACCTATATTTGGACCGAGTACATGCCGGGATTTTGGTTCGTTCGGGTCGGAGCGCTCGACGATTCGGAAACTTTCGCCCCGGATATGCACATATTTGCCCGGTCAAAGCAGTCCTGGCTGGCATTGTCCGGGGACGTTCCCGTGTTCGAGGCATATTATGACCGGAAACTGGTCTGGCCGCCCGAGAGTTTAGCGCGTTTCGCGGCGGTCACGGCAGATTAGCAAAGGAAACTCGCGGCATGAGCCAAGCCCCGATCAACCCGGCAACGGCGCTTTGGCCGAATGATGGCCTGACCCGGGTTCCCTATGCCCTTTATGACGATCAAGAGATTTACGACCGGGAGCGGCAACGTCTGTTCATGGGGCCAACCTGGAACGTCCTCGGCCTTGAATGCGAAATTCCCAATCCAGGCGACTACAAGACCACCTTTCTTGGGGATGTGCCGGTGGTGCTGGTGCGTGGCAAAGACGGCAGTCTGAAGGGGTTCGAGAACCGCTGCGCCCACCGCGGCGCACTGTTATGCCTGGAACGCTTTGGCAATGCCAAGGCCTTCACCTGCATCTACCACGCCTGGTCCTATGACCATGACGGCAACCTCACCGGCGTCGCCTTTCAAAACGGGGTCAAGGGCGAGGGCGGCATGCCGGACGACTTCCGCCGCGAGGATCATGGCCTGCGCCGGCTGAAAGTGGCGGCTCTGGCCGGCCTGGTGTTTGGCAGTTTCGATGCAAGGGTTCCGCCCCTGGAAGAATACCTTGGCCCGGAGATCGTGCAGCGGATCCGGCGGGTTCTGCCACGTCCCGTGAAGGTGCTGGGCTATTACACCCAAACCCTGCGCAACAACTGGAAACTTTATTTCGAAAACGTCAAGGATCCCTACCACGCCAGCATCCTGCATCTGTTTTTTACTACCTTCCGGGTCAATCGGTTGTCGCAGACGGGCGGCATTATCGTCGATGACAGTGGCGGTCATCATGTCAGCTATTCCAAACTGGATGACCAGCCGGAGCAGAAGGGCGATGATCGGGACTATGAAGCGGCAATACTACGCGCCGACCATGACGATTTCGGGCTTAAGGAACCGGCGCTGTTGGGTGGGCGCGATGAATTCGGCGACGGCATTACCCTGCAGATCCTCACGGTATTTCCCAACCTGGTCCTGCAACAGGTACGGAACAACCTGGTGATGCGCCAGATCGTACCCAGAGGGGTCGACCAAACGGATCTGGTTTGGATCAACTATGGTTTTGAGGACGATGATGAGGATCTGGCGGACTTGCGGCTGCTGCAATCGAATTTCATCGGTCCCGCCGGCTATATCTCCATGGAAGATGGCGCGGTCGGTGATTTCATCCAGCGCGCGCTGCCGGGTACGGTTGGAGATACCTCAATCGTCATGATGGGCGGCGATGAAGCGGCGTCCTCGGCCAGCCGCGCCACCGAAACCTCGATCCGTGGCTTCTGGAAAGCCTACCGCAAGGTGATGAATATCTAATGCCCCCGGTAGACGACGATGGAGCATCCGGCGACAGCAACCTGATCGGCAAGGTGACGGCTCTGCTGGCTGACTATGCCGCCTGCATCGATGATGACGAACTGGAACGCTGGCCCGGGTATTTCACGGCCCAGGCGCAATACCGCATAACCACTGCCTTCAACCATGCCCGCGGCCTGCCTATCGGCATCATCGATGCCAGGAACCGCAACATGCTGGAAGACCGCGTCACCGCCCTGCGCAAAGCCAACATCTATGAGCCCCAGCGCTACCGCCACATAATCTCGGTCGTCCGTCTCACCGGATCCGCGGACGGCCTGATCCAGGCCGAGGCCGGCTTTCTGGTGGTCCGCACCATGATCGACGGCAGCCAGGATCTGTTCGTCAGCGGCCGCTATCTGGACAGCATCGATTTCTCGGGCGCGCGTCCGCGTTTTGCCGAGAAATTGATCGTCCTGGACAGCGACAAGATCGACACTTTGTTGGCAATCCCCTTGTAGGTTTATGTCTGCCAGGCGGCGCCGGCAGCCGATTGAGGAGCCGGAAATTGAGCTATGAATTTGCGCGAAAGAAGACTGTGCCCGATTTGTCGTCAAGCGCTTCTATCAGGTTGTCCGGGCTTGTGATGATACCTTTCGCACCACCGCTTTCGAGATAGTTGATCATGGCCAGAACTTTTGGTCCCATGCTGCCCGGATCGAAGTGGTTCGTGTCATAAAGTTCACGGGCGCGGTTCAGTTCCAGGGAATCCAGCCATTCCTGGTTCGGGGCGCCATAGTTGATCGCAACGCGGTCCACGCCGGTCGTAATGATGAAAACGTCTGCGGCGAGATCAATGGCAAGCAGGCTGGAAGCCAGATCCTTGTCAACGACCGCTTCCACGCCAACAAGGTAGCGTTTCTCGTTCTCGATAACGGGAATACCGCCGCCGCCACAGGCGATGACGACGAAGCCGTTGTTGGCCAGAAGCTTGATTTGCTCAAGCTCCAGTATTTTCTTTGGGACCGGCGACGGCACGACGCGCCGCCAGCCGCGCCCGGCGTCCTCTTTCACAATCCAATCCAGTTCCGCCGCGCGTGCCTTGGCCGTTGTTTCGTCCAATTGCGGACCGATCGGCTTTGTTGGATTGACAAAGGCAGGGTCTTCCTGACCGACCAGAACCTGGCTGACGATGGCGATGGCATGTCCGGGCAATCCACGCTTTACGAATTCATTGTGGAAGGCCCGTTGAAACATATAACCGACAGCCCCCTGTATGTCCGCGTCGGCATAGTCCATTGGCACCGGCGCGACTTCCTCTATGGCAAGTTCCGATCGCCGTAATATATAACCGACTTGCGGCCCGCTGCCGTGGGTCAGAACAATATTCCAACCCAGCTCCATCATGTCGACGACCCGTTTGACCGTCGCAACGGCAGCTTCATACTGGTCCGGTATTGCCTGGTGAAATTCGTCTGTGATCAGGGAATTTCCGCCAACGGCGACGACAGCTGTCCTTTGTCTTTGCGTCAATAGCCGGACTCCCGATTAAGCGGGTGAATCAGAATGGGTCTCAAACAAAGATAAAATGGCCTCGGCAAAACAGGCCATTGGAGCCTGGGTAATCCCGGCGCCGATTTGGCCTATCCCCGCTTCCTTGTGTGCGATGCCGGTATTGATGATCGGCAGGATGCCCGTATCGACAACTTTCCTGACATCAATGCCGGCGGCGGTGCCGGTGAAGTCCAGGGCGGGAATGGTGAGGGCGTTGTTGCGCCCGATTGTAATCAATTGCATTTCGCGGCTGCGCGCGATGGCGTCCGCCGGCGTGCCACCGACAAACTGAACAATCGCCGGCGAGGCGGCCATGGCAAAGCCGCCCAGACCCGCGGTTTCAGTTATGGCGCTGTCGCCCAGGTCCGGGGCGGCATCGACGATGGAATAGGACGGAAAATAAAGGCCGTCGACCACCGGAGCAGATGTAGTGAACCACTGGTCGCCACAGCCACTGACCCGAATTCCAAATTCGACACCATTCCGCGCCATGGCCGTCACCATGGTGGACCTGGGCACGCCATGGGCCGCATCAAGCATGGATTTGCACGCCGCCATGGACACATTCAGAAAAAAGTGATCGTTCCCGGCAATAAACTCCATCGCCTGGGCAATCTGATCAGCAGGCAAACCGGAGCGCAAGGCATGGGGCACCAGCTGCTTGAACAGCAACCCGGTCGCCGCGGCATTCCTGTTATGAACCTCGTCCCCCATGTAAAGCGCTTGCGCCATGATCGTCTTGATATCAATGCCTTTGCTGGCGCCCAGCGCTGCTGAAAGTACCGCGGCCAATGTTGTCCCCATCCATCGAAGACGCTCGATCACTTCAGGGCTGTTGGCACCAAAGCGGAGAACCTTGCCCAGACCTTCATTCAGGTTGGCAAACGCCTTGTTTCCGCCCGTCGCGTTCGAGACGACCCAGACCGGCATCGAAGGGCTGGTTATGCCCGCCATGGGTCCAACGGTCGCATGATGATGGCAGGGTTCGATCGTGACTTCGCCACGGCGAAGCAGCTCCACCGCGGAAGCCTGGTCCCTGGCCCAGCCTTCGAAGATGGTGGCGCCAATGATCGCCCCGGAAACGGGGCCGCAGACATCCTGCCAATCCACGGGCGGCCCGGAATGCAAAATCGTGCGCTCACCCAT
>JAJFGG010000051.1 GCA_021776235.1 Alphaproteobacteria bacterium | reverse complement strand
CAAACGGGTCTATGTTCTGTAAACGTGGTCTAGATCATTCGGGACACCGTCATAGTTCCGCCACGAAATAATCCGGAAAAAGCCCCGATCCGGCCACGTCTCTGCCCCAGGGGCGCTGTTGCATGGGTTTCACCGTGTAACAGGGGAGATCACGATGTCCATGGTTGCCAGGCAAAGGTCTAACGACCGCGGGGCAACGGTCCAACCGGCGGAAACCGACCGTTTCGCTGTCCTTGCCATGAATGTTCTTGCCGGCCTGATCCTGTTAATCGCCGTAGTCGCCGCCGCGCCCGTCACTAGCGTGGGCGGCTATTTTGTACCCAGGTTCGTTACCCCGTCCCATTCTCCCGAGCCTGGGTCGGCGGCCAGGGCCGCGGCCCGGGCAGCCATGGTCGCGGCAACCTTGTCGCCTGCCCGGGCCAGGTCCGCAAAGATTTCAGCGGCGGCCTGGAAGCGGCCGGCACGGTAATCGTCCAAGGCATGGGCGAAGCGTTCCAGATCGACCGCCGGCGCGGATGTTGGGTCGCTGACTTTGCCAAGCGGCTCGTAAATTGTCACCGGTTCCTGGCGGCCGACGACGCGGATAGCATCAACCTCGCGCAGTCGGAAGCCGGCACCGCCTGCTGTTGCCGTATCACCGCTGAGCAAAATCGCGCTGCCGTATAGCTTGTTGGCGCCTTCCAGGCGGGCCGCCAGGTTCACCGTGTCACCAATCACCGTATAGTTGAAGCGCCGTCGTGAACCGATATTGCCGACCAGCGCCAGCCCCGAGTTGAGACCGATACGGGCTGTCAACCGCCGTCCCTCGGGCAGGTCGAACTGATCTTGGATTTCCATCAAACGTTGCCGGCATGCTACGGCAGCCGCGATGGCGCTGGTTGCGTGGTCAGAATCGTGCAACGGCGCGCCAAATACGGCGACGATTGCATCGCCGATATATTTATCGACGAAACCACCGTGCTGTTCGACGATATCGGTCATCTCGCTCAGGTAATCGTTCAGGACTGCGACCAGGGCTTGCGGCTCCAACGATTCCGAAATGGCGGTAAAATCAGCGATGTCCGAAAATAATACGGAAATCTCGCGGGTCTCGCCGCCCAGGGCCGGTTGTTCTTCGGCTTCGAGCAGGCGGTCGATCACAACCGGCGACAGGTAGTAGGCAAACGAGCGCCGCAGGAAGCGTTTCTCGCGGTCGGTTACGGCGAAACGATAGGCCAGAATTAGCGCGAAGGAGAGCATGGCGGCGATACCGCCATCAACCAGTGGCAGGCTCCATTGATTATCGAAGGCCATGGCGGCGGCAGCAATCCAGAGCACCAGCAGCAGGCCCAGCAAGGCGCCGCCGGCCAAGGGCACGAAAAACATGGCAAGCAAGGCGGCGGCACACCCCAAGGCGAGCAGCAGTGCGGCCTGTCCGCTGCGATCGGGCAGGCGCAGGCCGTCTTGGCGCAGGATATTGGCAATTGCCGCCGCGTGAACGAAAACGCCAGGCAGGCTGTCGCGATCATTTGTCAGAGCTGCCATCCCAACGGCTTCGGCCGTTATTGGCATTTCGCCGCAACTAGGCGCGCCGGCGCGTAACAGATTTCTGGTGGCGAAGCGCGCGGCGGTCAACTTGCGGTCCTCGACATCGACGACCAGGCCGATCAGGACCGCCTTGCCTGCGAAATGGCGGCGCAGATAATCGCTCCGTCCAGCCTTTGCGCAGGCGTATATATCCGCGAATGAATGCACCGCCAGAGCGCTGGGTCCGGTATCGAAGTTAAGGTTCAGCGCGTTGTCCTTTGTGCCGGGTATCCCGCGGCCATCAAATTCAAGGGCACCTGTCGGCGATAGCGAAATTTCGACGCCGGCGAGGCGCTTGGCGATTTCCGTGGCGAAGGCCGGCTCACGCCGCATGGCGCCGTCGCCGCCGGTCAATGCGAAGGTCAGCGGCGCCCGCCGGATGGTGCCGTCCTGGTCTTCCAGAAGGTTAACGACACGGATGTTGCGCCCATGGCCCACCGCATAGCTTTGACCAGCGTGCGGCGCGATCGGCGCTGCCGAGTGTTGTACCTTGGCCAGCACGACGCGGTCATCCTTGGCCAAGTTTCGCAAGGCCACCAGAAATTCGCGGTCGAATCCACGCAGGTACTTCTCCATGGAGATTGGAAAAATTACGTCGATGCCTACCACCGCAACATCATTTGTGCGCAAAGCATCGAGTACCTGTGCGATCTCCCGCGTCCACATTACCCGTGGTGCGTCGCGGAAGGGCTGAGCCCGATAAGTCGCTTCGTCAATGGCGATCACTGCCAACGGTATCTCTGGGCGGGGTGGCGGCGCGGCAAATTCAGACCGCAATCCCCGCAGCCAGTGCAGAGTGTCGATCGAAAGACCGTCCAGGCGGTCCGACCAGGGCCCCGCCAGCAGCAGCGCGGACAGCGCCGCAACGCAGATCGACGCCAATAGGTCACGGATTTTCATTTGGCTGCAGCCTCGATCTATGGCCTTCCGTGCCTCACAAGATGACCATTCGTTCCAGCAGACTTAGGCCGCCGCCGGCGCCCGCCGCGATCTTGATCCGCACCTGCCGGCCATTCGCCGCCACTTCATAGCTGCCACCCGGCACCAGCGCAATTCCAGCCCCCCGCAGGTCGACCGAATTGCCGGAAACGCCGACGCTCCTGGTCGGACCAGGCCGGTCCAGCCGCCGCAGATAGATTTTTCCAACCGCCATGGTCAGGTAAACGAAAGGACTGGTGTCGCGAATGGTTACGATCCTTGGTTCTGCCGTCGCGGATTTTCTGTTCGGTGCATTGCGGAAAACCACAACACCGGCCTTGCCCTTGGTCGCTTCGTCCAAGGTGACCTGGCCGCCGGTGCATTCGACTTTCTTGCGCTTCACCTGGCCGCCCGAAACAAGGCTTTCGGTTTGTCCAATTACCAGGCGGCCACCGACAATGGTTTCCTGAACGCAGGATTGCAGGTAACCCAGGATCAGCCGCTCCTTTTCCTTCAAGACGATTTTCCGGCCGCTCTCCAGCATTTCGAACAGGCCAATATCACTGCGGCCGGGGTCGGCATCCTCGACAATGGCGGTCGGTGCGCCGGCGCCGCTCGCCGGAGAAGTTGTCAGGGGCAACACCAACGATAATCCGGCAGCGCTCCATAAAAGGCCTTGCAATGCAGTACGCGGTATTGGTTTCAACATGAGATCACACTCCAAAGCGGGCGTACCGCCGTCTACGACCCAGAGAGAAAGATATCCGGACAATTCGGTGAGCAGAGGAAAAACGAGAATTCGCGCCACAACGGCGGTCCTGCATGAGGGTCAGAGCCCAATCCGTTTGCGCCACTATGCGAGGCATGAAACTCACGACCGATGATGCGCGAAACTGGCTCATTCGCTATTGTATAAGCGAGCAAAAATCCGATCAACCCGGGTACTGTTCCGGCTATATGGAGACGGGCGGCAAGTAGGGCGCCCGGAACCGTAATCACTGTATGCGGCGGCGTCTATTCTCACGATCCACTGGGCCATGCCAGCGTCACGATACACCTTTTCCTGTGGTGGCGGGGGCTTGTGCATAAACAATCAGGCTACTGTTCCGCATCTGTCATGGATGTCTCTGAGCTGCTCTGGTATGGCTTCGTTCGTCCAGGTCAGCCGATTCATAAATACAATGGTAGTTCCGGTCTTACTTGACGATACTTTTAGCTAAAAACTAACGAATATTGAGACATACTGAATCATACTAATGGGTGCGAAATCCATAGAATCTTGAGCAATAGTATTACTAAAGCTTTGGTGGCTGAGGCGCGGGACACCATGATAGAAAGGGACATTGTGAGCCTGAATGCCTAGTGCGTGGTCGAACATTGTCGCCATCATACGGCTACGAACCTGAGTGTTGCCTTTTTCCGCCGGTTCCCTGGTTTCCGATATTCCCACGGCTGCAGGCAAGAGGTATTTCAAGCTGGCCATGCGTCCGGCCTGATAGGCCAAATGGCCAGATAAAATTCTGTCGCTCTGGGCGCCGCGGGGCTTGGCGGATCGGGGCCGCATTACGCCATGGGGAGCCGGCTTCCCATGGACACAATTTCGTCATAATTCGGCCCTTGCACGGCCACCTTTGACGGTTAATATCTAGTTGTATCAGGATCGGGGGAGGGCGTAGCGATGACCATTTTTCGATATTCGGCGCGGGCCGCCGACTATGATCGCGGGGCCTTGTTTCCGTTCATCCTGGCAGGCCTTCTGGGCCTGTGGGCGCTGATCGCCATGGCGATTGCCTGTAACCCGAAACTGGCCAAGGTGGACGCCAAGCGCGCCGGCGCGGTGGCCTATGTATCCTGCCAGCCCGCGGCTCTCCCGTTATCACAGGCACCGGGGCAATTATTGCGCTGCACGGTTGAACCAGGCGCGGCGCCGGGCAAAGAAATCTAGCCGTGCGCGTTCCTGTTTTATTGGCTGGCATTGTCATGGCCGGCATTGTCATGGCCGGTCTGGCGGCGCCCGTGTGGGCCGGCGACGGCGCCATCCCGGGCGGGCAGGGTCTGGCGCGGCGCATTTCGGTGCAGGGCCATGGCGTGGTCAGCGCCCGGCCTGATATCGCCGTCTTGCGGGCCGGCGTCACTGGTCAGGCGCCGAGCGCCAAGGCGGCCCTGGCGGCGCACAACAGGATCATGACCGGCTTGCTGGCGGCTCTGCGGAGCTTTGGTCTGGCGGAACGCGATCTGCAAAGCCAGCAGGTGGATTTGCGGGCAATTTTTCCGAAGCGCAGGCAAAATGATGCGGATCCGGCACCCAGCTCTTTCCAGGCCACGGGACATCTGCGCATTCGCTTGCGCGAGGTGGATCGGTTGGGCGAGTTGCTGGACCAGATGGCCGCCGTGGGGGTCAACAATTTGTCCGGCCTGCGCTTCGCCATCGCCGAACCGGCGCCGTTGCGCGACGAAGCCCGCAGGCGGGCGGTCCAGGACGCCCGCCACCGGGCCCGGCTTTACGCAGCCGAAGCCGGTGTGCAACTGGGTCCGGTGCTGAGGATCAGCGAAAGCGGTGCGGGCGGTCCGGTAAGGGAATTCCGGGCCATGGCCAACAGCAGCGCCGGTGGCCCCACGGCCCCCGGCGAGACGGAAATCAGCGTTACCGTCAATATGGTCTTCGCGATCAAATAGAATTCTTTTACCTGTCCGGCCGCCGCCGGAAGGGTCCATCTGTGAGCCATGGGAAGAGTGCGGTGGCGCAACGATCGGATCTGTTTGCGGGCAAGGCATTTCCGGTTCTCAGGAAACCGCCGGTGTCGGCCCTAGGCATTTTTGGTTTCGTCCCGTTTCGGGTCTTGACTATGAATTGGTTCGGGCAGGGACAGGCGCCCCTTGATGATTTTGCGGGTCGGGGTCAGGGGCATTTCCGCCACCAGCACCAGACGTTCTGGCAGTTTGGTCTTGGCGATGCCGTGGCCCAGCAGATATTGGCACAGGCCATCGAGATCTATATCCGGATCGGAGGCGACGGCGAAGCAGCAGGCCCTCTCCCCCAATACTTTGTCGGGCATGGGCACGATGGCGGATTGCACGACGCCGGGATGATTATCCAAAAGGTCTTCGATCTCGCGGGGATTATATTTCACGCCGCCGCGATTGATGATGTCCTTGATACGGCCGGTGATGGCGATGTTGTCCTGATCGTCAAGACTGGCCAGATCGCCGCTGCGGAACCAGCCGTCCTCGGTGAAGGCAGCCGCGTTGGCGGCCGGATTGTCAAAATAGCCCGGAAACAGCATGGAACCGCGCACCTGTAGTTCGCCGTCATCGCTGATCCGCGCTTCCGCGCCGGGCGCCGGCCGGCCTGCGGTGGTCGCGGCAGTCTCTATGCCGTCGCCAGGCCGGCAATACAGACCGCCCTGGGTCTCCGTCATGCCCCATAGCTGGTTAATGGCACAGTCAGGCAGTTTGCTGTCTACGGCACGGGCCATATCGTCGGGCACCGCGCTACCCGACAGGATCGCCAAGGTGAGAGAGCTGCAATCGTGCTTGTCAAACAGGCCCATATCCAGACAGGCGGCCATATGGGCCGGCGCCGCGAACAGGGCCGTGGCGCGGCCAGCCTCAATGGTGCTGGCCAGTCCGGGGGGTGTAAATGCGGGCAGCAACAAATTGGCCGCGCCGACATAGAGCGCCAAATGAAAGGAATACAGGGCAAACAGATGCCCAAACGGCGGGGCCGACAAAATGACGTCGTCAGCGCTCAACCCATGCTCCGCCGCTCCCAGGCGGGCGTTTCCCAACATAGTGTGGGAATTGTGCGGCACCGCCTTGGGGCTGGCTGTCGTGCCGGAGGTGTAGAGTAACAGGAACGGATCGGCCGCCACCGGGCGGGGCAGGCCTAACTTGTCGGCGCTGGCCGCACCAGCGGCCAGGTCTTCGAACGGCACCGCGCCCGGTACGGCGGCGCCGATCGTGATCACCGATTGCAGCTTATCCAGATCCAAATCCAGGGCGGTTTGCGCGGCTGGAAAACCGCCCGCGTCGCTTAAACAGATCACCGATCTGGCTCGACTGTGACCCAGCAGGGTTTCGAACTCTCGCGCCCGGTGTGGCATATAGAGTGTCGTCATCACGGCACCCAGACGGGCAATGGCAAGATAGCTGACCAGATAATCCGGCAGGTTGGGCAGTTGCACCGCGATGACATCACCAGCCCCCAGGCCAAGGCCGTGCAGGCCACCGGCCAAACGGTCCACCCGCGCGGCCAGGCTGATGTAGTCCATCACCACCTCGTCAAAGATGACCGCGGGCGCGTCCGGCCGTTCGGCGACGTTGCGCGCCAGCCAACCGCTCAAAGTATCATCGGCCCACCAGCCTTGTTCGGCATAATGGCGGGCGCGGCCAGGATCAAAAGTCATGGCCTCGCGCAAGGCAAAAGCATCATCGTGATACTGGAATCGATCCTCGTGGGCCGTGAAGCGCTCCTGGCGGAAACGCTTCCCGCCACCAAGATCCAAAAGCCGTTGGAAGTAATTGGTGTGAAAGCGCCGCCGCTCCATCATGGTGCGGATATACATCACCTGCATTTCGCTCAGGCCAATGCGTTCGGCGATTTGGCCGTCGCTCATGCCTAGTTCATCGCGCCGCGCCTCGATCGCGGTAAAGTCCATCTCCCGAATTGGGTCGCCCCGGCGGATCTGGTGGTTATGGCTCATCTGGAAAATCAGATCGCCATAGCTGTCGATCATCGCCACCGTTACGCCGATCTGCTGCCGGCTTAATCCCCGCGCCATGATCAGGCCTCCGATTTGGCTTTGGCACGGCGGATGGGATCGGCCAAGGGTGATTGGGTTGCTATGGGACAAACCCGCATGCATTCGAAACACTGGGCCAGCAAGCCGCCGGAGCCGACGGACATCTTGTACCAGAGCATCTTATTATCGGGATCGAACAGCGCATCCTCACGACTCTGAGTATCCTCGGCCGCCATGGCTTTGGCCAGCACGGCCGGCACGGCTTCATACTGTTGGCTCATCTCGGCGCAGGCGGCCATATCATAGTGCATCTCCGCCTGCCTGCCGTCTTCGTCGATGTGGCCCGAAAGGCATTGCACAGGACAGAATTTCTGGCACGGCGTGCGCCCGATCGAACGATACATGGAAACACACGAAGGCGCCGGGCAGGGATTTTCCGCCATGGGCTGATCGGGTGCCAGCGCCAGTTCCGTGAAGATCGAAGCGAAATACATATAGCCAAAATCCGGGTGCAACAGGATGTCGCCGGCCAGCGAGCGAGCGCCGATACCTGCGACTTCGGCATGCAGTTTCAGGCTTTGCAGCGGCACCCGGGGACCTTTTTCATTGTCCATGTCCGGTGGGCAGTAAATGGCCGGTGTCTGGTACCGTCCTTCGATGAAAAAGGCGGCGCCATAGGCAATGGTATAGGCCCGCGACTCCGTCGAGCCGAAATAGCCCATGGCCTTTGCCGGCACCGACCAGGCACCCTGGGTCTGACCGCCGACGCCAATTGAAATGACCGATTTGACTTTGGGCATAATATCGCTGGGCCGATGACCGGCCGGGGCGATGCGCTCCAAGGCATCGACATCGGCGACGCCTACCGCCAGGGCGCCTTTGCGCAGGCAATAGTCCAGGATTGCCTGCTTCGCTTCTTTTGCATCGACGCTATTATTGCCGGTCACTGCTATACCCCCCAAATGCCGGGCAATCCTACGGCGGTTCCCGATTGTTGGAAAGATGAACCTGGAGTGTTCCCGAGCCATGGTGAAATCGGGCCAACGTGCAAGGGAGGCTCGGGCGCCGGCCGTTATTGCCGCGCGTATCAAAATCGCGTCGTCATCAACGGTTAGTCGCAACAGGCCTTTGGCAGTGTCTGCCGGCGACCGGGCGGTAGTTGGCAGGTGATCAATGACTAATGTTGTGCTAATAAGGATCAGGAATCATTGCCACCAGCGCAAGATGAGGAGCCAGAGATCCCGTGACGACAATAATGGTCGCGAAATTCCAGATCGGCGATGTCGTTAAGCACCGGATCCATCCCTTCCGGGGGGTGGTCTTTGATGTGGATCCGGTCTTTGCAAACTCCGAGGAATGGCTGATGTCAATTCCCGAAGACGTCCGTCCGCGTCGCGATCAGCCATTTTATCATCTGCTGGCGGAAAACGCCCAAACCACATACGTCGCCTATGTTTCGGAACAGAATTTGCTGACCGACGACAACGAAGTGCCGGTACGCCACCCGGAAGTGGAAGACTACTTTATCTGTTTTGAAGACGGCCGCTACGTGCGCCGCGATTTGCCCATCAATTGAGACTCCACATCTAGACAGCGCCTATCCTGCGGCGTGTCGGGAGCGGTTACAATTGGGCTTTGGCCAATTGGTAATATGGCCGGGCGCTCAAAAGAGCCTGCGCCACGGCCGTGACGATGCGGCCGCCGGTTATGGGCGCCGTCAAAACCCGTTCTACACAATGGCGAAATCGATTTCGTTCCGTTACAACGAATTCGCCAATGGGCAAAGCGATCTTCGAATCACCCAGTTCCTTTAAATATCCACGCCGCGCCTTGTTTTCGATCGTGAACGGCAGCGGGCCAAGATCGGTGGCCAGGCCTAACGTCACCTCGCCGTTCCGTTCGGCGATATGGCAAAAAATCAACATGTCATGCCATTTGAAGCGAAAGGCGATGGGCAGGTTGCCGCGCATATCGCCCATGACCGAGCCGGCCTCGTCCAGCGCCTCGTTCAACGTGGCGAATTTTGTCCCGTCAGCCGATGCGGCCGCTGCAGGCATGGCGCCCGCCATATCCCAACTTTCCGCAAGATCATCCTGGTAATCGACAGACATTAACCCCGTCCCCTGTTTCGTCCGCGATTACATCCCGGTGGAGTTAAATTCGGGTAAACGAAAACCCAGTTCTCGATGGATTGCGCAAATTTCGAGGTTCCTTTTTTGGGCTGGGCAAAAGACCTGTTCGACCATGGCGGCTTCGCCTTGCTGCGGCAGGAATTGGCGGAAACTTTCCTAATCCCTATTCCTTTTCAGATAAACAGCATACATATCTGCATGGTAGCGCGATGAGGAGCCGCGCGATGACGGGGACGGCGGGATATCATGCGCAGAAGTTTCGATCCCACGGCGGAAGGACCACGCCGCAGTCATTGGCGAACTCTGGCCACCTTGATGCCGTATTTATGGCCTCTGGGGCGATGGGATTTGCGCCTTCGGGTCATCGGCGCAATGGTGCTGCTGGCCTCGGCCAAAATTGCGATTGTCTATATTCCTTTCATCTATAAGGAAATCATAGATGCGTTGAATATTACCGGCCCGGACGGAAAAGTCGGGACCGCCGTGGCCGTACCTATTTTGATGATCCTGGCCTTTGGCGCGGCGCGGCTGGCAAGCCAGGCTTTTGGCGAACTGCGGGACGCGGTCTTTGCCAAGGTTGGCCAGAACGCATTGCGCACGGTCGCGCTGCAGGTCTTCCGCCATCTGCATAGCCTCTCGCTGGCCTTTCATCTCGACCGGCGTACGGGCGGGTTAAGCCGGGCCATTGAACGGGGCACCAAGGGGATCGATTTTCTGTTGCGGTTTTCCCTGTTCAACATCCTTCCCACCCTGCTGGAACTGTCCCTGGTCTGCGGTGTGCTGTTGATCAACTACGGGGCTGACTTTTCGGGCGTCACCCTGATTGCGGTCGGAATCTATATCGCCTTCACCTTGACTGTCACGGAATGGCGCCTGAAGCATCGGCGTGAGATGAACCGCACCGACAGCGAGGCCAATTCCCGGGCCATCGACAGTTTGCTGAATTTCGAAACAGTGAAATATTTCGGTAACGAGCGCCACGAGGCGTCCCGCTTCGATCAATCCATGGCGCGTTATGAAACCGCCGCCGTGCGCAGTCAAACATCACTGGCAATGCTGAATATCGGCCAGGGCGTAATCATTGCATTTGGCATGTGCACTGTGATGCTGTTGGCGGCGCGGGGTATTATAAGCGGCGATCTGAGCCTTGGTGATTTTGTCCTGATCAACACTTTCATGATGCAGCTTTACCAACCTCTGGGCTTTCTCGGCTTTGTCTACCGCGAGATCAAGCAGAGCCTGGTGGACATGGACAAAATGTTTGAACTGATTGAGGTGCATGCGGAAGTTGCCGACGCCCCGGACGCGGCCCCCTTGGATATCGGCAACGGTGATGTGGCGTTCGAGAACGTAGATTTCGGCTACGAGACTGAGCGGCAAATTCTGCATGGCGTCAGCTACCGCGTGCCGGCGGGCAATACAGTCGCCATCGTCGGACCTTCCGGGGCCGGCAAATCGACGATTTCCCGCATCCTGTTCCGATTTTATGACGTCCAGGGCGGGCGCGTGCTGATCGATGGCCAGGATGTGCGCCAGGTGACCCAGCAATCCCTGCGCGCCAATGTGGGCATAGTGCCCCAGGACACGGTGCTGTTTAACGACTCGATCCGCTACAACATCCGCTATGGCCGCGTCGACGCCACGGACGAGGAGATCGAGGCCGCGGCCAAACTGGCCCAGATCCATGACTTTGTCAGCAACCTGCCCGAAGGCTATGATTCAGCGGTTGGCGAGCGGGGCCTGAAGCTTTCGGGCGGTGAAAAGCAGCGGGTTGCGATCGCCCGTACGATCCTGAAAAATCCGGCTATCCTGTTATTCGATGAAGCAACTTCGGCCCTGGATTCACAGACCGAGAAGGAAATACAGGCCGCGTTGCGCCTGGTCTCGCGGGACCGTACCACCCTGGTCATCGCCCATCGCCTATCCACGATCGTGGATGCCGATGAAATCATTGTGCTGGAGGCCGGCCGCATCGTCGAGAAGGGACGCCACGAGGCGCTGCTGGCGGCGAACGGCACCTATGCCGGCATGTGGCAAAGGCAGCAGGAACAGGCCGAGGCCCTGCAACGGTTGGAGCGCCTGGATAAGGATGGTCTGCCAATGCTGAATGACGAACAGGTCGCGGAAAAAGAACCGGTGGGTTAGAATTCCGGCCGTGGGTGCGGAACCGCCGCCGCCAACATTTACAACATGGAATAGATGACGGAATGGAAGCATTGAAGGCCGTGATCGTGCCAATCAACCGCGAGGGCTATCGCTTCATCGCGATCTTTGTTCTGGGCACGGTTATCCTATTCTGGATCGCGGACCCGTTGGGCTGGCTTGGCACATTGCTGACCTGCTGGTGTGTTTATTTTTTTCGTGATCCGGACCGCATCACGCCGACCCGCGACGGCCTGATCATTTCGCCGGCGGATGGAGTGGTGCAATCCATTGAAATGGCCGTGCCGCCGGAAGAATTGGGCATGGGCAGCAACCCGCGCCAACGCATTGCCATCTTCATGAATGTGTTCAATGTGCACGTAAACCGCATACCCATTGATGGCGAGATCACGGCGGTATCCTATCGGCCGGGCAAATTTCTTAATGCCTCACTGGACAAGGCCTCGACGGATAATGAACGCCAGGCAATCCGCATGACGACCTCGCTGGGTCAGGATATCGCTTTCGTTCAGATTGCCGGTCTGGTGGCGCGGCGGATCGTTTGCACCTTGTACGAAGGGCAGCGGGTGCATACGGGCGCGCGCTTTGGCTTGATCCGCTTTGGCAGCCGGGTTGACGTTTATCTGGACGAGGGTACGGCGCCGCTCGTCGCGGTGGGACAGACCGCCATCGCGGGAGAAACCGTGCTGGCCGATTGCGACAGTGACGAAGCACGGCGGCTTGGAGAGGTGCGATGAAACTAGGACGGCGCAATCGCCGGCTTCGCGAACTGCCGGTCAACAGCCTGATCCCCAATATTCTGACGGTGCTGGCATTGTGCGCTGGCATGTCGGCAATCCGCTTTGCCATGCAGGAAAAATGGCAATTGGCGGTGGCGGCGATCATTGTTGCGGCGGTTCTGGACGGCCTGGACGGGCGCATGGCACGGTTGTTGAAAGGAGCGACGAAATTCGGCGCTGAACTGGATTCCCTATCGGACTTTATCGCCTTTGGTGTCGCCCCGGCGCTGGTGATTTATATGTGGAGCACCGAGGTCCTGGGCGGTGTGGGCTGGATTGCCGGTTTGGCCTACAGCACCTGTTGCGCCCTCAGGTTGGCCCGTTTCAACACGGCCCTGGATGATCCGGACCGACCGGTTTGGGCCAGCTATTTCTTCTCCGGCATGTCAGCGCCGGCGGGCGCCTGCATGGTCCTGTTGCCTATGGCCATTAGTTTTCAGATCGAGAGCGGCTTCCTGCGGCAGCCGGTTTTGATGGCTGCCTGGTTGCTGCTGGTTGCCTTCATGATGATCAGCCAGATTTCCACTTATTCATTCAAGCGTGTGCGCATCCGCCGGGAGCTCGTCTTGCCTCTGTTGGTGGTGGTGGGCATCGTGGCGGCCGTATTGTCCAGCTATCCCTGGTTTGTGCTGTCGGTGCTGGGTGTGTTGTATCTGTCCTCGGTGCCCTTCAGCTACCGCGCGCAGCAACGTTTTGCCGCGGCCCAGGCCAGTGCGGACCCACAGTCCGAGGTAGAGGATGAGCCGGAAAATGAAGGCCGGGATGATGAAATCAGTGATAATGCCAGCAGCGATGACAAGCCCACGAGCTAGACATGAACAATCTCGTGGGAACTCATACCTAGCCACCCAGCGGGACTCGTCTGTTTGGTTCGCTCCAATAGGAATGGTAACAATGTATGTACATACTGAACACCAGCAGAAATGCCGAGCCATCACATCATGACAGCGAATGCCGCGTTTGAAGACCAGGTCTCAAATCATTTTCCCACCACTTTTATGCGCCGCCGGCATGCCGGCACCGACGATCTGAACAAACGGCTACGCTACTACCTGCTTGAACTGGAAAAGCGGGAAAAAAATGAACTGGCCGGCACGTCAAACCTTGGCGGTTATCACAGCGACAAGCAATTGTTGTCGGCGAAAGACGAGGCTATCGTCGAACTGCGGCAAATGATCTTCGATGGCCTACTGGCTTACGCGGGACCCTTGGTAGATAACGAATGCGCCGCCCCGCCGGAGAATACAAAACTGCGACTGTGGGGCTGGTGCGTTATCATGCGGGAAGGTGATTATAATCACCAGCACATGCACCCCGATGCCAACATATCCGGCGTCTATTACGTCACCATGCCAAAGGCCATGCAGAAAAGTACGAACGCGCAACCGCACGGCTGTATTTCATTCGTTGACCCAAGGCCGCGGGCAAACTCGATGCGGTTGCCCAATCAGCATTCCGCCCACGCGGTCAACCCGGAAGCAGGTGATCTGATCATATTTCCAAGTTATTATGAACATTCGGTAACCCCGTTTAAGGGGTCGGGTGTGCGAATTTGCATCGCCTTCAATGCCAAGTTGGCCTGACCCTATCCTTTCGACACCGGGCCGGGGGATGAATGGTTGCTGGGGTATATTCATTTATGCAGGCTGGCTTCCGGCACCTGTCGAATGCCTTTTTTTCGCCTGAGGTTTTGCTCCTATGGCCAACCGGCGCCGGGGACTTCAACCTCAATGGTTTCGATCCGGCCGGAACGAAGCTCGGCGGTGCCGGGCCCGGATTGTCGGCAGGTGCAGATGAACAGTGTGCGCCGGTCCGGGCCGCCCAGCATACAGGCGAAGGAACCCATCTCGCCGGTGGAGACGCGGTCCGTGACCTCGCCCCCCGCGCGCACCCGGATGGTTTCCTTGTTGCGCGGGTCGGCGACCCAGACGGCGCCGTCGGCGTCCAGACAGATACCGTCGGGCCAGCCGCCCTGCAGGTCTGCCCAGACCCGCCTGTTGTGCAGCGAGCCGTCGGGCCGGCGGTCCCAGGCGCTCAGGATGTTGCCGCGGGTCTCGCCAACGATCAGGGTGCCGCCATCGGGCGTGATGACGGAGCCGTTGGGAAATGCCAGACCGGTGGCGGCCACCGACGTGCTGCCATCGGGATCGACGCGGATCAGATCGGCGGTCTGAAACGGATCGCCGCCATGGCTATTGAAGCCGAAATTGCCCACATAGGCACGGCCGTCGCCATCCACCACCATGTCGTTGCAATGGTATCCGGCCAGGGCCGACAGGTCCGCGACCTCCACCAGGCCGCCGGGATCAAGGCGCAGCAGTTTGCGGTCCACCATGGACACCACCAGCAGCCGGCCATCGGTCGTCCAGCCCAGGCCCGAAGGCTGCCCCGGCACTTCGACAATGGTTTCCCGTTTGCCCGAGACATCCACCGCTACCACTTCATGGGCATAAAAATCGGAAAACCAAAGCCGCCCATCATGCCAACGAGGGCCCTCGGGGAAAGTCAGATCATCCAGCAAAACTGTTGTTTGAGCGCTCATGGCAAATGCATTCCTTGGTCTATGGTCCGAATGTGCTTTAGAAATACTAATTCAAACCAGCCGGGGAGGCGATGATGCGTTTACAGGACAGAATAGCGATGGTGATAGGTGCGGGACAAAGCCCGGGCGAGACCATGGGCAACGGCCGGGCCACGGCCATGGTTTTTGCCCGCCACGGCGCCCAGGTGGTCGCGGTCGACCGGGATCTGGCTTCGGCCGAGGATACCGCGGCGATGATAAAGGACGAAGGCGGCAGGGCAATCGCTGTACAGGCCGATGTTATCGACGAGGCTTCAATACAGGCTGTCGTGGCCGATTGTCTGGGGCGCCATGGCCGCCTGGATATCCTGCATAACAACGTGGGTATTTCCATCGCCGGGGGCGATGCCGAGATCACCGAAATTACCGTCGATGCCTTTGACCATTGCGTCGCCGTCAATCTGCGCGGCATGGTTCTGGCCTGTAAACACGCCCTGCCCGCCATGCGGGAGCAGGGCAGCGGTGTTATCATCAACATCTCATCGCTCGCCGCCTGGTCGGCCTATCCCCTGGTTGCCTATAAGACCACCAAGGCCGCCGTCATCGCGTTGACAGAGCAACTGGCCATTCAAAACGCGCCCTATGGGGTGCGCGCCAATGTCATACTGCCGGGGCTGATGGACACCCCGATGGCGGTCGACACCCGGGCCGCGGCATTGGGCAAAAGCCGCAACGAAATTGCCGCCGGTCGCGATGCCAAGGTGCCCCTTGGGGGCAAGATGGGGACCGCCTGGGACGTCGCCAATGCGGCCCTCTTTCTGGCTTCCGACGAGGCCGGCTTCATCACCGGCGCCGCGCTGCCGGTTGATGGCGGCACCTCGGTCAAGGTGGGTTAGGCGCCGGGCATGAGTCAGATCCATATTCTGTTCGAGAACCGCGAATGGACCGCGCCGCTGCTGGCGGAATTGGACCGGCGGCAACTGCCCCATCGAAATTGGGATTTGACCCAGGGCCAGTTCGACTTTTCCGCGCCGCCGCCCAACGGCGTGTACTATTCCCGGATGAGCGCGTCGGCCCATAGCCGCGGCCACCGTTTTGCACCGGAATTTGCCGATGCACTGATCCAGTGGCTGGAGGTCCATGGCCGGCGGGTCATTAACGGCAGCCGGGCCGTGCGTCTGGAATTATCGAAAGTCGCGCAATGCGCCGCGCTGCAGGCGGCGGGTATCGCCACCCCGCGGACCTGTCCCACCCATGGCCGCGACCCCGCCATCAGCGCCGCCCGCAGCTTTGCCGGACCCTTTATCTCCAAGCATAACCGCGGCGGCAAGGGCCTGGGCGTGCACTTGCACGACAATGTGGATGCCCTGACCGCCTGGCTGGACGGCCCGGATTATGAACCGCCCATAGACGGCATTCTGTTGCTGCAGGAATATATCCAGGCGCCGGAGCCGTTCATTACGCGGCTTGAATTCGTCGGCGGCGAGTTTCTTTATGCCGTGCGCGTGGACACCCGGGATGGCTTTCAACTGTGCCCGGCCGAGGCCTGCGCCGTGGATCCCGCCCAGGGGCCCATGTTCCAGATCGTGGATGATTTTTCCTCGCCCCTGATCGAGGCCTACGGCCGCTTCCTGCGTCATAACCACATTCAGATCGCCGGTATCGAATTCATCATTGACGGCGCGGGTCGGGCCCTGACCTACGATATCAACACCAATACGAATTATAACCCGGAAGCCGAAAATCGCCTGGCGCCCGGCGCCCGCCGCGGTCTGGCCAGCGTCGCGGCCTATCTCGGCCGCGGATTGACAGCCCTAGACAATGCCGGCGACTTGGCCAGCGTCGGCTGATTAAGCAATCCACTACCGGAAAAGCGCAGAATTGCCAGCATTTGGCCGTCTTTCGACAACTCGCAATGGCAGATTTTTACTGCGTACTCTTGACATAAATATATCGAATCGTTATATAAAATCCATCGGTGAGCGAGGAGATTGCTTTGTCATGGATGTACGTACCTTGTGTCTTGGCGTGTTGAGCCTGGGCGACGCCTCGGGCTATGAAATCAAGAAACGGCTGGAAAACATCTTCAGCCATTTTTATGACGCCTCTTTTGGCTCCATCTATCCGGCCCTGAACCGTCTGCAAAACGAAGGTCTGGTGCGCTGCGAAACCGAACAACAGGCAAAGCGGCCGGATAAAAAGGTCTATAGCCTGACCGTCGATGGCCGCCTGACCCTGGTCCAGGAATTGAACAATCTGCCGGGGCGCGACCGGGTACGCTCGGAATTCCTGGTTGCCATGTGTTTCGCCGATCTATTGCCCGCCGGCCAGGTTGCCGAAATGATCGACCGGCGCATCGCCGGACATCGCAGTCAGGTGCTGGAACTTGCCGAACGGGAGAGCCATGGCACGGCGGCCCAGCGCTTCGTGGCCGGCTATGGCCGGGCCCTGTTCGAAGCGGCCACGGCCTATCTGGAAGACAACAGGTATCTGGTGGAAAGCGAAGCCCTGCTGGCCCAGGTCGATGGTGACCGCGCCGGCGTCGGCGATTAGGCGGGAATGGCAGCATGCGAAAATCCTATCTCCTGGCTCTTGTCATCACCGTGGCCGCGCTGGGCTGGATTGTAAGCGGCCAGTTCGGCGACGGCGATGGGCAGGCGAATGGCAAGACCGAGCCCGGTCAGGCGCCGACCGTCGCCGAACGTAACGCCAATCAGGGGGAAGCCGCGCTGACCGCCGTGCGCACGAAAGCGTCCGCGGCCCGGGAACATTGGCGTAAAGTTACCGCCCGGGGCCATACCGAGACCAAGCGCAAGGTCATGATCATGTCCGAAATCAAGGGCCGGATCACCAAGGTCGCCGTGCAAAAAGGCAGCCGGGTCAAGCGTGGCGATGTCCTGGCGCGCATCGATGTGGCTGACCGCATGGCCCGAATAGCCGAGGTCAAGGCCCTGGTCCGTCAGCGCGAGATTGAATACGAGGCGGCCGCCAAACTGCGCAAAAAAGGCTACCGGGCGGAAACCCAGTTTTCCGCCGCCGCGGCCCGCCTGGACGCAGCCAAGGCCCTGACCAAGAAGATGGATGTGGACCTGGCCCGCACCGTGATCCGGGCGCCCTTTGATGCCATCGTTGACAGCCGCGAAGCGGAACTGGGCGCCTACGTCAAGGAAGGCACCGCCATTGCCCTGCTGGTGGATGAAGATCCCTATCTGGTGGTGGCGCAGGTCAGCGAGAATGATGTCGGCCGCCTGCGGCTGAACGCGCGCGGTAGCGCCGCCCTGGTCACCGGGCAAAAGGTCGAGGGCAAGATCCACTATATCGCCGCCACCGCGGATGCCACCACCCGGACCTACCGGGTCGAATTGCTGGTGCCCAATCCCGATGGTCAGTTGCGCCACGGCACGACGGCCGAACTCAGCTTCCCCACCGACCAGGTACAAGCCCATTTCATCACGCCGGCCATCCTGACCCTGAATGACGGCGGCACTGTCGGCGTGCGCTGTGTGGAGACGGGCGGTGTGGTCGGCTTCTACCCGGTGCAGATTATTGACAGCGCCGCGGACGGCATGTGGGTGGCCGGTTTGCCTGACAATGCCGAACTGATCGTGGTCGGCCAGGAGTTCGTGCGCCAGGGTGACCGGGTCCGGGTTTCCGGCGGCAGCGGCGATGGCAAAGCCGAGGATAGCAAAGCCGATGCCGGAAAAGTCGATGCTGGCAAAGCCGGTGGGGCGCCCGCGTCATGAACGCCATAATTGATGCCGCGGTGCAACATTCCCGCAGCGTCCTGTCCATCCTGGTTCTGGTCTTGATTGCCGGCCTGGGTTCCTACCTGACCATTCCCAAGGAATCCAAGCCCGATATCAACATTCCCATCGTCTATGTCGCCATGACCCATGACGGCATTTCGCCCGAAGACGCCGAACGTCTGCTGGTCCGCCCCATGGAGCAGGAATTACGCTCCATCGAGGGGATCAAGGAAATGCGCAGCCGGGCGGAACAGGGCAATGCCTCAGTCCTGCTGGAATTCGAGGCCGGATTTGACGCGGATCAGGCCGTGCGCGACGTGCGCGAGGCCATTGATCTGGTCAAGCCCGAACTGCCCGACGAGACCGACGAACCAACCGCGCACGAGGTCAACGTAGGACTATTCCCGGTTCTGGTGGTCACTCTGGCCGGTGGTGTGCCGGAGCGTACCTTGTTGCGCCTGGCGCGGGACCTGCAGGACGAGTTGGAGGCTTTGCCCGGGGTGCTGGAGGCCGATATCGCCGGAGAACGGGCGGAGTTGCTGGAAATTCTGGTCGACCCGGTGCGTCTGGAAAGCTATGGCATCAGCCAGGAGGAATTGGTTCGCACGGCGGCCCGTAACAATCAGCTTATCGCCGCGGGCACCATGGACACGGGCCAGGGCCGCTTTGCTATCAAGGTGCCGGGACTGTTCGAAACCGCCAAGGATTTGCTGGATTTACCCATCAAGGCATTCGGCGAGGGGGTCGTCACCCTGGCCGATGTCGCCACCGTGCGCCGGACCTTCCGCGATGCGACCTCGTACGCCCGGATCAACGGCCGGGCCGGGGTGACCCTGGAAATCAAAAAACGCCTGGGCGAGAATGTCATCGAAACCATCGACCAGGTGCGCAGCCTGGTGACAGAGCGGGCCAAAAGCTGGCCCGCCGGTGTGCAGGTGAATTTCATCCAGGACGAATCGAAGAGCATCCGCCGCATGCTGGCTGACCTGCAAAACAACGTGCTGAGCGCCATTCTTCTGGTCTTTATCGTCGTTGTCGCCGCCCTGGGCCTACGCACCGCCGGTCTGGTTGGCCTGGCCATCCCGGCCTCGTTTCTGTTCGGGATCCTGGTGCTGGATGCCCTGGGGCTGACCGTCAACATCGTCGTGCTGTTTGCCCTGATCCTGGCGGTCGGCATGTTGGTCGACGGGGCCATTGTGGTGACCGAATATGCGGATCGAAAACTGGCTGAAGGTCTGCCGCGAAAGGAAGCCTATGCCATGGCCGCCCGCCGCATGTCCTGGCCGATCATCGCTTCGACCGCGACCACCCTGGCCGCCTTCATGCCGTTGATTTTCTGGCCCGGCGTGGTCGGCGAGTTCATGAAATTTCTGCCCATCACCCTGGTCATGACCCTGACCGGGTCGTTGCTGATGGCGCTGATTTTCGTGCCTACCCTGGGCGGGCTGGTCGGCAAGGCGGGCTCCGCCAACAAGAAAACCCTGGCCGCCCTGGCGGTATCGGAAAGCGGCGATGTGCGGCAGTTGCCCGGTATGACGGGTCTGTACGCCCGCATCCTGGCGGTCCTGATCCGCAGCCCAATCCTGGTGCTGGCGGCGGCGATAATCATTCTGGTCGGGGTCCAGGCGGTCTATTGGTCTTCCGGCAAGGGGGTGGAATTTTTCCCGGATGTAGAGCCGGAACAGACCCTGGTTCACGTCCATGCCCGTGGCAATATGTCGACCCGGGAAAAAGATGTTCTGGTCCGCGAGGTCGAGGCCGAGCTGATGGAAATTTCGGGGATCCGCACGATCTATGCCCGGACCGGTGGTGCGTCCCGGGGCGAGGATCAGGCCCAGGACGTGATCGGCACGATCTTTATAGAGTTCATGAACTGGGATGAACGCCGTACCTCGGCCCAAATTACCAGCGAGATCCGGCAGCGTACGGCGCATTTGGCAGGCGTCTGGGTGGAACCCAGGGAACCGGATTTTGGCCCGCCCACGGGCAAGGATATCCAGATTGAATTTCGCTCCCGCATCCCTGAACGCCTGGATTTGGTGGTGGCGGAATTCCGCGACAAGCTGGAATCCATGGACGGCATCCTGGATGTGGAGGATAGCCGCGCCTTGCCCGGTATCGAATGGCGGGTCAAGGTCGACCGGGCCCAGGCCGGCCTTTTCAACGCCGACATTCTGACCGTGGGCAAGGCCGTGCAACTGGTCACCAACGGCATCAAGGTTGGGGAATACCGGCCGGACGATGCCGACGAGGAAGTGGAGATTCGTGTTCGTTTCCCGATCCAATACCGCAACATCGAACAATTGGATCTGTTGCGTGTGGAAACCAGCCATGGCCAGGTGCCCATTTCGAATTTTGTCTCGCGGACGCCACAGCAGCGTTCCGGTCTGCTGAAGCGCAGCGACGGGCAGCGCGTGCTGAAGCTGCAGGCCAGTGTTGCCGAAGGCCTGTTGAGCGACGACAAGATCAATGAAATCCGCGCCTGGATGCAGGGCCGGACTTTCGACCCCGACGTCGATATCAGGTTCCGCGGCGCCGACAAGGATCAAAAAGAGGCGGCGGCTTTCCTGCAAAAGGCCTTTGGCGTCGCCCTGTTCGTGATGGCGATTATTCTGGTCACGCAGTTCAACAGCTTTTATCACGCCCTGTTGATTTTGACGGCGGTGATCATGTCCACGGTCGGGGTGATGGCCGGTCTGATCATCACCGGACAATCCTTTGGTATCGTCATGACCGGCATCGGTGTCATTGCTCTGGCCGGCATTGTGGTCAACAACAACATCGTTCTGATCGACACCTATGCCAGACTGGTGAAATCGGGCATGGAACCTATGGAAGCCGTGGTCCGGACCGGCACCCAGCGTTTGCGCCCGGTGATGTTGACCACGATCACGACGATTTTCGGCCTGTTGCCCATGGTCTTTCAGGTCAATATTGACTTCGTCGCCCGGGAAGTCTCCCAGGGCGCGCCGTCGACCCAGATGTGGGTGCAGCTGGCGACGGCCGTGGCCTTCGGGTTGAGTTTCGCCACTGTGCTGACCCTGTTCGTGACCCCGTCCCTGCTGGCCCTTGGCGCCCGCACCTCGGCCTTCATAGAGCGCCGCCGGGCGGCAAAAAGCCAGCCCCTCGCACCCCAGGCCGCGGAATAGGGCGCCACGGCGGCTTGTGAAGGCATCGCGCCGCGGCAAGCGGCGGCGCGGGCTCGTTGGTATTATTCCGGCACCACGTCGAAAGCGACGCTGATCCGCCGCCGGTTCGATTGGAATGGGATCGTTCGGTGCCAGAAATAGGACGGGAAGGTCACCAGTAAACCTTCCGCCGGCTTCAGCACCCGCGTCATTGGCTCGGAATGGTGATAAAATTCGTCGTTGGCCCTGCCAAATTCGATCCACCCCGCCTGCGCCTGCGCAGGGTCATCGATTTCCGGCGGCAGCTCGGGATAGTACACACCCCCCATCCAGGCCGATGGGTGGACGTGGGACAACTGGTGGCCCTGGCTTTCCATGACCACCCCCCAGATGTTCAATTTGATACGCATTGGCCTGGCCGCCCAGAAAGGATGGGCGCGGTCCGCCGGTTCGTCGGCCAGCCGCCGGTTTACACTGGCCAGTAGCACGGTTTTCAGGGCCCGGATGGCGCTATGATCGTCGTGGGCCAGTTCGCCCGTGTGCCAGCCAAACCGGGTCGCATTGTTGGGCGGCGAGCGCAGCAATGATGGATGGGCAGCGACGTGGTCCGCCAGATCGCGGTTGAAGGCGGCCAGACTGTCGTAAGGCGCCGGCGTCTCGACCCTGGCCATATCGATAAGTTGGTCCAGGTCCATCAGTGCCCGGGCCTCTGTCTCATGCTTCAACTCGGCCAAAGCAATGCCCTTGATGGCCAGGGATCTTACGGTCTGTTGCCCCGCCGCCAGGCAGGAATTGCAGAAATCCAGGGCTTCCGCGGCAGCACCGGTCTGGAGCAGGATCGTCGCCATGTTGGTGCGAAACTCCGTACGGCCAGGTTCCAGTTCGATCGCCCGCCGGTAGGCCGCGAGGGCCTGATCCAAGTGTCCTTGCTGTTGCAGCACCATGGCAAGGCCGCTGAGCGATGGGGCGAAATCAGGATCGATCTCAAGCGCCTGTTCAAAACATGCCCGCGCCGCCTCGGCCTCACCGGCGTCAAAGTATGCCTTGCCCAGATTTTGCTGCGCGTCGATAAAACGGGGATCGACTTCAAGCGCCTGACCATAGGACGCCAGGGCCGCATCGTACTGTCCGCTGTCGCGCAGGGCGTTGCCCAAATTGCTGTGATACCTGGCTTGCCCGGGACGGATCGCGATGGCTTGTCCGATCAGATCGATGGCCCGCGGATATTGCTTGCGTTGCAGACAGAGGACGCCGCTCAAGTGCAGTGTATCGGCATGTTCAGGATCGGTGGCGAGTATTTGTTGATAGATCTGCCCGGCCTGTTCCTGCTGCCCGGCCATGTGGAGTTCGCGGGCCTGCGCAAACTGCCGCTCCTGATCGGCCCGTTGCTCATCGGACAAATTTGCCATGGCTCTCCTCCTTCCATGCCGATACTCGCAGCAAAATTGGGTGCCGTCACGCATCATGATCGAAACCAGCCCGTTGGCCCTTGGCGCTCACACCCCGGCCTTATTTGATCCAGAAAATTCGTGACAGCGACGCGGTCATTTCTCATCCTTCCTCGAGGATAATTCTATTATCCGGGATAGTAGGCGGCAGGATCGCCAATTTTAATCTGCAAGATTGTTCGTGCTTCTACCTCCTCGCTGAACGGGCAGGAGGAAGGGAAAGTATTAGGAACTTTTTTGCAAAGTCCCGGTTCGTTCGTGACGAATGGTTTCCCTGCCGGTGTCAGGGAGCGCGAATTGCACGCCGGTCCCAAATATATTCTAGACTTGCGCCATGAGCGCCAGCCCAGCAGCCGCAGTCCCCGATGCCACGGCGGCCAGCCGATTGATCGTTCTGATCACCGTATCCCTGTGCACCATGCTCTATGCCCTGACCATGACCATCGTCAACGTGGCGCTGCCGCAATTGCAAGGCGCCCTGTCAGCGACGCCGGATCAGGTATCCTGGGTGGTGACATTGAATGTGGTGGCGACCGCGGTGGTGACGCCCATGACCGGCTGGATGGTGGCGCGTTTTGGCCAGCGCCAGGTGCTGATCTGGTCGGTTGCCGGATTTTCCCTGTTCTCGCTGCTCTGCGCCACCGCTACCACACTGCCGCCGCTGTTGTTTTACCGGATCGGCCAGGGCGCCTTGGGCGCGCCTCTGGTGCCCCTGGCGCAGGCGATCATCGTTGCCAACTATCCGCCGGCGAAACGGGCGATGGCGCAGGGTGTCTTTGGCATGTCGGTGGTGATAGGCCCGGCCATCGCGCCGATGCTGGGCGGTTATCTGGCTGAGGAATACGGCTGGCGCTGGATTTTCCTGTTGATCCTGCCGTTGTGCGTGATTGCTTTGCTGGGCGTGCTGGCCTTTATCCGCGATGGCGGCCGGCAGCCCGGCACCCGGCTCGACTGGACCGGCTTCATCCTGCTGTCGCTGGCGGTCAGCGCGCTGCAGTTCGTCATGGACCGCGGCCAGCGCCTCGACTGGTTCGAATCGGACCTGATTATTCTGCTTGCTATGCTCATTGGTCTTTCCTTGTACATGTTCGTGGTGCACACGGCGACGACTGACAGGCCGTTCATCAGCCCGGCGCTTTTTCTTGACCGCAACTTCTCGGTCGGCCTGTTTCTGGTCTTCGTATACGGCATGTTGAACATGACGCCCCTGGTGTTGATGCCGCCCCTGCTCCACGACCTGATGGGTTTTCCCGACAGCCTGATTGGCACATTGCTGGGTACGCGCGGCGCCGGCATGGTGCTGGGCTTCTTCGCCGCCTCCCGCATGGGCCGCCTCGATCCGCGCATCGGCATCCTTCTCGGCCTCGGGCTGATCGGTCTCAGCGGCTGGCGCACCGCCGGCTTCGACTTCAATATTTCGGCCTTCGAGGTCGGTTGGATTGGCGTCCTGCAAGGCTTCGGCTGCGGCCTCATGTGGGTGCCGTTGTCCGTGGTTACCTTTGCCACCCTGCCGGCCCGTTTGCTGCCAGACGCCTCGGCAATCTTCCATTTGCTGCGTAATTTCGGCAGCAGTATCTTCATCTCCCTGAGTGTGTTGGCGGTGGTCCGCAGCGGAAGCGTGGCCTATGCCGAGATTACCGAGACCGTCAGCCCGTTCAACGAGGCCTTCGCCTTCGACAGCATACGCGGCCTGTGGAGCATAGACTCGACGCCAGGCCTGGGCGCCTTGGCAGATGAAATCGGCCGTCAGGCGACGTTGATCGGCTACACAAACGCCTTTGTGATGTACACTATCGCCTGCGTTGCTGCTTTGCCGTTGATGCTGTTCATCAGGATCAGGCAGCGCTGACGGCCCTGGTTATTGGATCAATGTAGGAGGGTGTTACGGCAACGGAAATTCCTCCAAAAAGGGCGCATAGCTGTCCTCGACGTCGATCTCCAGGGTGCCCAGGACACGGACCACCGCATTGTAAAAGGCGATGACGATGGTCAGATCGACCAGCAGTTCCGGGTTCAGGGCCTCTTCAAGTTTGGCGAAAGTAAGATCGGAAATCCGGCCGCTCTCTGTCATTTCCCGCGCCGCACTCAGGACAGCCCGGTCCAGGCGGGGTAGACCGCTGTTCCGGCCCTCGGTTTCGGTAATCATGGCCCGGATATCATCGTCGGTGACCCCGAAATCGCGGCCGATTTTGATGTGGTGGCTGTACTCGTACTCGCTCTTGCTCAGATAGCCGACCTGCAAAATGGCCAGTTCCCGCAACCGCGGATCCAGTTTGGAGCCAAACCTGATGTAGCTGCCCAGATGGCCGAAATTGCGTGCGGCGCCGGGGCTATTGACCAGGGCGCGGTGCAGATTGATGGTCCGCTTCAAAAGATCGCGGTCGTCCTCGGCCAGGTCCTCCGGGTCAAGATAAGGGATACGTGCCATGGTGATATCTGCTCCTGGAATTCATGCGTTGGGATCCCGGGCGGGACCGGAAACGGTAATGCCGCCATCGACGACAAGGGTCTGCCCGGTGATATAGCGGGCCCGGGCCGAGGACAAGAATACCACCGCATTGCCAATATCCCAGCCCGTGCCCTCGATCCCCAGGGGGGAGGCCTGGCGGCGTTGGGCCCGTGCCTCGTCGGACATGCCGCGGCCATAGACCATGGGCGTGTAAACTGGCCCCGGCGCGATACAATTGGCCCGGATGCCGTCGGCGGCATGGTCGATGGCCATGGCCCGGGTCAGCGAAATCACCGCGCCCTTGGAGGCGGAATAGGCGGTCAGGCCGCGCGGACGCAGGGCCGAGATCGAGGACACATTGACAATGGCCCCGCCATCGCCGCTAGCGATCATGGCGGGAACGGCGTACTTGGCGGTCAGGAACATGGATTGCACGTTGACCCGCATGACCCGCTGCCAAACCTCCACCACCTCATCCACCACGGTGCCGGAACTGCCGATGCCGACATTGTTGTCCAGAACGTCGACCCGGCCGAATTTTTCCATTGCCAGGGCCACCATGGCCTCGCAGTCGGCCTCGTCGGTCATATCGCCGGCATGGGCCAGCGCCTCGCCGCCATTCTCTTCGATCATCCGGACGGTTTCCGCCGCCCGTTCCAGATCCCGGTCGACGGCAAAAACCCTCGCCCCGGCCCTGGCCAGCAGAATGGCGGCGGCGCGGCCATTGCCAATGCCATTTTCCGCCGCGCCGGCGCCGGCGACGATGGCGACCTTGCCGTTCAGTTGCTGATCGTCTGGTGCCATGTCGGTTGCCATCTGTCTTCTCTCCCGCATAATTCCTGTCAGCGCTCGTTGGTATCATACCACCTTGCGATGCGACGGGTCCTGTCGTCGCACCGAAGTATTAGGCCTGGGGTTCGATTTTATGCGGTTTGCCTTCAAAAACCGTGCCCCAAATCCCGACGTCTTTCAGATTCTCAACTGGCGTTTCGTATGGATCGGCGTCAAGAACGGTGAAATCGGCCTTTTTCCCGGCCCGGATGCTGCCGATTTCATGCTCCATGCCCAGAACATATGCGGCGTCAATGGTAATCGCGCGCAGCGCCTGCTCGAGGCTAAGGCGTTCCTCCGGCGCGAAGACCTCGCCATTCTCGCCCAGGCGATTAACCGCAACCCAGGCGCTATAGAGTGGCAAGGCGGGGGCCATTGTAAAATCGGAATGCAGCGCCGTGGTCACGTTGTGGCGGGCAAGCGTGCCAAGGCGCGACATCTGCGAGGCCCGTTCATGGCCGATGGAATGTTTCCAATAGGCCTCTCCCAGCTCATGCACATAGTAGATATTGCACGAAACCAGCGCGCCCAAATCGGCGACGCGGCGGACTTGCTCGGGCGTTGACAGGCCGAAATGCTCAATGGTGAAGCGATGGCCAAAACGCGGCCGTTCCCATTGCAGTTTTTCCAGTACATCAAGCGCCAGTTCGACGCCCAGATCGCCGGTACAATGGACATGGATCTTATAGCCCGCGTTCCAGTAGGTCCGCGCCAGGGTTTCAAAGAATTCCGGTGCGATCATCCATTCACCGCAATGGCCATCAATAAACCCGGGCTCCTGGACCTGCATCAACTCGGCAAAAAAACCGCCGTCGGTAAAAAGCTTCACGTGATCGCGGTAAAACAGTCGGGGTGTATTGCGTTCGGCCCGGCTTTGCACCCATTTCAGCGCGTTTTCTTCGTCGCCAATGCCATTTGCCCTGCGATGACCCGCCGGGATCATCTGAACCCGGAATGGCGTGTCGTCAGTGTCCAGCGTATCGCATAATGCCTGCCATTCCTCTTCGTTGTCGAAGGATCCACCGGTCAGGTCGGCAATTGTTGTGTGGCCGCCAGCATGCACCGCTTGCTTGGTCAGTTTCAGGCCATTTATGAAACGCTTCGGGGCCAACAGGTAGTCGCGCATCGCAGTGGAAGCGACGGCCTTGCCGCTTTCGAAGAAGCGGCCTTCGGCGGCATCGATTTGCGGGTGCCGGTCCATTGTATCCTCGTCCAGCCCCATCCAGGCAATGGCGGCATCATTGGCGTAGATTTCATGATACGACCGCTGCCAGACGACAATCGGACGCTCCGTTGAAATCGCGTTCAGGGCGGCACGGTTCATTCGTCCATGCCAGATCTGGTGATAGCCCCAGGTCATCAAGGGTTCTCCGGGATCGCTTAGGCTGCTTTCAATTTCCTGCAATCGATCGAAATAGGCGTTATGGCCTCTAACCGGCGGCACCACACGATCCGGAAGCTTCCATTCCATCGCGGTAATGAAATGCATCGGCAGCAGGACGGCGGCGAGAGAGGGATGCAAATGGGGATCTATGAAGCCCGGCAGCAAAACCTTGTCCTGGAATCGATCATCAATGTGGTGGGGATGGGCATCAAGCCAGGGGCCCATGGTCTCGGGCGTGCCAACTTCGATAATCATCCCGCCGCGCACGGCAACCGCCGTCGCCGTGGGTAATGACGGGTTCATGGTGTGAATGATTTTTGCCGTAAAAACGGTTATCTCGCTCATTCCATGCCTCTATATGAGATGACTGGATAAATCTTGGAATTCTCTGCAATTGCAGCTTAACGGCTAAACGGTATTTACCAAGTCGTATCAATGACCATTGCCATGCCAGGGCGTGAAACTGGGGCCATGCCTACTGCATTGCTTGACGACGGATATTTTTTAGGTCTTGAATCAAATGCAATGAACAATAGGGAGGTGATCATGCAGAAAAGTCGGATCCTATTTTCCGGTACGAAACTCGTTGCCGCGGTGGCCCTTGCCGGTGCCGTGGCAGGTACGGCGCACGCAGCGGATCCGAAAAGGGGCGGCACTCTCACCATCGTGGATACCGCCAATCCCCGGCACTTCAACGCCGCGGTGCAATCGGGCGTTGCCACCATGGTGCCAGGCGCGCAACTGTTCGCCACCCTGTTGCGCCTCGATGGGCAATTCAAAACCCACCCCTATCTGGCAACCGATTGGAAAATCGCCGACGATGGCCTGTCGGTCACGTTGAATTTGCGGAAAGGTGCAAAATTCCACGATGGTCATGACATTACCTCTGCCGACGTGGCTTTTTCACTGAAGGCGAACCGCGACAATCACCCCTTCAAGGCGATGTTCGCACCCTTGCAGGAGGTGGAGACGCCAACACCCAATCAGGTGGTCCTGCGCCTGAAACAGCCGCATCCGGCGCTCATGCTGGCTTTGACCGCACCGCTGTCGGCAATCATTCCAAAGCACGTCTACGGCGACGGCCAGAATATCAAGAAGCACCCGCGCAATACCAAGGACGTGGTTGGTTCCGGCCCCTTCAGGCTTGCGGCGTTCAAGCGGCGCGAACACATCATCCTGGAGCGCAACGACAATTACTTCATGGAGGGGCCGTATCTCGACAAGATCGTGATGCAGAATTTCGGCCAGGTGGCCAGCCAGATCATTGCCATGGAACAGGGCAAGGCCGACATGATGCATTGGAGCAGTTCCAGCCGAACCCTGGCGAGACTGAAAAAATCCAAAAATCTAACGGTGACCTCGGACCACTATGTCGCCATCGGCCCGAACAACTGGATTGCCTTCAATCTTAAGCAAAAGCAGCTTTCCGACGTGCGGGTGCGTCAGGCCATTGCCTATGCGGTCGACCGTAATTTCGTCACCAAGGCGCTGCACGGCGGCTTCTCCAAGCCGTCCACTGGCCCGATCGTGCCGGGCACGCCTTATTATACAGACGCAGTAGAGCTTTATGACGTTGACCTTGCGAAGGCCAACAAGATTCTTGACGATGCCGGTTATGGCAAGGGCGGCGATGGCATGCGCTTCACCCTCAAGGTGGATTATCTGCCGGCGGCGGCGATCGACGAGAACCAAAAGGCGATCGCCGAATACCTGAAGCCGCAATTGAAGAAGATCGGCATTAACGTGGTCGTCAGGGTTTCGCCGGACTTTCCCACCTGGTCCAATTATGTGCGCAACTGGGACTTCGACATGACCATGGATGTGCCGTTCAACTGGGGCGACCCGGTGATCGGCGTGCATCGCACCTACCTGAGCAATAACATCAAGAAAGGGGTGATCTGGTCGAATACGCAGAACTACGCCAACTCGGAAGTGGACGCCATTCTGGCCAAGGCCGGCGTCGAACTGGATCTGGACAAGCGCAAGGGTCACTATGCCAAGTTCCAGAAGATCCTGGCCCGGGATCTTCCCGTCTATCCTGTCAACGTGATCGCCTATCACACGGTCTTCAACAACAAGGCCGTCAGCGGCGTTCCGGACACGGTATGGGGCACGGCTCATCCTCTGGACCGGATCTACAAGCTCAAGTAAGGGCAAAGCGTTTTCCCGGCGGGCCGGGGGCTGAGCCAACGCTCATGCCCCTGGCTCGAAACCCAGCCGGGAGCGCGGGGAAAGTCAAAGTCGCTGGCACCTCCGGCTCTGTAGGGGACAGGCAGGCAGCATGGCCAATATTTCCATTATCGTCGTTAAACGGATACTTAACGCGGCGGCGCTGATTTTGGCCGTCGTTATTCTGAACTTCCTGCTGATCCATATCGCGCCCGGCGACATTGTCGATACCATCGCCGGCGAAATGGGCGGTATCAGTCCGGAATTGATTGCCGAGATCCGGGCTGACTATGGCCTGGACAAGCCGCTCTATGAGCAATTGGGGCTTTATGTCCTAAGGATTCTGCAGGGCGATTTGGGCCATTCCTTCTTTTATGATACGCCGGTTGTCACATTGATCTGGGACGCGTTGCCGCAGACCCTGCTACTGGTTATTACGGCGTTGAGCCTGGCGCTGGTGATCGGCACCATATTTGGCGTCATCGCCGCGCGCCGGCCGAACGGCGCCTTCAGCCACTTGATCACGGTGCTGGCATTGGTTGGCTTTTCGGCACCGGTATTCTGGACCGGGATTATGTTCCTGATCGCCTTCGCCTCCTTCTTTCCTCTGTTTCCACCGGCCGGCATGGCGGCGCCTGACCTGCAGCCGGGCAGTCTGGATTATTATCTCGACGTGCTGCACCACATGGTGCTGCCGGTGTTGACCCTGGCGCTGATTTATCTGGCGTTTTACAGCCGGCTGTCGCGGGCGAGTATGTTGGATGTCCTGGGCTCGGATTATGTCCGTACGGCGCGTGCCAAGGGTTTGAGCGAGCGGGTCGTGGTTTACAAACACGCCCTGCGCAACGCCTTGATCCCCATCGTGACCATCGCCGGGCTGCAGTTCGCGCAGGTTCTGTCTGGCGCCGTGTTGGTGGAGGCGGTGTTTACCTGGCCCGGCCTGGGCACTCTGGCCTTGGAAGCCATATTGCGCCGCGATGGTCCGACGATCCTGGGTATTCTGTTCTTCTCCTCCGTGGTGGTGGTGATTTTCAATCTTCTGACCGACCTTACCTACAACCTGATCGACCCGCGAATTCGCCTCGGCAGCAAGGAATGATGGGGCGCGCATTGACATGAGCGAACAACACAGCAGCCCGAACCAAGCCGCTTCAGCAGCGTTTGAAGCAGAGATCCAGATGCCTAGTATCGAGCATCCCTTGCGCGAAGCAGCCCGCATGTTCGCGCGCAACAAAGCGGCGGTCGGCGGTCTAATCCTGTTAATCGGGATTTTGCTTCTGACCCTGGTGGTGCCGTTCTTCTACACCGTTGATCCCTTCGATCTGGTATGGGCGCCCCTGTCGCCACCGGGCACGGAAAACGTCCCCTTCGGTACCGATTACCTGGGGCGGGATATTCTGGCCGGCATCGTACACGGTGGCAGGGCGACCCTGGCGGTGGGGGGGGCCGCCGCGATATTGGCGGTGATCATCGGCCTTTCGGTGGGATCCCTGGCTGGCTATTACGGCGGCTGGGTCGATGAGGTTCTGATGCGGATTACCGAGTTCTTCCAGGTCCTGCCCACGCTGTTGTTCGCGATGGTTATCGTGGCCCTGTTCAAACCGTCGGTCGCCACCGTCGCATTTGCCATCGGTGTGGTCAGTTGGACGGCGGTCGCCCGGCTCGCGCGGTCCGAGTTCCTGCGCATCCGCTCTCTCGACTATGTCAAGTCGGCCCGTTCCATAGGCTCCAGCAACCGGCGCATTATCTGGCTGGTGATCCTGCCCAATGCCATGCCGCCCCTGATGGTGCAGGCGACCCTGGCCGTTGGCGGTGCTATTTTGTTCGAGGCGGGCCTGAGTTTTCTTGGCCTGGCCGATCCAAATGTCATGAGTTGGGGCTTCATGATCGGATCAAGCCGCGACTATCTGATGGACGCCTGGTGGACGGTGACCATTCCGGGGATTTTCATATTCCTGACCGTCCTGGCGGTCAGCTTGATTGGCGATGGCCTGAACGATGCGACAAATCCGAAGCTGAGGGAGAGGTAATCGATGCCCGAACGACTGCTGGAAATCGAGGATCTTCGGGTCGAATTCAAGACCCGCGACGGTATCGCCAAGGTCATCGATAACCTCAACATCTCATTGCAAACCGGCGAGACCCTGGGCATCGTGGGAGAATCCGGTTGCGGCAAAAGCATGACCGCGCTGTCGATCATGGGCCTGGTGCCGATCCCGCCCGGGCGCATCGCCGGCGGCCGCATCCTTTTGGATGGCGAGGATTTGCTTCAAGCCAGCGAACCGCGCATGCGTGAAGTGCGCGGCAACGAAATCTCGATGATTTTCCAGGAACCCATGACCTCGCTCAATCCGGTTTATTCCATTGGCGATCAGATTGCCGAAACGGCGCGCCTGCATGAAGGCTTGTCGCGGGCCGACGCCATGGCGCGGGCGTTGGAGATGTTGCGGGCCGTGGGCATCCCGGCGGCGGAAAGACGCATCAACGAATATCCGCATCAAATGTCCGGCGGCATGCGGCAGCGGGTGATGATCGCCATGGCCCTGGCCTGCAAGCCGCGGGTGCTGATCGCCGATGAGCCGACGACAGCCCTGGATGTTACCGTGCAGGCGCAGATATTCGATCTGTTGAACGACCTGAAGGAAAAAACCGGTACCGCCATCATCATGATTACCCACGACATGGGCGCCATCGCGGAAATGGCGCAGCGGGTCGTGGTGATGTATGCCGGGCATATCATCGAACAGGCCGATGTGGGCCAGATCCTGACCGATCCGCGGCACCCCTATACCCAGGGCCTGATCCGCTGTGTTCCGCACCTGACCCAGACCCCAAGCGTGGAGCGTCCGCCGCTGTTGGAAATTCCAGGCGTGGTGCCGGCCCTTTCACAACTTGGCAGCGGCTGTTCCTTCGCACCGCGCTGTCAATATGCCGACGCCAAATGCCGCGCGGAAATGCCACCCTCGACAGCCATCGATAGCGGCCACGATGTCGCCTGCTGGCTGACGGAACGGGAAGCGGCGGCATGAGCGCTAATGACGATATCCTGCTGGATGTAGCCAATCTGAAAGTCTATTTCCAGCTGCCGCGAAAGAACTTCCTGGCAAAGGCGTCGCAGGTTCACGCGGTTGATGACGTCTCGTTTCAGGTCAAACGCGGGACCACCCTGGGCATCGTCGGCGAAAGCGGCTCGGGCAAAACCACCACGGCCATGGCGGTGATGCGCCTGACGCCGGTCACCGAAGGCGCCATGCGGTTGGGCGATACCGATCTGGTCGCCCTGGAAGGCGAGGCCTTGCGCCAGGCCCGGGGGCGCATGCAGATCATTTTTCAAGACCCCTATTCCTCGCTCAATCCCCGCGTCCGCGCCGGCGCCATTGTCCGTGAACCAATGGACTTGATGAATATCGGCGCTCCAGGGGAGCGCGACGCCCGGGTCGCCGAACTGTTCGGCAAAGTCGGTTTGCGGCCCGAGCAACAGGCGCTTTTCCCGCATCAGTTCTCGGGCGGCCAACGCCAGCGCGTCGGCGTCGCCCGCGCCCTGGCGACCCAGCCGGAGCTGGTGGTTTGTGACGAGCCGGTCTCGGCCCTGGACGTGGCGATCCAGGCCCAGATCCTGAACCTGCTGCGCGCCTTGCAACAGGAATTCGGTTTGACCTATCTGTTCATTTCCCACGATCTGGGTGTCGTGCAGTATATGTGCGACGAGATCGCGGTGATGTATCTGGGCCAGATCGTGGAGCATGCCGATCGCATCCCGTTGTTCACCGAGCCGCTGCACCCCTACACCTGGGCTCTGCTCTCGGCCGTGCCCTCTGCCGACCCCGTGGCCCGCGAGCAGGCCGACCGTATCCGCCTGGAAGGCGATCCGCCCAGCCCCATCGATCTACCGCCTGGATGCCGCTTTGCCTCCCGCTGTCCGTTCGCCCAGGCCCTTTGCGTACAGGAAACGCCTCCCCTGCGCCGCATTCGCGCGGGGCATGCGGTGGCCTGTCATCTGGTCAGCGATGATGGCGTGCCGCCGCAACGCCAAAGTTGAACCCGTCTGAAAATTTGAGGAGTCCGTGATGCGACTGGTCCTGGCCACCATGCGGCACGAAACCAACACATTCTCTCCGCTGCCGACGCCGCTGGGCGCCTTCGGTCCGAAATCCGGGGCGAAAGCGGTCGATATATACCGGGGCACCAACAACCCGATCGCAGCCTACATCGATATCGCCGAGCGGGAAGGGGCCGAATACGTGGTGCCTTTGATCGCCAACGCCAGTCCCAGCGGCGCCGTGGATCAGGCTGCCTTCGACGAGATGGCCGGGTCCATCTGTGATGCGGTGCGGCAAGGCTGTGACGGCGTCATGCTGGATCTGCATGGCGCCATGGTGACGGAAGATCATGACGACGGTGAAGGCGAGTTGTTGCGCCTTATCCGCGCCGTCGCGCCGGAGGTGCCCATTGCCGTGGCCCTGGATTTCCATACCAACCTGTCGGCGGTGATGGTTGCCAATGCCACCGTGATTACCGGCTATTGCACCTATCCCCATATCGACATGGCCGAGACCGGGCGCCGCGCCGGCGAAACCCTGGTCCGGGCCATGCGCGGCGAGGTTAGGCCCGTGATGCTGTGGCATTCCCTGCCCATGCTGACCCATATGCTGCGCCAGACACCGCTGGTTCAGCCCATGAAGGATATCATGAACCGCGCCATGGCGGCCGAGGCCGCGGGCGAAGTGCTGAACGCCTCCGTGTTTGGCGGCTTTCCCCTGGCGGATATCCCACATGTGGGGTTGGGCGCCGTGGTGGTTGGTGACGGCGACGCCGCGGCGGCCGGCGGCCTGTTGGACGAATTGATGGACGAGGCCTGGCGCCGGCGCGGTGACTTTGTCTTCGAGATCGAACCGGTTGCCGTCTCTTTGGCGCGGGCCCGGGAACTGGATGGGGGTCCGGTGATCCTGGTGGATCACGGTGACAATTGCGGCGCCGGCGGGCCACAGGACAATATGGAGGTGCTGGAAGAGGTCCTGCGCCTTGGCCTGGAAGATGTCGCGGCGGGGCCGATCTGGGATCCCGAAAGCGTGGCCCGGATGATCGATGCCGGTGTCGGCGCCGAAGTCAGCCTGCAACTGGGCGGCAAGACCGACAGCCCGATGCTGGATCTGGCGGGCCGCCCCCTTGCCGTCAGCGGTACCGTCCGCTGCATCACCGATGGCCGCTTTATCGTCACCGGGCCCATGGCCACGGGCAGCCCCATGAATATGGGCCGCACCGCGGTACTGCGTGCGGGCGGCGTCGATATCGTGGTCTCGGAACGGCGCCACGAGCCCTTTGATACGGGCTGTTTCACCCACGCCGGCATCGACCCGGCGGCCAAGCGTTATGTCCTGATCAAGTCGCGGCAGCATTTTAGGGCCGGTTTCGGCCCCATCGCCAAACACGTGGTGCTGGTCGCCGGTCCCGGCGTTTGCAGTTCGGACTACAGCGCGTTCCCCTTCAAGAACCTGCGCCGGCCGATCTATCCCCTGGACCCGGATGCTTCGCGCAACGCCTAGGGAAAGGGTCAATAACGACTCTGATGGTGGATGCTATTCGATCTTCTGCCATTGATACTCCCTGATGCAGCCAGGCATGTGGTAGGTGCCTTCCCAGAGGCTGCCATTTAGTGGTGCGGTTCCGAGCACGGCTTCCCATAGCCTGCCATTCATCCGGACCGTACCCTCAACGCCGATGCGCCGGCCCTTGCCATCGCTTGCGAAACCCGAAAGATATTGATTGCGAACCCTAATCTTGAATTTCAATGCGGGACAGGCTTCGTTGATGGAATTGGTGGCGGTGAAATTTGAACTCGGGCTTACGGCAGGTTTACTCGCACCGACCCACTTGCCCGCATAAGCCTTGATTTTCCCAAGCCGTGTGGCATTAGATATCTTTTTATCCGCCTCTCTGGCTCTCTCCATATCGTCGGCAGTCGGAAATTTCTCGACTACGCTCGGGCATGTTCCTGCCTGATGGAGCTTGACCAAACGGTCATAGCGCTGACGGTAGCTGATCAACTCCTTGGTCGCGGTATCGGTAGACGTCAGGCCTACTAAAGTTACTGGGCTGAGTATGGCGAGGGCCAGGAAGGCGACGTTTCCACGGGTCGATTGGTCCATCTCCATGTACAGTCCGAAGGTCTTCCAATGGAGACCCTCAATCTCGCTATCCAAGGCGGCGCAGCTAAGGAACTCATCGCCTTGGATTTCCGTAGGGATCAGCAGGGCCTCTCTAGCCTGGCCCGTGGTCAGAAACGTTAGCATGGGTATTGCAAGGATCACGCTTGCAAGGAGCCGTTTGATAGATATCACCATACCGTCAGGCCTATAGTCTGCGCAAACGAACACCTATCAGTCCGGCCACTGCAGTTGGCGGGAGGTAACTTTAGCCTCGAGTGCAGGGTAATTTTTATGCAGAAAAGCCCGTACGCCTTCCAGGTTTTGGGTTACCTCGGACAGTGAGAATTTCGGATATCTCCCACCGCCGGGCCCAATCGGTCTGGCAACAAAATGCAGGTCACCCAGATAGATGATCTCGCCGGCTCTGGCTTCAAAATAGGGCGTGTCTATACTGCCGAGTTTTGCATCGTTGGGTTCCCAAGTGGGATTTATCGCTCTGGTGGTCAGGGTCGGGCCTTTGTCTTTGAAGATACCGTCCGACAGCATTTGTGAAATGGAACGGATCCCAAATATGTAAACACCCAATCCAGCACCAAGAACATAGTCGCCAGGGGGGATTTCAATGGCAACATAGGCTGGGTTCGTTCGACTACCTGCAGTCCAATCGTAGGAGCCGCCGATTATTGCCGGATCTATGGTCGGTATAAGATGCTTAGTTCGTTGATCAACCGCATACCAATAACTCTCAAAAACCGATGGCGGGAGGTTGGCGTTGGACACTGGCGTCAAGGTAAGAGCAGCAAGCACGATCGCGGTCGATTCATTGATCTCCTCTTTTGCCGCAGGCAGCTCTTCAGTATCGCTGGATGTTGATGTGAAAGTATCGCGATATCTTGCTGTGAATTCTTTTCTGGCTTCAGGTGTGGTTGAGTCCAATTGGAAACTCGAGTTGTAAACTGAACTCATCACGTTGCATGCGGAGACAAATATCATAATAGCGACGATTGCCATTCTTAACGATGACTTCGCTACCAACCTGGGGTCAAAGATTGCCAATGCCTTTGAGCGGAAGAGGCTTGATTTAGTCGGAAGCATACAGAGATCCTCATAATGAATCTGCCAGACCCAGGCCATTGTCAGATCGCGAATATGCCACTTTCGCGTTCAAATTATTCTTGGCGGCATCTGAAAACGGCGCAATTGTAGACGGAAATTCAAAATTCCACAGAATATTTGGTGAATTTGGACCGGCAGTAGCGAACAATCCAATTTGATGGCAGGTTGCTTTCCTGTTTTGTGGGGTGTGTATTTCCCTGGTCTAGCCAACGGCCAGAACCGGCTGGCGTTTGCCGCGGCTGATATAGAACAGGGCAAGGACCACCAAATTGATACAGCCCATGGCGGCGGCGAAGGCATAGGCCCAGGTGTAACCATTGGTCAGGTCGAATATGAACCCACCCATGTAGCTGCCCGTGCCCATGCCGATCCAGGCAAAGAAGGAAACGATGGACCAGGCCCGCGCCGCGACCTGGGCTGGGACCGCGACATTGACGCAGATCACCATAGAGGCCATGACGCCGGAAAAGGCGAAGCCGAACAGCGCCGCCAACAGGTATACGCCAAGCAGGGTTTCGACATGGGGAAACCAGATCACCAGCAGGGTCTGGCCCAGGGACATCATGGCATAGGTGCGTATGGGTCCAATCAGGTCACAGATCCGTCCGGCGCCCATACGTCCCAACACCCCCACCAGCATCAACGTGGCCAGGGCGCCGGCGGCGACCTCCGGGCGGAAACCCCGGTCCGATAGCATGGGGACGACATGGACGACCGCCAGCGACATGCAGGTGCAGCAGAATATGACGGCCATGCTGAACCAGGTCACGGCGTGGCGGCCTTCGCCCAGCTGCCAGGAGCCGCCCTTGGCCCCGGCCTGGCCGAGCGCCGCCAGACGGGCCCGCTTTACAGGCGGGTCGCGGGTCAAGGCGGCGATCATCAGGCCCAGCAGCAAATAGACCGCACCCAATACCAGGAACGCGGTCTGCCAGTCGTAGGCGGAAATCAGGAACCGCGCCGACAGGGGCACCACGGCCTGGCCAAAGGCGCCGCCGGCCAGGCCGATGCCCAGGGCCAGGCCCATGTTGCGGGTGAACCATTGCCCGATATTGGCCCACATGGTGCTTGCCAGAGCCCCATGGCCGAAGGCGCCGAAAACAAAATAGCAAAGATAGTACTGCCATTGCGCCGTGGTCCAGCTCAATAGCAGCATGGCGATACCAATAGCGAGCGCGCCCATCACCGTGAAGCGCCGGGTCGGATAGCGGTCGGCAAGGAAGCCCCAGAGGATACCGAACAGTGCCGCTGAAAACGCCGCCGTGGTATAGCCCAATGCGATGCTGCCGCGCGACCAGCCGAATTCCATTGCGATTGGCTTCAAAAAAACCCCGACCGCGCCCAGGCCGCCAAAGCTCAGGGCCATCAGGGAAAACCCGACGAACACCATGACCCAGCCGTACGGGTCGTCCTTGCCGCCGCGCGTTTCTGTCTGCATTTATACCGCCTTGCGATGATAGATCCATTATCTACATGGCATTATAGCCCGCGTACAGCCGTTGCCGGCTTGCCTTCTGGCCGCCGGCACGCTATCGCAGGGCTACAACGTTCTAGATAATTCGAGGTGTCACAATGCCGCTTTCCCAGGCCACGGAACGGGAACAGATTCACAACCGCACAATTTCGATCACCGCCTATCAGCGCAACGACGGTTTGGTCGATGTGGAAGGCCATATTCTCGATATCAAGCCGTTCTCCCATCACCTGCTGGATTCCCATCGTGCTGCCGGCGAGCCGGTGCACGATCTGTGGCTGCGGCTGACCATTGACCGGACCATGGTGGTGCAATCGGCCGAGGCCAAGCTGGATGTCGGGGCCCATGGCATATGCCATCTGGTGGCGCCGAATTTCGAGGCCCTGGCGGGTCTGCGGATCGGTCCCGGCTGGAACCGCATGGTGCGCGAGCGGGTTGGCCATGGCCGCGGCTGCACCCATCTGGTGGAAATGCTCGCGCAAATGGCGACCACGGCCATGCAGGCTGTCTGGACCGAGCGGGCGCCAATGGGCGAGGCCAGGGAAGGCGGCGGCGATGCGCCGCGCCCGCCACGGCGCTTGCCGGCGGGGATGCTGAACACCTGCTACACTTATAACAGCGACAGCAAATTCGTTCGCGAGTACTTCCCCGACGACTATCAGGCGGCGGAATAGAAGCCATGGCTGATCGCGACGACGCGGCCCATGCCGCCCCCACGGCCGCCGAACTTGCGGCCCTGCCCACCGTTTATCGCGATGATCTGTTCAAGGATCAGGTCGTGCTGGTTTCCGGCGGGGCTGGAGGGATCGGTCTGGCCACGGCGGTATTGTTCGGCCGCCTGGGCGCCACCATCGTTTCCTGTGGCCGGGATGGAGACAAGATGGCGGCCTTTGAAGCGGCCATGGCCAGCCTGGATATATCCTGTTTTACCCAGGCCATGACCATCCGCGATGCGGATCAGGTGGGCGCCCTGATGGCGGCGGTCTGGGCCCGCTTTGGCCGCCTGGATATCCTTATCAACAACGCCGGCGGGCAATTCGCGGCGCCGGCCATGGATATCAGCCCCAATGGCTGGCGCACCGTGGTCGATACCAACCTGAACGGTTCGTGGTTCATGATGCAGGCCGCGGCGCGTCATTGGCGGGATAACGAACAGCCGGGCTGCGTCATCAACATGGTGACGGTCCTGGCGACCTGCACCAGCGGCATAGCCCATACCCAGGCGGCGCGGGCCGGTGAAATACACCTTACCCGCAGCCTGTGCGTGGAATGGGCGCCCTACGATATCCGCCTCAATTCCATTGCCATCGGGGTGGTGGCCTCACCGGGCCTGGTGCATTATCCCGACACCGCCAGACCCAGTTTCGATCATAATCCCATGCGCCGCATGGGCACGGTGCAGGATATTGCCCAGGCCGCGGTCTATCTGGCAGGGCCGTCGGGACAATTCGTCAACGGCTCGGTCCTGACCGTCGACGGCGGCGCGGACGTTTGGGGTGAATATTGGCCTTTGGGCCGGCCGGCGCATTTCGACATTGATTATTGAATGCTGTGCGGACTACGCTCGCGGCCGGGAGTTTACGTAATGGAAAGGCGGACGGGATGAGTGGACAGGGCAAGGTTGCGATCGTGACGGGGGCTGGGTCCGGCATTGGCCGCGGCGCCGCCGTGGCGTTGTTGGGCGAAGGTTATTCCGTGGCCCTGGCCGGGCGGCGGCAGGATGCCCTGCAGGAGTCCATTGCCGAGGCGGGCGCCGACGGCGACCGTGCCCTGGCGGTACCCACCGATGTCAGCGATCCGGCCTCGGTCAGTGCGCTGTTTGCGGCCACGGTCCAGGCGTTTGGCCGCCTGGATCTGTTGTTCAACAACGCCGGCGCGGGTGCGCCGCCCGTGCCCCTGGAAGAGTTGACCTTTGAACAATGGAGCGGTGTGGTCAATGTCAACCTGACCGGTGTTTTTCTGTGCACCCAGGAGGCCTTCAAGGTGATGCAGGCGCAGGATCCCATGGGCGGGCGCATTATCAACAACGGCTCGATTTCCGCCCATGCACCCAGGCCCAATTCGGCACCCTATACCTCAACCAAACACGCGGTCACCGGGTTGACCAAATCGACCTCTCTGGACGGCCGCAAATACGATATTGCCTGCGGCCAGCTGGATATCGGCAATGCCTTCACGCCCATGGCGGCGCGCATGAAAGACGGCGTCCCCCAGGCGGATGGCTCGACCAGGCCGGAACCCTTGATGGACGTGGATAATGTCTCCCGCGCGGTGCTCTACATGGCCAGCCTGCCGCCTGACGCCAATGTACAGTTTCTCACGGTGATGGCCACCAAGATGCCGTTTGTTGGGCGCGGCTGATCCCCCGCCCGCCGTTTGCGTTGCTGCCTATTCCGCCAGGGCCGCCAGTTTCGCCGCGCCGTCGCGGCCATAACGCGCGGCGTCGCCTCGGCCCTGGGCGGCCAAATAGGCCCGGTTGAACACCGCATAGGCACCACAGCGGCTGCAGTCGACATCGTTGCCATAGCAGCAGAATGGTTTTTCGAACTGGCCGCCCTCGCCCATGTACAGGGGCAGGGTGTCGCGGCGCAGGATGCAATGTTCGCCATTTTCACCGGTTGATTGGATGGCGACGTCCGACTTCATCATTTCCAGGGTCGGGATGTTTGACTTGATCATATGGGGATACTGCCGTTTCAGGGCGATGACCCGGTCCAGGACTTTGTCCCGCTCCTTCAGGTCCGGCCAGGCCAGACCCGTGCTGTCATCTTTCACAGGTACGTAAAAACTGAATGCCACCCCCGCGATGGGCCAATCGGCGACTTCGGCCATGAAGTCTTCCAGACCGGGCGCGTTCTCGCGGGTCACCGCCATTTGCAGCATTACCGTGGTGCCGTCGGCCGGGTCGCGGGCGAACACCGCCTCGCGGACCTTGGCAAAGACGCCGTCGCCCCTGATGGGATCGTTCAATTCCGCCGGCCCGTCCAACGAGACCGTAACCAGATGGCCTGGCACGGATGGAATGCCATAGGTGCCATTGGTGACAATGGCGCTTTCAGGAAATAGCTGTACCGCCTGCAGCACCAGATCCTTGCGGATCATCGGCTCTCCGCCCATGAACAGCATGGAACGGATGCCGTGCTTGTCGCGCAATTCTGCCAACTGGTGCAACATGGTGGCGTCGTTCATCTTGTCCCGCGGCGCGTTCGGGTTATCGGCGCGAAAGACGAAACAATGGCGGCAATCCAGGTTGCAGACATTGGTGACATTGACCAGGGCGTGGGGATACTGCTCCTCGCCAAAATCCGTTGGCTCTGATAATCGCGCGCGTTCCGTCATCGTTGTCCGTCTCTCGACCATGGGATCAATGACCGGCAGTATAGGGGCCGGGCGCCATCGGCGAATTGATCCATATCAGCGGGCGGGCGGGTCTTCTCTAGCCGCGGCGCTCGCAATAGACCAGATAAAGTCCGGCGGCGATGATCACCATGGCGCCCAGCCAGGTCGCGCCATCGGGTGTGCTGCCGAACACAATTGCCCCGACCAGTGTCGCACCCAGTATTTCGGTATAGTTGAATGGGGCGATGATGGAAGCCGGCGCCAGGGCATAGGCCTTGATGCTGCAATAATGGCGCATGCCGCCGACCAGACCGATCAGAATAAATGCCAGCCAATCGCCCGTGCCGGGAGAATGAGAAATATCAAGGCTGCCGGGGACCAGGGGCGTCATCACGGCCAGGGCGACCGCATAGGTGTAAATCGCGGTGGTTTCCGATCGATCATGGCCGGCCATCTGGCGGCTGAGAATTTGCACCACCGCCCAACATACCGCCCCGCCCAGCAACCAGAGCGAGGCCAGGGGCAGGGCCGTTTCCAGACCTGGCTGCAAGACGATCAGAACGCCAAGGAAACCCCCGATCACGGCGATCCATCGGGCGGCGTTGATCCGTTCGGCCAGGAATACGGCGGACAGGACGACGACAATCATCGGCGCGATGAAACCGATGACATGGGCCGTCACCAACGGCACGGCCTTGATGCCGAAAACAAAGCATACGGTCGAGATAAAGAGGACGCCCGAGCGAAGCAACTGGCCCCCGAGCCGGTAAGGCCGCAAAATGCGCCAGCCATGACGGGGAACCAGTAAGACCGTCATCCACAAGGTCTGTCCCAGGGCCCGGACCCAGACAATCTCCACCACCCCATAATTTTGCCCCAGATGCTTGATCGAGGCCGACACCATGGGCACCAGAACCATGGCCGATAGGATAACGTAGATGATGCCCCGCGGCAGCGATTGTTTTTCCATGCTGGGCCGGCGGGATTCCGTTTAACCTGGCGGCCCCACCAGACCGGCGATGGCCGCGGCCCAGGCCTCGGGCTCGAAACCCCGGGAGCCCGCCACGGTCTTAAAACGCACAATGCCGGCTTCATCGATCAGGTACAAACGCTCCGGCAGCGCGTTATACAATCTGTCGGCCTGATCGGTCATGTCATCCAGCAACATGGGCATGGCCAGGTTCAGGCGCAGGGCGCAAACCTCGGCGATGGCCGCGCGTTCGTCGATGTTGCCGGGCGCGTTCAGAATGATCTCCTGGTCCAAATTCTGCTGCACCTGCCAACCGTCGTCCGGATGCGCTTCCTGAATATAGACGCAATAGAAATCTACCCGATCCTTGAATTGGGCCGCAATCTCGTTCAGGCGCACGGCCTGAATACGAAACGGCGGTCAGGTGTAGGAGCCGAAGATCAGGCCGACCGGCCGGCTCTGGCCGCCTGCGAAGTTGTCCGACAGGCTGACCATCTCGCCGGTTCGCTTGCCCTCTGCCGACAGCCGTTCCAGGGTAAAATTTGGCGCCAACTGGCCGACCGACGGCGCGGCCTCTTCCCGGGCCAGGCGTTCCGCCCGCATGGCGGTATATTGTGCCGGCGTCAGCAGCATGCGGGCAAAACGTTCGGGCGGGATATCGCGCCAGTCCGCCGGATAACTGATCTCTGCCATGCTTCGCTCCTAGTGTCCTGGGTCAGAAGTACGTCATGTTTAGGATCGCTTTTCCGGGCCTCCGGGTAGGAGGCGCCGCGCCGGCGAGGCGGCACTTCGACACGCGGCGCCGACGCCATCCGGAGACCCGGAAAAACGACCAAGTTGGCGGCCATACAGGCCCCTCGGACGTCGTCGCGCGATCCTAATGATGCACCACATCACGGCGGACCACGCTCCTCGCCGAGGGACCTGTATGGCCGTCCTAAACGCGACGTACTACTGACCCAGGACACTAGTATCGCTTCACGATACTAGGCCGAATTGCCGCCAGAGGGCCACGCGCCATTTGGCGCCTAGACCACGTTTCCAGAACATAGATCCGTTTGATGGCGTGTGGAGGTCATTCGGGTAGGCGTTTTGCGCGGCGCGTAGTGGGACTACGGGCAAGCAAAACAACGCAAACGAATGGCCTCCACGCGCCACCGAAGGCCGCGCTTCCCAGCGCCGTGGCGTCGTTGAAGGTTTTGCCCGTAGTCCCACTACGCGCGGCAACCTTCGCCTAGCCACGAAGCTGGGAAGTGCGGTCAAACCGGTCTATGTTCTGTAAACGTGGTCTAGGTCAAACCAGCGCTCGTTGGAATTAACCGCCAAACAGCGCGAGCATCCGGGACGGGGCGGCGTTGGCGACGCTGAGGCTGATCATGCCCAGGGATTCCTTGATCTGGTTCGACTGCAGCGCGGCACTTTCCGCCGCCATGTCAGCGTCCACCAGATCGCCGATGCCGGCGCGCAAGGTGTCGTTTTGTATGCCAAGCAGATCGTCGTGGGTTTCGATACGCTTGGCCGAACTGCCGAGATCCGCCAGTTTCGCCGAAGCATCGGCGATCGCCGCATCCAGGGCGCTCAACGCGCCGGTGGCGTTGCCGAAAGTATCCAGGGAAAGCCCGGTGAGACCGAGACCGCCGGTGGATAAATCCTGGGCCTTGACGCTGATGCGGCCGCCGTTGTCGTCACTGAGGATGTTCTGGTTGGGCGCGCCCGCGGCAATCAGGTTGGTGCCCGCGAAATCGGCGCTGTCGTTGATGGTTGCGATCTGCGCCTGCAGGGCGCCGAAGGCGGAATTCAGGGCGTCGCGCGAGGTTTGGTCCAGCCCCTCCTGGTTGGCCTGTACTGCCAGGCCCTTCATCTCGACAAGCAGGTCCGAGGTCGATTGGCCCGCGGCCACGGCAACATCCAGGCTGGCGCTGGCCCGGCTCAGGCCGTCGCGCACGGCTTCCGTGCCGGAAAAGGTGGCCATCAACTGCTGTGCGATGGCCAGGGTGGCGGCATCGTCCTTGGGCGAATTGATTTTCCTGCCAGTAGAAATGTGGCTTTGATTTTTGTCCAGGTTGCCGCGGGTGTCCGACAACTGCCGCAACGCGGTCGCGGCACCGGTGTTGGTGTTGATGGAGTTTACCATTGTCTGCGTCTTCCTTTTCGATGGCTCCGCTATCCGCAGCCCTTTCGGGGCTGTCTGGACCGGTGGCTTTGCGTCCCGCCGTTACCGACGGTTTGCCTTTTCGTGGATCGCTCCCCGCATAACGCCGGGCACGGGTACGGTAGCTGTAAAACACTAACGACAGGTTAACGCTGCCCGGTTGGCAAGGGCCGCGTACGGGTGTCCGTGTTCGGCCGCCATTTTCATCGATTTTCGGCTGAAATGCCGTGAAAGGACTATTTCCCCCGGGAGCCTGTGGTTAGACTGGGCCGCAAATTATACTGAGGGGCAAAACAGCATGGCGGCACCGAATGTCACGGTTGCGGATCATCCGCTGATCCAGCACAAATTGACCTTGCTGCGGCGGGCCGAAACATCGACGGTGGAATTCCGGCAATTGTTGCGCGAGATCGCCTTGTTGCTGGCCTTCGAGGCGACCCGCGATCTGCCCCTGATGCAGGTGCAAATTGAAACACCTCTGGAAGCCATGGACGCCCCGGCTCTGGCTGGCAAAAAACTGTGTCTGGTGTCGATCCTGCGGGCCGGCAACGGTCTGTTGGACGGGATGCTGGATCTGATTCCGGCGGCCCGGGTCGGCCATATTGGCATGTATCGTGATCACGATACCCTGGAGGCAGTGGAGTATTACCTGAAGCTGCCCCATTCCATTGGCGAGCGGCAGGTGATCGTGGTGGATCCCATGTTGGCGACAGGCAATTCCGCCGCCGCCGCGGTTACCCGGTTGAAGGAGGCCGGCGCCAGACGGATCAAGTTTGTCGCCCTGGTTGCGGCGCCCGAGGGCATCCAGGCCTTTGCCGCGGCCCATCCGGACGTGCCTGTTCTGACCGCCGCCATCGACCGGCAGTTAAGCGATATCGGCTATATTCTGCCCGGCCTGGGTGATGCCGGTGACCGTCTGTATGGCACCAAATAGAATGCCGGATCCGGAGATCGAAGCCGAAACGCCACTGCAACCGGCACACCCGGGCGAGCGGCGCAGCCAAGACCCGGTGGCTCCGGAAAAGCTGAGCGCCGATGTCAGTGCCCTGCTGGATGTTTTGGCGGACGGCGGCGTCGCCATCGCGCCTCTGGATGTGGCCTATGCCATACTGGCGGCGACGCCGGGGGCTATCCGGCGGATTTTCGATGCCAAACAGCGCAGTTACGAGAAACCAAGCGGCATGTTCGGCAACTATACCATGAGCGCGGCCTTGCATATCCTGGCGGACGAACAGCACGCCATGGTGCGGGAAATGGTCGAGGCGGTGGGGCTGCCATTTTCCGTGGTGGCGCCGTTCCGCGAGGATCATCCCATTCTGGAGAAAGTCGACCCTTTCGTCCTGCAATCCTCGTCCAAGGCGGGCACCCTGGATATGCTTTTGAACGCCGGCCAGATGCATGACGAGATTGCGGCCCAGGCCTGGGCGAGAGAGATGTCGGTTTTCGGTTCCTCCGCCAATCTGTCCCTATCGGGCAGCAAGTACCGACTGGATGATATTGACGATGTGGTCCGTGCCGCTGCCGACATCGCCTTCGATTACGGTCTGTCGCAATATGCTAACCATCAGGGCCGATCCTCGACTATTATAGATTTCCGTGATTTTTCCGTGATCCGGGTTGGCGTGCAGTTTGACGCGTTGCGCCGGGCCTTCAAGGACCGTTTTGGCGTAACGCTGCGGACGTAGAATTTGGGAAAGGGTCTGATAGGTGACGGCCGCCTATGAGGGCATTGGTATAAAGCATCGTAACGATGGGAAATTTTTGCGGTAGAGCGGAACATGGGGTACGGGGTATTTAGTGGATAGTCGTTCGGTAATTTTTTTGCAGGTGATGGCCGCCATCGCCGTGGTCGGGGTGCTGGCATTCCTGGTTTTTTTGGTTGGCCGCGCGCTGTCCCATTCTAAGGGCGGAATTTCAGGCGGTCTATCTAACCGATGGTATCAATATCTGTTGGCGGCGCTGTTGCTGGTGGTGGTGGTTATCCTCGGGGTCTGGCAGTTTTCCACGCAGGGCCTGCTGGGTCAGGCGGTAGATTGGCGGGCCGATGGCCGGGCCATCGCTTTTTTTGTCATTATGCTGGTGGTCGCCGGCCTGGGTTTGATCGGATTCTTGGTTTATCTGATCACCCTGTCCTCCCGCCGGCACCCGGCTGTGCAGGGGCGCGGGGCGGATGCAGCGCCGGCGTCGGCGGGGGGGATCACCACGGCGCCCGAAACCGCGGAAGCCATTGCCCAGCCGACCTCGGCGGGATTACGTATGTTGGGCCTGTTGGCGCTGTTTATAACGTTTTTGCTGCTGAACTGGGTTTATCTGCCCCATGGGGAGCAGTATCTGCTGGTTTTGCGCCTGATCTATCCGGCCAGCCTGGCGGTCGCCCTGGTCTTGTTGTTTGATAAGGCGGCGCGGGGCTGGAACGTCAAGGGCGGGTCCGAAAATTTTCGTGAATGGCTGCTGTGCGATGGCATTACTTTCCTGCTGATCCTCGGTTTCCTTAATTTGCAACAAAACGAGGGGGGTGAAAAATATGCCGCGATGTTCTGGGATGTTCTGTACGTGGCACTGTTTTTCCTGATCTTCTGGCTGCTGGACCGCACGCGCACCCGCCTTCGTTTCCTGCTTACCCATGCTTATCTGATTGGCTTGCCCCTTCTGCTGCTGATCTGGCGGGCCGTGCAAGGCGTCGTGTTGCCGGCGGAATTGCCATGGTGGAGCAGTATCTGGCCGTTCTTTTTCCTGGCCATCATCGGCTTCGTGCTGGAGATCATCGTGCTGTTGATCCAGGGCAATGATGCCGGCAGCGAGGGCAAGCAGGGCCTGGGCGCAACCAAGGACGCCATCTTTGTCGCCGTCTATGGCATTGTGCTGATTATTGCGGTGCCGGAGGCGGCGGCATGAGTGGCGACGTGAGCGATGAGGCCTTGGCCTTGATGGATATCGCGGCGCTGGCGCCGCTGATTGCCGGTAGCGAGGTCTCGCCGGTGGACGTGATGCAAAGCCAACTGGCCCGGATTGAGGCGTTGAACCCGGACCTGAACGCCTATGTCTCGCTTTACCCAGAGGCTGCCCTGGCGGCAGCCAAAGAGGCCGAGGCGGAGATTGCGGCGGGCCGTTACCGCGGTCCTCTGCATGGCATACCGATGGCGGTGAAGGATCTGTTTCAGGTCGCGGGTATGGAGCGCACCTGTGGTTCCCGCATTCTGGCCGAAGGCGTCGCCAACAGTGATGCCACGTCCGTTGCCCGTCTGCGCGAGGCGGGCGCCATCATGCTGGGTCTGTTGAGTTTGCACGAGTTCGCCTTTGGCCCGACCGGGATCAATCCCATCGTCGGTACCGCACGGAACCCATGGAACACGGACCGGGTCTGCGGCGGCTCGTCCTCCGGATCGGGTTGTGCGACCGCCGCACACCTGGCCATGGCGACCCTGGGCAGCGATACGGGCGGCTCGATCCGCATTCCGGCCGCCCTCTGCGGCGTGGTCGGCCTGAAACAAACCTATGGCCTGGCCTCGCGCGCGGGCATCTATCCCCTGTGCGAGAGCCTTGATCACGGCGGCCCCCTGGCCCGCACGGTACGTGACGCGGCCCTGGTGCTGGATGCCATCGCCGGCGTGGACGAGGCCGATCCCAGCACGGCCGGTGCCAGGGTGGCAGACTATACTGCCCTGTTGGGCCAGCCCCTGGAGGGTCTGCGCATCGGCGTGCCGCGGGATTTCTTCTTTGACCGTCTGCATCCCGATGTCGAGGCCGCGGTGCAGGCGGCTCTGGTGGTTTTGGACGGTTTGGGCGCCGTGGTCGAAGAGGTCGTCCTGCCTTTCACCCGCGAGGCGAGCCAGGGCTGGAACGTCATGGCCATGGGCGAGGCCCATACGGTGCATGGTACGCATTTGCAGAACAACGCCGCCGATCTGTCGCCGGACGTGAACCAGCGTCTGCGCCTGGGCGAGGGGCTGTCCGCCACGGACTACATCCTGGCGCGGCAAACCCAGGCGAGGGTGCGCCGGGAAATGGCCGGCGTTCTGGAACGGACGCCCATTCTGGCCATGCCGACCGCCGTGATACCGTCGGTCCCCATTGATACCGGCGAGATAATGGTGGGCGATAAATCGGTGATCGGCTGGAAAGTTCTGGGGAAATTGACCCGGCTGGCCTGCTTCACCGGTCAGCCGGCGATCTCCATTCCCTGCGGTTTCACCCAGGACGGCCTGCCCATCGGATTGCAGCTGTTGGGCCCCTGGTTTGAGGAACCTTTGCTGCTGCAGGTGGCGGATGCTTACGAGCAGGCCACGGAATGGCATCAACGCCGCCCGCCATTGGCGGTCTGAAACATTTTCAACGCCTCTGGAACAGGCCGCTGCCGGTTCAACACATGCTGAAAGTAAAATAGATGCTGGCTGAACTACCTGAAGCCGAGGCTGACGGCCGGATCGGCGAAATCTATGGCGAGATCCGCCGCCTTTGGGCCGTGCCCTACGTATCCTCTCTGCAGCGCCATCTGGCCACCCGCCCGGGCTGGCTGCAATGGAGCTGGGCGGCCCTGGGGTCTGCATTCGTGTCCGGGCGGGCGCAGACCGCCGGCTGGCGCGTGGCCGCCGGTCTGGATCTGCCAACCCTGCCGCCGCTGTCTACCTCAGCCCTGCGCCGGCTTGGCGTCGATGCCGCTGACCAGCGGGTCATTGCCAATGTGTGCGACGGATTTATTCGGGTGGCGCCGGTCAATCTGGTCTTTTCCGGCCTGCTGCGGCGTTTGTTGAAGGGCGAGCGGCCCGCCGGCGCCGTTGATCAGGAATTGCCCACTGCGATCTGGCAGCCGCCTCCGTCGTTGCCGACGCTGCCCGCCCTGGCCGATTTCGCGGGGCTGGACCAGGATCTCCAGGCGGTGTTGCTGCGGCTTGGCACCAATGTCGATGATATCCCGTTCGTGCCGGGGCTCTACCTTATACTGGCCCGGTGGCCGGCATTTATGGCGCATCTGGGCGGACGGCTGGCGCCGTTGGCAACAGCACCTGAAACCGAGGCGGCTCGGGCGGCCTTGCTGGCCGGCATCGACGCCGCGGTCGCGGACCTGTTTCCCAGCTTGCCGGCCCAGGCGGATTCGCCGGCGCAATGGCTGCCGGTGCCCGACGAAATTCCCGCTGTGCTGGCCGCCCTGGAGATGTACCGGCGGACCAGCCCGGAGATGGTCATCTTTGGCCGTCTGATTAAGGGCGCCTTGCCGGAAAACAACTGAATTCCTTGTGCTTTTATGGAACCTGGGTCTATCGCTATACCATCGAGGGGGTTAAAATGCTTGCCATGACGGGGTTCGAAGGGGACGGCATATGAGTGGTTGGCAATGGTTCTGGACCCTGGTTGGCTTCATAATCTACATCGTCGTCCTGATTTTTCTTTATTTCTACCAACCGTTCGAGGATCTGTTCAATCTGGTCCTGAACGGTTTGAGCTATGAAAATGGGATTCTGTGGGCCGTGGTGATCGTCGGTATTGTCGGCTTTTGCGGCTATCACTGGCGCGCCTATCAAACCCATATCGTGCAACAGCGCAGCGTCGAGTCGATGGTGCTGACCTCGCTGCGCGGCTCCACCTTTATTGCCATATTATTCAGTGCCGGTGGCGCCCTCCAGGCCGTACAGATTCTGTGCGTCTATTTGCTGGCGCCCGGCTATAGCCTGGATGAAGCCTTTGGCAAGCGACTCGCCGCGGTGCTCGCCCTGGTCATACTGACTGGCGTCTTTTGCGTCATCTTCTGGCTGTTGAAAGTTATGCGGCCGGTCGGCAGCCGGGGCCGGGCTTGATACGGGCCAATCCAGGTATAGGTTGTCGGCATGGATGATTTCGAGCACATCATTTACCAGGCCGTGGACGGCCGCGCCCGCATTACCCTGAACAGACCCGCCAAACGCAACGCCCTTTCGTTGCCGCTGCTGGAGGAATTGAACGCTGCCCTGTGGGAGGCGGATAACGACAAGGCAGTCCATAGCATCATCATCCGTGGCGCCGGGCCATCCTTCAGTGCCGGTTACGATCTGACCCCGGGGCTGAACAATCCGCCCGCCGGCGGGCGGACCGGACGAACCTACCGGGACGGCGGCATCTATGCCGATCCTACCATTGACGATGACATCTGGCGGCTGGAATACAGCCAGCGCCTGCGCATGGTGCTGTTCGATATGCACAAGCCCACCATTGCCCAGGTGCATGGCCATTGTCTGGCGGGTGGCACTGATATCGCCCTGTTATGCGATATGGTGATCGCGGCGGATGATGCCGTGATCGGCTTTCCCCCGGCCCGTGATCTGGGCTCGTTGCCGAACCAGATGTGGGTCTATCATTGCGGACCGCAGTGGGCCAAGCGCCTGGTCCTGACCGGCGATACCATCACCGGCGCCGAAGCGGTGGAGATCGGCCTGGTCATGAAATCCGTGCCCGCTGGTCTGCTGGAAGCGGAGGTCGAAGGCCTGGCCGGCCGTATGGCGCGTATTGATCCCGATCTGCTGGCCGCCAACAAACGCATCGTCAACCTTGGTTTGGAGTTGATGGGTGCGCGGACCCTGCAGCGGATGGCGGCGGAAAACGACGCCCGCGCCCACCTGGCGCCGGGGACTCGGAGTTTCCGCCAGGTGGCGAAGGATGAAGGCCTGAAGGCCGCCTTGGCGGGCCGAGACCAGGATTTCGGCGATGGCCGGGCCCGGGTGCGCGGACCCGAAACCCGCGACCATAAGGGCAATCTGATCGAGCCGTGATTATTGGACATGGCGATCACCATAGGCATTCTTGAAGCGGGCGCGGTGGGCGCGGAATTCTCGGCCCATTTGACTTCCTTCACGGACTCTTTCCAGCGCTTTCTGTGCCCTGGCGGTGTGGGTCCAACCCTGCGGCCCTACCGTTGTTACCGGGGTGAGTTTCCCCAGGCGGGCGGTGCCTGCGACGCTTGGCTGATTACCGGCAGTGCCGCCAGTGTCTACGACGGCGATGATTGGATCGCCCAATTGGAAGCCTTCACCCGGGCGGCGGCGGACGCTCGGCCCGTGGTGGGTGTCTGTTTCGGTCATCAACTGGTGGCCCAGGCCTTTGGCGGCACAGTGGCGAAGGCCCCCGCCTGGGGTATCGGGGTGCATCGTCATGACATCACGGCCCAGCCCCATGGCCGGCCAGATTGGATGCAGCCGCCCCTGGCAAGCCTGGCCCTTTTGGCCTCACATCAGGATCAGGTCACGACACCGCCGCCTGGGGCCGAGGTATTGGGGGGCAGTTCCTTCTGCCCCATTGGCGTCATGACCGTGGGCCCCAATGTTCTGAGTATCCAGAATCACCCCGAAATGACCAGGGAATTTGCCGGCGAGCTATACCACAAGCGCCGTGACCGCATGGGCAGCGCATCGGTGGATACCGCCCTGGACAGCCTGCAAGAGCCGACCGACGAGGCCATCGCCGCCACCTGGATCCTGGGCTTTCTGGGCCGCTGATGCGCCAGGGCGCACCGCGCCGCGAGGGCTCCGAACAGCGATACCCATTCCGACCCAGGTAGCCGGCTATCCAGGTCAATATCCATGGCCATTGGTGTTACCAGGCGTCCACCATCGCCCGTTTCTTGCCGTCGCGCGGGACCGGCGGGCGGACCGAGGCGAGCAGCGCCGACAGCCAGCGGCGGGTGTCCGCCGGGTCGATGGTATCGTCGACACCGAAACTTGTGGAACGCTGCAGGGCCTTGCCGTCTTCGTAGGACTCTGCAACCAGCTTTTCGTAATATTGCCGCCGTGTCTCGGGATCCTCAATGGCTTCGAGTTCCGCGCGGTAGCCCAGTTTGACCTGTCCCTCCAAACCCATCGGCCCGAATTCGCCGGTCGGCCAGGACACTGTGAAATAGGGTGCGCGGAAATTGCCGCCCGCCATGCCGATTCCGCCCAGACCATAGGCCTTGCGCAACACCACCGTGAAATAGGGCACCGACATGTTGCAGCCAACCAGGAACATTCGTGAGGAATGGCGCACCAGGGCGGTTTTCTCCACCTCCGGGCCGACCATGATGCCGGGGGTATCGCAAAGATAAAGCACGGGAATATCGAAGGCATCACATAGCTGCATGAAACGCGCCGCCTTGTCGGAACCATCGCTGTCGATGGCGCCGCCCAGATGCTGGGGATCGTTGGCGATGATACCGAGCGGCCGGCCTTCCACCCGCACCAGAGAGGTAATCATGGTGCATCCGAAGGCCCGCCGCAGTTCCAGCATCGAGTCTTCGTCCGCCAGGGTTTCGATCACCCGGCGCACTTCGTACACCCGCAACCGGTTCTCCGGCACAATAGCGCGCATTTGCCGCTGATCCGGTTCTTTCCAGTTCGCCACCCGGCCCTGGAAATAGGACAGGTACTTTTTCGCCATGGCGACCGCTTCGGCTTCATCCGAAACCGCCAGATCGACAACCCCGCTTGCCGTCTGTACCGAAATCGGCCCGATTTCCTCCGGCGTGAAAACGCCCAGGCCGCCGCCCTCGATCATCGCCGGCCCGCCCATCCCGATATTGGCATCCTCGGTGGCGATGATGACGTCGCAACAGCCCAGCAACGCCGCGTTGCCGGCAAAACATCGGCCCGAAACAATCGATATCATGGGCACCAGGCCCGATAGCTGGCCGAAATGGTGAAAGGTATTCTGCCCGACGAAACCGCCGTAGTCGGTGTCGCCGGGACGGCCGCCGCCGCCCTCGGCAAACAGTATGAAGGGCAGGCGGCCTTGTTCGGAAATATCAATCAGGCGATCGGTTTTCCAATGGTTATGCACACCCTGGGTGCCGGCAAACACGGTATAGTCATAGGCCATGACGGCGGCGCGGCAGGCCGGATCATCGAACAGTTCGCTATTGATGCTGCCGACACCGGTAATCAGGCCATCGGCCGGGCTGCGGGTAAGAAGGTCCTCCAAACCCCGGCGCTGGCGCTGGGCCGCCACCACCAGCGGGCCATATTCGATGAAGCTGCCGTCATCGACCAGATCCTCGACATTCTCGCGCACTGTTCGTTGCTTGGTTTTACGCCGCCGTGCCACCGCATCGGGGCGTGCTGCATCTTTGGTCAAGGCGCGGCGATCCAGCACGTCACGAAGATCGCCGCGAATGGCGTCCAGGTCGATATCCTCGGCCGCGCGTTCCGTTTCGCCCAAGCCTTCGTCCGGTTCCAGGGTCATCAGCAACTGGTCTTCCCATAGGGTATCGCCGGGCGCCACATGCAGGGCGCGCACGGTACCGGCCGCCTCGGCAGCAATGACATGTTCCATCTTCATCGCCTCGATCACCGCCAGTTGAGCGCCGCGGGCCACCGCGCTGCCTTCCGTGACCTCGAGCGAGACCACCGTACCCTGCAAAGGCACGCGTATTGCCAACATGCCGTCACCAAGCGCCGTTTCGTCCTCCCGTTGGCCGCTGGGACCCTGCCGCTGCGCCTGACCATAGGCCAGCACCGCCAGCGGATCGTTGGCATCGACGTTGGCGCCGGCGCGGCCGCCATGAACGGGGGCCGCCTCGGCCCCCGTGGTTGGGGCGAAATAGAGATGGGGATGCGCCGTCCCGGCCGCCGATACCAGCGCCGCCGCCCGGGTCTCGACGAAGTCGGTATCGACCGCACCGCCACGCACCGCATCGTCACACAGCAAGGCCTGCAGAAAGGAAAGGTTGGTCGGCAGGCCGGCAATGTGGAATTCACACAAGGCGCGATAGCCCTTGTTCATGATGTCGCGCAAGCGGCCCGAGCCGGTATGCACGATCAGCTTGGCCAGCAGCGGATCGTAGGCCGGGCTGGTTCGGTAGCCCACATAGCCATAGCTGTCGACCCGGATGCCACGGCCGGACGGCGCTTCAAAGGCGGTGATGGTACCGCCGCCGGGCCTGGCCTCGCCATCGGCGGCCATAGTCTCGGTATTAATGCGCAATTGCAGGGCAATGCCGCGCGGCGCCGGCACATCTTCGCGGCTTAGACCCAGTTCGTCCAGGCTCTGGCCACCGGCCAGTTGCAGCTGTAGCTCCACCAGGTTCAGGCCGGTGATTTCTTCCGTCACCGTATGTTCGACCTGCAGACGGGGGTTGGCCTCGATGAAGAAATACTCGCCGCTGTCGCCATCGACCAGAAACTCGACAGTGCCCAGATTGAGATAGTCCGCCGCCTCGCCCAGGCGCAAGGCGGCGTCGATCAGTTGAGCACGCAATACCGGCGCCAGGCCAGGCGCCGGCGCCAGTTCGACAATCTTTTGCCGGCGGCGCTGCAGGGAGCAGTCGCGCTCCCACAAATGCGATACTTCGCTGCCGTCGCCCATGATTTGAACTTCAATATGGCGGGCCCGGCGAAGCAGGCGTTCGACAAATAGATCTCCGTTGCCAAAACCGGCCGCCGCTTCCGAACGGGCGCGGGTGAAGGCCTCTTCCAGATCGCCGTCGCTGAAGACCGGGCGCATGCCCCGGCCGCCGCCACCCGCCACCGCCTTGACCATCACCGCGCCGCCCGGACCAAGATCGGCCAGAAAGGCGCGCGCCTCTTCCACGGTGCTCGGCGCGGCGGTGCCCGGCAGCACCGGCACTGCCTGTTCCACCGCCAATCGCCGCGCCGCATGTTTGTCGCCAAACAGCGCCAGGGTTTCCGGCGCCGGCCCCACGAATATCAGCCCCGCTGCCGCGCAGGCGCGGGCGAAATCCGAATTTTCCGAAAGGAAGCCGTAACCGGGATGTACCGCCGTCGCGCCGCTCTCCTTGGCGGCGGCAATAATGGCGTCGCCGTCGAGATACGCTGCGGCTCCGCGCTCGGGCAACAGGCAGGCCTGGTCGGCCTTGCGGGTATGCAGGCTGGCGGCGTCATCCTCGGGATGGACCGCAACGGTGGGTAAATCAAGCTCGGCGGCGGCGCGGCAGATGCGCGTCGCGATCTCACCGCGATTGGCAACCAGAAGTTTTCCAGTAATCATGATGGCAATTTTACGCTCAATTGTTCAGGGAGGATCGGCGAAATCGGTGAAACGGACGCCCGGAAGGACCCCCTATACCTACTGCGGCACGGCGCCTCCAGCAACAAGCAACAACGGCTGGCGCCTGTCGCGGCGGCGGCCGCCGGCCTTCGCCGCAAACCTTTTCGGCCATGCTGTGCCGCAGGCGCAATTGGTGCCGGCGAGAAACGCGAATATGCCGACGCGACAAATCGCGACAAGGATTTAGGCGTGGTTGGGCTGAACGGCGGCGGACGCGGTGAAAAAAAGGGCCACGCGCCGCCAGTGCGAAGCATGGGCGTCTGTCTAAATGTCTGTTGGACAGCCTGGACTATTTGCCCCGGTCCCCGCCCACCAAGGTGCTTCTGGCCGCGCTGTAGGGTTACTACGACGGGGACAACAACGGCTGGGTATTCATCTCCATATGGGACTTGGTTGCCTAAACAGCGCCAAGAATGAACGGCAGAAAATTCAATGCTAATGCTACCAGAGGGACAGTCGCTCTTGCCAGAGTGTCAGCTGTCCTCGCAGCGTGGCTCAAACCCGCTCCGGCACACTCGGGGCGGTTAACCTGGGAGCCAGACGCGCCTGCATGAGTTTCCTTAGTCAACAAGATCGTCAATCGTGACATCCAGGGCTTCGGCGATCCTGCCAATCAGTTTGAGTCCAGGCGTATGGCGTCCGGTTTCTATTTGGGAGATGTATGCAGGCTTGCTGCCGACTTTTCCCGCCAACTCATCTTGTGTGAGGCCACGATACTTCCGATAAACCTTGATCGGACTTTCACCGTTGATGAGCTTTCTTGCGACGTCGAGAGGTAACGCTTCCTCTTTCATCGCGGCTTCGGCAAGCGCAATGTCTATGGCATCTTCGTCTTCCGCTTCCATGCGCGCGGCATGTTCTTTCATTGTAGATCGCAGAAAGGCGGTGACCTCGCCGACCGGCGCGGATTCGCCGGCCTTTTTCGCTAAATCGAAAAGGTAGTCAAAATCCACCAGAGCCTTAAGACGGCCATCGGAGCCGATCATGATGGCAATGTCCGTGCCGCCGGTGCTGTCCTTTTCTGCCATTGTCTCAGTCCTTATCCAACTGTTGCAGGCGACGGACATCGTAAGCTTGGCCGCGAGTCGCGATGCCCAGAATATCTACGTCGTTTCCGTCCCGCTTGAAGATAATGCGGCGTCCGCCGATCCGGTAGCGATACAGGTTTTTCATGCCTTCTATCTTGTCCGCGCCCTTTTGGCTGGGGTTTTGCTCCAGGCTTTCGATAGCTTCCAAAATCCGCTTGCGATCTGTTAGGCCCATCTTGCGAAGGGTGCGGGTTGCGGGCTTTCTAAGTATCGCTACCATGATAAATATATAGATATTTTCTACATTTTTCAATGTCGAAAATTCGATATATCTATAGTTTCTGCTCTGCTGGTATTGGCTACCGATGCGCCCCCGGTGCGCCCAGGCGGGCTGAGGTGGATAGTGCGATGGAAGAGGCGGCGGCGCGGCTGGAGGCGTGTAGACCGCCGTAGGGGCCGCGTTTGACGAAGGCGCCGTCGCCGGGCTTGCCCAGATAGTTGCCCTTGTCGATGATGACCCGGCCCCTCGACAGCACGGTCTCGGTAAAACCGCGCACCTTGGTGCCTTCATAGGCGTTGTAATCGATGTTCATGTGATGGGTGTGCGGGTTGTGCAGGGATATGGTTTCTTCCCGGTCTGGATCGAAGATCACGATGTCGGCGTCGCTGCCTACGGCGATGGTGCCTTTTTTGGGAAACAGGCCAAAGATCTTGGCCGGCGAGGTGGAGGTCAATTCGACGAAGCGGTTGAGGGAGATATTGCCGTGGTTGACGCCCCGGTGATAAATCAGGCTCATGCGGTTTTCCACGCCGGGCCCGCCATTGGGGATCTGGCTGAAGTTGTCGCGGCCAAGTTCCTTCTGGTCACGCATGCAGAAGGGGCAGTGATCGGTCGAGATCACATCCAGGGCCGAGGTGCGCAGCCCGCCCCATAATTCGGCCTGGTTCCATTTTTCCCGCAAGGGCGGCGTCAGCACGTATTTGGCGCCGTCGAAGCCCGGCTCGTCATAGCAATCCACGTCCAGCAGCAGATATTGCGGGCAGGTTTCGGCATGGGCCATGACGCCGCGGGCCTGGGCCATACGCAGTTGTTCCAGGGCGTCAAAACAACTCAGATGCACCAGATAGACCGGCGTCTGGGCCACCTCGGCAATGGCCAGGGCCCGGTGCGCGCCTTCGGCTTCCAGGCGCGTCGGGCGGGTCAGGGCGTGATATTTCGGCTCTATATGGCCCTCTGAAAGGGCAATCTTGACCAGTTCGTCGATGACGATGCCGTTTTCGGCGTGCATGCAGACCAGGGTGCCGTCCTCGCCCGCCTTGCGCATGGCGCGGAATATGGTGCCATCGTCCGATAGCAGGACGCCGGGATAGGCCATGAACAACTTGTACGAGGTGACGCCTTCTTCGGATAGACGGCGCATTTCCGGCAGACGCTCCTCGGGCATGTCGGTAATGACCATGTGAAAGCCATAGTCGATGGCGGTGCGGCCCGCCGCCTTGCCATGCCAGCTATCCAGGGCTTCCAGGGTCGAGGTGCCCTTGGTCTGGATGGCGAAATCGACGATTGTGGTGGTGCCGCCATAGGCTGCCGCCCGGGTGCCCGTTTCGAAAGTATCCGAGGTAGTGGTGCCGCCGAACGGCATTTCCAAATGAGTGTGCGGATCAACACCGCCCGGGATCACCAGTTTGCCGGTGGCATCGATAACGTGGTCCGCATCGATCTCCAGATTGCGGCCAATCAGCGAGACCGTGTCTCCGCCGATGAATATGTCGGCATAATAATCATCCGCCGCCGTTACGATGCGACCGTTTTTTATGAGGACCGTCACAGACTTCTCCCTGAACTATTCCGTTACTTTAAGTTTGGCGGTTTCTGAAGCTAATGTATCATTAAACCAGCTTTGCGCTAGGTGGTTGATCTGCGGATTGATGCCAGGCGCAAGGGACGGATAAGGCGTGGATTTACCGCCAAGGATCGTGCGATGATTGCCGCGCAATCGTTAGGCAAATGGGAGGTTAGAAATGACCGTGAAAAATGGCAGTAACAAATCAAGTGGCGCGCTGTCGAATATCAGCCGCCGGAAATTCATGGGGACCGCCGCGAGCGTCGCGGCAGCGGGAACGATCACCGGATTCCCCAATATTGTGCAGGCCGCCGATCCAATTCGGACGATCGGCCTGGGCGTCAGCATCATTAATGAAATCCAGGCCAAAGCGGCCAAGGATGTTGGTTTTCCCATACGTGGTCAGGCCCTTGGCTACGGCGCGCTGTTCGGAAAAACCCTTAACCAGAACGATCAATATGAAGTTTCGGAATGCTACTTTGACATGTTCGATGTCATGATCCCGTCGAAGGTGTTCCAGCCCATCGATACAAAACGCATCAAGGATTGGGACAAGGTCTCCAATCTGACCAAGACCGGCATGCTGACACCTGGCTCGCAGGTCGGCCAGGGCGATGCGCCGGTACGTCAGATTTGGGTGGACGAGAATGGCGCCCGGACCAAGGGGCCATCGCGGTATATTTCCGCCCTGCCTGGTTGGCACAACGCCGATTCCCTGGGTTACAACCCTGATGATACGGGCCGGCCTATCGAAAGCTGGGCGGAATTGTTCAGTTCCGATTTCAAGGGCCGGGTGGCGCTTCTGAATGTGCCCCAGATTGGTGCCATGGACGCCGCCATGGGCGTGGAGGCCCTGGGACTGATCAAGTTCGGCGACAAAGGCAATATGACCCGCAAGGAAATTGACTTCCTGGTGGACTTTCTGACCAAGAAGAAGAAGGAGGGCCATTTTCGGGCCTTCTGGGAGACCTTCGGCCAATCGGTAAATCTGATGGTTAGTGGCGAGGTCGCTTTGCAGAGCATGTGGTCGCCGGCGGTCACTGCCGTCAATGCCGAGGGCGTGCCTTGCATCTACGCATCACCCAAGGAAGGCATGCGCGGTTGGCACGGGGCCATCTCCATATCGGCCAAGGCCACCGGCAAGAAGCTGGACCAGGCTTATGAGTACCTGAACTGGTGGCTCGATGGCTGGGCCGGCGCCTTTGTCGCCCGCCAGGGGTATTACATGTCAACGCCGGCCAACACCAAAAAGCATCTGCCGGCGGATGAATGGGATTTCTGGTACGAAGGCAAACCGGCGGCCAAGGAACTGCCCGATCCCTTCGGCTCGCCACTCGTCGCGAAGGGGGTGGTGCGTGATGGCGGTTCCTATGAACAACGCTTCAAGAAAATCGCCGTATGGAACTCTATCATGAGCGAGAACGATTATCTGGTGAAACGCTGGACGGAATTCCTGACCGCCTGATGATCTTTGGTTTCCGGGCCGTTTCTTAATTGCGACGGGCGTGGGATAATATACGGGCCGGTGCGGTAAATGCCGCGCCGGCCCAATTTCGACAAGCCGCTATTTGACCCTGGTTGTTTATGTCAAAAGTCAGCGAATTGCATCATACCGGCCTGATCGGCAGCCAACCCGAGCCGGATGAAGCCGCCGTCCAGGCCAAGATCCGCCACACCGAGGAAGGCTTCGCCACGGTCTGGCTGATTACGCCGGCGACCATCTGGCTTGTATTGTTCCTGGTCGTCCCGCTGGTCTCTATCGTCATTTTCAGTTTTTGGGAGAATACGCCCCAGGGTTTGAGCCCGGCCTTTTCCCTGGAATTCTACGGCGAGTATTTTTATACCAAGGGATTTTTTGATCCCGAAGCGGACCGTTTCCTGCTGCCAAGCGTATTTATCCGCACCCTTGGATCAACGCTCTATTTCACCCTTGTGACCATGCTATTGTGCCTCATCGTGGGTTACCCCATCGCCTATTTCCTGGCCATGCAGGTGCAGGCCTTCAAGTGGCAGTTGGCGTTGTTCTTGTTGTGCATGGTGCCTTTCTGGACCTCGTATTTAATCCGGGCCGTGGCCTGGCTGCCCATGTTGGGCCGCCGGGGCCTGATCAATCAGGCTTTGTTGGGCATGGGCATCGTGGATAAACCGGTCAGTTTTCTGTTCTATTCGGAATTCGGTTACACCATGGCATTGGTGCAGATCTATGTGGTGTTGAGCATAGGGCCGATATTTTTCTCGCTGGCCAAGATCGACAAGGACATTATCGAGGCCGCCACCGATATGGGCGCCACGCCATTTCAGATCTTTCGCGAAATCATCGGGCCCATGTCTCTGCCCGGCGTCGCTATTGGGATGATTTTCATTTTCGTCATGATAACGGGCGAATTCGCCACCGCGGTCGTGGTTTATGGCGGCAAGACCTCGACCGCCGGCACCGTGATCCTCAATTATTATGGTATCGCGAACTATCCGTTTGCCGCCGTGAACGCGTTGATGCTGATGCTGGCCATGGTCATTGGCATCATCGTCATATTGCGCATCGTCGATATTCGCAAGGAACTGTAACACCAATGATCCCTGATATAGACTTGTTTCATGGGTCGATCCGGTTCGCGGGCGAGGCGCGGCGCGCCGCGCGATGTGGTGCAGTCTGCCGAATTGGGGGCAAACGCCGCAACATAGCCCGAGGGCCGGATCGGCCCACCTTCGGCCGGATGATTTTTACCGCCAGCGGCGTCGCGCACTGCTTGAAGTGGGCCACACTACGGCGCGGCGCGCTCCTACCTGGCGGTAAAAATCATCTCGGTGAAACAGGTCGATATCAGGGATCATTGGTGTAACATGGCGCGCTGGACGCCGGAACGTTGGCGCAAGTTGCGGGTGAAGACCGGCTTTTCCATCTATTACGTGATCTTTCTGCTGTTTATCTACGGCCCCATGTTCGCCATGTTCGTGCTGTCCTTTCAGGGCCGGCGTGGCGGCACCTCGTTCCCCATGCGGGGGTTTAGCCTGTATTGGTGGAATAAACTGCTGGAGCCGTCGACGGTCGGCGATATGCAGGGGGCCATGGGCCGGTCGATTATTCTGGCCTTGATGGTGATGGTCATCACGGCACTGTTTTCGACCATGCTGGCCATGGCCTTCCGCAAGGCCTTTCTATTCTCCAACGTCCTTTTTTACACCATCCTGACCGGCCTGATGGTGCCCGGCGTATTGCTCAGCCTGGGGATGGCCATCCTGCTGCGGCAACTGGGCTTGCCGCCGGCCTGGTATTCATCCGGCCTGGCGGTGCATGTTATCTGGGCCCTGCCCTTTGGCTATCTGGTAATGATGGCGGTCTTCAACCGCTTTGATGCCAGGTTGGAGGAGGCGGCCCGCGATATGGGTGCCGATGAGTGGACGGTGTTCAAGGAGGTTACCTTTCCCTTGATCACACCCGGTGTCGTTGCTGCCGGGTTGTTCGGGTTTACCCTGTCCTACGACGAATTCGCCCGTACCACCCTGTTGTCAGGGGCCGAAAACACCCTGCCCCTGGACATCAACGCCTCCATGACGCAGCGCATCCGCCCCACCTTGTTTGCGCTGGGCACAGCCTCGACCATATTTTCGCTGCTAATGATTTCGGTGTTTTTAGGGATCTATACAATTCTCTTTCGACGGTCACGATAATGCAGGGAATCCTGGCTGTTGTCGGCGACCGCTTCGACTTCGGGCCTGCGCAGGTAAAAGATATCAACCGCTTAGATCGTCGCTGCGGTCATGCCTCTGTGTCGGGCATTGGGCCGGCGAATTCCATGCTACAGAATTCGCCGCCCTGGAAATAGTCGCCAACCGGATCGGCGGGCCGGCCCGCCTGGGCGGCCAGGGCTCGCGCGGTATGCTCTTCGGCCCGATCATCGGGGCGATAGCCGAGGCGGTGGGCCGGCTCATTGTCCCACCAGCCGCGGGCGTTCCCGGACGCGCCCCAGACAATTTCATAGCGCAGCTCCGGATGTTCCAGGCCTATGCGCATCAATTGCACCAGATCGCGCGGGCTGATCCAGATCGAAAGGCGCCGTTCGTCGACCGGATAGTCATCAACATTGCCGATCCGGATGGCCAGCACACCCAATCCGAATTTTTCGGCATAAAACGCGCCAAGTGCTTCGCCAAAGGCTTTCGATACGCCGTAACGGCTGTCAGGGCGGACCTTGTGGTCGACGTTGATCATCTGGTGGCGCGGATAAAACCCGATGGCGTGGTTTGACGAGGCGAAGACGACCCGGCGGGTGCCATTCAGCCGCGCCGCCTCGAACAAATTATGGCAACCGACGATATTGGCCTGATGGATGACCTCCCAATCATCTTCCATGGCGCGGCCGCCCAGATGGATAACGCCGTCGACGCCTTGCAGCAGATTTTCGACCTGCGTTCTATCGGAAAGCTCGGCAGGCATGAATTCCTCGTCGGCCCCCAGATCGTTGGGCCTTTCCCGGTCGCTGAGAAGTAATCGCGGATAGACACCTTTCAGCAACTGACGCAGCCGCCTGCCGATGCCGCCCGCCGCACCGGTGATCAGGACGGTATCCATGGCCTCTGTCTTGCCGTTCATCGATTTCCTTCCGTCAGACAACAGTGTGGGGCGTCAGTTTCGTGCCGTCGTGAAAGCGGCCGAAGCGAAAGGCGCTCAGGTCCAGGGACGCTTCGCCGTTCAGGATCAGTTCGGATACCAGACGGCCCACGATCGGCCCCATGCCAAAGCCGTGGCCCGAGAAGCCGGTGGCCAGGACCAGACCGGACGGTTCGCCGACGGCATCGATGGCGGGCAACATATCCGGTGTCATGTCGATATAGCCGGCCCAGCTTCGGTCGATCCTGACCTCCGCCGTGGCCGGCAACAGGCGGTGCAGGGCGGCCAGTGTCTGATTCAGTACTTTATGATTCGGCGTTGGATCCAGAATTCGGTGGGTGGTCAATTCCCGGCCTAGGGCGGCCTTGGAAAAGCTGCCCGCCAGCAGATCGCGGGACAGGTGATTAAGGCGCAGCTTGATGGCCCGCTTGTTGCGGGCGAAACTGCCCATGAAGGCAGGTAAATTCAACAGACTTTCCACGGTCAGGTCATGATCAGCCGAGCGGGTGGCGATGTTGAAGGTGCCATCCCGGCGCTGACGAAAGGCGACTCCGGTCCAGGTCGCGCTATGACTTATGATCGGGCCGGGCGTGGTGCGGGCCACTGAACCCTTCAACCACATCTGCGGCAGCTTTAGGCCCAGGGTGCGCAACATCCGGCCCGACCAGGCGCCGGCGGCACAGACCACGACAGGGGCCCGGATGCCGCCCCGCTCTGTTATTACGCCTGAAACAGCGCCCGCGGTGGTCTCCACCTCGTAGACGGCGCAATGGGTAAGGAATTCAGCCCCTCGGCCCTCTGCCGCGCGGGCCAGGGCGGCCGTAACCTTGGCCGGTTCCGCCTGGCCGTCATTTTCCGTGAAGATGCCGCCCAGGCAGTCGAAGGCGTTGCCGGGGATCACCGCTTCCATCTCGGCCCGGCCCAGAATGCGCGATGAAAGCCCGTACTGCGCCGCCGTCTTTTGCCAGGCTTCCCATCCGGCGCGCTCTTCTTCGGTCGCAAAGGTCACCATGTTGCCGGCCGAAATCCATTCCAGATCGGCGTTCAATTCTCGTTCCAGGCCGCGCCAGATCTTGTTGGCTTCCATCATCAACGGGATTTCCGCCGGATCCCGGCCCTGTTGGCGGACGAAGCCCCAATTGCGGCTGGATTGTTCGCCGGCAATTTCACCCTTTTCGCAGACGATGACCCGTGCGCCGCCCCTGGCCAGATAGTATGCGGTGGCTGTGCCGGCAATTCCGGCACCGATCACGACGACATCGGCCGTTCTATCCATCGGCTCGCCTCTGTTGGTCAGGCGACATCCTCGGGTCGCCGGGTTGCTTCTAAAAGCATACCTGAATGAGCCGCAAAACACAGGGTTTCACGTTCGCCGACCCCATAGCTCGAATCCGACAGGTGGCGATGCTGCTCCACATGAACGAAATGGCCCGGCGTCACTTCGAATACGTCGGTCTCCAGCGTGCCCAGGAATTCAGTCGCCACGTAGCTGCCGATGATCTTGTTGGCCATCTCGGGGTTGTCGCCCGTATGCATCAGATCGGCGCGGACGGAGAAATGAGCCTCCTGGCCTACGGGGACCTGGCGGATATGTTCGGGTACCCGGACATAATAAAGTTGCTCGCCCGCTTCGATAAAGACCATGGAACCGCTGCGCGAGCGGATGATGCCCTTGAACATATTGTTGTTGCCGATGAATTCCGCCACGAAACGGTTGCGCGGGTTTTCGTGAATTTCCCGGGACGAGCCGATCTGCTGCACCATGGCGTCGCTCATGACAATAACCTTGTCGGCCATGGACATGGCTTCCTGCTGGGAATGGGTAACCATGATGAAGGTGATGCCAGTGTCCTGCTGAATTTTCTTCAATTCGACCATCATGGTCTGACGCAGATTGTAATCCAGCGCGCCAAGGGGTTCATCCAGCAACAACACCGTTGGTTCGCTTATCAAGGCCCGCGCCAGGGCGACGCGCTGTTGCTGACAGCAGGACAGATCCGAAGGACGGCGTTCGGATTATTGGTCCAGGCCGACGGTTTCCAACTTTGCCCAGTCCCGCCGGTCGGCGATTCCTTTGTCGATGCCCTGCATCTTCAGGCTGAACCCGACGTTCTGGAAAACTGTGCGGTGAGGGAACAGGGCAAAGCTTTGAAACATCATGGATGTGTCACGATGGGACGGCGGCAGGTCCGTGACATCCTTGCCGGAGATGAAGATCCGTCCGGATGTAACCTCCTCCAGGCCGCCGACCATGCGCAACACCGTCGTCTTGCCGCAACCGGACGGCCCCAGCATGGAGACGAATTCGCCATGTTCGATCTCGACACTGAAGTCTATGACAGCCCGGGTATTGCCCGGGAACGTCTTGTCCACATGCTCTATGACGACGTCAAGTTCGGCCATGATCGTGCCCGATCGTCCTGGAACTAATCGGCCGTCTTGGCCATCGCCTGTATGATGTTCCAGACGTTGTCAAAGGGTACGTCATCGAACCTGCCCTGGCTGTTCAATTCCTTCAACATGGCAAGGGTCTGGCTCATGGTTTGATCGTCGCCGGCTGCTTCAACAAGTTTCTCAAGGGCCTCCGGGAAATTCGCGCCGCGGGCTTTCTTCGAGTTCAACGTGCTATCGACCAGGGCCGACAGATGCTCCGCCGCCTCGCGCAGACCGCCCTGGCCATAAGGGCGTCCGAATAGGCCGCGCAGGCCGTTGGCGGTGAATTTCTGCCGCAGGCCGTCGGGCATGGATTGGGCAAATCCTTCCAGCACCTCGCCCACGCCAAAGCCCTGGGTGAACAGACCGCGAATGGTGTCCACCGTGCCGTCGCCGCCGCCGTACATGCGGATCTGCGCCCCTTCGAGGGCATTGCCCATGGCGCGGGCCTGATCGATGTGGATATCCCGGTCGGCCTCGATTGACAGTTTTGCCAATTCAAGAAAAGTAGCGGCGTCGTTGTATTTTTTCAGGGCGTCGGCCTTGGCTTCCATGCCGCTGGCCTCCGCCTCCAACATACGTTGAGTATTGCTGACGCGCAGGGCTTCGATCTCCATTTCCGCCCGGCCCTTGGCGCCGGCCTCGCGCTCTATGCCATCGGCCGAAATTTTCTGGGCCTCGGCCGAAGCACGGGCGCGGATCATGGTGGCATCCGATTCCTGTTCCGCCGACAGTTTTCGCGCTTCGGATTGAGTAATCATATGCATGCGGGTAATGGCCGCTTTGCTTTCCTCGTCGATGCGCCGGATTTCCGCCAGCATTTCCGCATCGATCTGTTCGACCTCCTTGGCGCGCTCGGCATCCGCCAACAGGCGGACCGATTCAACCCGGTGTTGGGCGCTTTCCTTTTCCGCCGTAGTGGTCAGGCGCTGCACTTCCGCGGCCTCCAATTCCTTGGTCTTATCCACCAGGGCGATCTCGCGGTTGCGTTCCTCTGTCTCGCGGGCCAGGAAGCGGCGGATGTCGGCGGCTTCGCGTTCCTTGTCCTTCTCGATCAAGGCAATGTCCCGCTGGCGTTGCTCCAACTCGATCGCCAGATGTTTCTGGACCTCCACCTGTTCCAGCTCCTTGGCTTTCTCAACCAAGGCTATTTCGCGGTCCCGTTCTTCCTGTTCCCGGGCCAGGGTGCGGCGGATCTCCGCCCGTTCCAACTCCTCGGCCTTGCCGATCAAGACAATCTCGCGGTCTCGTTCCGCCGATTCACGCGACAAGGAACGCTCGATCTCCGCTGTTTGCTTCGACTTGCTCTCTTCGATAACGGCCGTATCTTTTTGCAGGCGGGCTTTTTCCAGTGCTTCGGCCTTGGCGATTTCTTCCTGCTCCACCTCCCAGCGGCGATCCAGGATGAAACGCTGTTGCTCGCTCAGGACACGGGCCTTTTCATTGGCCACTTCCTGTTCCTGCTTGGCGGCGGCGAAGCTGTCCTGTTTGTCCAGCTCCAACATTTCCAGCCGGGTTTCCAGGGCCCGTTTTCGTACCGACAGGGCGGCTTCTTCCGCCGCGTTGTGGCGGGCGTCACGGGCCGTCTCTTCGTCTGCCATAACGGCGGTAATGCGGGCAATCTCCGACTGTTGCCGCTCTCTTTCCTTCTGGGAAAGTTCGATTTCCCGTTGTTTTTCCGCCCGTTCCCGCGCCAGGACACGTTCAATTTCCGCCAGCTCGGCGTCCTTGGCCTTACCCACCAGCTCGATCTGGCGGTCCCGTTCGGCTTTTTCCAGGGTCAGGTTGCGGCTGATGTTGGCCAGTTCTTCTTCCCGCGCCTTGGCAATTAAATCGATCTCCCGGTCGCGGCGCTCTTTCTCCAAGGCCAGTTCTTTTTGAATTTCAGCAATTTCCCGGCGTTTGCCCTCTTCCGTTACGGCCAGATCCCGTTCAGTACGGATGATTTCCAGGGTTTTTTCGTTGTCGATTTCCTTTTGCTCAACCCCCATGCGCTGATCCAGCACATAGATCTGTTTTTCGCCAAGTTGCTTGGCCTGCTCGTTGGCGATTTCCTTGTCCTGATTGGCCCGGGCCACGGCCTCGTGCCGTTCGATCTCCAACAATTCCAACTGGGTATCCAGATCTTTTTGGCGGATCGACACCGTGGTGCGTTTTTCCGTGTCGTGCACTTTGCGCCGGGCATCGGACGTGATCTCGGTGATCACCTTCAGGCCCTCGGAGTCAAACACGTTGTCGGTGCGGAAGAATTCCTTGCCGGCCTGTTCCAAGGTGACGATGGAGACTTCTTCCAGGACCAGCCCGTTGGAGGTAAAGCTTTCGGTGACGCCGTTGCGGATGTCGGAGGCAAAGGCGTCACGGTTCTGATGCAGCTCTTTCAGGGTCTTGGTCGCGGCATAGCTGCGCAGGGCGCCAACCACCTTGGCTTCCAACAGGTTGCGCACCTTGTCGGAATCGAAGGTCTTCTCGCCCAAACTTCGTGAGGCGATCAGCACCGCGTCTTCCGTATGGCCAACGTGGGTGTACAGCTCGACCACTGCGTCGATACGAATATTGTCGGACGTCAGGATTGCCTGATCCCGCGACCGGGAAATAATCAATTTCAGGGTTTCAAGCGATACCCAGGACACTTCATGAAATACCGGCAATACCAGGGCGCCCTGGCCCAGACAGACCTTCGTGCCGCGAAAGCCCGTGCGGATAAAGCACATGTTCGACGGTGCCCGCTTATAAATCCAGATGGAAATAATATACAGGATCGCGAGGACGACGATGGCCGTAATGAACAACGCAATTCCAACTTCATACATCGTGCAAGTACCCTTGTTTCCGTGTTGGTATCTTCATTTTATCGGATAGCCATTTTCGGCTAGTTCAATCTGTTGCTTCGCCGTTCGCCAAAATCAAACAATGGCAATGACTTTCGGTTTCGTCGCATACTTTCGCGCAAATCCTGAGAGGCTCGCCGGTCAACGGTCAGACCAGCCCCATCCAGGACAACGCCGTATTCGCCGCGGGCCTTTTCCCCGCTAAGCAGCCGGCGCGCCACGTCGTTGCGCACCCATGTCGGGTCCCGCTCCAACGGATCGCCCCAGCCACCGCCCCCGGCGGTGCAAAAGACGATGCGGTCGCCGGGCCGAACCCGGACATTATCGATTTTCGAAGGCAACGGCGATTTGTCGCCGTCTTTCCGGATCAGCCATTTTTCTGAAACCGCGCCGGGTTTACCCCCCAGAATACCCCAGGGCTGGCTTAAATGACGGTCGTCGTGGATGGAGACATCGCCTTCGGCCAGCAGGTGATAGATTTTTTCGATGCCATTGCCGCCACGGTGCAGGCCGGCCCCGCCGGTATCCTTGATCGAGCCATAGGCTTCAATCACCATGGGATAATAGGTTTCCAGATATTCTGTGGGGATGTTCTCGAACAGCGGCCACCAGGAATGCCCGTCCATGCCGTCGCCGATGGGCCGCCCGGGAATACCGCCGTACAGAATCTCCATCAGTTGAAAGTTTCGCCCATCCTTGTCCGTCCCCGAATACAGAAAATGCGGACTGGAGCCATAGCCGGCGGCGGTCGCCATATCCGGTGCATTGTGGCTCAGTGCGCCGCCCAGCACGTCAAACTGTCGGGACAAAGCGTGGGTGCGGCAGCCCAGGGCGGCGGGAAAATCAGGATGCACCAGGGAACCCTTGGGCAAGGTGACATGGATCAGATCATAAAAGCCGTCGTTGAACAGGATCTGCGGATCGAACACCATGATCATGTAGACCCCGATGAACATCTTGAACATGCCGTCATGTAGATAGAAATTGATTGGTCCCGGCGCCTGGGGCGCGGTGCCGGTCCAATCAAAATAGGCATGTTCCCCTTCGCGCCAGACCGTCAGTTTCATCTTGAAGGGGCCATTGCCGCAACCATCGTCGTCGACATAATCCTCGAACGATTGCGGCTCGGTCGGCAGGTTCTGCACGATCAGTTTCCGCATGGCCCGTTCGGTGCGTTCCAGCAAGGCGTCGCAGGCCTGGGCATAGACTTCTGGGCCAAATCGCTCGCACAGTTCGATCACCCGCTTTTCACCCGCCCGGCAACCGGCCAGGATCGCCATCAGGTCGGAATAGTTCATTTCCGGCGTGCGGGTGTTGTTCATGATCAGGTCAAGCGCGGCCTGGTTCAGCGCGCCGGCTTCGTACAGCTTGATCGGCGGGATGCGCAGGCCTTCGCCAAAAATCGAGGTCGCCGCGGTGGGCATGGAGCCGGGCACCGGGCCGCCCACGTCCATCATATGGCCGAACATGGAGGTAAAGCCCACCAGCGCCCCTTGAAAGAACACCGGAACCAGGATCAACCAGTCGTTGATATGGCTGACGGCGCCGCCGCATTTGAACGGATCGCTTTGCAGAATGACATCGCCCGGTTCCAGATCGAAATTCTGCGTCTTCAGCATCTCCGGCACGTAGGAGCCGAATTGGCCGACAATCATCCGTCCCTTGGGGTCGGTAATCATCGGGTATTCGTCGTGCTGTTCACGGATGACCGGCGACATCGCAGAACGGAACAGAACCGCATCCATTTCGTGGCGCGCGTTGCGCAGTGCGTTTTCGATCAGATCAAGGGTAACGATATCCAGTTTGCCGCCCGCGGCCGCCTGCCGCGGGTCGCCGGCCTCGGCCAGGGCGGGGCGCCGCCGCCGCTGTTCTGCGCCGGGTTCCGGGACGCTGCCGGCGTCGGGCGCCTCGTCCGCCAGCATGGCGGCGCATTTTGCCAGGGCGTTGTCCGATGCCCGCTGCAGGGCCTTGCCCGGGTCGCCGTTCGCCCGGGCGCTGCCGAACTGCATTTTCGAAACCCCATCGACCACCAGCTTGCACAGTACGGTGACACTGCCCCGTTCGCTGCTGTGCTCCAGGATTTCCGATGACCAGGCGCTGCCGTAACGGGCATTCAACCGGGCCGCAACATCGACTGGGTTTTCGGTATTGGCCGGACTGGACGCCAGGCCGGCGGATTTCAGGTCGGCGCCGGTCGGCGGACGATGATCGACGGCAAGCAGGCCGCTCTGATCCATTTGGCTGGCGAAGACCTTGTCGAACTGCTCCTTGTTCGCCTTCAGCAGGTCATCCAGCGAAATCCTGCCGCGTTCCGGGTTCAAATCGTTCATGCTCTTTCCATCCCCTATGCTTGCCCACCTTCGGGGGAAATCAGAATATTCAGGTACCGGTCGACGGCGCCCACGTGGCCAGGATGAATGACCGTGGTCGAATCCGCCTGGGTTATGACCGCCGGCCCGGTCAGGCGATGGCCGGCCCGCAACAATTTGCGATCATATATGTTGGCGTTCAAAAAACGTCCATCGAAGTAGACCCGGTGTTGTTCGACCACTGCGGCCGAGGCATCCGGGGCCTCCATCTCGAAACTGGGCAATTGCACTTTTTCCACCTGGCCGGCGCCGACCGCGCGCAGATTGACCAGTTCCACCGGTTGTTCCAATCGAAAACCGTAAAGCCGCTCGTGCGCGGCGCCAAAGCGGGCTTCCAGATCCGCCAGACCGCCGTTGCTCAGGCCATCCGGGGTCACTTGCAGCGCGAACTCATAGCCTTGGCGGAAGTACCGCACATCGGCCTGAAAGCTCAATTCCTGGCGCTGTTCCTCGATGCCCTCTTCACGTAGCCAGCCGCGCGCCTCGCGGCCCAGACGGTCGTAAATCTGGCCCAACTGGCTCCCGTCCACGTCAGCAATATTGCGCACGTAGGTTTGCGCGAATTCATTCTTGACGTCGGAATAGAGGAAACCAAGGGCGGATAACACGCCCGGCGTCGGTGGCACGATGACCGGATAACATTGGCCCAACATGGCCATGGCGTTGCCGTGCAGGGGACCGGCGCCGCCAAATGCCACCAGGGCGAAATCGCGGGGATCCAGCCCTTTTTGCACGGAAACCAGGCGCAGGGCGCCAAACATGTTTTCGTTGACGATATCCAGAATGCCCTGGGCCGCCTGGTGCAGATCAAGGCCGATGGCGCGGGCTATCTTGCCCACGGCGTCCTCGGCCGCCTTGACATCCAGGTCCATCCGGCCGTCCAGCAGCCGCGGCGGCAGCCGCCCCAGCAGCAGATTGGCATCCGTCACGGTCGGTTGTTCGCCGCCCTGGCCATAACAGGCCGGTCCCGGCGCCGCACCGGCGCTTTCCGGACCGACCCGCAGGGCGCCGGTCATGGGCACGTGGGCGATGGAGCCGCCCCCCGCGCCCACCGAATGGACCTCCACCGAAGGCACCTTGATGGGGTAATCGCCCAGGGATGTCTGCCGCGAGATCAGCGGCTGGCCGTTCTGGATCAGGGAAACATCCGTTGAAGTGCCGCCCATATCGAAACCCAGGGCGTTGTCATATCCCGCCAACGAGGCCAGAAAGGCCGCGCCCGAGACACCACCCGCCGGCCCCGACAACATGGTATGGACCGGCGATTCCGAGGCCCGTTGCACGGACATCAGGCCGCCGTCCGAGCGGACAATATTGACGTGCGGGGAAAACTGGATGCTCTTCAGCTTGTCTTCGAAATTGGCCAGATAGCGCCGCATGGACGGCCCTACATAGGCATTCATCACCGTTACCAGGGTGCGTTCGTATTCACGGAATTCCGGCAAAATTTCCGAAGATAGCGAAATCGGGATGTCGGTGCCGGTTTCTTCGATAATGCCGCGAAGGCGCTGCTCATGGGACGGATTGGCATAGGAATGCAGCAACGACACGGTGATCGATTCGACCCCCGCATCAAGCAATTCCCGCACCGCTTTCCGCGCCGCCGCCTCGTCAAACGGCCGCAAAACCTCGCCGCGCGCGCTCATGCGTTCGGGGATGCCCCGGGTCAGCTCCAGATCCGCCAGGGGATCGGGCTTTTCCATGATCATCCAACCGGCCAGGGGACCCGGCGTCTGGGACCGGGCCAGATGCAGGACCTGTTCAAAATCCTTGGTCACCAGCAGGCCGACCTTGGCGCCCTTTTCCTCCAGCACGATGTTTGTGGAGACGGTGGTGCCGTGCAACAGGCCATTGATCTCGGACGGAGCGATGCCGGCCTCGGCAATCAATTGCGAGATGCCCTTCAAGATACCAATGGATTGGTCCTGCGGGGTTGAAGGCGTCTTCAACAGGCGCAGTTCGCTGTTCTGCTCGTTGAACAGCAACAAATCGGTGAAAGTGCCACCGACATCCACGCCCAGCCGACTACTCATTCCGCCTCCCCATAGTGCCCGCCCATTCTATACAATCCGCTTGGGAATTACTGCCCCCAAGTCGGCCCAAATCGACCGCAAACCAAACCTGCATGTTACCGGGCGTTCGCTGCCGGTCAACTCGTTCCGGCCATTCGCGGCGGCGCTTTTGGTTATTTTTGACAAATAGCATGTTTCAGGTACCATCCGCTCCATTGAATTGATCGAAATAGACGATCCAGGCGTGAAGCGTATGTGATCGTAGCGCGGCTTAGTTGGGGTAAAATGGCGGAACAGACAACAACCGGGCGGCAGGCGAAGTTCTGGATCAGCTTGATCGCCATCATCATTCTGCTGATTTTCCTGTATTTTTATAAGCCGTTCGAAAGCTATCTGGTGGCCCACATTCCCCAGGTGCATTTCTCCAACGTGGTCTTCTGGTTCGCCTCCTTGGTTGGCACCGTCGGCTATGTGATCGCCCATTGGCAGAGTTTTCGCAGCCAGTTTGGCCGTGATAGTGGCGCCTTGAATGTTGAAGTGCTGGTCTTTGACAGCTTGCAGGTGGCGATTTTGATCGCGGTGATCTTTTGCGCCGGCGGCACCCTGCAGGCCGTGGCCATGTTGGGCGAGCATCTGGTCAATCGTGGCACTATTATCGGTTCAGAATTCGGCGGGCACCTGCTGGCCATCGTCCTGATGGTCATTCTCGCCATATTGTTCTATCTGCTGCACCATCTGGTGCGCGCCTTCCGGGATGGCTGGAGCACCGGACGCGGCCGCCCACGGCGTTCAAGCTCGGCGCTCGGCGACTAGCCCCGACAAGCTCTAAGCCGCGCGGCCTGCCACCGCGTCCGGGTTGGCGAGTTTGTTGAAGGCGGCTAGCGAGGCCTCTATTTTGCCTTGCTCCATATCCCTGACAATGAAGATGATGCGTGACTGGCGCGAGGCGCTGGGCCAGGCCGGCAGGTGGGCGGGGGGATGGACAATATGCTGCACGCCGTTGATCAGAACCGGCGTCGGCACCCCGGCCACGTTCAGTAATCCCTTGATACGCAACACGTTATCGCCGTGGTGGTGCAATAGCATGGTCATCCAGATGCCGAATGCGGTCCAGTCCAGGGGGCTGTCGTAGGTCAGGGCAAAGGAGTGAATGTGGTCGGCATGCTCGTGGATCAGTGCATCCTGAGCCATATCCGGCCCGGATGACGGCGCCAGCCATTGGCTGATCTCCCGATCCCGGCCCGCCGCGTCATACATGTCATCGGTCAAAAGCGTGGCGGGCTGAATATCGCCGTCAGCCACCTCCACGATCGGGGCGGATTTGTTCAGGCGGCGCAAATTGGCGTACAGGGCCGCGATCTGTTCGGGCCCGGCCAGATCGGTCTTGGTCATGATCAGGCGGTCCGCCACGGCCGCCTGTTTTACGGATTCGGGGAAGCGTTGCAGCTGTTCCCCACCGTTGACCGCATCCACGGTGGTGATGATGCCGCCCAGGCGAAAATGGTGCTGCAGCACCGGCTCCGCCAGCAACGTGTATGCGATGGGCGCGGGGTCGGCCAAACCCGAGGTCTCGATCACCACACGGCGAAAATAGGGCACCAGGCCCGCCTGCCGTTGCGAGAGTAAATCGCGCAGGGCGCCTTGCAGATCGCCGCGAATGGCGCAACACAGACAGCCGTTGTCCAGCAACAAGGTAGTTTCGGTGACGTTCTGCACCAGTTCGTGATCCAGACCAACGGCCCCGAACTCGTTGATCAGGACAGCCGTGTCCGACAAATCCGGCGCCGCCAAAAGACCCTTCAACAGGGTCGTCTTGCCGCTGCCCAGAAAGCCGGTAATGATGTTGATCGGCGTCTGTTCGGAAAATTCGCCCAATCCTTAGGCCCCCTTCAGATGGCGCAGCAAATCCTCGTCAAGAGGATCGCAGGCCCGGCGGCTCAAATCGTCCGCCGCGGCCCACATCTCGGACAGGTTATTGACCAGGGCTGTGCGCCCGGTGGGGCCGCGCAGCACATGGCCGCCGCCCGACCAATCGCCCAGACGCAGGCCGTAATGGCCCAACACCCTGTTCACCAGCCGGGTGCGGGTCTGCCGCTCCCGCGCCCGGGTGTGCGCCTCGGCACGGGAGGCGAAGGCCTCGGGCGACGCCGCGCTTTCGGTCCAGTGGCCCCGCCCGCCGAGGACGCCGCACAAAGCACACATGGCGCCGGACTATGCCGGTGCCGCGGCGCTGGCGGAGGCGCCTTCGCGGGGGCAGCGTTGGCGGAAATCGTCGGCGATTTCATCAAAGGTGCAAAACCGCACACCGGCATGGGAGGTGAGATATTCGATAATCCGCTCCAGCATCAACAACACCTGTGGCCGTCCCGAAACGTCCGGATGGATGGTCATGGTGAACACGGCGTAGTCGTTTTCGCGGTAGACCCAATCGAACTGGTCGCGCCAAAGTTCTTCGATATCCCGTGGATTGACGAAGCCGAAGCTGTTCGGCGCCGATTTAATGAACATCATCGGCGGTAAATCATCCAGGTACCAGCTGCCGGGAATATCGATCAAATCGGTTTCCTGGCCGCGGACCAGGGGCGTCATCCATTCGTCCGGGTGTTTGGAATAGTCAATCGGGGTCCAGCTGTCGCCCACGCGAACATAGAAGGGATGGAAATCGTCGTTCATCAGGCTGTGATCGTATTTGATGCCGCGTTGTAACAGCAACTCGTTGGTCACGGGACTGAACTCCCACCACGGCGCGACATAACCCGTGGGCCGGCGCCCGGCCAAACGCTCGATCAGATCGATACATTTGTCCAGCACGGCGATTTCCTGTTCCGGCGTCATGGCGATGGGGTTCTCGTGGGAATAGCCGTGCATGCCGATTTCGTGCCCCGCATCGACCACCAACTTGCATTGCTCGGGAAAGGTTTCGATGGAATGGCCGGGGATGAACCAGGTGGTGGGAAGGTCATAACGGTCAAACAAATTCACCAGGCGCGGCACCCCGACCTCGCCCGAGAACAGCCCACGGGAAATATCACAGGGGCTGTCTTCACCGCCGTACGAGCCCAGCCAGCCGGCGACCGCATCCACGTCGACGCCAAAGGCACAAAGGATTTCCTTTTTGCCGCCGCTGCCGCCACTGCCGGCGCGCGGTCCGGTCCGGCCCGGCATTTGACCACCCGGTGTCAGCAGCGGCTTTGGTTGATAGCGCCCCCCGGGCCGTGTCGGTCTTCCTGAACTGGTCGGGCTCATGCCTCTCCCCCTTTTTATTGAACAAAATGCCGGCGACTATTTTCCGGCGCCAGTTTTCACCGCCCAGGGCCATTCGACAAGGGGAAAGATGGGTTTCCGTCGGCGCAACTTGGTATAATCTGTCAGCAACGGAATTTATTACCGGCGGGAGGTGTTGGCTCATGGGCAATGATGCGGGAACATTCGACTACGAGGCGGCGCGGGCCGACTTCAAGTTGGAGATACCGGACGATTTCAATTTCGCCTTCGATGTGCTGTCGAAACAGGCAGCCGAGGCGGACAAGACGGCCCTGATCGCCGTGGCCAATGACGGCGCCAGCGCGGAAGAACACAGCTATGGTGATCTGGAACGCAGTTCGAACCAATTCGCCCATGTGCTGAAGGATCTGGGTGCGGCCAAGGGTGATTTCGCCTTTGTCATGATCACCCGTATTCCGGCCTTCTATCACGTGCTGTTCGGCTGCATGAAAACCGGCGTCGTGGCCATGCCCGGCACCAATTTGCTGACCGCGCACGATATTGAATACCGGGTGAACCGTTCGGGGGCGAAAATTGTCATCGTCACCGCCGAGCATGCCGAAAAGGTCGAGGCCGTGTGCGACAAATGCCCGAGCCTGGAACATCTGATCATCATCGGCGAGGAACGCGACGGCTGGACCTGCAAGGAAAGCGCCGGCGCCGCCGCCTCCGACAAATTCGACCGCAGTATGGCGCCGCCCACCAGCCGCGATGATCCGATGTTGATCTATTTCACCTCCGGCACCACCTCGATGCCGAAAATGGTGGCCCGGGACCACAGCTATGGCCTGGCCCATACCATCACCTGCAACTACTGGCAGGGCCTGCGCCGGGACGACATTCATTGGACCCTGACCGATACGGGCTGGGCCAAGGCAGCCTGGGGCATCATCTTTCCCCCGATCATCGCCGGTGCGGCGATCATGCTGTACGATGCCGCCGGTTTCGATGCGGATATGCACCTGAAGCTGATTGAAAAATTCAAGGTCACGACGTTTTGCGCCCCGCCGACGGTCTACCGACTGTTCGCGCAGATGGATGTCTCGCCCTATGACCTCAGCTCCATCCGCCATTGCATCGGTGCCGGCGAACCCCTGAACCCCGAGGCCATGCGGTCCTGGAAGGCGGCCACGGGCTGCGATATTCACGATGGCTATGGCCAGACCGAGACGGTCAATATCGTGGCCAACTATCCGGGCATGGAAATCCGCCCCGGCTCCATGGGCAAGCCGGTGCCGGGCATCGATATCGGCATCATCGACGACGACGGCAATATCGTCGACGACGATACCGTGGGCCATATTGCGGTGAAAGTCACCGACCCCCATCCGCCCGGCCTGTTCCATGGCTATTTCCGTGACGACGAGGCAACGGCAAAATCCTTCCGGAACGGCTGGTATTACACCGGCGATACGGCGACCCGGGATGCGGACGGCTACATCTGGTTCGTTGGCCGCTCCGACGACATTATTTCCTCGGCCGGCTACCGGATCTCTCCCTTTGAAGTGGAGAGCGCCCTGGTGGAACACCCGGCGGTGGCGGAATCCGCGGTGGTCGGCAAGCCGGACGAGCTGCGCGGCGAGATTGTGAAGGCCTACGTAATTCTGGCCGCCGGTTACGAGGGCTCGAATGAGTTGACGGTGGAGATTCAGGATTTCGTCAAGAACCTGACCGCGCCCTACAAATACCCGCGCGAAATCGAATACCGCGAAGCCCTGCCCAAGACCATCTCGGGCAAGATCCGCCGGGTCGAACTGCGGGCGGAGGCGTAGGGGCGGCGCCTTTCCATTTGCGCCTATCCTATGGGCCGGTCCTACGCGACCCGGTCACGTGGCTCTTTGCCGGAAAAGAAGGCGTCCAGATTATCGAGGGCGCGAAAGCCCATGGCGTCGCGGGTCTCGAAGGTGGCGCTGCCGATGTGTGGCAGCATGAAGATGTTGCTGAGCGAAGCAAACTCCGGGTTGCCGCCTGGTTCATGGGCAAAAACATCGAGGCCGGCAGCGGAGATTTTTCCGGAGCGCAAGGCCGCGATCAGGGCTGCTTCATCAATCAAGGCGCCGCGCGCCGTATTGACAACAATAGCCCCGTCCGGCAGCAATTTTAATTTCTCCTCGGAGAGAAGGCCGGTCGTTTCCGGGGTCGCCGGACAATGCAGGGACAGAAAATCCGATACGGCCAGCAGCTTATCGACGTCTTCATGATAAATCGCCCCCTGTTCCAGATCAGGCGGCAGGCGGTTGCGGTTATTGTAATGGACTTCCATATCAAAGCCGCGGGCGCGTCTGGCCATAACCTGGCCGACCCGCCCCATCCCGACGATGCCGATCCGTTTGCTCGTAACCTGCGTCCCCACCATGAATGATGGACTCCAGTGGGCCCATTTCCCCGTGCGGACCATGCCATCGCCTTCACTGGCCCGCCGCGCCGCGCCCAATAGCAACAGCATCGCGATCTCGGCCGTCGCGTCGGAAAGCACCTCCGGCGTATTGGTGACGACGATCCCTCTCGCCTGTAATGCTGCGAGATCACAATGATCTACACCCACGGAATGGTTGGCGATTATCTTGACGCGATCAGGCAGTCTGGAAACAAGATCAGAGGTGAAAAGCTCGGAATGGCAGGGCAGTATGGCATCCACTCCCTGGCATTTCTCCAGAAGCTCTTCGGGTGAATACAACCTGTCCTCCGGATTCAGGCGCACATCGTAGTCTTCAGCCGCGCGGGCCTCGCTATTCTTCGAAAGTTTACGCGGTATCAATAGAACGGTTTTTTTGCTCATCACTCTTTCCCAAATACCCCTTGTACAATTGCCGGATATTGGCGGACGGTCCGCAAATTATCCAGTCCCGCCGTGCAATCAGAATAATTGATAGTTCCGCCCTATATTGGCAAAGTCGCTGCAGGGGGACGTAACCACGTCCGATGCGGAATTTGGATCATTCAGGACTGTTAAGAGCGAGGTATGCCATGCGCGAATTCGATACCATGCGGCTGCCGGTGGACCGGGATGTGGTTGCGCCCGACGGCTCCGATGTGCGGGTGCTGCTGGGCCTTGCAGGGGGCGGCATGGCTCATTTTGAATTGGCCCCGGGCGAGACCTCACGCGCGGTCACGCACAGAACGGTCGAGGAGATCTGGTTCTGTCTTGGCGGCCAGGGGGAAATGTGGCGCAAGCAGGGGCAAAGGGAAGACGTTGTACCGGTTGAGGCGGGCGTCTGCCTGACCATTCCCTTGGGCACGCATTTCCAGTTTCGCGCCCTCGGCGGCCAGCCACTCGCGGCCGTGGCCGTGACCATGCCACCCTGGCCGGATACTGAAGAGGCTCTGCCGGTCCAGGGAATTTGGCCGCCAACTGCCTGACCGCGCTGGGGAAATCATATTGCCCAGATCAGTTTGAAACGAATTCACCCGACGTCGTTCTTATCTGGTCCGCCTCTGCTCAAGCCATCAACCTTCCGGCGCCAGGCCGATCCAGATCCTTGCTGCCGCGATATCACGAAATACCTGAACTTGCGGGTTGACCGTGTCCTCGGCCTTGCTCTGAAACATTCGTGCCATGCCGAATTGTACGTCTTCCGCCGCCACAATCGCCGCCTTTGCCTCGCCTCGACTGGCGCCGGTCGCCTTCATCAGACCAATCATTGTTTCAATACCGCTCGTGGTGATGGCTAAACGCTCCACCGGCCGCATGTCGGATAACGTCATCATGTTGGCTTCAAGGTCCGCATCTTCCCGCAGCCGGCGGATACAATCGACCATATCTTCATCGGTGAGGGTGCCGTTGCCCTCCATGAAGACGACATTCTGGGTTTTGTCGATCCGATAGGACATGGGCATCGGTTCATCTCCGGAGAGCCATGGTGCTGCCAAACGCAACTGTGCAAAGGAGATGATTGCTCTCCATTATCGGCCCCTTTTGTCTCGAGCCATCCCATTATGTCAACGTAATTCAGAACCTGGCCCGCGGCGTACCGACCAGGACCGATATCGCTTTCAGAGAGGGCTCAAGTCCCCCATACTGTTAAATCGCAGCTCTCTTCGTTAGACCACCAAAGTTAATCCCGGAGGGCAACCAACGCAGCGCAATCGGATCCTGGCCCCTGAATGATGCCACGTCACAAAATTGCGCCGCAGATTCGTGACATGAAGGGGTTGGTCATGAGAATTCATTCCTGGCGCTTGCCGTTGCTGGCGGCATTTGTGGTTCTCTTGATGATTTCGGGCATTGGCGCGCAGGCAGCGGACCGGCCTCCAGCGTCGGAACAGACCAATGTTCAGACCGTCATAAAGCGGCAATTGAGCGCATTTTTGCGCGATGATGCCGGCGCGGCTTTTGCCTTCGCTTCGCCGATGATCCAGGAGCTTTTTAGAAACCCGGCGACATTCCTGGCCATGGTGCGGACCGGTTACCCACAGGTTTATCGCCACCGCCGGGCGGATTTCGGCGAGCTGACCCTTGTAAACGGAAAGTTGGTTCAACTGGTCATATTTACCGGGACAGATGGACACAAGGCGCTGGCGGTCTATACCATGGTCAAGGATAAGACAGGAGCTTGGCGCATCAATGGCTGCCGCCTGTTGCAGAAAGGTGAGTTGGGCGCCTGACGGGACCCGAAAATTGTGGTGAGCACCTGCCCGGTTTAGGCGGACGGCTTGCAACGGGGATACGCTCGGGGTCGGGCCGTTGCCGATAACGTCAGCAACACAAAATATTCACTGGCCTATTCCGGGCTGTCCACATGGTAAAAAGTGAGAATGAAATACCGAATCCTGCTTCTGTCTCTGGCATTGATTGGTGCCTCCATTTCGGCCGGCGCCTCGCCTGAAAGAACCCTTCAGGAACTTCGCCTGCCCAGGGGTTTTCAGGCCGAGATTTTTGCCCATGTACCGGGCGCCCGCTCACTTGAGGTCGCGGCGGATATGGGGACCGTTTTCGTTGGCACCCGCGGCAGCAAGGTTTTTTCCATTGATTTGAGAACCCGGAAAACGGATGTTTTTCTCGCCGGTCTCAGGGCCGCCAACGGCCTGGCCTATCGGGGCGGATTTCTCTATGTCGCGGAACAACACCAGGTTATCCGCGTATCAACGGATGGCAGCAAAGACATACAGGTTGTATTCGATGGGCTGCCCGATAAATCGCATCATGGCTGGCGTTACGCGACGTTTGGGCCGGATGGTCGAATGTATATTTCAATTGGTGCGCCTTGTAATGTCTGCGCCCCAAAGGGTCTCGAAGGGACGATCATTGCGCTCTCGCCAGGTGGCGGAAAGCCCGAGAAGGTAGCTATGGGTGTGCGCAATGCGGTTGGGCTGGCCTTCCATCCAAAAACCGGACAATTGTTTTTCACCGATAACGGCGCCGACAATATGGGCGACGACAGTCCGCCGGATGAGCTAAACCAGCTTGAAAACGCGGGCCAGCATTTCGGCTTTCCCTGGTTCGGCGGCGGCCAGGACCGTACGCCGCAATTTGCCCGCCGTCCCTTGCCTGACCGGAAGCTGAGCGCTCCAGTCATCGCGTTCGGCGCTCATGTTGCGCCCCTCGGTATCCATTTTTATCGTGGGTCCATGTTCCCGCCGGAATATCAACATGACGCCTTTGTGGCCCAACACGGCAGCTGGAACCGCTCAACTCCGGCCGGCTATCGGGTGGTGCGGGTCCGCTTTGATCAGAACGGTACTGCCGTCAGCCATGAACCATTCATTGAAGGTTGGTTGAACGCGGGATCGAAACTGGGACGCCCAGTTGATATCGCCGAATTGCCTGACGGTTCATTGTTGGTTTCAGATAATCATGGCCACCTGATTTGGCGCATCTCATATGGAAACCAGTCAAGAAAATAGCGCTGGCAATATGACATTACGAAGCGCGGCATGATGGTATGCCCGGCTCAAACCAGAAAATAAATTGCCGCAACTGGATGTCGTCATAGCCGGCCGAATATGATCTCGACGCGCCTGTTGCGGGGATGCCGAACGCCATCAGGTGTTGCGGCAAGAGGTCTGGTTTCCCCTGCCGTGTGAATGCGAAGGGCGGGGGCCTTCCGCAAATGCCCAGCGAAATTGGTTGTCACTGCGTCTGCCCGCTTTCTCGATAGGCTTAAATTGTAGTCTTCATCACCGGAACGGTCGGCGTGGCCGGCAACGACCATGCTGGCTGCTCTATCCGGCCTCTCGAATGCGGCGATGTAACGGATGATGCCATCGCTGATTGCGGTAATTCTGGCGGTGTCGAACGGAAAGAACATGCGGTATGGCTCGGCCCCCTGAAGGTCCTCCCGAAGCAACGGCACAGCGTTGCCTTTGGCCCACTTTACCAGGCTGGTCCGTAGACCGGCTGCGCAATGATCAGCCAGTTTAAGCCAGGCACCGGTCGCATCCCGGCCTTCCGAAACGACGGTTGCCATGGCGTTGCGCCGGGCCGTCAGATAGCAGGCATATGCCCTTTCGCTTGTCCGCCGGCGCGGTGACTGGCGATCGTGATCTCCAAGAGCGCGCAAATAGATCCAGGCATGTCCATAGGTATCGCGTTCCGTCGCCTCGTATGCGCCTTTGACCGGATTGGAAGGCTTGGAGGAAGGATTAAGCGCCGCCCGAAGGGCCTGGTAACCGACGAAATCATCTTGGGCGAGATGGTCAAAATGCTCCCCTGTGAAGGCCGTATTGTATTCGCCCGCTTCGCTCCCATGTGCCGTAATAGAAGCGAGGACAAGCGGCAGGCAAATCGTGCCGGCTGCGAGAAAATATTTCATCAGGTAGTCTCCTGTAAGTCGGGATGCTTGTCCGCGGCGGCTGTTTTCGCCCCTTGTCGCTGCCCGCCGGGTCGTTCGAGGTGTTGATCGAGGCGTTGTATCTCCTCGGTGTCGGTCACCAGGCTGACGTTGCCGGTCAGAACGCCACCCGAGTTAATCTCCAGCTGGGCGTAGTTGATGTCGCCGGCAACCCTGCCGGTTTCATGGATCAGCAGTTTTGCACTGGCGGTGAGGGTTCCGTCGTAATGACCATGGATTTCGGCTTTCCCAACTTCGGCACTGCCTGAAAATAAGCCGGCCTCGCGGATGAGAAGATAGGCAGCCGTGATGTCGGCGGTCACCGTTCCTTCGATGACCACCTCGTCACAATGTCTGATCGTGCCGTCGAATTCGACGCCCGGACCAACGAGGACCGATCGCTGGGCAATATCCGTTGTCCGTGGTTGGGCTGAAGGGGGCTGCGCGGCCATCATATCGTGCAGGCGGTCAACGTGATATTCGGGGTTGCGTTCCAACACCGTCGCGCGTCCATGGTTCTTGGCCGTCGCCGGAATGCCGTTCGTTTCCCGTTGCACGCTTTTGTCGGCCGGGACTTTGTCCTGCTTCTTCGCGATGAGCTTTTTGATCATTTATTTGTCTCTCTGTAGCGCAGCCGTTGCGGGCAATGGCGGCAGCCCGGTCTTTGATGGTGACAGGATGTTCCGAGACTGTGGCAATCACATGCAAGCAGTTGGGCAATTCCATGGCCGTTAATGGCAAAAATGTGGCCATTGCTTTAACGGCGGGCGTGGTCCGGCTTGGTCATAGGACCGTTGCATCGGTGCAGGCCGGGCGGCAATTCCGTCCGCCGGATTCGGACGCTTTTCTATAATAGGGAGCGGCGTATTCAGGCGCCTTATGTCATCGCCGGGCGCTGTGCGCTCTACGGATTGCAGTATGCCGCGATCGATGTTGCGCTGGCGACCGTGGAGGGCGCGTCCGGTGTGACGATGTATTTGCTGGCGCCGTATATTGGGGTTTGCGGATTCCGGTCATAGGTAAAGCCAAGGCGTGTCCATGGCGGGCCACCAGGCCCCTCGGCAGTCTGATAGAGTTCGTTGAAGAAGGCGCGATAGCTCTCGAGGCCTTTCACCGGCGGATCCACGGGCATGCCGTCCCGCATATATACTTGCACGGCCCGATCACGTGGACCGCACGACCGGTCTGGCGTCATTGCGCCAGTTTACTCGATGCTCTCTAGACTCCGGCGGGCGCCATGATGTCGGTGGCAAAATGTTCCATGCGTTCCAGGCTTTCGGCCAGTGTCGGCGAACGGATGTCGAAGATCAGTTCTGCGATGCCCAGATTGGCATAGGTGTGAATGTCCTCGATCACCTGATCGTTGGTCCCCGTAAAGGGGCGGCGGGCCCCATCGGGCTGGGCCACCGCCGCGTCGTACAGGGGCGCTTTGAAAGACAGCGTCATGGCGTCGAAATCCCGGCCCTCGGCCACGGTCAGTTGCTTTAGCTCCGATATCTTGACCGCCAGTTCATCCGCCGGCAGAGGGACGGCGGCGTTGGCGCCGACCGGGTGCCAGCCATCGCCATGGCGGGCGGCACGGCGCAGCGCGGGGCGGCTGTGGCCGCCGATCCAGATTGGCGGCCCGGGCCGCTGGATGGGGATCGGCTCGCAGCGGACTTCATCGAACTGGTAGAATTCACCCTGATGGCTGACCGGCCCGCCGGACCAGAGTTTGGCGAAGATCTCAAGATATTCATCGCTGACGGCGCCGCGTTTGGCGAAATCAGGGGCGTTCAGGGCGGCGAATTCCTCCGCCATCCAACCGACCCCGACGCCCACCGTGACCCGGCCCTTGGATAACACATCTATTGTGGCCAGGACCTTCGCGGTCACCACCGGATTGCGGTGTGGCAGGATCATCACCGAGGTTACCAGACGCAGTTTTTCGGTCTTGGCCGCGATAAACGCCATCAGGGTCAGTTGTTCCAGGGCATCGCCCTCGCCGGGAAAGGCGCCGGTCACGGTGTAGGGATATTTCGACTCGATCCGGGTTGGGAATATGATGTGATCGGCGATCATCACCGAATGGAAACCCAGTGCCTCGCCCCTTGTCGCCAGTGTTGCCAGATCGTCCGGCCCTGACGTCGGCCCCCGCGTGGGCAGATAAAATCCATAACGCATGCTGCGTGCTCCCTAAAGTTCCAGTACGGCCTTGGCGATGATATTGCGTTGAATTTCGTTGCTGCCGCCATAAATAGTCGCCGCCCGGCGCAACAAACGCTCCTGCATCAGGCCGACACCGTGGGCCGGGCCTATGGGCGGCTCGTTTCGCTCCGGATCCTGGGCGTCGGCCGGATAGGGGGCGGCATAATGGCCGATGGCCTCGATCATCAGCTCGTTCAAGGTCTGCTCCACCTCGGTGCCGTTGATCTTCAGGGTCGAGGCTTCCGGTCCCGGCGGCTGGCCGGCCTTCTCCTGGGACAGGATGCGCAGGGAGGTGAATTCCAGGGCCTGCAAGGCAACCTCCGCCTGGGCGATTCGGCTGCGGAACGCGGGCAGCGCCAGCAGGCTTTCGCCACTCTCCTGCTCGATCCCGGCAATGGCTTTCAAGCGTTCCACCTTGCGTTTGGATTTGCCGACTCCGGCAATGCCCGTACGCTCGTGGCCCAGTAGAAACTTGGCATAGGTCCAGCCTTTGTTCTCCTCGCCGATCCTGTTGCTGATGGGTACCCGCACGTCATCGAAGAACACTTCATTGAGATAATGATGGCCATCGATAGAGATGATCGGTTTGACCGTGATACCCGGCGTGGTCATGTCCATCAGCAGGAAGGATATGCCCCGCTGGGGCTTGGCGTCGGGGTCGGTGCGGACCAGACAGAACATCCAGTCGGCGTGATGGGCGTGGGAGGTCCAGATTTTCGAGCCATTGACAACATAGTCATCGCCCTGGGGCACCGCCTTGGTCTGCAACGAGGCCAGATCCGAGCCCGAGCCCGGCTCGGAATAGCCCTGACACCATAGGCGTTCTCCCGAAATGATCGGGCCCAGGTGCTGCTTCTTTTGTTCCGGCGTACCAAAGGCGCAGATCACCGGCCCGACCATGGAGATGCCGAAGGGACTTTGCCGTGGGCAGTCGGCGGCTTGATATTCCGCATCATAGATATACTTCTGTACCGCGTTCCATCCGGTGCCGCCGAATTCCACCGGCCAGTTGGGCGCCCCCCAGCCCTGGGTGTGAAGAATATTCTGCCAGCGCACTGTATCTGCACGCGGCACATAGGATGAGGCCAGGCGAACGCGGTCGCGGATTTCCGTGGGCAGTTTGGTGGCGAGGAATTCCCGCACTTCGTCGCGGTAGGCCAATTCATCGGCGTTGAAAATCAGATCCATGGCGGCGTCCTTTTCAATCACATTTACCCACGCTGGCAGACGCCAGCATAACCGATATGAGCCGTTGCATGTAAATCGGTCAGGCCCAAAATTATCAGGCCATGTCGGGGTGGCCAAACCGTTCCGGGCGATAGGGCGCTAGGAGATCCACGGGGCGGGCGTTGAGTATTTCTTCCGCTGCCAGCCGGCCCACCAGGGCGGCGAGGGTGACACCACTGTGCATCACCGTGACATATAATCCGGGCGCCTGGGTCACGGGCCCGATGACGGGTAGGCCGTCGGCGGGAACCGGGCGCAGGCCCAGGGTATGACGATCCACGCGGATGTCATCGCCGTTGGCCAGCAAGCCGCGAACCGAAGCCAGCAATGCTTCCGCCGCCGCTTCCTCGTCATCGGGCGCCGGGCCGCCGGCAAAGTCGGCGCCCACGATTATCCTACCGTCGGCGTTCTGCCGCATATGCGCCTGTGGCGCCAGCACCAGACCGTTGAGCGTGGGCGGCAACGGCGCGCTCTGCGCCAGGAAACCAAGGCGGTTTGCCATGGGGAGTGTTACGTCTACGCCAGCCGCTAGTCGTTCACAGGCGACGCCGGCGGCCAGAACCACGGTGTCCGCGCCGATCTCGCCGGTTTTCGCCTGCACGCCGGTAATCCGCCCCTTCCGGGAGACAATGGAGCGAACGGCATCGGCGCTGACCTGGGCGCCTCGTTCAGCAGCTGCATCCAGCAGGGCACGAGCCGTCTCACTGGGTGAAAGGCTGCCTTCCAAGGGCGAATGGGCGGCCTGGTCCGGATAGCTTGAGAGGGAGGGTTCCTGTCGCGCCGCCTCGGCCGATGAGATCATGCGAGTGGGATAGCCCCAGGATGCGTGCGCCGCGAACGCGTCGGCCATGGCCGCGTGGTCGGTTGTCCAGGCCAGCGATCCGTTCCAGTTGATGGCCAGCCGGTCGCCCAGTTCGTGTTGCAGCCGAAGCCAGTCCAGAATACCTTTCATGCGGAGTTCGAAATAAGGCCGTGTGTTTCCCGGCGCGGCGTTGATCCAGGCGAATGATGCCGCCGTGGCGACGCCGCCGGGTCTGCCGTCTGTCAGCACAGTAACCTCCGCGCCGCGCACCGCCAGATGATAGGCAACCGATGCGCCGATGATGCCGCCGCCGATGACGATGGTTTTCATGACTTTATCCCGCGTATAGGAATGCCCGCCGCCCCTATCCGGCGGTCCTTGAGATCGAAATCTTCGCTCTCCTGGTTACCATCCTACTCGGCGGCATCGGCAGTCCCGGTGGCCGGGGCCATGTCGAGCCATTCCGGCGCATCTCCGCCCAGGGTGGGAGTTGGCCGCGTCCAACGGGGCGGGGTATCCGACAGCCGCAGGACGGGACCAAGGTGGCGCAACGGCCCCAGCGCCGGTTGCGTGTCAATGCACAGCGCGTCGCGCTCGGCGTTGGTCAGGTCCATGCCGGGTTCGGCGAAAGCGGTTTTGCCCTGGCGATAGATGAACATGCCCGATTGGCACAGTGATACCCGGACGTGATAGCTGCCCCCCTCGCGGGCGCGACGGGCCAGGGCCAGCAACACGCCGTAGGCGCCCAGATACCCGGTGGTATAGTCACAGGCCGCCGCCGGCAACAGGCCCGGTCTGTCGGCATCGCCGCCGTCATGGCACAGGCCGGTCACGGTCTGGGCCACCTGCTCCCAGCCGCCACGATGGCTGAAGAGGCCATCGGCGCCAAAGCAACTGATGGAAAGATAGACAATGCCGGGGCGTGCTTCCGCCAAATCCTCTGGGCTGAAGCCCAGGCCCTGCAACATGCCAGGGCGATAGCCTTGGGAGAAGACGTCGGCGCCGCGCGCCAGGTCCTTGAGTTGCGCAGCGTCTTCAGCTCTCTTGAGGTTAAGGTAACAGCTTCGCTTGCCGTGGCTTGTATCCATAACGTGTTCGTCGATCTGCGGCAGATGTTCCGCCGCCACCATCAGCACGTCCGCGCCGTTTTCCGCCAACGTGCGCGCCGCGATCGGTCCGGCAAGGATGCGGGTCAGGTCCAGCACGCGAATGCCGCCGAGGGGTCTGTCACTCTCGGACTCGCTGCCCGCGGGAAACGGTTCGGGATCACTGTCCCCAATCTTGATAATCTCGACGATCGGCTTCGCTTTCAACGTTTGCCCGTGGGGGTGGGCCAGCCATTCGGCGTTACTGCGCACCATGGCGCCGCAGGCCCGCGCTTCGTCAATCGCGGCTTCCAGATCAAGGGCATCCCATTGCGCCACCGCCTGCGCGACGGATGCCGGATCAGGCTCGCAGCCGAGTACACCAAGCACCCGTTGCTTTAAATTTGGCAAGCCGAAATGGGGCAGGAACCAACGGCCGTCTTTGGTCGGCCAGGGCTGGGTGATCTTCAGCATCGCCTCGTGGTTGTCGTTCACCACGGGTGTAAAGGTGCCGTCCGCACCCGGCCTTTGCATATATAGCGTACTGCGCAGGGCCGCCGCCGCGTGCCGCGCATCGATGGCTACGTTTTGCGGGCGGCCTGTCTTCATCGCCCAGATATCGGACACCGCGACGCCGACGCCGGCCAATACCGAGGCACAGGTTTCGCCAAGCTTGAACGCTGTGGAAAATACCGGATCGGCGCCCGTTATCTCCACGGCGCCGCCTTCGGGCAGTCCTTCGCCCCGGATCTCCATGACTTCTTCGAACGCGGCCTGCATGCCTTCTTCCCTTCCGGATATCAAAGTTTGGCTATTTGAACGTGCAACCCGCTGATTGCACGTGCAACCCGCCGAGGCTATCAGTCCGGCGCCGACGCTACAACGGCCTAAGCGGTTAAGAGGCTGGCTGGCGGCACCTTCGCGCGGCAGCCTTTCGAAAAATGCCCTTTCGTCGCTCATTGGCTTATTCTCTCGAAAGAGATGCAAATTCCAGGCTTCGGCCTTGAAGATCGGGTAATCACCTCTCATGAGTCAAATCCCGGACGACACGAAGAGAACCTTGCGGCCCGTATCGCTGCTCGCGGGCGCCGTTCTCGGCTGCGGCGTCATTATATCGCCCGTGCCTGAGGGCATTTCGCCGGAAGCCTGGAAGGTGCTGGGTGTAACGCTGTGGATGGCTTTCTGGTGGTTGACCGAAGCCTTGCCGGTTGCCGTCACCGCCCTCATGCCCCTGATCCTGTTTCCGGCCCTGGGGGTATTCGATTTCAAGATCTCGGCGGCGCCATATGCCCATCCCCTGATCTTCCTTTTCATGGGCGGCTTCATCATCGCCAAGGCGATCGAGGCCTGGAACCTGCACCGGCGCATTGCCTTGCTGATGGTGCGGGTTTTTGGCACCAGGCCGGATTATCTAATTGCTGGCTTCATGCTGGCCACGGCCACTCTGAGCATGTGGGTCAGCAATACGGCCACCACGGTCATGATGTTGCCGATTGCCATATCCATCATTGGGGTGCTGAACGAAAAAGAGGATCCGCGGGTCGCCGCCAATACGGCGACGGCGCTGCTGCTCGGCATTGCCTATGCGGCTAGTATCGGCGGCGCCGGCACCCTGATCGGGACGCCGCCCAATGCCCTGCTTGCCGCCTTCGCACAGGAACGCCTTGGCATCGAGTTGGGCTTCGCCAAATGGATGACCATCGGCCTGCCCGTGGTTGTCGTTATGCTTCCACTGGCCTGGCTGTTGCTGACCCGGTTTACTTGTCCGGTGGCGCGCCGGCCTATACCGGGCGCTGATACGGTGATCAAGTCCGAAATTGATGCCCTGGGACCCATGTCCAAGGCGGAAAAGCGGGTTCTGGCGGTTTTTGTTTTGACGGCATTGAGTTGGATATTGCGCCCCCTGATCAGCGAGATCCTCCCCGGCGTGGGGCTGACGGATTCCGGTATCGCCCTGATCGGCGCCCTATCGCTTTTCATCATTCCCAGCGGCAAGAGGGACGGTTCCGGACTTATGACCTGGCCCCGCGCCGTGACCTTGCCCTGGGGGGTGCTGCTTTTGTTTGGTGGCGGCTTAAGCCTGGCCGGCGCCATCGCGAAAAGCGGACTGGCCGATACCGTCGGCGGCGGCCTGGCCGGCCTGGAAGCCTTTCCCACCATCATCCTGGTGACCGCGGTGGCGACTCTGATCGTTTTTCTGACCGAGATCACCTCCAACACGGCGACGACGGCGGTTTTCCTGCCCATCGTTGCCGCGGTCGCCGTCAGTGCGGGAATCGCGCCCCTGGATCTGGCCATTCCCGTGGCCCTGGCGGCGTCCTGCGCCTTCATGATGCCCGTGGCAACCCCACCCAACGCCATCGTCTTCGCCAGCGAAAGGTTGACGGTGGTCCAGATGGCCAAGGCGGGTTTTCTGCTCAACCTGATCGCCATATCCGTGATTGTTCTGATCACATCGGCCTTGGCGGGCTAATACCAACGAACGCTGATAGAGACCCATTGAGATCGTCTGCGGCCCCTCTCGGGTAGGAGTGAAGGTGCAGGCGATACGGGGTATCGTCAAGACTTCACGACGCCATCCGAGGGGGGCCGCAGACGACCAAAACGGCGCCTTACGGAAGCATTCGGATGGCGTCGCGCACGGCTCACGATACCCCGTATCGCCGCGCCGCACGCTCCTACCCGAAAGCTTCCGTAAGGCGTCTCAATGGGTCTCTATCAGCGCTCGTTGGTATAAGTGCCTCTTGTTAGCGTTGGACGGCGCAGTTACGTTGAAGTGTCGGCTCTTGGGTGCTATTGCTAGGGCTGGCGGGAAGGACGGCGTGGGACAATGCGCCCTGGGCCCGATGGCTGGGAGGTGGATGATGGCGGATTGGGAACGCGAGACGCGGGCCGACTACAAAAACAAAGGCTTTGCCGTATCATCCGGATTTGGCAAGAAACCCGCCCTGCTGGTGGTGGACTTTATCGTCGGTTTTACCGACCCCGACTCGCCCCTGGGCGGCGATTTTTCCAGCCAGTTGGCGGTCACGGCGCAGTTGCAGACGGCGTTTCGCAAGTCCGGCCTGCCCATCGTGTACACCACCGTGGAATATAAAGAGGATCTGTCGGACGGCGGCGTGTTCGTGAAAAAGGTGCCCTCCCTGGGTATTCTGCGCAAAGGATCACCGAATTGCGTGGTGGATGAACGGATAAAACCGCTGCCGGGCGAGCACGTGATTTCGAAAAACTATGCCTCCTCATTCTTTGGCACGGATCTGGATAGCTATTTGCGCGCCAGGGATGTGGATACCGTGGTCATAACGGGGGCCACCACGTCCGGTTGCGTGCGCGCCTCGGCCGTGGATTCTCTGCAATACGCCTATTACACCATTGTCGTCAGCGATGGCGTGGGCGATCGGGCCCAAGGCCCCCACGAGGCCAACCTGTTCGATATCGATGCCAAATATGGTGATGTCGTCACCGGCGACCAGGTGCTGGATTATTTGCGTGGCCTGGTTAGTTCGGGTTTTTCCGATGCGGCGCGGGATGGCTTTGAAAATTGGTGGAACGCGGGCCGCAAGGCCCAGGCGTAGGGGGGCATGACAATGGCCAAGGCAACATGAACGACAAATCGGGGTCGAATTTCGCGTCCGCGTTTGATGCGCTGCTGGATAAGAATTGGCAGCGCCTTGATGCGCTGGGCAGTAGCAGCCCGCGAACAGGTGCGCCGGCGCAACGTCCCAGCACTGTTACCGCCTCCCCGCCCACGGGACGGGGCGCGCGAAAAATTGCCCGCTGCGAGGGCAAGGACTTTTCATTTGATATTTAGGACGGCACAACAAAAAAGGGAGACCAGTTCATGGCGTTATTGAAAGTGGGGGATTTGGCACCGGCCTTTTCCATGCGTAACCAGCAGGGAGCGGCCACGACCCTGGAACAGTATCGCGGTCATCACGTGGTGCTTTGGTGGTATCCCAAGGCCGACACACCTGGTTGAACCGTTGAAGGCAAAGGGTTCCGTGATAGAATCCAAGACTTTACGGCTAAGAATGCAGTGATCCTGGGTGCGTCGTTTGACACACCGGAGGAAAATCGCGCCTTTCAGGAAAAGTTCAATTTTCCCTATGACCTGCTTAGCGACCCGGAGCAGGTTGCGGGCGCGGCCTATGGCGTTATCCAGGTGGACAAGCCCTATCCCGCCCGGCATAGTTTTCTGATCGATCCCGATGGGCAAATCGCCAAGGTGTATGACGCCGTGGTGCCCGCCGAACATCCCGACGAGGTACTCAGGGATTTGGGTTAGCGTAGATTAGTTTGCGTGGACTAAGGGGGTGGCCGGGCCGCCGAGAGCGGTTCCCGCCACCCTGATTACCTATTGTGCCGGTCAGAATCATATCAAGGACCATTGATTTAAGTACCGGACGATGATGGCTGATATCACCAAGAACAAGGCCGAAACTCAGGTGCGGAATTTGGCCGCCGTGCTGCGGGGCCGGGTAACGGAGGTGTACGGACCCGGCACCGAAATCGATGGCTTAGAGCGCCTTTCGGGTGGGGCCAGCCGGGAAACCTGGTCATTCGATGCTCTCATGGCCGACGGCAGCCGCAAGCCGCTGATCCTGAAACGCGACCCCCTGAACGAGCAACGTGAGGACAACGCGGACAGCCAGTTCAGCGGCGCCAATGTGCTTCTTGGCGTCGACCGCTGGACCGAGGGGCGGTTGATGCAATTGGCCGGCGAAGTTGGCGTGCCGGTGCCCGAGGTGCCTTTCTTTTTGGATGCCAACGACGATACCTCTGCCGGTTTCGTCATGCAGCGTCTCGACGGCGAAGCCTTGGGCCGGCGCATCGTGCGCGAAGATATCTACGCCAGGGCCCGCCCAAAACTGGCCTTCCAATGCGGTGCGGCGGCGGCCCGCTTTCACAATATAGCCATCGAACACCTGCCAAGTCTGCCCAGCTTGACGGCGGCGGAAGCCCTGGATTATCACCTGGATGTCATCGATGCCTTGAAGCAGCCGCACGCCGGGTTTGAATACGGCATCCATTGGTTGCGTGAACGTCTCGAACTCGCCGGCGATAGGCTAACCCTGGTGCATGGTGATTTCCGCAACGGCAACCTGTTGATCGACAGCGAGGGCCTGCTCGGGGTGCTGGATTGGGAGTTGGGTCAGCTGGGAAATCCCCTCACCGATCTTGGCTGGATCTGTATCCGTGCCTGGCGCTATGGCTACTACGACAAGCCGGTAGGCGGTTTTGGCGAGGTGGCGGACCTGTTGGATGGCTATGAGGCGGGCGGCGGCGGGCGGGTGCCGTTGGAGACGCTGCGGTTTTGGGAGGCGTTCGGATGCGTGCGTTGGGGCGTGATCTGCATGATCATGGCCTTCACCCACATCGACGGCCGGGAACGCTCGCTGGAAAAAGTCTCGATCGGCCGGCGGGCGGTCGAAGGTGAATATGATCTGCTGCGGTTGGTGGACTAGGCTTTGGAAGCGCTACAGGATCCGGATAAAACCGCTTCCGAACAGTTGGCGGCGGTGTTGCGCGATCGCCTGGCCGAAGAATACGGCACTGGCACGGAAATCGTTGCTCTGGTGCGGCTCTCTGGCGGGGCCAGCCGTGAGACCTGGTCATTCGACGCCGTGATGCCGGATGGCACCCGCCGGCCGCTGATCCTAAAACGCGATCCCATGGATCGGCAGGTAGACAAGCAATTCGAAGGGGTCCCGGGCGGGCGTCTGGCGGTGGACCGCTGGACCGAGGGCCGGTTGTTGCAACTGGCCGGCGAAGCTGGGGCGCCGGTGCCAACCGTACCTTTCTTTCTGGCCAAGGATCGGCGCACCACCCAGGGTTTCTTTAGCCACCGGATGGAAGGCGAGGCATTGGGCCGGCGTATCCTGCGCGAGGATGCCTATGCCGTTGCCCGCCCCAAGCTGGCCTTCCAGGTTGGCCACGCCGCCGCCCGCTTTCACGGCATCGCCCGGGATCTTCTGCCGCCCATGCGCGGCTTGCCGGCGGCCGGGGAATTGCAGCATTACCGCACCATTATGGATTCTTTCCATCAGCCCCATGCCGGCTTTGAGTATGGTTTCCGCTGGCTGCAGGAGCGGTTGGAACTGGCTGGCGAGCGTTATACCCTGAACCATGGGGATTTTCGAAACGGCAACATCCTGGTCAATGGTGATGGCCTGTGCGGCGTACTGGATTGGGAATCCGCCCACCTGGGCAACCCTAATTCTGATCTGGGCTGGATGTGTGTGCGTTCCTGGCGCTATGGCTACCACGATAAGGTAGTGGGCGGATTTGGTGATGTCTCAGAGCTGCTGGACGGCTATGAGGCAGGTGGCGGCGGACGGATCGATCCGGCGGAGATCTATTTTTGGCAGGTATTCGGTACCCTGCGCTGGGGCATCCTGTGCATGATTCTGGGTTTCACCCATATTGATGGCGAGCAACGGTCCATTGAGTACGCCGCTATTGGCCGCCGGGCCGCGGAAACCGAGTATGATTTATTGCAATTGCTGGAATAGGGGCGACCATGCCAACTGATAGACCAACCGCCGCGGAATTGGTGGAAGCGGTGCGCGAATTCCTCGCCGATGATGTTGCGCCGAATGTAGAAGGGCAACTGGCCTTTCATACCAGGGTCGCCATCAATGCCCTGGCCATCGTCGAGCGCACCATGGCGCAAGGCGGCGCCATGGATGCGGCCGAACTGGCCCGATTGCGGGAACTTCTAGGCCAGGACGGGGACCTGGCGGAACTGAACGGCGCACTGTCCCGGGCCATTCGGGCCGGAGAGATGGACGGTAAACGCGGGGCATTGCTGGAGCATCTGCGGCAAACCGCGCAGGACAAGATTGCGCTCGCCAACCCGCGCTACCTGACACCACGGGGATAGCAGCGGAGATGTCCGCGCCGCGGGATGACACGGCACAGCAGTTGGCCCGGGGCGTGGGGCGGTTGCTGGCGCATTTGGGTTATCACAGCTTGACCGAGTTTACCTTGCGCTCGGGCCGGCGGGCCGATCTGGCCGGATTGGACCGCAAGGGGCGGATCGCCATTGTCGAGATCAAAAGCAGCATCGCGGACTTTCGCGCCGATCAGAAATGGCCGGAATATCTCGACTATTGCGACCTGTTCTATTTTGCGGTGCCGTTGGATTTCCCGGTCGAAATTCTGCCCCTGGAACCGGGCCTTATCCTGGCGGATGCTTATTCGGGCGATATCACCCGTGCCGCGCCGGTCAACCCGAACCCCTTGCATGCCAGCCGCCGCCGCGAGGTGACCCTGCGCTTTGGCCGGACCGCTGCCAAACGTCTAAGGCGTTGGGAAGATCCGGAGCATTAGATGTTAGATATTTTCAACTTTTGTTGAACTACCGCCGCCCGGCCCACCGGGCTATTGCGCCATCATCAGCCAAGTGGTCAGGGCGAGGTATCCGCCCGTCGCGAGTCCGACCAGCGCCGTCAGGATGGCCCCCGAGGCGCGCATCAAGCCAAACACGCGGCCGCCTTCCTTGGCGTATTCACCCCCATGAGAGCCTGCAAGCGAGCCAAAACTGAGCATGTGGAGCAGGCGGGCGGCCAAAAAGATGCCGGCCAGACAATAAACGATGACGCCCGAGGCGCCCAGGATTTCCAAAAGCGCCAGCGCGACAATGAATATGGCCGCATTTTCCGCCAGGTTGCCGTGGCGGCGAACCAGCCGCTCAAGTGTCGGGTCGCCTTCATGGCCGACGCCGATACGGTGTTTGCCCCGGTATATGCCCGCGGACAGCATAAGGATCTGTTGCAGGATTAGCAGAATACCGGCCAGGCCGGCGGAAATTATCGGCATTGTCATCGTGGCTCTCCCTTTTGGCGCCTTGCCTGTAGCCCGGTCAGTCAATTGGCCGCGGGCAAGGCGCTTAGAATTCCCATTCTATGGTACTGCAGTACCAGCTCGCAACGGGAGCATATTTGCGTCAATCCCGACACGCCGAACATACGCTGGAAGGCGTTGGGTTAGGTCCGCGGCTTCAACGATTTAGCCAAGCGGATCGCGGCGAGGCCAAGGCTCAATCCGGCGGCGGTGCCTAACAGGTTCAGACCGGCGTCCATGGGGGCTGCATTCCGATCCACCGATAATAGTTGCAGGGTTTCCGCGGCCACGGCGAAAGTGGATAAATACAGACACAGGCGCTGCCAGGACGGATGGCGCCAGGCCAGTGTCACGGTCAGGGCCATTAGTGTGAAAAATCCCACGTGGCCGAGTTTCTGCGCGGCTACCCATATCACCAGAGACGGTATTTTGTCGCCCGCAGCGCTCGCGGATGCTTTCGATGCCGTTGGCGTGGCCGCCTTTGGCCTAATCTGCATCGTCTTGATGGATGCGACCCAGTCCGTTTGCCGTACATCGTCCGCCAGGCTGTGCAGCCGGCTTTTTACGCTATTCGGCATCAGCACACCGGCCAGGATAATGGCTGCCAAAAAGACGACACCCAGGCGGCGAAGGCGTTTGGGGCCGCTTTTGTACAGGGGCCAGATCAGCCAGGGCAGCGCCAGCAGCCAGGCCGCCACCAGGCCGTGGCGGGCCAAGGTAAAAGCCGGACGCTCCTGCACGGTCTCCAGGGTCAGGCCGCGCACCTGCATCTCTCCAATGACCCGGTTTAACACGGCGATGACCTCTACCGATCCGACCTGTCCGGGCAACCAGAATACTTTGCTGACTTTTCGCCAAGGGCTGTCGCCCCGACTTAGGTGGACCGTATGGGGCAGCGCCCATAAAGGGTCGCCATGGCTATTCCGTTGCACCAATAAAAGACGTGCTGCGTTCCAGATTTGCAGGCCCGACGCCACGCCGCTGTGGCGGATCCAACCTGATAGGCGCACTTTATCCATACCAGGATGACGTTCGACGATTTGCCGGATACCAGGGGAGTGTCCGGCCCGTTCGGCGTGGAGCCGCACAATACCTTGGTCAAGCCGCATCTGATCAGGATCGCCGGTCACCCGCCAACCGCTCAGGCCGTCGCTGAAATCGCCGTTTTGCAACATTTGCGGTTGCCCAGCCTGATACCGCTCGAATAGGCCAAACAGGCTCAGGGTGGCGGCGACCAAAGCCAGTACGAGAAGTATCCGGGAATGGGCCGGGGTCATTATTCTTGCCACAAGGCGGTATAGGCGGCCAGCAGCTTCGGCGCCTCGTGGTGCCAGGCCAGTTTTTCCTCGACCCGGGCGCGGCCCAGGACGCCCATGCGCTGGCGGGTCGCTGGATCGTCCAACAAAGAGATAATTTTTGCACCCAGATCAATCGGATCATTGGGTCTGGCGTAGACTGACGCATCCTGCGCCGAGACACGGCCCTCGGTCAGATCGAACTGCACTACGGGTTTGCCCAGGGCCATATACTCCATGATTTTCAACATGGTTGATTTGTCGTTCAATTCGTTGGCGTCATCGGAATTCACACACAGATCGGCGGCGCAGAGCGCCGCCACCAACTCGCCATCAGGCAGGCGGCCGGGAAAGCTGACATAGTCGGCAATACCAAGTTGCCGCGTTAGATCCAGCAGATGCGGCCTCTCGGGCCCGTCGCCGATACAAAGGAACTGAATGTCCCGGCGCCCTTGCACATGCACCATATGATCGACGGCGGCGAGCAGATGGTGCAGGCCTTCCTGGCGGCCCATGACGCCTACATAGCCGACCCCGAATCGCCGGCCCCGTTTCCATCGTGCGTCACCCGGACGCGGCCGCATGCGTGCCAGATCCGGGCCGCTGCGCACGACAAAGACCTTGTCGGGCGCCATGCCGCCGCGGCTTAGGGCGATCTGGCGATAGCTTTCATTGGTGGCGATCGCTATATCGGCTATACGGAAACTCCAACCTTCACAACGTAACAAAAGGCGGTAGAAGATGTCCCGGCGGGCGAATTTTGCGAGGTAGAGTTCCGGGTTAATATCGTGTTGATCGTAGATGAATTTGCGCCCGAACAGCAGCTTGAAAAAACCACCGACAAGAAACAACAGATCGGGTGGATTGGCGGCGTGAATTACATCAAAACCACGGCCCAGGAACACGCGCCAGGCCAGGGTGAACTGCCAGAACATGGCGGCGCTGTATTCCAGCAGAAATCCGCGCACGCGCCGCGCTTCAAGGGGTAGGGGGTGGCGGTGAATGTGGATGCCCTCGATCACCTCGTAACGCCGCTCGTAGCCGGGCGCCGTCGGGCAAATGATCGACACTACGGCGCCGGCGCCGTGGATTGTCCGTGCCTCTTGCCAGACCCTGGTGTGAAACGGGCAGGGCAGGTTTTCGGCCAGAAACAGGACCCGCCGTCCGGCCAGGGGCACCGCGTCTGGACCGCTGCTCATGAAAATGCCCTATCGGCCTTTCGTTTGTGCGAAAAGGTGTTCGTAAGCTGCAAGTAGTTTCGGCGCCTCGTAATCCCAAGAAAGCTCAGAGATGACCCGTTGATACCCAAACGCGCCCATCTCGCTGCGCCGTACAGGATCATCTATGAGCTGCACTAGTTTTTCGGCGAGGTCTGCCGGATCATTGGCTTTCGCATAAAGAGACGCGTGCTGTGCTGAGTGTCGGCCTTCGGTCAGATCGAACTGTACGATCGGTTTCTTGAGCGCCATGTACTCCATGATTTTATTCATTGTCGACTTGTCGTTCATCGCGTTGGCTCGGTCGGGATTGACGCAAACATCCGCGGTGTTGAGCATCGCCAACATATCGGCGTCGGAAACCCGGCCGGTGAACGTGACAAATTGCTCGACACCCAATGTGACCGCCAATCGTTGCATTTCCGGTAACGTCGGCCCGCCGCCGACGATGCCAAAATGAATGTCGCTCCGATTGAGGTTTCGCGTTATATGGACGATGGCTTCAAGCAGTAAATCGATGCCTTCCTGTTGTCCTATCACGCCCACATAACCAACCAAAAACTGCCGGTCCATTTTAAGCGCGGGACTTGGCGGCGTGATCTTGAGGCGCTCAATCTTGGGGCCTGAACGGACGACAAACACATTTTCCGGAGCCATGCCGCCACGACCGATGGCGATTTCCCGGTACGAATTATTGGTGGCGATGGATATATCAGCGGTTCCAAACGTCCAGCGTTCCAGGGTAACAAGCAGGCGATAGAAAAAATCGCGGCGGCCAAACTTTGCTTCATATAGCTCGGGATTTATGTCGTGATGGTCAAAGATAAACTTCTTGCGGAACAGAATTTTGAAGACGCACGCCACTAGAAATATCGTATCCGGTGGATTGCAAGCATGAATGGCGTCAAATCCGCGGGTCAAGAAAACGCGAATGGTCAGGCCGAACTCGAACAGCAGCGCGGACAGGTACTCAAGGGGATAGGCAAATTTTCCGCTCGCTTCTATGGGCAATGGATGGCGAAAAATATGAACGCCGTCGATCACTTCATGGGATTTCTGCGCGTTTATACCCTTTGGACAAATCACGCTGACTTCATAGCCTGCGTCTTGCAGGGTGGTGGCTTCAGACCAGACGCGCCTGTCAAATGGCACGGGCAGGTTTTCCACAATGATCAAGACGCGGCGATTATGGGCACGGATCGAGGGCTGGCCATTCAGTGAGGTTTCACCAGTTGATTCCGTCATAGCGGTCTCCCAATGCGTCGACGCCCGGAAGCCGCACCAGATCCAGTAATATTTGCTCCTTACTCAGCTTACCCGCGATATCTTCGAATTCCTCAGCCTGATTACCAATGATGACAAGCTCGGCATGGTCGAGCGCCTCATCAATGCTGCTCACCAATAATGAACTGATGTGAGGTATGGCGTTCAGAATATAGTCTTTGTTGGCGCCCATTAGAGACGCGAATTGGACATTCTGGTCGAACAGACGGATGTCATAGCCCTTGCCCAGCAGGCGTTCGATCAGCTCCACCTGTGGACTTTCCCGCAAATCATCGGTACCGGCCTTGAAACTGAAGCCAAGCACCGAGATCCGCCGTTTGCCTTTCGAAATGACCATGTCGACCGCTCGTTCTACCTGCAGCCGGTTGCTTTCGAGGATGCTTGAAAGAATTGGCAGTTTCAGGTCCAGCGCGCCCGCGCGGTAGTTCAGGGCACGGGTATCCTTGGGTAGGCATGAGCCGCCGAAGGCATACCCAGGTTTCAGGTAGTAAGGCGACAAATTCAGCTTCAGATCCTGACAGAAAATCGCCATCACCTCGTGGCTGTCGATATTCTGGGCTTTGCAAATATTGCCGATTTCATTGCCGAAACAGATCTTCAGGGCGTGCCAAACATTGTCCGTGTATTTCACCATTTCGCTGGTTTCCAACGATGTCTGGATCAGCGGCGCCTTCAGGTGTTGATAAATCGAGGCGATTTGTTCGGCCGTTTCAGTGTCCGTGGCCCCAATCACCGTTTTGGGCGGCGCATGAAAATCGGCCACGGCGGAGCCTTCCCGAAGGAATTCCGGATTATGGGCAAGACCAAAATCCTTGCCTGCGACGCCACCTGTGGATTTTTCCAAGACCGGAATAACCACGTCCTGCATGGTACCGGGAAGAATTGTCGATCGCATCACAACCGTATGGCGCGTCGATTTTTGTCCAATGGCTTCACCAACTTCACGGCACACGGATTCGACCGCACCGACCTCAAGGTCGCCATTGGCGCGGCTTGGTGTGCCAACACAGATGAATGATACATCTGTCGTTTCAATACCATGACGCGTATCCGTGGTGGCACGGATACGCCCATTTGCCGATCCATCGGCGATCAATTCGGCCATACCATCCTCGATGATGGGTGAACGGCCCGCATTGATCAGATCGACCTTTGTGGAATCAATATCGACGCCGACCACTTCGTGGCCGCCTTCGGCCAGGCATCCCGCCGATACGGCGCCAACATATCCCAAGCCAAGAATACTTATCCTCATTGCTGTCTCCCTGAAAATCTATCAATAAATCTAGGCGCTGATTGCCGCGATGACCGCGGCAAGTGGCGGCGAATATTAGCACAGCGGGTATATTGCGGCTTGAGCGGATATCCCGGGCTACGCAGCACAGTTCAGTCCGGCTCAGAATTGCGTCGTCAAATCGAAGGTGGCATTCTGACCGGCCGTCATACGGCCGGTGAAAACCAGTCTTTGCGCCGGGATCCGTTCTCCAAAGGCAGGGGAATGCCAGCTGCGCTTGGGCTCGTCCAAGGCATTCTCCACCCGGCCTTGCAGGTGTCCGATATCGGCGATCAACAAAAGACTTTCTTCTTCGGCACTGACCAACCAGCCGTCGGTGGTATGGCGGATATCAAGCCCCGGCGCGATCAGAAAGCCGATCTCGATCTGTTCGCTGACACCTTGGCCATGCAGGCTGTCGGTCAATCGTATGCTGCCCTGGCTGGTCCGTTCAAGGCGGCGGCGGTGGCGAAAGCCGAAGCGCTTCTCATAGCCGTCATGCTCGGCTTCGACGCACCAATCGTCGACCTCTTCCGCAGTCGCCAACAGGCGGCATTCGGCCTTCTGCGACCAGTTGAACGCGCCGGCGGTCGTAGAGGAGCTTTCACCCCTGATGGCCAAAGTATTGTGGGCAATGGTACTGCGGAAAAACTCACGCCAGGCACCGCCTGAATGATAGAGATAAGTGCCCGCATCGACCAGAACCGGTCGGCCATCAATATGCAGCCAGACGGACAGGGCATCGGCGTGACCGTGGGCGGCAATCGAAAGATAGCCCAGGGGGCCGTGATCCATGACCCATAGGTTTTCTTTGCCTTGGCGCCATTCCCTTACCGCTGTGTAGCCGCCTGCCGGAAAGCTGGCATATTCATAGCTGTCCCGTCGGGCGGGGTTCGCGCGTCCGAACAAGGCCTGGCCCAAATGCGGTTCGACCCTGGGCGGCGCCAATTCGGGCTGTTGGGCTGCCGCGGCCAGAAAGGCCAGGACGATGTCGACGTAGGCATCGGGGCCAAGTTGGGAACAAAGCACCCTGCCTTCATCATCATCGCCTATGCGGGGCTGGTTGCCCGCGGCGTCGGTAATGGCCCGCAATTGACTGCCGGCCTGGGCGAGTCGTCGCCACGACGTATCGGACCAGGGATCGCCACTGCGTCCGCCCACGGTGGCGCACAGCAGGATCCATTCCAATGAAAACGCCGCATAGGTGGGCGATTGTTCCGAACCGACGCCGTCAGCATGAAATTGGAGCATCAGTTCCGCTTCCAGAATGCCCTTGCTGTTCGCGGCCCACCGACCGGCGCCGTGCAGAGTTGGCACCAGACGGCCCAGCAGGTACAGGGCGCCGGCCTCGGCGATCCGGTGATTGTTGGCCGAGGAAAAGCGCGATGGAAAGCGTGCCAGCCAATAGCCGTGGGCGGCCAGACAATGCTGCAAACGTTGGTTGAATTCCTTCGAGTAGGCCTGGTTGCCGATCAGGGTGGTGACCACCAGCAGGCTGACCACGCGCAGCGCCAACTCTATCCCTGATGTCCAGTTCACGCCCTGAAAACTGGGGTTGGCGTCGATCCAGGATTCAATATGGCCGACCACTAGGGCCGCTAAGTCGACATCCCCCTCGATTGCGGCGGCGGCGGCCATGGGCTGCAAATGTTGCAGACGATTCAATTCATGGACCAGTTTGACGTCACCCCGGTCCGGGACATAGCGATAGGGGACGTCAAAACAATACGGCTGGCTCGGCCATCTGGTTCCCGAGGTTGGATCCAAATGCCAGTCGGGCAGACCAGGCCTGTCCGGCCAGGTTACACCCAGGGCCCGGAACCGTCCCTGTTGCATCTGTTCCGCCAGGCACCGCCAATCGCGGCGCAATTGCCCGGCATCGGTCAATGTTTTCAGACCCTCGGCCAGGCCAGGTAAAGCCGGCAGGGGATCCAATGGGCCGTTTACCAAGCGGCTGAAGTCAGGTCGATGATAGCGCGAGACGGTGCGTTTGAACTGTTCACCAAAACGGAAGGCGATTTCCGCCGGGCTCATGGCCGCCAGTCGATTGACCAGCCAGGCAAGGCCATCCAACTTTCGCGATCCTTCGCTTCCACCGCTGCTATTGCCCTGTTGCCGCGCCATCGTTAATAATTTTTGACCCCTCTTGCGATCGAACCGCGCTTATTCGTCCGCCAATGCACGCCGGACAACGGCGCAATTGTCGGCCAGGTGGCCGGGGTCAATTGTGCCCACAATCACGCTGCCCACACCCGGTTCACGCACCAGGCCCGCCAGGGCCACGCCAACGTCGATGTGATGGCCGCTATCCAAGGGCTTTTTGATTAATATTCCCTTGCCAGCGTTCCGTGCGGCAGCCAATACCGGCCGTTGGCTTTGATCCGCCGGGTTCAGGGTAATCATTACCAGATCGCATTGTTCCGCGGCCATCAATCCCGCCCTGACATTTTTGGTCGACGCACCGATGGCGGTAATCAGACCCTGGTCGCGAAGTTCCAATAATGTTGCGAGAGCGGCGCCATCCCGCATGATGGAGACATCGTCGTCCGGCATATGCAGCAGCACGATATCCACGACATCGCGGCGTAGCTGCCGGCGGCTGTTTTCAACACTGGCGCGAATGGCGGTTGGGGAAAAATCGAAGCAGGAGCGGCCGTCAACGAAAGTCTCGCCTACCTTGGTTGCGATCCGCCAATGACTGTCGGCCCCAATCAGCGCGCCGATGCGTGCCTCGCTGCTGCCATAGGCGGGTGCCGTATCGACCAGATTGATGCCCCATTCCTTGGCCACGGCCAGCAGGTTGGCTAGCTGTCCATCGCTGGGCAGGGTAAACGATTTGGGATATTTCACGCCTTCGCGGCGGCCAAATTTGGTGCTGCCCAAACCAATCGGGCTGATCCATGGGCCCCTGGTCCCAAGTTGTCTCAATTCCATTGTTGCACCGTTTCCCATGGTGGCTGGGCAATGGCGGGGGCCGGCAGGGTTGCCAGGGCGGCCAAGTCTGATGGGCCAGGGCGTACCACGTCTTTATCCAGAAGCGCTACGATCCTGTCGGCCAGAACCGGAGCCAAGGCTAGTTTTGTGGGCCAACCGATGATCACCGCACCTTTGCACAAGGCGAAGGCGGAATTGGGCCGCAGCCCGCCGCGATGGGCCGGCTCGGCCCGGTCAACGCGATGAGTGGCCCAGGCAGCTTGGGCGAAATTTGCACCCGGCAACAACCTTGTCAGTTCCGCTTGCGCGGCTTCGATCAGCCTACTCGGCGTCTGTGTGGCGCCCTGTTCCGCCAGCAAGCCGCCAATGTACCAATAAAATGCGCCCGCGCCGTCCGGATGAGAGGTGATCGTGGCCAGCGGCTTGCTGTTTTTGCCGACACAATGCAGATATATGGGCTGCTGCATGCCACGAACGATAATTTGATGCAGGGGCCGGCGTTGGCAGGCGATCTGGGTCAGGCCGGCGCTGGTCAGAAGTTCTTCGTTGCCGGCACCGGCCGTCAGGATCACCCGCTGCGTCTGAATTTTGACCGGGCCGGCGGTGACTTTCACGCCAGTAGCGCATTGCGCGAAGTTGATTTCAACGCCTTTGGGAAGTTCACGGATACGGGCGGCATGGAGATTTTGTAGCGCTACCAGGGCCTTCGGAACATCGATTACCGTTTCGTCCAGGTCGAAGAGGTTGCCGCCGCGGCCTTGGGGCAGTACGGCGGGGCGGTCGCCGGAGCCGCGCTCGCGCATCTGTCCGCGCATCATTTTCTTCGAGAACGCAGCCAACGCGCTACCGCCCCGCTGCGGCGGCAACCACATCTGCATGGCATCTGCCAACGGCGGCGCGGCGCGGAGATCTGGACCCCCTTCTCCAGCCAGGCTGGCCCGCCAGCGATCGGGCATGGCAGCCAGGTCAGGTACGGCTGATTCCAGGCCCAGGCCAAAGGTATATTTCGTGCCGCCATGAATGATGCCCTGGGCGGCAATGCTCTGGCCCTGGCCCAGGGCGCCCTTGTTCAAGAGAACGGCGCTATAACCGGCATGTTGCAGTGCATCCAAGAGCCAAAGGCCCGCGATGCCACCGCCGAAGATGACGATATCGGCCCGGGCATTGTTATTCCCCACGGCCCGGCCCGGCCTTGGACGCCGCGCCGGCTGCCATACGCGAAATCACCGAGGTGGAGCTGTGTCCCTCCAGGAATCTGGCCAGCTTTACCTCGCCGCCATAGCCATGCACGATATCACCGCCGACCACGCCATCGGCATCATAGTCGCCGCCCTTGACCAGCACATCCGGGCGCAGCCGCTGCAATAGCGGGATAGGCGTGTCGTCGGCGAAAATCAGAACCCTGTCGACCATGGCCAAAGAAGCCAGCACCAGGGCACGGGCGGCCTGGGCCTGCACCGGCCTGCCTTCGCCCTTTTCCAGGCGTCGCACTGATGCGTCATCGTTGATCGCCACGATCAGGCGGTCGCAATTGTTCTTGGCCTCGTTCAATAGTGAGATGTGGCCGGGATGGAGCAGGTCGAAACAACCATTGGTGAACCCGACCCGCAGGCCATGGGCCCGCCAGCGTTCTACGTCCGCCGCCGCCATGGCCACAGAAATCACTTTGTCTTCTGACCGCGTCAGATCGGCCGACAGGATGCCGTTGGCCAATTCATCCCGGCTGACCACTGCGGTGCCTACTTTGCCAACCACGATTGCCGCGGCCAGATTGGCCAGGCGCGCAGCCAGTCCGGGTGCGGCGCCGGCGGCCAGAGCCAGGGCAAAAATGGCTACGACCGTATCGCCGGCGCCCGAAACGTCGAAGACCTCGGGCGCACGCACGGGCAGATGGGTTGGCGCGCCGTCTCTGGTAATCAGGCTCATACCCTGTTCCGAGCGGCTGACCAGCAGGGCGCCGATATTGCATTGGCCCATAATGGTGCGGGCTGCCAGGGTGATCTGATCGTCGTTGTCGCAGGGCATGCCTGTCGCTCTGGCTAATTCAACCCGGTTAGGCTTCAAAAAGTCGACCCCGGCATAGGCGGTCAGATCGCGGCGCTTGGGGTCGGCAATGATCGGGATATTGGCTGTGCGGGCGCGTTTGATGGCGGCGGCAAGGACCGCATCGCTCAACACCCCTTTGCCATAATCGGAAAGCACCAGCACATCCGCCGCCACCAATGCCTCGTCCAGCCTTGCCAGCAAGGTCTCGCCATCCGCGGTGGAAATCGTTTCGGTGGTTTCCCGGTCGGCCCGCAGCAATTGCTGTCCCGCCGCGATGTAGCGGGTTTTAACGGTGGTCGGGCGACGGGCCTTAATCAATAGATCCGCCTCGACACCGGCCATGTCCGCGACCTGCGCGGCGACTTCCGTACCCGCGCCGTCATCGCCGCGTAGCGCCAATAGATGTGCCTGGCCCCCGGCGCCGGCCACATTTCGCACCACATTGCCGACCCCACCCAGCATGGCATCATCCCGCTCGGCACTGATAATGGGGATTGGCGCCTCGGCCGAAATGCGGTCTACGCTGCCATAGACATAGCGGTCCAGCATCAAATCACCGAGGCAGACGATCCGGGCACGGTGGAATTCATCCAAAAGCCGTATCATCGACGGACTATCGCCCAATAGATTTCGATCTGCCTGTGCCATGCGCTATCGCCTACACCAAATAGAACAAGATTTCCAGGTTGTGGGCATTCATGGACCAGCTATCTTCGCCTTGGCAAAGCCGAAAGCGCGCCGGACCCCCAGTTGGGACCAGACACCGGGCGATAGGCCCAATTTTGCCGGCAGCAGAAGGCTCATACCGATGTCACGCACGAGAATCCCGATCATTGCCGCCAGGGCAGCGCCGGTGATACCGCCCAGACTGGTCAGCAGTGGCGCCAGGACCACAATCGTCAAAAGCTGTGCGCAGTTGAACTTTAGAACAATTCTTTCATACCCCGTCATATTGAAGGTATTGCCGGTCAATCCGGCTGAGGCGTTGATGGCGGCAAATGCCGCCAATGCCAACAACGCTGAATGGGCCACGGCATACTGCGGGCCGAATAGGCTCAAGACATGGCCGCCCCAGGGGAGAAGTACCAGTAATATAATCAGGGCGGGAAGAAATGCGGTCCAACAGGCTAAGATCAGGAGATCCTGCAAGCGCTTTCTTTGATTTCGGCTATGAGCGTCCGAGAGCATGGGCGCGACAGCCGCGCCGGCAGCCCAAGTGCCGAGGGTTCCAAGGGCGGCAATGCGCTGGGCTGCCTCGTACAGCGCAGCGGCCGGTGTGCCGACGATGGCAGATACAAAAATCAACGGCAGCCGATGGGAGAGAACGTTAATGCCGTTGCCTAGGGCGATGGTCAGAGAGGCCGAGCGAATCGCTCGTATATCAGACGTGGTGAGTGGCGCCAGAGGCCCCGACAGGTGATTAAGAGACAATAGCCAATAGACGCCAACCGCGCACCATACGGCTACGGCGTGGGCACCAAGTAGCCAGAACACCGATGTCTGTCCGGCGATCAGGGCTGCTTGGATTATCGCCATCGCGACAATTGGAATAAGGACGGAATCAGGCCACTGCCCGGCTCGGATCCTGCCACGGGCGCGAAATTGTCCGGCCATCAGAGCGACCAGCGGGTAACCTGGTATTGCGGCCAGGCCGGCCGCGAACTGCCAGCGGCTGAGACCGAACAGATTGGCGATATCCCATAGATAGATTGCCATCCCGGCGGACAAGGCTACGCCACCGATGGCCAGTAAAACCAATTGCCGGGCGCGATGCTCGAAGCTGCGCGCCTGGGCGCCGCGGCCCTCGGCCAGTAGGGCCGGGATGAAGCGCAGCGAGCTCTGTTCCAAACCCATGGGGCCAAGTTGCCGGGAAACGAACCAGGCCGTGTTGAACAAAGCATAAGTGCCCACCTGGGCCAATGAGTACTGCCAGGCAATCAAGGTAAAAAGCGCAAACTGCAATGGCACGTTAGCGAGCCTAAAGCCGATGATCCAGCCTGCGTTGGAGAGAAACCCTTGCATTAGGGCACGCGCCTCGCCGGTACAGGGGGCCGTCGCGGCTGATCCTTTGCCGCAGCGGCATGGCGTCGGCGTCGATTCCGGTAAGCTATTTGCTGTTCTCGCCAGTTTGCCTGCAGGCGTCGATCAACGCGCAGGGCTGCCAAGGCAACGGCGAGCCAGAACAGTGTGGCGATAATGGGCCGTTGCAACAGGGCGTTGGACAGGCTGGATCCCGATAGCAGAAACCAGGCCAACGGCATGCCGTCGCTGCCCAGGCGCCGAAACAGCATGAACAGAAAAAATAGGATCGCCATCAAACCGATGAAGCCGGATTCAATGACAATGGTGAGGAAATCGTGGTGGGAATCCTTCTTTTCCCACCACCAGATAGCACTGTAAAACTGGTCAGACCCTATGCCGCTGCCGAACAGTAGTTTCAGCAGGTCGCGCCGGGCAATCAACTCAAGCCGGCCCAGCCAGGTTCCAACACGGCCGCTGCCGAGATTCTCGACGGATGCTGCCGCACTTCCGCGCATATCTTCCTGCAGACCCTCGTGCCAGAACAATACCGCGACAATGCTGGCTACAACGGTAAACCAGAGCAGAATTTTGTTGCCGGTCCCCAGTTGCTTCGTTAACAAAATGTGAAGCAAGCAGTAGTTCAGCAACATGAAAATTGGGGTTGCAACACGCATGCCGATCAGCAGCACACCGGCTAAGCCCAGGAAAGACCAAGCCACGCGTTTTGAAACGGACCTGTTCAGCCATAATTGGTGGACCAACAGGCCACAGAGTGCCACCACATAGGCCGAGGCATGAGCGCCATCCTCGCCGCCGGTAAAGGGTGGTAGCCGCAAGACGTTGCCGATGATCGCTTGCGGTCGCAGGATAGAGGAAAAGGTGGCAATGATCAGAGTGCCGGCGGCCAGCACAAATAATAGCTGGGGATTTATGGCACGGCGCAGTTCGATCACCCAAAGCGCGAAGAATAGCGGTAGCAGAAAGCGGATGCCCTCGGCAAAATCCAACCGGCCGCCGCCATTGGCCTCCCCGATCAGCCAGCAGGACGCGACGAGCAAGAGCAACGCGAACAGAATGAGGCGCCAGATTCTGGGGCTGATTAAAATCCAGGCAAGGGAAAGTAGTACCATGCCCCCGGCGAGACCGCCGGCAAGAGGCAGACGAATACTCGACGGCACCAGATTGAAAGTCGTTTCATAGAGGAAAATGGCAGCCAAGACACTGCCAACCAATATTTCAAGCGGGCTTGGTCCGGACAATGCCGGAGTTGGCTTCGCAGCTCTGCCCGGCGGTCCCGCGCGTCGTGTCGCGACCGGGGCGGTTGGCGTCATCATCTTGGTTCCACTATCAGCACGTCATCACGTCTGAATCGATCGGCAATTATAAGACCAAACGAAGCACTCAGCGAACATAGTACTTAATATCATGATCCAGTTGAGCAACCCCACCCTTCGGCAAGCTGACGTTTCTTTGTAATCCAATCTGTCGTCTTGGACGACGCCTATGATATTGCGGTCATTTCACGCCACCAAAACGCCGTAGGGCCAACCGGAAATTTATGGTTTGGCTTTCGATGGCATTCACCAGTTCGATATCTAATATTGGAATCTGAGCTCCAAGTGACATCGCTATGGAGATCCTGTCGCATCTTTTGTTCCGCGAAAGAAATCCATAAACTAATAAGCCTCTGAGGATGCATCAAATTCATATGAAAGCCTGCGATGGGCAAAATGGCACCAGCCCATGTTTCTTAACGGCGGATGACAAATGGCGCCTTCCCCGAAGGCAGGCGGACAAGTTCAGCGACCTCTTCGATCCGCACGGCCATGTCGGCTGGCAGTTTTAACCGTGCATTTTCCATCAGGTGCTGGCGGTCTTCCGGTGAGAATCCGGGTGTGGTCAACACCTTGATACAGACTGTATGCGGATCTTCCTGAATTATCTGCAGTCGGAGAATATTCTCTATTTCTCTGGGCAGGTGGTCGATGCCGACCAGGATTTCGCCTCTCGGCGAAACCAAATAGTCGCTGTCCCGCCCCGCGATACCAAGCACCGGCTTCAGGCCCAGGCTTACCATTGCCAAATCGTCCGCGGAATAGTTCGTTGGGTAAATGACCCTGTCCCCGGTCCTATAGCGGACCAACGGCATCGCCTCGTTCCACAGCCCGGTCGCAATGATCTCGGCCGTCGACACCCGGCTTGATGGATCATCCGGCAGCGGTTGTAGCTCGATATGACCATAGACTGGTTCGAAGAAATATTCGTCCGCCCGGTGGCTGACGGCCGAGGCGACCCGTTCCGCCAATCCATATCTGTCAATAATCTGGGCGCCGAATACCTTTGCCATGAAATTTCGCGCCGGCGTCTGCAACACTTCCGAAGACGAAAAGATCACCGGTATGGTCAATTCCAGTTCCTGCGCCGCCAGATTGCGGGCAAGAGATTCCCCGGTGCTGGGATAGATCCACAGAATGTCCGCAGCAAAGCGGGCTAAGGCGTCTACGTACCACGAGACCGTATCGGGTCCGAGATGCTGTGAGGAAAGGACTAATTGTTGACCGTTTTGGACCACCTTGCCGAAAGGCGGTTCGCGGTCGCTCGGCGGCTTGACGTTGTCGCCCCTTAGCACCGCAATTCGGGCCGTCCGAAAGCTGTGTCCCGTTGCCGCCAAACTATGATCGATGAACGCCTGTTCGACAGCGATATTTTGCAGGCTGCGCCACAGACGGACCGGTAGGCCCGTGGTGCCCCCGGTGGCCGCCGGGATCGACACGAACCGGCGGCGCACAAAATCCGCGCCATGGTCACGCAATTCCGATTTCTCCAGGACCGG
>JAJFGG010000006.1 GCA_021776235.1 Alphaproteobacteria bacterium | reverse complement strand
TCAACAGCTCTCGACCTTTCGGCGTCAGGCGGGCATTCTTGTGTATGTTCATTCGGTTCTCTCCTTGAAGCTTCTGTCTTGGTAAACATCAGCTTCTCAGAAGAGGATCGAATGAACAACCTCGTGAGAACTCACACCTAGAGCATCTCCGGGCTACTCTGAGTCATTTGATGGCGACCCTACCCCTTTTGCCGGTGCAACAGACGCAGGCGCAGGGCGTTGAGTTTGATGAATCCGGCGGCATCGCGCTGGTCATAGACGCTGTCTTCCTCGAACGTCACGTGCTCCATGCTGTACAGGCTCATGGGCGACTTGCGGCCCACGACTGTGGCGCTGCCTTTGAATAGCTTCACCCGCACCGTGCCTTCGACGCAGTCCTGGCTTTTGTCGATCAGAGCCTGCAGCATCTCACGCTCCGGCGAAAACCAGAACCCATTGTAGATCAGCTCCGCATAGCGCGGCATGATGTCGTCCTTCAGATGCATGGCACCGCGATCCAGGGTAATACTTTCGATGCCGCGGTGGGCCGCCAGCAACACCGTGCCGCCGGGGGTTTCATAGATGCCCCGGCTTTTCATGCCAACAAACCGCCCTTCGACCAGATCCAGGCGGCCAACACCGTTGGCGCCGCCAAGCTCGTTCAGGCGGGTCAGCAGTTGCGCCGGGCTCATCGCCTGGCCATCGATTGCGACGGCATCGCCGCTCTTGAATTCGATCTCCACATAGGTTGGGGTGTCGGGCGCGGCCTCGGGCGCGACGCTGCGGGAATAGACGAACTCGCCGGGCTCGTGCCAGGGATCTTCCAGGGCCTTGCCCTCGGCCGAGATGTGCAACAGGTTGGCATCCACGGAAAACGGCGCCTCGCCACGTTTATCCTTGGGGATGGGGATCTGATGCTTTTCGGCGAAGTCGATCAGTTCGGTGCGGGAGTTCAAATCCCACTCCCGCCACGGCGCGATCACCTTGATATCCGGGTTCAAGGCGTAGTAACCCAGTTCGAACCGGACCTGATCGTTACCCTTGCCCGTGGCCCCGTGGGACACCGCGTCGGCGCCGGTTTCGGCGGCAATTTCGATCTGCCGTTTCGCGATCAGCGGCCGGGCTATAGAGGTGCCCAACAGATACAGCCCCTCGTACAAGGCGTTGGCGCGGAACATGGGGAAGACGAAATCGCGGGTGAATTCCTCGCGCAGATCCTCCACATAGATTTCCTTGATGCCCAGCATCTCGGCTTTTTTGCGGGCCGGTTCCACTTCCTCGCCCTGGCCCAGATCGGCGGTAAAGGTGACCACTTCGCACTGATAGGCCTCCTGCAGCCACTTCAGAATGACCGAGGTATCCAATCCGCCGGAATAGGCCAATACAACCTTCTTCACATCGCCTGTCATGCTGGTGCGCCTTACGTTCAGGGAAGGGAACAATTTCGGCGCGCAGTATAGGCATTTGCCAACTGTCAGCAATGCTCAATCGTGCGGACATTAATGGTCCATCCGACGAGGTCAATCGCCATGCCAGCGATGACCGGCGACCACGCCCAGGCCGGCATAGTGGGGCCGGGTTTCAATGGCCCGACCGTTACAGATGCCGCAGCGAAGGCGCCGCGCCACGGCCAGTACCGCTGTGCGGCCGTCCATGCGGGCCAGCAGAGATGCCACGGGCAGAACCCGGTGGTGACCGCAGTCCAGACACCAGGCCGCCACGGGCACGTCCTGATGCGCCAGATCGGCCAGGCGGGGCCCCGTTTCATCGCGTATGCCGGTCATGGGAACGCCCGTTCGCAGATAAGAACAAAACACGAACATATAATAATAATTGTTGCTATGCCAGCGCGACACAGCTTGCGCGGCGTCACGCCCATGCCTACATAGTAGCCATGCGGTGCCGTTCCGGGCCGCACGCAGACGCCCGTTGCCGTTGCGGCCTGGGGTTTGCCCTAACCGTAGGACCTTTATAGGACCGCCATGCCCGCTCAATCAGGAGGAGGTGGCGCCGTGAATAGACTATCTGCCTTCAACAGCCCGTTGCTACTGGGCTTTGATCATTTCGAACAACTGCTGGACCGCGTGGCGAAATCCGCCAACGACGGTTATCCCCCTTACAACATCGAACGTGTCGCGGCTGACGGCTTGCGCATCACCCTGGCCGTGGCCGGGTTTAGCCGCGAAGATCTGGAAATCTCGACCGAGGACAACCAGCTGATCGTACGCGGACGGCAGCATGACGATGAAGAGCGTGTCTACGTGCACCGTGGCATCGCGGCGCGACAGTTTCAGCGCAGCTTTGTCCTGGCCGAAGGGATCGAGATCGCCAGCGCCAGCCTGGACAACGGGCTGTTGCACATTGACCTTGTGCGGCCGCAACCGGAAATCGTCTCGCGGGTTATCAATATTACCGCCGGCCCTCCGGTCGGCGATGGCAGGCTGTCGGTGGCGGCCGGGCCGAAGGAAGATTAGGGGATCAGCGATGGAAATGCATGAAAACGGTCTGCGTAGCCTATCCAGCGAAGGGCTTGCCATGCTGGGCACGGATCAGTTGGCCTATATCCGCCGGCAAAAGGTGAACGGCCAAACCATTTACGTCGTTCATGGCGCCAATGGCCAGGAATTGGCCGGTTTCGACAATTACGCCGGCGCCCTTGCCGCCTGCCTGCAGCACGACCTGGAAGCCGTGGCCCTGCATTAGGCCATTTTCGAATTTTTCGAATTACGCCGCGACACGCTCTAAGCGGCCGGCGAAACGGTGGGAATGGTAAGCAGCGCGAACAGGGCTTCGGGATCATCGGCGCCGCGCAATTTTTCGCAAACGGAGTCGTCGCGTAGCAGCCGCGAGATGCGGGCCAGTGCCTTCAGATGATCCGCGCCGGCGGATTCAGGCGCCAACAGCAAAAAAATCAGGTCCACCGGCTGCTCGTCAATAGCGTCAAAATCAATCGGCTTGGGCAGGCGGGCGAAAATGCCGTGCAACCGTTCCAGCTCCTGCATTTTTCCGTGCGGAATGGCGATGCCGCGGCCGATGCCCGTGGTGCCCAGTTTTTCCCTTTGCAGCAGGACATCGAAGATCATCCGCTCGTGCAAACCGGTCAGCGCGGCGGCCTGTTGCGAAAGCTCCTGCAAGGCCTGCTTTTTGCTGCCGGCTTTCAGGTTGGCGACGACCCCGTCCTGTACCAGCAAATCAACCATATCCATTGGTCGCGGTCCCTATTTCGGCTGCCGGTCCGTGTCAGCATTGCCGGCGGCGGCGGTATCCGCCAACAGATCGATCCAGCCAATATGACCATCCGGGCGGCGGTAGACCACATTCAGATGGCCGTTACCACTATTGCGAAACATTAATATGGGCTGTTCGGCCAGCTCCAATTGCATGACCGCCTCGCCCACGCTGCGGCGGTGAATATCGGAAGTGTGCTCGGCCACGATAACCGGCTGAAACTCCTCCGGCGCCTCTTCCATCTCGGGCTCCGGCGCCAGGACATAGTTTTGCGCCGATAATCCGTCCGGCGCCGGACGATCATTGCCGTGATGATCACGCAATCGCCGTTTATAGCGGCGCAGGCGCTTTTCCAGCCGCTCGGAGGCCTGATCAAAGGCCTGGTAGATATCTCCCGCCTCGGCTCTGGCCTGGGCCTGAATGCCGTGGCCGACATGAACCGAGCAATCCGCGCGATAGCCCTGCCCCTCCCGGCTGAACACCACATGGGCGTCCATGGTGTTGGGAAAATACTTTGTTACGCCGGTTTGAAGTCGGTCATCAACATGGCTGCGCAGGGCCTCGCCCACGTCGAGCTGCTTGCCTGAAACAAGGATTTGCATGACGTTCTACTCTAGCTGGTTTTCGGTCAAATTTGTCAACAGATATTGCCGGTTGACGCACTTTCTTTTGCCGCCCGCCGCAGCAACAGTGATCGGCCCCGACAGCGAAGAGCCGGGAACATAGGGCCGGCATGGAAAGCTGTCAACCGACGGCGCGCGCTTCCATGCGCTTGGCCCGGCGGCGCTGTACCGATGAGGGTATACCCATGGCGACGCGATACTTGGTCACCGTGCGCCGGGCGATATCAACGCCGGAAACCCGTAGGATATCGACTAATTTATCGTCCGACAGAATGGTCGATGAAACCTCGTTTTCGATCAGGGCGCGCAGCCGTTCCCGCACCGCCTCGGAGGAATGGTTTTCGCCGCCGTCAGCCGCTGCAATGGCGGATGTGAAAAAATACTTCAACTCGAAAACACCCCTGGGGGTCGCGACATATTTGTTCGCCGTGACCCGCGACACGGTGCTTTCGTGAATACCCACGATCTCGGCAATGGCGCGCAGGTTGAGGGGGCGCAATTCGGCGACCCCGTGGGCTAGAAAACCATCCTGCTGCCGCACCAGTTCCGAGGCCACCGACAAAATGGTGCGGGCCCGCTGATCCAGGGCCTTGATCAGCCAATTGGCGGTTTGCAGGCATTCGGAGATATAGGCCTTGTCCTCTTTCCGCCGGGCCGCCTCGTTTATCTCGGCATAATACTGCCGGTTGACCAGAAGGCGCGGCAGATTGTCGCTGTTCAGTTCAACGGTCCAGCCGCCATCGGCCTTTTCCGACACGAAGACGTCCGGCACCACGGGTGCGGCAACTTCGTAATCGAAGGCCAGGCCAGGCTTCGGGTTAAGGGCCTTCAATTCGGCAATCATCTCTTCGGCATCATCACGGCTGACGCCGCAGACCTGGCAAATTTCCGGCACATCTATGGTAACCAGCAGATGCAGGTTTTGAATCAAGGCCGCCATGGCCGGATCATAGCGATTTCTGTCCTGCAACTGCAGGGCCAGGCATTCGCCCAGATCACGGGCAAAAACGCCAGGCGGATCCAAGCGTTGCATCTGCGCCAGCACATCATCGACCAGAACCACGTCACAGCCCAGCCGCTCGGCAATAGCCGCTGTCTCGTCGCGTAAGTAACCGGCATCATCGAGATGATCAATCAAGTCCTGCCCGATTAGCCGTTGCGCCGGTTCCACGAACAGGACGTTCATTTGCTGCAGCAAATGGTCTTTCAGGCTGGTTTCGCTGCTAAGCACCTGTTCCATCGTCACCGTGCTGGATTCGCCCCCGCCCAGACCAGCGCCGGCACCGGACCAATCGCCAACTTCGTAACCCTCACCGGGCACGCTGCTTTGTTCGGCTGCGGGACTGTCAGCCGTGCTGTCATTGTTGTAGGTGTTGTCGTAATCCGTATCCAGCGGCCCGTCGGCACCCTCCAGACCATTGGCGCCGGGCACAGAGGCGCCATCCAACTCTGTCGCCGCGGGGTCGCCGACAACGCCGCTGTCGTCAATGCCATTGCTGGCCGCGATCGCCTCGCCAAGGTTATCAACCTGCGGATCCGCGTTCAGATTGCCCTCATCCACGGGCCCGTCCTGATCGGCCCGTTCAAGAATCGGATTGCGTTCCAGCTCCTCTTCCACATACTGGTTCAATTCCAGGTTCGTCAGTTGCAACAGGCGGATGGCCTGCTGCAATTGGGGCGTCATGACCAATGCCTGGGTCTGGCGAATATCCAGTCTGGGACCGATGGCCATGCGGAAAAACCCTACAGCGAGAAGCGCTCGCCGAGATACACTCGACGCACGTCGTCGTGACCCACCACATCCGCCGGGGGCCCGGATGTCAGCACCCGCCCCTCATGCAGAATATAAGCACGGTCAATGATATCCAGGGTCTCGCGCACATTGTGGTCGGTGATCAAGACACCGACGCCGCGATCCTTGAGGTGTGAGACCAAGTCGCGAATTTCTCCCAGCGCGATGGGATCAATACCGGCCAGCGGCTCGTCCAGCAGGATGAAACCAGGCTGCGAAGCAAGCGCTCGGGCGATTTCCACCCGCCGCCTTTCGCCTCCGCTCAAGGCCAGCGAAGGCGTGCGGCGCAAATGGCTGATGGAAAACTCGGCCAGCAGATCTTCCAACATGGCATCTCGCCGCTCGCGGTCGGTTTCGACGACTTCCAGGGCGGCGCGAATATTGTTCTCCACCGACAGGCCGCGAAAGATCGACGCTTCCTGAGGCAGATACCCGACGCCCAAACGGGCCCGGCGGTACATGGGCAATTCGGTCACGTCCTGGCCATCCAGATATATGGAACCGCTATCTGGGGCAAGCAGCCCGGTGATCATATAAAAGCAGGTGGTTTTGCCGGCACCGTTGGGGCCCAGCAGGCCAACGGCTTCACCGCGCTGCACGACCAGAGAAACATCACGCACCACGGGACGTTTGCGGAAACGTTTGCCTATTTTCTCAGCCCGCAAGCCCTGACGCGCGGCCACCAGACGCGGCGCGCCGTCTTCGCCAACAGCCGGATCGCGTTCTTCGGAGCCGCCGTCCGCGCTGGAATATCCCTCACGCCGCATATTATTATTTCCGTCTTTGCCAGTCATTTTGACTTTCCTACCCTTTGGGTACCAGAACAGGGTTACCGATCGCTTACTTTTTCAGCGGTTATTTTTCATATGGTTAATGCCTGGGCCTGCTATTTCGTCTTGCCGTCCTTTCGTTTGGGCGGCACGAAACGGCCATGTACCCGGCCACCGCTAATTTTGCTTTGCCCGGTGGCCAGGTTCATCACCAATTTATTGCCCCGCAGAACATCCTCGCCGCGCGTCAGGACCACCGCGCCGGTCAACGTCAGTCGCTGTTCCGCGACTTCATAAATGCCAATATCCCCCCTGGCGTTTTCTGTCGCGGAAGACACCGAAACCTTATTGATGGCATCGATGCGCACGATGGTGCCGCCGGTGACCCCTGTCACGCCGGCCTTGTTCGATGCATCGTCGGAGGCCGGCCGGTACCAGACTTTCAATTGTTCCGCGCGCAACTGGATACGCCCCTGGACCGCAACCACATTACCGCTGAAAACAGCTAAATTTTGGTCCTGCCGGACCTCCAGATCATCTGCGTCAATGTCGATGGGCTGATCGGAATCCAGACCGCCCGGCCGACTTTGTCCGTGGACCGCGCCCGGCAGTGCTGCCGCGGACAGAGCGCATACAAGCAGCGCCACGATCAGGCTGGGAATGCGCCTGGCCATGGTTTAGCTCCGGCCCGGCGTTACGATGCGCATTTTTACATTGCCCTTGAAATGCAACCGCCGGCCATAATCCTCGACCACAAGGCGGTCCGCCCGCAAGGTACCGAAGGGGCTCTGGCCATGTACCGGCAGCTCTGTTGTCGCGCGCCCGATATTGAGATCAATTTCAACGACCTGCGCGTTAAATTCGTACCCCTGATCGGAAAACAGGTTGATCGAGCCTTGCAGGCGCAAATGCTGGCGTTGCTGATGATAGATCCCGGTATCGGCCAGAATGGTAAACCATTGACCATCAGCCATGGACATATCCGCCTGCAGCCGGTCCAGGGTTATCAGGCGCTGGTCGCTTGGATCCTGGATTGCCCGGTCTGCGGTAACGACATAGGGACGGTTGCGGGCATCGGTGCCCAGATACCGGGGCTGCAGCATGGCCAATTCCGCCGCGCCGCCGTCATCCTCGGCCAGATAGGACAAATGAAAGCCCGTGGTTTGGCTAAACTCATTAGGCCAGATTACCACGGCGGCGACCAACCCCAGGGCCAGAACCGGCAGCAACAGCTTCATCATCCCGACGAACCGGCTGTAACGGGGTGAAACCCGCACCCGGCGGTGGCCCGGATCGAATTGAAAGCGCCGTACCGTCCGCGGCTCGGCCCCGCCGCCGCGATCATTGACTACCGTTTCGGATTCCATCACCACCATACCCTAGGCAATGCCGGCGCGTAAAATATCGTGTACGTGCAAGATGCCCTTGGGCACGCCATCCTCGGTCACGAAAAGGCAGGTGATATTGTTGGCATTCATGAAACCCAGGGCCTCGGCCGCCAACGCCTTGGGACGGATTGTCTTGGGGCCACGGGTCATGACGTCGCTGACCGACTTGCGCATCAATCCGTCATCCATATGGCGGCTTAAATCACCGTCCGTGACGATGCCTCTCAGGGCGCCGGCGTCATCCAAAACCCCAACACAGCCAAAACGTTTCTCGGTCATGGTCAAAAGCACGGCCGACATGACGGCATCGTCGGCGCACAAGGGCAGTTCCGCACCCAGATGCATCAGGTCCTCGACCTTGATGAATTCCCGGCCCAGACGGCCGCCGGGATGCAGCACCTGGAATTGGTCGGCCGAAAAACCACGCCGTTCCATCAAGGCGACGGCCAAGGCATCGCCGAGGCCCAGCATCATGGTGGTCGAAGTCGTGGGCGCCAGACCCATTGGACAGGCCTCGGCCATGGCTGGCAGCACCAGGGTGACGTCAGCCGCGGCCTGCAACGTAGAGGGCGCCCGGCCTACCATCGCCAGCAGTGGGATGCCGCGAAACTTGGCATAGGCGACCAGGTCGTTGAGTTCCGCGGTTTCGCCGGAATTTGACAGCGTCAAAACCCCGTCATCCCGGCCAACCATGCCCAGGTCCCCATGGCTGGCCTCGCCAGGATGGACGTAATGGGCCGGTGTGCCGGTAGATGCCAGCGTGGCGGCGATCTTGCGGCCAATATGTCCGCTCTTGCCCATGCCGCTGACCACCAGTTTGCCCTTGATCCGGGCCAGCATATCCACGGCGGCGTCAAAATTTTCGTCAAGGCCATCAGCCAGTTTGCGCAGAGCATCGGCTTCCAGGCCCAAAACCCGCGTTGCAGCCGCGCGGACATTGCCATTGTCCGGCGCCAATGCCTCTTCCCGAGAATTTGCAGTCACCAAACAAGCCTTTGAAATAGTTGCGGTTTAGCGCAGGCATAGCCATCAATTGTTAAAGTCGCACTAACCCTCATGCGAATATCATGCCAACTCTTCCAATAAATTCAGTATGGGCAATTAGCCGGGCCGGGTCAAACCGGCAGACGAGGCCGGCATTTCGGCCGCCACGGCCTGATCCCGGCAATTTCTAATGTGAGAAAATATCCATCGAAGACCAACCGCCCAGATCCAGTTCCGCGCGGGTGGGCAGGAATTCGAAACAGGCACGGGCCAGATGGCCGCGTCCTTCCCGGGCCAACATGTCCTGTAGCACGCCATGCAGGCGGTGCAGGTGCAGGACATCATTGGCGGCGTATGCCAATTGCTGCGGCGACAGATGTTCCGCCCCCCAATCCGAGCTCTGCTGTTGCTTGGATAGATCAATACCCAAAAGCTCGCGGCACAGATCCTTCAGGCCGTGGCGGTCCGTGTAGGTGCGCACCAGTTTCGAGGCGATCTTGGTGCAATAAATCGGCGCACAGTCCACGTCTAAATAGCGTTTGATCATGGCGACATCGAAACGTGCGTAATGAAACAGCTTGGTCACCGCGGGATCGGTCAACAGGGCGGCCAAATTGGGCGCCTGATACTCACCCTGGGCAAATTGCACCAGGTGGCAATCACCGTCCCCGGCAGACAGTTGGATCAGACACAGACGGTCGCGGTGGGGATCGAGACCCATGGTTTCGGAATCTATGGCAACCATGCGCCCGAACGACAGGCCGTCGGGCAGGTCGCCCTTGTAGAGGTGGTTCGCCATGGCGCGCCGACGCCCCCATTGTAAGAGGATCCGATATCAAGGGACCCGGCAGATGGCCCGTCTTGTTCCATTGCGTAAACCTGTCGCAAAAACAGGAGCCTTTACGGCAATGGTGCCCAGGAGAAGACTCGAACTTCCACGGGGTTACCCCCACTAGCACCTGAAGCTAGCGCGTCTGCCAATTCCGCCACCTGGGCCTCAGGGCGGCATCGATACTGCCCAGGCCCGGTCTTGTCAAGGGAGGCCATGGCAGTCGCCGATATGGTGGACAATCCCGCGGCAAGAGGTCCTGTGGCGGCTTTCCCATGGCGCCGGGTTAGGTGATCGAACAGGGCCTGTTGGGATGGTGCAATCGGGGCGGGGGTATTATGATGCCGCGGACATAGTGTTCCCGGTGCGGCCGCGCATCGTTTTGGGCCGTGGAAGAAAAGGCGATGTAGAATGGATAAGGCAACGGTCGTCGGCGGCGCCGGATTTGTGGGTCGCTATCTGGTCAAACGCTTGGCGCAACAGGGGTTGCAGGTGCGCGTGGCGGTACGGGACCCGGAAGCGGCGAGTTTCGTCAAGCCCATGGGTGAGGTCGGCCAGGTGCAACCGATCCAGGCCAATATCCGCAACGAAGCCTCCATCGCCCGCGCCGTGGCGGGGGCCGATATTGTAATCAATCTGGCTGCCGTGATGTTTCCCGGCGGGGCGCAGAGTTTTCAGGCGGTGCATGCGGCGGGCGCCGGGGTCGTGGCCCGCACGGCCCATGCGGCGGGGGCAAGGCGCCTGATCCATGTTTCGGCCATCGGCGCCGCGCCGGATGCGGACAGCAAATATGGCCGCAGCAAAGCTGCGGGCGAGACTGCCGTGCGGGATGCCTTTCCCACTGCGACCATTGTCCGGCCTTCGGCCATCTTTGGGCCCGAGGACCAGTTTTTCAATCTGTTTGCCAGGCTGGCGACGATTTCGCCCGTCATGCCAGTGCTGGGTGGCGGCCATAGCCGCATGCAACCGGTCTATGTCGGCGATGTGGCACAGGCTGTTGCCGCCCTGGCGCAAGAGAGCGCGCCGACGGGCGGCATCTATGAACTTGGTGGCCCTCAGGTTCTGAGCCTGGCCGAGCTGATGGCCATGGTCTGCGAACAGACCGGTCGCAAACGCCAGTTGCTGCCCCTGCCATTCGCCCTTGCCAAGTTCTATGCCTTCTTTCTGCAGCTCATGCCCTGGCAAATCTTGACCATGGACCAGGTCGAGATGTTGAAGCTGGACAATGTGGTTAGCGGCGAACAGCCGGGTCTGGCGGACCTTGGCGTGACGCCGACACCTCTGGATGCGGTCCTGCCCAGTTATTTGTACCGCTATCGCAAGGCCGGCCGCCTGCCGTCCCCCGAACAGGCCTAATACCACTGCCGCGCTAAGCAGTCAGGTGTAGACCCAATACAATAGTCCGGCCCCCAAAATCAGTCGGTAAACGACGAATGGGGTGTAGGAGGCATGACGCAACCAGCGCATCATCCAGGCCACCGCCAATAACGCGGTAACGAAGGCCAGAGCCGCAGCAACCAAGGCTTCCAGACCCAGGGCCAACTGTCCCTTCCGCATCACTTCGAAGCTGGCATAGCTGGCGGCCGCCAGGATGACCGGGATCGACAACAGCAACGAAATTCGCGCCGCGTCTGACCTTTCATAGCCCAGGCCACGGGCCGCCGTGATGGTAATGCCCGATCGCGACGTGCCGGGGATCAACGCCAGGGTCTGGGCTACGCCGATCAACAGCATACTGCCGAAACCCAATTGCGCCATGCGGTTGACCCGCAAACACATCCGGTCCACCACCCATAACAACAGGCCGAATAAAACCGTGGCCCAGGCAATGACCATCGGCGACCGTAAATGCAAAAGATAGCCGCGGCTGACCAGAATGTAGCCGACCGCCAGGGCCGGCAGTGTGCCGACGACAAGCAGCAGAAACAGCCGGGCACGCGCATCAATGCGTCCCCGCAACAGGGCCAGCATTCCGAACAGCATATCCGCCACGTCCCGGCGGAAATACAGCACCACCGCGCCCAGGGTGCCCAGATGCACCGCGATATCGATGGTCGGCCCCTGGTCGGGCCAGTCGCCGGCCACGGGCACCAGGATCAAATGGGCCGAGGACGAGATGGGCAGAAATTCGGTTAGGCCCTGGACCACGGCGACAATGATCAGATGCAGCATACTCACATGGTATCTCCGGCCTCGTCCCGCTTGCTAGCGTCCTGGGTTCAGCAGTGCGTCATATTTAGGTTGTGCAAGCGACCGCGAAAAATTGAAAATTGCTCTAAACGCCGATTCGCAACCCGCACACAGTGCCACACCATTGGGCGGATAACACCAGAGCGGTTTGCTCTAACATTGCATTATTCGATGGCGGTCCCGATACCACGCAGCACCGAGACAAGGCGACATCGCGATGCCGCCGCGATTGATGGTAACAGAAAGTTTACGGCTTAGCGGTGATAATCCAATAGCCGGCGCGCCCGACTACATACGTCTGGTTTCGAAGGCTCAAACTTGAACGGCATGGGTTTCCAAAATCTTAGGTGAGAGCGTGGTAACTGATTTAGCAACAGATGAAGCCGCGCCGGAAAGCCTGGGAGATGCACAGAATTCGGCGCCGGACGCCCCGGCGCTGGACGACGGTGATCGGGACTCCCTGCACACCCTTCCACTGGCTCTGCTGCCCATGAACCTTCCATCCCTCGGGCGGGCGAAGATGGTCAAGGACGGCCACATGCAAAGCATGATCGAGATGTACAATTCCGGCAAGTCCGGTAGCGGCCGGATGGAAGTGGCGAACCTGCCGAAAATCTTTGAAACAAGCGCAGAATTCAAGGCTGACCTGGTCATCCTCGAGCACATGGAACGACTGCACAGCTATGACGTCTATAGCCTGCGCATTGAGTTGCGCCGACTGGGCATCTCCATCTCGGATCAGGCGGGCTTGCAGCTTTCGGAACGCAAGGCCGAGGAATTGACCAGTTACATGACCGAATTCACCCGACCGTTGATGCAGCAGATTTATGGTGGAACCGATACCAACATAGATAGTATGGAACAGTTATTGTCCATGTTCAAAAGCCCGGACAAAGGCGAAGCGCTCAACAAGCTAAGAATGGTTGCCGACAAGCTCGGCATCCCATTGGCCGAAGTACCGGTTTTCATGGAAGAATACGGCGATATTTTCTTATCACTGGCTTATTACAAAGACGCCCTGGATGGCATCATTCCCCGCGTCAGCAAATTCCTTGATGAGTTGGAAAAATTAGGCGAGAACTTTCAAGTCCGCCAAATTCCGCGTTTCAGAGAAACCTGCGAAATGCTGCAATTGCGCTTCAACGACATCACGTCATCCATCACCGGGCGTTTCGAGAGCTTTGACCGTAATTCGAAAACCCTGTGGGACAACATCAATGCCGCCTCTTTCCAGGAGATGAAGGAAATGATCGAGGCCCATTATGTGACCATCGGAGGTGTCTTGTGCGGATTGATGGTCAAAATGGACGCCTGGGAAGAGAAATTTGTCCGTGGTAAAGGCGGCCCGGTTCCCAAGGCTGATTTCATTATGTCCGAGATGCGCATGGGTATTAACTACATCTCCGAAATCGAAAAATCAGCACCGTCCATCGGCGACCTGAACTAGGCGGATGCCGACATCGGTCCGCCGCGTCATTGGGGCGGGCAAAATGCTGATACAATTCAACGGACGTGTCCCGCAAACAGTCATGCCCTGTCGTTGAGGCTGACCCCCGGGCACAGCGGGTCCAGTTGATCAAAGTTTCCAGGGTTTCTTAAGCTGTTGGTTCAATTGCTCTATTTTGAAAAGTGTGAGTACATTTAGATCAAGTTTGCTCTAGATTGGTTGCCGGCGGACCTTTCGGACGTTGACGGATGGAGGAACCGTGGAAATTAGTTCGAGATTCCTTACGTGGCTGCAGGTACCAGGCATCCTGGCTCTGGCGATCGTTGCGGGCCTGTTTGCCTCACAGCCCGCGGCCCAGGAAGCCGGAAAGCAACCACCCAGCGTGAAAGGACGCACGGTCATTGCCGCGGTTCCCCGGTCGTGGCCGCCGCAATACAGTCTCGATGACGACGGAAAACCGGTGGGCTTCGCGATCGATGTCATGCACGAGATCGCCGCGCGGGCGGGAGTTACGGTCACCTACAAGGTGGCGGAAAATTTCGCCGACGTTGACGGGTTGATGGCAAGGGGCGAGGCCGATCTTGTTCCCAACAGCGGCATTACATCGGACCGGGCGGCAGAATATCTGTTCACATTACCAATCGAAACTTTCGTCATTTCCATTTTCGTTCGCAACGACAGCCACGGCATAAACGGACTGGCCGACCTTGCCGGGCGCCGGGTCGGTGTCGTCAGGAACAACATGGGCGAGAAACTTCTGCGGCCGCGCCGGGAGATCACTACGACAATACATTCGGATTTACGCGCGGCATTGTTCGAACTGCTTGCAGGACACGACGACGCCCTGGTCTTTCCCCAGCCCGTAATGTTGCGCTTGGCACGGGAGATTGGCATTGAGGACCGCATCAAAGTGACCGGCCGGCCGTTGCTGGAAATAAAACGCGCGATCCGCATCCAGAAAAGCCAACCCGAACTCGCGGCCGCACTCAACGCTACGGCCAAAGCTTTCGTCGGCAGCCCGGAGTATCAGCGCATATACGTGAAATGGTACGGCAGGTTGAAGCCTTTCTGGACCGCCCAACGCATGCTCTGGACCATAATCGGCCTGTTTGCCGCCGTCCTCGTTGTGGTCGCGGTCTGGCGCTATCGCCTGATGGTAAATTGGAGCCGCCGGTTGGCATCGACCGTGGCCGAAATAGAGCGCTCGGAAGCGGCCCTGCGTGAGAGCGAGTTGCGCTTCAAGCACTTCGCCGATGCGGCATCGGACTGGTTCTGGGAAATGGGCCCGAACCTGCGCTTTACCTATCATTCAGAGCGTTACTACGAAATCACCGGCTTTCAGCCAGAAGACAAAATCGACACGACCCGTGCCCGATATGCAGATGCGAGCGATCTGGTGGCGGAGGGCGAAAAATGGTCCGCGCATTTTGCTGACCTGGAGGCGCACCGGCCCTTCAAGGATTTCGAATTTGCCTTCACGGTCCGTGACGGCGACAGCCGTTATGCCAGAATAAGTGGCATGCCGGTCTTTGCAGCTGACGGTACCTTTGCCGGCTACCGTGGCACCGGCACCGACATTACGGCAAGCAAGCAGGCGCAAAAGGCGTTGCGCGATAGCGAAACCCATTTCCGGCAACTGGTTGAGAGCTCGCTTCAAGGCGTGTCGGTCCTCGACCAATCGCAACGATACTTCGTCAATCATGCCTACGCTGAAATACTCGGCTACGACTCGCCGGATGAAGTCATGGCTTTGCCACGGACCTTGGATGTGTTTCCGCCGTACGAGCAGGAACGTCTGCGTGATCGGGTGCCCCGGCGGCTGGTCTCCGGCGGCAAGGCGGAGCCATTTGAGATCGACATGCTGCGCAAGGACGGCTCGATCATCACCGTGCTGGGCATGGGCGCGCGGGTCGATTGGTATGGCAAGCCGGCCGTCCTTTCCATCATCCTGGATATCACCGAACGCCGGCAGGCCGAGGAAGCGTTGCGCGAAAGCGAACGGAACTTTCGCGCCATCGCCGAAGGCTCGCCGGTTTCCCTGCTCATTACGCGGCTCGCCGATGGTATGATATTATACGCCAATCCCAAGGTCAGTTCCGTGCTCGGCCTGCCGGTGGAGGCTTTGAAGGAACGCAAGATCTCGGATTTCTTCTGGCAGGCGGGCGAGCGTGACGGACGGGCGGCGCTGTTGGAAGCGGAAGGCTTTATCGCCGAGGCGCCGCTCGAAATGCGGCGTGCCGACGGTGCGCGTATTTCGACCATGCATTCCCTGCAACGCGTCAACTATGCCGGCGAGAATGCAATCCTGGGCAGCTTTCAGGATGTGACCGAGCGCCTGCGGTTGGAGGAACAGCTGCGCCAGGCGCAAAAAATGGAGGCCGTCGGTCAACTCACCGGCGGCGTGGCGCACGATTTCAATAACCTGCTGGCCATCATCATGGGCAATCTGGAACTGTTGCTTGAGAGGACCGAGCGCGACAGCAGAATTTTTGACTTCGCGGCCCGCGCTCTGGCGGCCACCGAGCGTGGCGCCGACCTGACCCATCGGCTTTTGGCCTTCTCGCGCCGGCAGCCCTTGCAGCCGGTTTCCATCGACGTCAACCAGCTGCTCAGGAGCATGCAGGATCTGCTGCGTCGCGCCCTGGGCGAAACCATCGAGATTGAGTTGGCCGGCGGCGCCGGCCTTTGGCAATGTGAAGTTGACCGCGGGCAACTGGAAAGCGCCATTCTCAATCTCGCGATCAATGCCCGCGACGCCATGCCGAATGGGGGGCGGTTGACCATCGAGACCTCGAACGCCCGTCTTGACGATGCTTATGGCGCCGCGGAAGAAGATGTGGTGCCGGGCCAGTATGTGCTTTTGGCGATCAGCGATACCGGAACGGGCATGCCGCCGGAGGTCATCGCGCAGGCGTTCGAGCCCTTCTTCACCACCAAGGATGTGGGCAAGGGCAGCGGCCTTGGTCTCAGCATGATC